>BTVV01000133.1:0-17021 GCA_045863855.1 Planctomycetota bacterium | reverse complement strand
CGGCGCTCCGCTGGTGGTATTCGGCTGTGCGTCGGCCGTGCTCGGTCTGCCCAAGCACGGATTCAAGGTCCCGCGTGAGTTGTGAAGGGCGGTCGAAAACAGCGGTACCCAACCAGCGGCTTCCCTTCCAACTCCGGCCCTGGTGTTAACGCTTCTTCCAAGACCGCTTCGGGGACCTCGTCGGGCAGCGGACTGTGCGCCTCCGCCCACTCGTCGTCATCGGGCTCGGCGTCCGGATCCACGTCTTCCGCATTGTCCGGCAACCCTACTTCGACCGATTCCGACAAAGCCTCTTCGTGCACCTCGCCCGAAGCATCGGGCTCTTCGGCCTCCGGCGCCAACCCGTCCCTTCCTTTCTTGTGGCTCAAACCTCCGGCTTGGAGGAGGGAATTAATCCCCTATTCTAGCGCACACAACTGCCAAACATTACGGCGAGGAGGACACTCGCTAGGCCTTTCCCGTAAGGAACTTTCATCCTCCACTTTCCACCGGTGTGACCGGCGCACTAAAGCTTCACGTCCCCTAACTCAGGAAAGTACACGGCCTGTGACAAAGGCGCGATACCTGGCGCTTCAGGGCGGCTACGTCGCGGCGATATTGAGTCAAGGCGCGATGGAGCGGGGCGGCTTGGGCGCGCGATTCTTTACGGGCGATGCGGGAGACTTCGGATTTGAGGGTGGTGGCGAAGGAGGGCATGGGCGGTTCCTATGGGAAGCAGGGGATTCTATGGCGAATCGGAATTCTTCCACGCGCTTTCGGGGTGCTACGGGGCGGAGCCAAAAACGAAGTCATTTCGTATTTGGGGCTGGTGGTGGGAGGGGCTGGGTGCGACGGTTCGGCCGATGCGGCGAGGTTTGCGGGGTCTGGGTTGCGGACTACTGAACTCAGCCAGAGCGGCGAAATGCGAACTGCGGCGGCAATTCGGTAAGGAAGGACTGGAAAGCACGATTGGAGTACGGGAAAGAAATTGCTCTCCTCGGTACTCGCTTGCGCTTGCATGCGGTCATTTTTGCGTCAAACTATATGGGACTCCATGGAAATGCGCCATGCCTTCCGCCGATCCCTCCGTGCGCCAGTCCCTGGACGCGATTCGAAGAATCGTCCAAGCGCTGCGCCTCACCGCCCGTGAGGCCGAAAAGCGCGTGGGCCTCAGCGCCGCGCAGCTTTTCGTGCTTCAGAAACTCGGCGAAGCCGGCCGCTTGACGATCAATGAACTGGCGGCTCGGACGCACACGCATCAAAGCTCCGTTTCGGTCGTCGCCCAGCGTCTGGCTCGGCGCAAACTGATCACGCGGCGGCGTTCGGATAACGACCGCCGCGCCGTCGAGGCCGCGCTCACCCCAACAGGCCGTGCGCTTCTGGAGCGCGCGCCTCAGGCTGCGCAGGAACGTCTGGTCGTCGCACTTCATGCCCTCCCGCTCGGGCAACGCAAGCGCCTGGCTGCGTTACTCACCCGGGTGGTGCGGCAGACGGGCCTCTCGTCTGCAAGGCCCGAGCTTTTCTTCGAACCACCCCAGGCCAAAGGAAATTCCAAACGCCATGCCCGAAACCGAGCCTGACCCACCGCCTGAGCCCCGGTATGCCTTGCGTGGCGGCAGTCTGCCCGTGGCTCCCTCCATGTCTTTCGCGCTGGCCGCCACGCATATTCCGCCGCCCGAACCGCGATTCGACCGGCGCACGGTTTATGTAGCGGCCCTGGCGACGCTGTTGGCCGTAGCTGCGGCCCTCCTTGCCCAAGCATTAACCGCCTTGATCGCGCTGATCACGAACGTGTGTTACTTCGGGAGCATCTCCGCGATTCCGGTTTCACCGGCGGGTCACACGCTGGGGGCGTTCGCTTTGCTTATCCCGATCATGGGCGCCGTGGCGGTGGGGCTGATGGCGCGCTACGGCTCCAAAGCCATCCGCGGTCACGGCATCCCGGAAGCCATGGAACAGATTCTGACCAACGAGAGCCGCATTCCTCCTCGCATGACCTTTCTGAAACCCATCTCCGCCGCGATTTCCATCGGCACCGGGGGGCCGTTCGGCGCCGAAGGTCCGATCATAGCCAGCGGCGGCGCGTTGGGCTCCTGGCTTGGGCAGCGGCTAACGGTCAGTACCGAAGAACGAAAAACGCTCTTGGCTGCGGGCGCGGCCGCCGGCATGGCCGCCACCTTCGGCAGCCCACTTGCGGCTGTGCTGCTGAGTGTCGAATTGCTGCTTTTCGAGCTTCACGCACGTTCGCTGATCCCGGTCGCGCTGGCTTGCGTGACCGCGGCGGGATTGCGCATGCACTGGGAAGGCGTGGAACCGGTCTTCGGTATGCCGGCCTTGGAAGCCTCGGGGCTGGCGGCCCTGTGCGTGTATACCGGCGTGGGCGCGTGCGCGGGATTGGCTGCGGTCGCCGTCACGCGGGCGGTCTACGGTCTGGAGGATCTGTTCGAGCGGTTGCCGTTGCATTGGATGTGGTGGCCCGCGCTGGGCGCGGTGGTGGTGGGAAGCGTAGGGCTGCTCGCGCCGCGCACGCTCGGCGTCGGGTACGACAACATTTCCGATATCCTGGCCCTGCGATTCACGCTTCCGGCGCTCCTGACTCTCTGCGGATTGAAATTCGTTTCATGGCTAGTTTCCCTGAGCAGCGGGACATCCGGCGGAACCTTGGCTCCGCTGTTTACAGTTGGCGGCGGGCTGGGCGCGAGTCTAGGGTTAGGCGCCGCAGCACTCTGGCCCGGTGCGGGCGTCGATCCGCGCGCGGCGGCGCTGGTGGGCATGGCGGCGTTATTCGCAGGCGCCAGTCGAGCCGTGCTGGCATGCATCGTCTTCGCGTTCGAAATCACCCACGAGCCGCACAGCCTGCTTCCACTCCTGGCGGGATGCACGGCGGCGTACCTAGTCTCGTGCATGTTGATGCGACATACGATCATGACCGAGAAAATCGCGCGGCGAGGTGTCCCAGTTCCCGAGAGTTACGCGGCCGATCCTCTGGCAAAGATCACGGTGCTGGATATTGCCAGCAAGTCGCTCGAAACCTTGAACGCGGACGACTCCCTGGCCGCGGCGCGCAAGCGATTGACCGATGCCCGACTGACGCATCAGGGTTTTCCGGTGCTGAATGCGAAGGGCGCGCTGGTGGGCGTACTGACTCGGTACGAAGTGCTGGCCTCCGAGGCCGATCCTCGGACTCGGCTGGAAACCCTGATTCGGCGTCCGCCCGTGGTGGTGTACCACGATTGCCTCGTAAGGCAGGCGGTGGATCACCTGCTGAACCATGGAGTGGGCCGGCTGCCGGTGGTTTCGCGCGAGAACCCGGCCCGACTGCTAGGGATCGTGACTCGAAGCGACGTACTGGCGGCGTACCGGCACGCCGGACGGGCCGCGCAAGCACCCGTCAGCTCTTGAAAAACAATTCCGTCAGCCGGTCCAGCGCAATCGGTCAGTTTTTCGTGGTCTTTGACGCCCTGCTTCTCATTCGCCTCGCCGGTGCTGAAGCGCTTCTGGACAGCGGCGGCGCCCACCAAGCCCCCGCCGCACTTTTCAACCGCCCTTCATAAATTTCTCCGGGATTCAAGAGGTCTTCGCACGGAACGCGCGAGGGGAGCATCCTTTCAGGCGCCGGAAAAGTGTGGCGAAATACTGGCTGGACTGGAAGCCGCAGGCGAAAGCAATCTCCGTCACGCTGCGGCGCGGATCGGAGCGCAGGAGTTCCGCGGCGGCCTGAACGCGCAGGTGATTGAGATGCTCCAAGGGGGAGGTGTTCGTCAGCTCGCGGCAATAGTACGTGAAGCGGGTCCGCGCGAGCCCGCACTGTGCCGCCATCTCATCCAGATTCCAGGCGTGCTCCAGGTGCTTCGGCAGCGCGGCGAGAAAGAGCTCCACGGTCCGCTGCGTGCTGACCAGACGCTCGTCCAAAGGTACGCGCTTGCGCCCGAGAAGCTGCAAGAGGCCCAGGAACAGCTCGTTGAGGTGCAACGCCTGCCGTGAGGCGCTCCCCGCTTCGCCCCAGCGCTCGACTGTCGCGCCGATGCGCTCGAAGGCGCGCGCGATCTCGGCATCCGCGCGCCAGACCTCTTGTTCGTTGTGCCGCAGGAGCTTGGTGAGCCGCTCCCGGTCCTCCGGCGCCATCACCAGCCAAGGGGGCCAGCGCCAAGCGTCGTCGGGCCGGCGGATGCCCAAGTCGAGGATGAGCCAATAGAGCCGACTGGGGCCGACGTGCGGGTTGCCCACGCGGTGCCGCTGCCAGGGGCGCGTGACGGTCAGGTCGCCGCGCGCGAGCGCAAAGGCGCGCTCTTCCACGCCGAAGTCCGCGCGTCCGCGTGCCAGGAAGGTCAACTCCAGGCCCTCGTTGCGGTGCCAGTCGAGCCCCCACGCCTGCTGGCGCGGCGCGTCCCAGTAACCGACCGTGCAGACTTCAGGGAGCACGCGCTTGGGCATCGGCCGGCCGGGGTAACAGCCCCGGGCGAGGGCCTCGATGCGCACCGCGCCGGCGGCTTCGGCGGCCTTGAGCGGCTCGCACGTGTCCGCGCGAAAGGTGCCGGCGGGCGAAACGAAGATCGCGGGCGCTTGGGCCATGCCGGACCTCCCTGCTGCACCTTGCGGTATATGTTCGAAATTTACCACTGACTCTTACGTGAAGATTCTGCCCCGGTGATCGCGTACCTTCAAGGGCGAGTACGGGAGACTCTTCTGTATGCCGCGCGCCAAGCCTCGAATCCTCTTCCATGTCGGCGGGCCGGCCTTCCATCCGGTCGCCGAGCAAGCCGCGTGCATCGCCGCATGGCTGGGCGGCGAGTACGTCTGCGAGGTGGCCGACGGGCGGTCGGCCTTCGAACGGCTCGACGCGTGCGACCTCTTCGTCATCATGGGCCTCCAATGGACGGGCCAGCAGGAAGCGTACTTTCCGCTCACGCCCGACGACCGCGGCGCGTTCGAGCGCTACGTGGCTTCGGGCAAGCCGCTGCTGACGCATCACGGCGGGGTGGCGAGCTACGACGACTGGCCGCAGTTCGGCGAGCTGCTGGGCTGGACGTGGGTCTGGGGCACGACGGGCCATTCGCCGGTGGCCGAGCACAAAGTCGAAGTGCTGCTCACCGCGCACCCGATCGTCGCCGGCGTGAGCGATTTCGCGCTGGTGGACGAGCTGTACCATTCGGTGAAGGTAACGGAGGGCATGCACCATTCGGTGCACGCGCAGGCGCATTGGCTGGAACGCACGCTTCCGATGGTCAGCACCGCCGAAGGTGGGCGCGTCGCGGGTGCGGGGCGCGCGGCGTACCTGGCCAACGGGCACGACATGCGCGCGTTCGAAGCGCCGGCGTTGCGGCAGCTTTGGATCAACGCAGTGCGCTGGCTGCTAGATCTCATACCTTAAAGGAGCACGCATGAGCACGGCGACGACTACGCGGACGTACACGGCGGTGGTGATCGGGGTAGGAAAGGTCGGCGGGGGCGGGCCTAAGGGCGGCGGGCACGCCATCGGCTATCAGCACGCGACCATGCATAAGGCTCATCCGCGCGTGCAGCTTGCGGGCGGCGCGGACATCAACGCCGAGAACCTCAAGGCGTTCCAGGACAAGTTCGGCGTGCCGCACGGCTTCTCCGACCACAAGACGATGCTTAGCGAACTGAAGCCCGACCTGGTCAGCATCGGCACGTACGTCGGCCTGCACCGGCGCATGATCGAGGACTCCGCGCGCGCCGGCGTGAAGGGCATCCTGTGCGAGAAGCCTTTCATGAACAGCCCCGCCGACCTGAAAGCCGTCGAGCGGATCGCCGAAGAGACGGGCGTGAAGATCGTAGTCTGCCACCAGCGCCGGTACCGGCCCGCGTTCGAGCGCGCCCGGCAGATCTACAACGACGGCACCGTGGGCAAGCCGTTGCTCTGCACCGCCGGCGTCGGCGGCTGGGACCTCAGCGAATGGGGCAGCCACTGGCTCGACATGTTCCGCTTCTTCCATCTCGATCAGCCGGTGAAGTGGGTCTTCGGCCAGGCGCGGGTGCGCGAGACGCGCGGCTACGGGCACGCCATGGAGGACCACGCCGTCGCCTACTTCGAGTTCGAGAACGGGAGCAAGGGCCTGCTCGACGGCGGCCAGGAGATTGACGGCTGGACGCTCACCTTGCTTGGCACCGCCGGCGTCATCCGCGTCAAGAACGAAGCCGTGGTCACCGTCGAGAACGGGAGCGGGCGCACGGTCGAGGACTTCAGCGCGCATCCTCGCCACAGCGCGCTCTGGCACGAGATGCTCGACGAACTGCTGCTGTGGATCGAAGGAGGCCCCGCCACGCGCTGCGGGCATCCGACGATGTTCAAGAGCTCGGAACTGAACCTCGCCGTGTATCTCTCGGCCGTGAAGGGCGACCGGATTGACCTGCCGCTCTCTGCTGAGCTTCAGGCGTTCAACGAATGGCCGGTGGAAGCGCTGGCGCGCCGGAAGAACTGAATCGAATTCCACCTTTACAAGGAGGCGGACCATGGGCAAACTCTCGATCGGGATCAACCTGGAGTTCGTGCGGCACGCGGACCAAAACTTCGAATGGGGCGTGGAGACAGCCGCGCGGCTGGGCTACGCGTACGTGGAGCCGATGGTCCACTGGGGGCGCGAGCTACTCAGCGAGGCCGGCTACTTCCACAGCGTCTCGATGCTCGACGACCCCTACCGCCTCAAGCGCGCCTGCGAGAAGTCCGGCGTGAAGCTCAGCGGCCTCTCGACCCACACGCCGTTGTGCAAGCCGGAGATCAGCGTCGAGTACCTCAAGCAGGCGATCCGCTTCGCGGCCGAAGCCGGCGCTCCCGTGGTCAACACCGACGAAGGCCCCAAGCCCGCCTGGACCACCGTCGAGGAAGACCACACCCTGATGAAGTACGCGTTGCGCGAAGCGGCGAACCTCGCCGAGCCGCGCGAGGTCTTGATCGGGCTGGAGCCGCACCAGCAGTACAGCAAGCACCCCGACGGGCTCAACCGCATCCATAAGCTCGTGGATTCTCCGGCCATCGGGATCAACTTCGACACGGGCAACAGCTACCTCTGCGGGCACGACCCGTACGCCTGGCTGGAACGCGTCGCCGGGCGGCTCGTGCATCTCCACGCGAAGGACATCTCCGACCAACAGTCTTCCAGCGAACGCGGCAAGGTGACCGGCACGCCCGTAGGCTGCGCGTGCGGCGAGGGCGTCATTGACTGGAAACGCGTGATCGCGATCTGCCGCAAGGCACCGCGAGAGATCGTGCTGAGCGTCGAGTGCGGCACGGTGGATCAGGCCGAACGCAGCATCAAGCACCTGAAGGCGCTGCTCTAAGCATGTCTGAACGCGGCGCCACTAACGCGCGTTGGTCGTATCGTCACTGAGCTGCGCGACGACCCTCGCGCCGGACGGAGCGCCTTCCGCCTGCTGCACCTGCCACCGGACAGGGCCTCCGCCGCCGGTCAGCGCCGAAGTGAATCCGACAGGCACGCCTCCCGGTTCGTCCTTCTCGAAGTCGAAGACGAGCGCGTCCTGCGGCGCAGGGGGAGCCTTGCCGTCACTGGTCGGGCCCACCGAGCGCGAACGCGAGATGCTCCAGATCACGGCTGCGCACGCGATGACGCCGATGATAAGGGATATGCGCATAAGGGTTCCGTTCATGAGTGCCTCGCTCGATGGTTCTGCACGGCGGACCGAGTCGCCTGCGCCAAGGCGGGCAGAGCGCTGTCGGGGAACGGATAAACCGAACTGACGTTGATCTCGCACAGCGCATACGTATCCACGCCCGAAGCGTCCTTGGGGCCGTACAGGAAATCCACGTCCCAGATCACCGGCAGCGCCCTCGCTTCAATCTGGAGCAAGCGCAAGAGAGCCGGAATCCACTCGTCCTCCAGTTTCCGCTTGATCGCCTGAAACTCCGGCTTGTCCGCCGGGTAATACAGGCGCGGACCTGGAGGCGGCGCGTCCTCCGGCGGCGAACCGGTGGGTGCGGGACAAAGAGCGTTGATCGCCTGGAATCCGAAGCCCTCGACCCTGTCGTGGACCAGGTAGCAACGGATCATGCCTTCCGCGAGACACTCTTGGTACGCCTGGTCGACCATGCGTCCGGCTCCATGAAAGTACGTTTCGCAACGGGCGATGAAGTCTCCGAGCCGCACACGCTCCTCGACACAGCCCCGCAGGGCGTGGCGAACGCGTACGGGCATGTCCTCCGGGATAGCCTTTGCACCTTCCGCATCGTCGTCGGCAGCGTGTTCGATCTTCCAGACGCCGTTCCCCCCGTTGCCGCGATACTGCTTCAGCACGCGCACCTCGCCGCGCACAAGCCGCTCGGGGAGCCTTTCCCGCAGATCCTCCAAGGTGGTGTAGAGATCAACGTCGCTCCCCCAGCCGATTCCGCGGGTGCGATACAAGACCTCCTTGGTGCCCATCTTGAGGATCACGTCCGGGTGAGCGCTGACAAAGACCCCGGCGGCGGCCACCTCTCGGAGCATGGCGTCCAAAACCGAGCGGTCGCGTCCGGCCTCGATGGGATTGACCCACACCAGCACGCCGTCGGCCCGCATCAACTGATCGCGGACCTCATCGGCGAATTCATCGGCGTAAACAGCTGGCTCGGTCGCAAGGCCCACCGCTTGGAGCGCCTCGGCGACACCGCGATAGCGGCTTGCGGTCAGGTCCGCACTTTTTCTCGCCTCCCGAGTTCCGGGCCAGAGGATGGCCACCTTGCCTGCGGCACGGTTCGTCATAAGGATTCCCTGCCTTTTCGAGCATCTTTGCCGTAGCAAGAAGACCGAAATCTTCTTGCACGGCTTATGCGGTTTTTCTCATGTTCTTTCTCCATCATCGGTTGGGATCGATAGTCAGATCGTCGAAAGATGTGGCCGCGTCCGCCTTGGTCCAGAGGCCCACGCCACCGGCTTCTTGGAACGTCTTGTCCTGGGACTTCAAGAGCTCCTTGCCATCGAGGGAGCACTTGATCTCGTCTTCCTTCTGCTCGATCCGGATCGTGTGCCACCCCGCCGGATCGGCATCCACGTCGGCGCTGTCGAGCTGGACACGACGGCCGTCCTTGACGTAGTAAAGGCGGAAGTTGTCCTCCAGAGGGTTCCAGCGCGCGACGTAGTAGTTGTCCTTGTCCTGGACCCGCCAGACGGGACCGCCTCCCTGGTCCACACGACCAGTGCCCGCCTTCACCTTCACCTCGATCACGCCGTCCTGGAACTTCACACGGTCGCTCCAACAGAGATTGAAGGTGCCGCCGGAGCCCTCCCGGGTATCGGTGAGCGCGAGAACGTTCGGCTTCGAAGCGACGCTCTCGTCCGCCTTGACCATCCATGTCGCCACGGGCCCGCGTTGATTCGTGCCTTCCGCTTTCCAACCTTCCGGCAGCCGACCGACGGTATCGTCATCGAACGGCCATTTACGAGTACGGGTGCCATGCCGCTCGGACGAGGCGGAAACGAAGACGAGCTCGATCACCCCGGAGGCCTTGTCCATGTCACCCGTGCGGTCGTGCACGGACACCGCCATGCGATAGGTTCGCGCCGGATCGAACGCCGTGTCGTCGGCGTGCCCGGTGTCGAGTTTCCGCTTGAGTTCGAGCGTCCACCAACCGTCGACCCATGCCCCCTTGGCGCTCACATCCGCCGCGCTTTCACTTGGCGTCCCTGGCAGATACTGCGGAACGCGATCACCCTGACGTTCCTTCGGCGCGGCTTGCTTCTTTTCAATCGTATCTCCGGCGTCCTCCGGCCGGGCGATCCAGATCGTCTTCCCGTTCAGCGCCGGGTACGAGTTGGCCTTCCCTGCGGGCTTCTCCAGCGTGTAGTGGTGGGTCTTGTCCATGGCCTGGCCCTGCGGGTTGGTCCGTGTCGCTTTCCAGTGCCAGATGTCCCATATCGCCGGGTCACCCGACAGCATGTGGCCGCTGAAGACGCCGGTATGCTCGAAAGCGAGGGCGAACATGTCCTCGCGCTCCGGTCCTGACTCGTAGCTGCCCTTCTCCGTGTTCCACACCCAGGGCTTGTGCGCCGCATCGTCCTTGGTCTCGTCCTTCCAACGGATGAGGAAATAGATATCCTCCTTCGTGCGCACGGACTTGAGGACCACCGGAACGCTCCGGTCCTCCGTCTTCGGCCAGACGACGCGCGCCTGTACCTCGACAGGCCGCGCATTCTGCCAAGCCACATCGTCGGCCCTTCCGTCGATTGTCGGGGCATCGACGACCGGGGATGACTCCAGCCGTGGAAGCGCGTGGCCAAGCCCCTCTCCGACGACAACGACACCGACCGCAAGGCGCTTCGGAGACCGTCCCACGGAAACGGTGCCGACCACCTTCAGGCTGGAGACCTCCACGATGCTGGCATCGTTCGAACCGGTATTGCTGATCACGGCAAAGCGACCGTCCGGCGTGAAGCCGATCCAGTTCGGGTCTTTGCCGACTTCGATGCGGTCTTTAACCTTGTGGCTGGCCGTGTCGATGATGGTGACCGAGTTGGTGGTTTGCGTGGTGATCCAGAGGCGTGAGCCGTCGGGGGTCACGCCGATGCCGTGCGCGTCTTTCCCCTGGGACGCGAACACGGGCTCTCCAAGAGCAATTCGATCCACAACATCCTTCTTCTCCAGATCGATCACCAAAGCGCCGTTCAACCAGCGCATGGTCTGATAGAGCTTGCGGCCGTCGGGCGTGACAGCGAGCACGCGCGGAAAGGCCAGCAGGGGAACCTCGGCGGTCACCTCCCAACTCCGGGCGTCGACAATCACAACCTTCATGTCTCCCTCGCTTGTCACGTAGATGCGCGAGCCATCCGGGCTGCGTAGCGCGATGTGCGGCGCGCGGCCGACGGGAACGATCTTGGCAACCTTTCTCTGTTCCACGTCGACTATGGCGAGCGCACCCTGTTCGTGGAGCGTCACGAAGAGATGACGCCCATCGGCGGAAACATCGATCTGGTTCGGCGCTTTGCCGACCTCGATGGTGCCTGTGACCTCGTTTTTTCGGGGATCGATTAAGGATACCGTGCCGTCTCCTTCGTTGGAGACGTAGACGGCGGTGCCATCAGGTGCGATGGCGACCCCGTGAGGCTTGGAACCCGTTTGCACGTGCGCCACGAGACGCTTGGAGGACGGATCGATGACCGACACGCCGTCTCCTCCAAAGTTGGTGACGTAGGCGCGTACGGCCTGGTTGGCAGAGATCTTGGCGGTTGGCTCTTCTCCCCTCGAAGGTGACACGCACCCGGCCATCATGAGAATGATTGCCAGGGCTGATGGTGCTTGTAACAAGTATCGCATGGGTGTTCTCCTTTTATGTGTGGATGTTTTGGACGTCATCGCCTTCGTTATCCGATATGGGCAACCGAAGGCTGAAGCGGCTTCCGCCTCCGACCTGACTGTCCACTTCTATCGTTCCGCCGCATGCCTGGATTGCCCACTGGGCGATGGAAAGCCCCAGGCCCGCGCCGCCGGTGAGCCGTGAGCGCGCCTTGTCGACCCGGTAGAAGCGGTCGAATATCCGCTTCAGGTGTTCGGCTTCGATGCCCGGTCCCTGGTCGATGACGCCGAGTATCGCCTGCCCGGCGTCCATGCCCGCGACGAGTCGGATTTGCGAACCTTCCGGGCTGTATTTGATGGCGTTGTCGAGGACGTTGAGAGCCGCCTGGCGCAGCAGAAGAGGATCGCCCCGGACGAATACGTCGTCCTCTCCTTCGACGACCATCCGCTGCCGCTTCTCCTCGGCAAGGACGCCCAGGTATTCCGCCATCTCTTGTGCGAATCGCTTTAGGTTCAGGCGTTGCGGCCTCACCTCGATGCGGCCGCCGTCCGCGCGCGAGAGGGTAAGCAACGTCTCCACGAGACGGGTGAGACGGTCAGCCTCCTCGAGCATGCTGCCGATGACTTCGCGGCAGGCCTGCTCGTCCTTAGATTCGCGCAGTCCCACTTCGCCGACGCTACGAAGCGCCGTGAGGGGGGTCCGCAATTCGTGGGCCGCGTCCGCCGTGAATCGGCGCAGGGAGTCGAATGCCTGTTCCAGTCGCGCCAGAGTTTCGTTGAAGACTGTTCCGAGCTTGCCAAGTTCGTCGTCCGGGTTCTCTATGGGAAGGCGCTCCCCAAGGCGTTCGGCCGTGATGGTGTTCGCCTGAGCCGCCATCTGTCCCACGGGTTTCAAGGCACGACCGGCAAGGAAATAGCCGCCGCCGCAGGCAAGGAGCACAGCGACCGGCAGACCGAACCCCATCCCGGCCATGAATTCACCCAGCTCATGGCGCAGGCGCGCCTCCGAGCGGGCCACGCGGATCAACACGGATAGCTCTCCGATTTGGTAAGGTGCGCTGCGAACCCGCAGAACCGCACCCGCTTCCGTGGCGGCGGTCTCTACGCCGGTAACGTCGAGGTTTCGACCAACACTCGGGGCAAACGGCAGGGCGGGTTCCGACGGTCCTTCCCAGTAGAGTAGCACCCCATCTCGATCCCGGACTTCGACCCATCGCTCGCCGGGTGCGTTCCCGTCGTGGTGGTGCGAATCGCTGCGGCCCCTGCGGTGGATTATGCCATCCTCTCCCCGTTCGAGACTTTCCTCGACGGCCTCGAAGTCGTCGTGGAGTTGCCGGTCAAGCTCTGCATAAAGGTTCTGCCGAAGAAAGAGATAGGTCCCACCGGCATAGGCGAGGAGGATTGCGGCAAGTACCATGGCGTACCACAACGTCAGGCGCGCCCGAATGCTTCGTGACAACCGGCGCGGGTTCATGCTTCGCCCTCCCGCAAGACGAAGCCCACGCCGCGAACCGTCTGGATGAGTTTCACCTTCCGATCCTGGTCGACTTTTTTTCGCAGTCGGGCGACGTGGACGTCGATGACGTTGTCGAGAGGGGTCGCGCGGGAGATCTCCTTCCAGACGTCACGTGCAAGCATCTCGCGCGAAACCACCTGCCGGTGGTAGCGCAGGAGGTACTCCAAGAGTTCGAACTCGCGCGGCGTGAGGTCCATGGCCTCGCCTCCACGACTGACCGTTCTTGTGACCAGATCAATCTCCAGATCCGCCGCCTTGAGACGCAGCACGCTATCCGCGCGCCCGCGCCGCAGGAGCGCTCGAATCCTGGCAACGAGTTCCGGGAAGGCGAAGGGTTTCACCAGGTAGTCGTCGGCACCGCAATCCAAACCGATCACCCGGTCCTCGACCGCGTCTTTCGCGGTGAGGATGAGAACCGGCGACTGGATGCAGCGCTTACGCATGGTGGAGAGGACCTCCAGCCCGTCGCGGCCGGGGAGCATGAGATCGAGAACGATCAGGTCGAAGGTCTCGGCATTGAGACGGAAAAAGCCCTCTTCGCCCGAGGTCGCGACGTCGACGTCGTAGTGTTCGCCTTCGAGACCTTGCTTCAGAGCTCGCGCGACCTTGGGCTCGTCTTCGACTACGAGAATGCGCACCTTACCTTATCCTCCTGCTACTCACCATTGTGTATGCCCCGTTGCGACAGACCTACTGAATGTTTTCTGAATTCGGCGTCAGGCTTGGGGCATGTACCACTTCGCCTTGAAGTCATACCTAGTTCCTGCTGCGTGTGAGCGCTTTCTACGGAAAGTCGTTTGCAATACGGAGAATATGTCTTTGAAGCGGATCTGAAATTTGTCGAGAAAGAAGAGGGGGCAGGCCCGAAATCCAATGAGTAGGCGATGCGCAAGTAGGCCGAACGGCAGGTCCCGTTGGATTTCAGCGGCGGCAGCAAGGTCACCCGCGAAGGGCGATAACAACAACCGCTGGCGCGTGGTACATCGCTGGCCCAACGGCGCGGAGTGGGTGATCCAAGTTCACCATCTCAGTCGGCTGTACGTGCCCGAGCACAAACCGATCACGGCGGGGGCGCTACTGGCTGACGGCGGCGGGGTGCGGGTGAGCAGGCGCGAGTACAGCCATTTCGTCTTCCGGGTACGCGACGGCAGCGACGAAGTGCTGCTCGGCCCTTGGATTCTATTTTGGCAAATGTACCGCGACCGCGGGATCACATTGGAACGCTGAGGAACCGGCGCGGTGAATCCGCAGGTGGCGGCGCTGAGTATGGGGCCGCCGAGCCCCTCCTCTAAGGTGCCCGCTTCTTAGCCCCTGTCCAATCGAATGGGGGGACGGTTTACGACTCGGCTGATAGTGTTTGCGCGTGAGATGGATGAGGCTGTTTGGAAATTATTGCCGCCACTGAGCACGAGAAGTGCAACTGAATGCAGCAGGGGCGAGAACTGGCACGGTGGCGAGCCGACGGAGAGTAGCTGTTGTCCGGCGATGGAATCTGTAGGTGCCTGGTTCCATATGCTCGTTTCCGTTTCGAGTTCTAGCCGCGTCAAGTGTCGCGAGTTTCCCGTATCGCACCACCGCCTTTCGGTATACTGCGGATCTCAGTTTCATGTGGAGCTTTCTGGTATGCCACGCCCCAGCGACTTCGACTTCCACACGTACGCCCGAAACTACTTCGCCCGTCTCTGCCACGGCTACGAACGCGCGCTCGACGACACCCGCGTGCGTGTCTGGCTCTACGGGCACAAGAACCCCTCCGACCACGGCGGCGCTTGGGACGCCTCCTCTCGCTTCTTTCCCGCTCTGGCCGCCTGGCTGGCAAACCCGGCGCGCCCGCGTGCGCTCGCTTGGCGCGGACATACCATCCACCTCGACGAACTCGCCCGCTCGATCCTCCTCTGCGCCTTTGACCCCGATGCGCCTGGCTTCTGGGGGCGCGAGGAATACCCGCGGCGGGAGCAGCGGACGGTCGAATCGAGTGTGCTCGCGTACGGCGCATGGCTACTCCGCGACACGCTTCTGCACGAACTCCCCGAGCGAGCGCGCGAATGCTTCCGCGACTGGCTCGACTATTTCGGCTCCGGGGATCTCGTCCGCGGAAACTGGAATCTCTTCTGGATCGTCAACCATGCCGCGCGCAAAGCATTGGGCTGGCCTTATCGCCAAGACGTCATCGACGATGCCTGGGCACGCATCGAATCCCTCGACCGCGGAGACGGGTGGATGACCGACGGGCCCGAAGCGTACTTCGACGACTACAACTGGTGGGTCTTCGGCACGCACGAGCAGTTCTGGATGCAGATGGACGGCGCGTCCGATCCCGAGCGTGTTCGCCGCATCCGCGCACGCATCCGCCGAAGGCTCGAAGATTTTCCCTGTTTTTTCGGCGCCGACGGTTCCTACAGCGAGTACGGGCGCAGCCTCTCTTATAAATTCGGCCGATTGGGCTGCGCGCTTCACGCCCTGCGCGAAGACGATTGGCCTCACGAGACCGGCATGCTCCAGCGGATCGTCCGCAGGCACTTGGCCTACTACGACTACCAAGGCGCCGTGGACCGCCGCTTCGACACCGTGCGCCAGGAACTCTCCGAGTTCGGGCATCCCGCCGTCCGTGACGGCTATATCAACACCGGACATCCCTATTGGTGCATGCACGCCTTCGCCGCGCTCTGGCAGATTCCAGAGCAGCATCCGTTCTGGATCTGCCCCGAGGAGCCACTCCCCGTTGAACGAGCCGACTTTCGCCGCGTCGTAGTCCCAGCCGGCTGGATCGTGGAAGGTGTCCGCCAGGGCGGGCACATCCTCCGCTACAGCTTGGGTACCCAGCACGGGCGCGGCGAATACGCCGCCAAGTACGGCAAGTTCCTCTACGGCTCGCTTTTCCCCGTGGATTTCGGCAGCGTCGAAGGCGACTTCGGACCCGATTCCGCGCTCTGCCTCACCGACGGCGACCATTGGGTGCATCCGGGCTGCTACGAAGACTTCTGCACCGAAGCCGAATACCTCCGCGCGCGCTACACACTCCAGGTCGGATTGCACGCCATTACCTGTGAAACGATTCTGATCCCTCGAGGCGAAAAGTGCCTGCGCCTACATCGCCTTGCCGTGCCACGCGGAGCGGCGCGCCTGCTGGCCGTTGAAGGCGGCGCGGCCCTCGGCTACGCGCCGGGGCAGGCGCCCGCCAAGCGCGTGGATCGCAAGGCACTCCTCAGCCTCGCCCGCTGCGGCGCGCGCGCCTCGCTCATTCAGGGACTCCAAGGCTACGCCCGGGCCTTCCGCGCCCAGGGCTTCCGCGGCAATGAACAACTCAACGGCGTCTGGGACCGCGCCATCACCCCTGCCCTCGAAGCGAGTCTTCCCGCCGGGAAAACCACGCGCCTCGTTTGCCTCACTTGGGCTGCCGCCGCCCTACCCGATCTGCTCCTAGCGCCGAAGGTGAAGACGAAATGGTCTGCGAAGGGCGACGTGACCGTAACCTGGGACGGCCAGACCCTGAAGTGTGCTCCGCTCCCCACACGCGCGTAAGGGTCAACCACGGCCTGACGCCGAATGCCCCGCACCTCTTATTTGCTTCTTGGTGGCGTTTGACGACGTTCACCTTGGACAAGCACCCACGGCTACGACTGGTACCGGGCAAAGGACGGCACGGGCCAAGGCGGCGAGGACGGAAATTGCCGTTCGCCTTCGGAGTGTACTTCCGACGCACCAGTCTTGCCCAAAAGCGTTTCCGATTGAGCCGCTCCACCAGATTCGACAAGTTGGTCTCCAAGTCGCGTTCGCATTCCTGGAACGCTACCTTGTCAACTCCTGCCGCTGCGTTCTTGTTCAGTTGATAGAAGCACCAAAACAGGTTTCCTTAGTTGAGCAGCCCATAGAGGTCCCGAAATCGGGCTTCCCGTCCTCACCCGCCCTGCTTGCTATTCCCCGCAGAGAGGTTTGCATGTTTTTAGCAGTCCGTCGTGTCCGCATCATGTTTTCTTTGCGGGCTACACGCTCCTGTCGCTCCCTTCCCCAAGTGTAAATGCGGAGCGTCAAGGCCAGATAAGTCCAATGTCAGGAATTATTGGGCGGCTGGCTCAAGCACTACTGCCGGGAGTCGCGCGTACTCATTCGCGTCCGAAGTCGTACCTGGAGCACGAGGTCATGCCGACCCGCGTGTGCGCTGTTTCGCCTCTCGATTGTCAAAGAGCAGGACCGTCCCAAAAGGTTGCTTGAACTACAGTGCTTCTGTTCTCCTCTGAGACCACGGCGGGCGATATTAAGTGGCCCGAAAATCGCTTTACCGCTC
>BTVV01000132.1:0-17034 GCA_045863855.1 Planctomycetota bacterium | reverse complement strand
GCTCTGCGTACGTTTTCGTACGCAATGCCGGGGTCTGGAGCCAGGAGGCGAAGCTCACTGCCTCGGACGCGGCGGCGGGCGATCAATTCGGCTGGTCGGTCGCGCTCTCTGGGGATACGGCGCTCGTGGGGGCGTCCGGGGACGATGACGTCGCCGGGCTGGATCAAGGCAGCGCCTACGTCATCACGATCTCGACAGGCCATACCCTCGGCGACCTGGTCTTCCGCGATCTAAACAACAACGGCGTCTACGAACTCGGCGATGGTGAAACCGGCGTGGATGGCGTGGTGGTCAACCTCTATACGGACGACGGCACGACGGCGGGGAGCCTCGACGCGGGCGATACCTTCACCGAGACGATCACGACGGCCGGGGGCGGAACATACAGCTTCGCCGATTTGCCCGACGGCGAGTATCTCGTCCAAATCGCGCCGTCCAATTTCGCCTCGGGCGGCCCGCTGGAAGGGTACGTTTCCAGCACGGGGAACGGCGTCGCGCCCGATCCGGACGACGACATCAACGGCGACGACAACGGCTCCACCGTCGCCGGGTTGGGTGTGGCCTGCCAAGCCGTAACACTGGCGGCAGGCAGCGAACCGGATACGCCCGCGGACGGCGACGGAACGAACGGCAACCTGACCGTGGACTTCGGCTTCGTCCAGCCGCCGTCCGTATCCATCGTGACCGTACCCGTGCAGACTGCCGGGAAGCTGGGCGAATTGGACGTGGCACTCGACGCGACCGTCACCTACGGCGGCTCGGGGCTGACGTACCAGTGGACGAAGACGGCCGGGCACGGGGTCGTCGCGTTCACGCCCGAGGACGCGGCTGATACGAGCGTGCGCGTGGATAAGGCCCTCTCATACACCTTCCGGCTGACCGCGAGCGCCGACCCCGACGGGCCGGGCGGCGAAGATCCCTTGAGCGGTCAGGCCGAAGTGACGGTCGTCGTGGACGACCGCTACGAACCCAACGACACCTCCGGCGCGGCGGCGGCTCTCGAACCCGATGCGCATCCGAACCTCTACCTCCAGCCGGGCACGGAGGATTGGTACGCGGTGGACGCCACGGCCGGTGAAGCGCTCGTGGCCAAGGTCTTCTACCGCATCCAGGACGGCGTGCCGAATTCGGCCACGTGGGGCTCGCTGAACGCCAACGGAACCTTATCGGGCAGTGAACTGACCGTAATGACAGTCGAGGTTTTCGACCCGGCCATGGCATCGGTGACGGGCACGGCGGTCAGTCAGGCCGACCAGGAGTTCGGCGAGAGCATGCGCATCAAGGGCCGCACGTGGACGGCCGCCACGACGGGAACCTACTTGATCAAGATCGCCGCCAGCCAAGCTATGGCGGGCAACCACTACAGCCTCCTGCTGCGCCGCGGGGCGCCCTCGATCTGCGCCGACTTCGCGGCGGACTTGCAGATCGAACGAATCAGCGAGACGAGCACCCTGGCTTCGAACTTCATCCACCAGGTATCGCAGATGGCCTTCGGTCCCGACGGGCGGCTGTACGTGACGGAGACCTCGGGCAAGGTCTATAGCTTCCAGTACAGTGCCTCGGGCGCGCTGAGCGACAAGCGGGAAGTGGCGAGCTTCGGGACACAACTGGTGCTGGGTTTGGCCTTCCACGGTTCGACGCTGTATGTAAGCAGCAACGATACCGGCGCCAAAGTAGGCACGATTTGGCGGCTGCGCGACGAGGGCTCCAACGGCGTCTTTGGCGAGAGCGGCGAAACGCGCGTGGCGCTCGTGCAGAACATTCCCATCGACTACCACCACGTGGACCAGCTCGCGATCATCGGCGATTCGCTGTTCGCGGGAATCGGGCTGCGCTCCGACGAGTTCGGCGGGCCGACTGGGCTTGAAGGCGACAACGAGGAGCCTTACGGCGGCACGGTGAGCCGGCTGCTCGATCTGACCGCCGTGCCCGATGTTGACAACGCGGGAGGCTTCTCGACGGCTGAGATCCAGAGCGGTCTGCCCTTCACGTCGGTGGCGAGCGACAAGTTCCGCGTGCATTCGTCCGGGGCGCGAAATCCTTTCGGGCTGGCCTTCGACGGCGACGGGCAGCTCTGGATGACCAACAACAACACCGGCCCGCTGCCTTACGACAGCTTCGACAACGACTTCACCGACGACCACTGGGACGAACTCTTCCGGGCCACGCCCTTCGCCGACTACGGGCGGCCGAATCTCTTGTGGCGAAACTCCCCCGTCGCCAACGACGCGGGCTTCTTCCTGCCGGGCAACCGCGTCTTCTCGGTGACGCACCATAACTACGGTCCGGCGGTCCTGCGTCACGATCCGGCGAGCCCCAACGGGCTGGGCCCGCACAGCTCGCCCGACGGATTCGCGTTCTACACCGGGAACGCGTTCCCCTTGAGCTACCACAAGAAGGCCTTCATCTCGCGTTTTGGCGCACCTTGGGAGAGCGGCCTCACGCGCGATGCCTTAACCGGTTTCCAGGCCCTGCGCTACGGCGACGTGGTCATGGCCGATCCCTTGACCGGGCAAGTGCAGCGCTTGGCGAAGGGCTTCAACTGTCCGCTCGACGTGATCGTGGACCCCTTCGGCCAGTTGCTGGTTTCGGATTACAAACGCTACAACAGCGGCGGGAAGCACCCTCACGACTACCTCGAAGGCGGGCTTTACCGGATCAAGGCCGGCACGCCGGCCACGAGTCACGCCTTCGTTTGGAATACCGACCTGAGCGGCTCTTGGAGCGAAACGGTGAAGTGGAACCCGCAACAGGTTCCGCATCAGTGGGGCGATGCGCGCTACGACGTGACCATCGCGCGAGGCGTGGCCGATCCGGTGGTCACGGTGGACTTCGATCCGAAAGCCAACGACTTGACCTTGGGCGATGCGCTAAGCATTCCGGCCGGACGAAAGCTGGCGCTGACCGGCGACTACGGGCAGTCTGGCGGGGGGGCGCTTACGCTGCACGTCGCCGATGGCGCGCATGGGAAGCTGCAGGTCGCCGACGCGGCCACGCTCGACGGCGCATTGATCGTCTCGTTTGGCTCTTACGACCCGCCCGCCGGCCTGGAACTGGAGCTGGTGACCTTCGGTTCTCGCAGCGGGGCCTTTTTGACCATGCAGGCGCTGGGGCTGCCCTCGAACAAGGCGCTTACTTTCCATTACGAAGCCAACCGCATCCTGGCGAAAGTAAACGTCGCGCCAACCGGAATCGAGCTTTCCTCCAGCGAAGTCGCCGAAGCGCTCGCCGCGGGCACGGTCGTGGGCGCGCTCAGCGCGCTCGATGAGGATGGAAGCGACGATACGTATGCCTTCACGCTCGTATCCGGAACCGGAGATACGGACAACGGCTCCTTTACAGTGGCCGGTAACGACCTCAAAACAGGGGCCGAGTTCGATTACGAGACCAAGAACAGTTATTCGATCCGCCTGCGCGTAGCAGACGCCTCCGGGCAGGTCGTGGAGCAGCCATTCACGATCACGGTGCTCGACCGGAAACCTGACCTGGAACTGTCCAAGACCGTGGACGACGCTACGCCGCTCTTGGGCGGAGAGGTTGTCTTCACGCTCACGCTTACCAACGCCGGACAAGATCACGTCACGGGCGTTGAAGTGACGGACCTGCTTCCGGCTGGTTTGGCCTACCTGAGCGACGACGGGGCAGGCGCGTACGACGAAGTCAACGGCGTCTGGACGGTGGGTGCACTTTTGAAGGGTGCCAGCGCCACGCTTCAGATCACCGCGCAGGCGAATTCGTCAAACTCGATCACCAACCACGCCGAGGTCACCGCGGCCGGCGAGGCCGATCTGGACAGCACCCCGGACGACGGCGCGGGCGACGACTACGACTCCGCCACGGTCACGCCGCAGTACACCGATCTTCAAGTCACCGTGGCCGAAAGCGAAGATCCGGCCCAGGCCGGAACCAACACGGTCGTCTACACGATCACGCTTGCCAACGCCGGCAACGTCGCGGCGACGAACATCGAACTGGAAAACACGCTCACGCTTCCCAGCGGAACCTCGATCTTCTTCGTCAACCCCTCGGCCGGCGACGTGACCTCCGATGCCGACTCGAACACCTGGACGCTCGCGTCCCTCGCCCCCGGCGAGGACGAGACGCTCAAGGTTACCGTGGCGGTGGGGGCGAGCACCGCGCACGGGGCCGTGATCGTCTGCGCGCCGGCCGTCACCGCGGTGGACGAGGACGATCCGGTTACGGCCAACGACTCCGACAGCGAAAGCACGACCGTGTACCGTGAGGTGGACCTCAAAGTCACCGTCGTGGACTTCACCGACCCCGTCGTGGCCGGCTCGAACTTTCCCGCGAACCTCGTCTATCAGATCAGCGTGGAGAACCTCGGGCCGTCCGATGCCGGCGGCATCGTCATCGCCACGGATCTCACCCTGCCCAGCGGCGTGACCTTCAAGCAGGCGCTGGCCGAACAAGGAACCTACGGCGGCTCACCGGACGGCGATTGGACGCTGGGCACGCTGGCCGCCGGAACCGATAAGACCCTGACGATCGTACTCTTCGCCGGCGCCAGCGCCGCGGCCGCCGCCGATGCCATCTCGCTTCAGGCCGAAGTGGAATCCGTGAACGAGACCGATACGTCCGCCGCGAACGACTCGGACACCGAGAGCACCAGCGTTACGCGTGAAACGGACCTGAAAGTGACTGTTTCTGAGAGCGCCGATCCGGTCACCGCCGGCAGCGGCGCGGGGAACCTCGTATATACCGTCACGCTCACCAATAACGGGCCGTCCAACGCCACCGGCGTACAACTCGGCACGGACCTAACCCTGCCCTCCGGCGTGACTCTCGATTCGACCAGCCCAAGCGTAGGGACGCACGGAGGAACCGCCGACGATGCTTGGAGCGTGGGCAGTTTGGCCTCGGGAAGCAGCGCGACTTTGACCTTTACGCTCACCGCCGGCGCGTCGGCGGCGCACGGTGCTTCCGTCACGTGTGCGGCCATGGACCTCGCCGCGAACGAGACGCTCGTCGAGACGGGAGACGACTCAGATACGGAAAGCACGGCCATTCAACGGCGGATTGACCTTTCGCTCACCAAGGTCGCCGACCTTTCCGACGCTAAAGTAGGAGAGACCGTCGCCTTTACGCTTACGGTCACCAACGCCGGGCCTTCCAACGCCAGCGGCGTCGAGGTGACCGACCTGCTTCCGTCGGGGCTGACCTACCTGAGCGACGATGGCGTAGCCGCCTACGTGTCCGGCACGGGCGTATGGACGGTGGGGACCGTAAACGCCGGCACGTCGATAACCCTCTTGATCACGGCCACCGTGACCGCTTCCGGCGAAATCGTCAACTCCGCCGAGATCAGCGCCGCCAACGAGACGGATCTTGACTCGACACCCGGAAACGGGATAGGTGAGAGCGAGGACGACGAAGCCGAGGCGCCTTTGGTATCCGCGTTCACTGGGGACGCCGGCTGGCGGCCGATCAGCGGGAAGTACAAGTTGGATTTCCCGAAGGGATTAAATCTCGATACGCTCAATTTGCAGGCCAAGCTGGAGTTCGCGGCGCTGGCAGCGGCGGGTTTGAATCCGAACAACCTGGGCGTCGAGACGGTGCAACTTGCGTTCGGAAGCGCAATCCTGCCGGCCGCACCGCTGGCCGCGACTTCGATCACCACGACCCAGATCGTTTGGCAGAGCGCCACGGGAGCCACGCCCAAGTTCAAGGCGGCGTTGAATCGGAGCACGGGAATCCTCACGTTCACGATCTCGGCCGCTAACTTGCAGGCCGCATTGGGAGCGCCCTTCGCGGCGGTTCCTCAGGTAAAGGCCCCGCAGCCCATTTTAGTCTCGATTCGCTTGGGAGCCTTCGAATCGGCGGTCACCCTGGAGACGGACTACACGCGTGCAAGCGCCACCGCGGCGGGCGCCGGCAACTTCAAATGGGGCTCGGTGTTGAACGATCTTCCGGATGGGATCTTCTTCGTCGAGAAGGCGTCCATCACGCAACGCAATTCCGGCGGATTGCAGGAACGCATTATGCTGACCATGTATTTCAAGCCCCAGGGTGGAGCGGATTTCGATCCCCGCAATGATGGCGCGCTGCTGACCGTGGGTGCCTTCAGCGAGGATGCCGGCGATCAGCCGACGCTTCCTGGATTTGTGGCCAACGCCACCCTCACGCAATTTACCTACAAGAGGCCCACTAAAGTGGGTAGTCTGCCGGTGGCCCTGACCGGTATTCAGACGATGACCTTCTTCAAGTCTAAGTGGACGATCACGGCCGCGAGCCATTGGATGCCGGCAGGCGTATTCGGAACGCCATTGGCCTCCACGTCTGCGCCAGCAACAATCCTGCTGCCCATCGAGCTTGAAGTGGATGGTTTGCGTACCGGTACGCAAGCGCTCCTTCGGCTCAGTAAGACGCAGTACAAGAAGTAGTGGTTCGAATGCATTGGGATTTTCATCGGAAAATGGGGAGACCGAGCATGCTTGGTAGATGGCGACGGATCGACCATGTGCGTGGGATGTGTATTTGCGTTTTGCTTCTTGGGGTTTGGAATGCGCGACTTGTGCAGGCCGGGGAAGATATTCTCGTCTTCTACGCAGGCGGTGGGAGTGCTTCTCCAGGTGAAGGGGGGGCCGCCAAGGATGCCAATATCCAACCGAACGGTTTGGCCGTGGACAGTGCGGGAAATCTATTTATCGCAGCAGGAAGTCGAGTCCTCAAAGTAGACACGAATGGAGTCATGTCCCGAGTTGCGGGTCAAAGCAGTGCAACGGGTTTTGCCGGAGACGGCGGCTTGGCCACGGATGCGCTGCTAAACGACGTCAATGATGTGGCCGTGGATTCGAGTGGAAACCTTTTCCTTGCTGAGCGATCCGGAAATCGAGTGCGGAAGGTGGATACCGCGGGGATTATTACTACCGTTGCGGGCAACGGCGCGAGTGGGTTTGCAGGTGACAACGGTCCGGCCACACAGGCGAGACTGAATCAACCAAGGGCCGTTGCGGTGGATGGCGCGGGTAATATTTATATTGCAGACACGTTAAACCATCGAGTACGGAGAGTTGCTACGGACGGCACTATTTCGACCTTTGCAGGCAATGGAGCGGCAGCGTCCGGAGGCGATGGAAACGACCCCCTACTAGCAAGTATCTACTATCCTGTGGGCTTGGCGGTACATTCCAACGGTGATCTGTATGTCGCTCAACAGTCCTATCCTGGTTTTCGAAAAATATCGGGGGGAACCATTTCAACTATTACGAACTCCTACGACTACAGACAAGTCAACGATATCGCTGTTGATTCCGACGGAAACCTATTTTGCGTAACAGGTAATTATTCTGGGTCCAGGGTAATAAAAATTGATACGTTGAACGTACAGACCGTTGTCGCGGGGAGTGGAACGGCCCCCGTCGGCTCCCCCCCTGCAGGCGGACCAGGTAGTCGAGCTACTACATCTTCCTTTACCAGCGCTTATTCTATTGCACTGAATAGCGCCGGCCGCCCTTTCATTTCCAGCCAGTATCCCAGCGGCGTACTAACCATTGATCATTTCGACACTTTGCCAGTTCCGGTTCTTGATCGTCTGCAGCCCGACTTTGCCATCGCGGGTGGGCTGGGGGGCGATCTAGTTGTTGAAGGCGCGGGACTATTCGGCAGTGGATTGTCCACCGTCCGCTGGAATGGGACCGACTTGGTAACCGTGTGCTTGGACGTGGGAAAGCTGCGCGCGACCGTGCCGGATGGCTTGGTGAATACCCCCGGTACGGCTGAAGTCACGGTCTTCACTTCCGTGGCGGTCGGAGGACTTTCAAATGCCCTTACACTTAACATCTACCCTGCGCCCACCATGGGGACAGTCACACCGGCCTCATTGTATGTAAACACGCCAGCCACGCTGACCATAACCGGTACGGGCTTCCTGCCGGCTTCCAAGGTTTTTGCGGATTGGCAAGTGCTTCCTACGACTTTTATTTCGGATACGCAGCTCGAAGCGCAAATTACTGAATCCTTTGCATCCATTTACCTTTACCCTCGTACGCTTCAGGTGAAAGTGGGAACGTTGGCGATCGACCATTTCACCTACACGGAGCAAATGGGCTTGCCAGTGGAATACGCCGTTCCATCGTTGACGGTGCTAAGCCCATCCAAAGGATTAGCCGGCGGTTTCGCGGGCAGGTTACGTGTTACTGGGGCAGGCTTAACCGGCGCTACAGTACTTCGATGGAATGGCTCGGACCGCCAGACCTTTCCGATTTCTAACACGGTAATCGAGTGCCAGGTCTTGCCGGGCGACATTGCTACTCCCGGAACAGCCACGATCACGGCCTTTAATCCAACGCCTGGAGGAGGTGTTTCCACCGGTCTGACTTTCGATATCGTGGAAGCTGTAGGCCCCCAAGGTCCTAGTGGCGCGCAAGGCCCCGCCGGGCCTGCCGGTCCGCAAGGCCCTGCAGGCGCAGATGGTGAAGACGGGAGCTCTGGCGCACAGGGGCCTGTCGGACCCCAAGGCCCGGCCGGCGTGCAAGGCCCGCAGGGACCGGAAGGACCAGAAGGCGTGGCGGGTGCGGATGGACCGCAAGGCCCCCAAGGTGTTCAAGGGCCAGATGGTGCGCAAGGACCGACCGGGCCACAGGGGCCTGCCGGCGTGCAGGGACCGGCCGGACCGCAAGGCGCTCAAGGTCCGCAGGGTCCGCAAGGTCCGTCTGGTGCGGTGGCGGCGGCGCCGGTCCTGATCGCGGTTGGCGACACTACTTTGACGCTCAACGACGGCATCATTCTGGTGCGCGCACCGGCACGCACGGTTCCTGTGATCACCCTACCCGTCGCTGCAGGAAACACGGGTAAACGCTACCTGATCCAGATTCTTCCGGGAGGCGCGACCAGCGCGAAGGTGGTAGCCGCCGGCGGATTGGTGAATGGGCTGACCTACCGGAAAGTGTCTAAATCCAAAGCCGCCGAATTCATCAGCGACGGAACGGACTGGTGGCTGTTGCCTTAGCGGTAACCATCGTTCGTCCAGAATACCTTTCGTATTGGGGCCGAGGCTTCCAACTTATTGCAAGGGGGTTGGGCCCGGAGCAAGAAAGCGAATGAGATGGTGCTGTCCGATTAAAGCAGGAAGAACGGATTCTGTGACGATATGGGTATAAGCGCATCGATTGGAAGGGCGGCGATTCAGGCCGCGTTGCTTCCCGTCGCGGCCGTGGGTCTCGGACTGGTTTTTAACCACTCGCACCCTCTCGGTGTGCGTTGGCAAGACCCGTCTGCGACCGCAATGCCAGTTCTGGCTCCCACCCCAAAGTCGGAGCTGCAGTCGAACACGATCTTTCCCGAAGAGAGCGCTCTCGATACATCCCGCGCTCAAGCTGTTCCGCGGCAGGGAGCCGTATACGCGCAAGAGGACGTTCACCTCTCAGTGGAAAACATGGCCGACAAGGAACTGGTCATTCCGCTAGGCGTTTCGCTGGAAGAGATCATTCCGAAGCAGCGCGAGGGAAGGATTCTGCTCGTGGACGGTCGCCCAACAGCAGCCTTCAAGGCGGGGCACATCGACGGTTCAATCTCCCTTCCCATAAACGAGTTGGATAGCGCCGTGCCCGCCTTCAAGCGGCAGTATGGCCCGGAGACGCCCATTGTCGTCTATTGCGGGAATAAGAATTGCGCCATCGCTGCCAAAGTCGCCACGGTGCTGGCGCAAGTGCACGGCTTTACTCGGGTGAGTTACCTGCATGAAGGCTATGCGGAGTGGCGGCTGGCGGTGAGCGCCTCGGAAAGCGGGAGGCAAATGCCATGACCCGCACCATGACGGTCATTCGATGGATTCTGGGCCTGCTGCTTATCTTCGCGGCATTAGCAAAGCTCGCCGATCCCGTGAAATTCCTCGCTTCGATTTACGCCTTTGATCTTGGGCTTGCGGAGCTCATTGCCAAGACGCTGGCCGTAGGACTTCCATGGCTGGAGTTGGCTTGCGGCGGACTGCTCTTGGCGGATCGGATGTCGCTGGCTGCGCGTGGTTGGGTTGTGGCCCTCTTCATCGCGTTTTTGGTTGCCACGGGACAGGCTTGGGCACGCGGGCTGGACATCTCCTGCGGCTGCCTGAACCTCGAGATTCTAGGTGTGAATGATGAACACTGGCTGAAAGTGCTTGAGACCCCAGCCGGCGCATTCGTGAAGAACCTTTTTCTGCTTGCCGCGTCGTGCTGGTTGTTCTGCAATCAGGCGCGCAAGTTGAAGACTAGCCTGGAAGGGCATGGACTAGACAGCCCGGTGACCGTATCGGGTCGATAGAGATAACAGGGAGCATGGTATGAGCCGGCTTAGTTACTTCGCGGTATTTCAGTTGGGATTTTACTGCTTTTTCGCTTCCGGGTGTTGGGGATCCGAAGAAGACCTGCTGCGGCTACGTGTTTCTGGTCGTGTGGTCTCGGCGGAGGGGCTATTTAGCGGGCGCGGCACCTTGCGCTTTGAGATTCTCGACAAAGAACGGCACGCGGTCTGGAATTCGGGGCCGCAGGCTGCCGATCTCAAAGCAGGCCAGTACAAGATTATCCTGGGAGATACCTCCCAAGGCATGCCGCCCATCTCCGCCAAAATCATGAATGGCCTGCACGTGCGGCTGCGGACTTGGTTCGACGATGGCGTAAACGGCGAACAGCTCTTGAGAACCGAGCCCTATTTAGGCGCGTTGGCGCTCCATCGAGCGGAGAGCCAGTCCCGGCCCATGTTGGCGAGGGCCACGCCTCAACAGGTCTTGAGCGCCACTTCGATCCGGCAGGGAGTGGCGGAGCAAGTACCTGGGCAAGTCCACACGGCCCCGAGTCGGCCCCCTGCGAATCACGCGGCGGCTCCGCACATGAACTCGCCGATCCGGCCGGTCTCGACTTCGCCGTCGAGTGCCGCGACCGCAGGCCGACACGTTGGGCTTCGCCCTCATAGGGTGCCAAGGTTTTCCTTCGATCACAACTCGGCCCAGGGCGTGAAGGCGCGCAGCGTAGACTGCATGTTGGAGGCCAATGGTACAGCGTGCAACGATGGCGACCCTTGCACCTCTGGAGATCGGTGTCAGGACGGAGTCTGTGTTGGTGCCCCTTTAAGTTGTGACGACGGGAATCCATGCACGGCGGACTCATGCGATGCGGCAGTGGGATGTAGTCATGTCGCCCTCGCTGACGGAACAGGTGTTTGGGGAGGGCTCTACTACTGTATGGGTAGCTCGCCGATTCTGTTTGATACGGATGGCGATGAGGTGCCGGACCCGGTCGATAATTGCCCGGTCCATGCGAATCCGGGCCAGGCCGACTCGGACGGCGACGGCCAAGGCGACGCCTGCGACCCCTGTCCCTTCGATCCTCTGAACGATGCGGATGGCGACGGCCAATGTGGGAACGTCGACAACTGCCCTAACATCCAGAATGTGTACCAACAAGATGACGATGCGGATGCGGTAGGTGATGCTTGCGATAATTGTCCATTGGCCGCAAACGCCGACCAACTCGACAGCGATCTTGACGGCATCGGCGACCCGTGCGACCCCAGCCCATACGACCTCGAAAACGATGTGGATCAAGACGGCGTGCCTTCCATTGTGGACAATTGCCCAACCATTTCCAATCCGGATCAGCAGAACCTAGATGGGGACGGCCAGGGGGACGCCTGTGACCTGGACATTGACAACGACGGCGTTGCGAACGCCTTCGACAACTGTCCAATGGTGGCAACCATTGACCAGGCAAACCAGGACGGGGACGCCTTCGGCGACGCCTGCGATTCCGACGACGACAACGACGGCGTAGATGACGCGATAGACAATTGCCCGCTTACGCCCAACGCCGATCAGGCAGATTGGGACTTCGACGGAATAGGCAACGCGTGCGACGATCCGCAGTCGGAGATTTGTGATGGCCTAGACAACGATTTCGATGGTGATATTGACGAGGAGCTCGATGAGGACCAGGACGGGGTCTGTTTCACATTTGATAACTGTCCATTTCGTTCCAACACAGATCAGAGTGACGTAGATGTAGACAGCGTTGGTGACGCCTGCGACAACTGTCCGGTAGTCCACAATGGGGACCAGGACGATGCCGACGGGGATGGCGTTGGTAACGCTTGCGATCCATGTCCATACTCAGCGCCAGATGATGCGGATTTCGATGGATATTGCGGGGAGTCCGACAATTGCCCCAACGTAGCAAACACACAGCGCGACCCCGATGGCGACGGCCTTGGAGATGAGTGCGACAACTGCCCAGACATTCCCAACGCGGATCAAACCGATACGGATGGCGACGGCTTGGGCGACGCTTGTGAGCTTTTTCCGGTGGCCGCAGCTGGCGGACCGTACGTAGTGCAGGAAGGTGATACTATAAACTTGGATGGGGCTGCGTCGGTGGGCGATTTGACCGCCGCCGAATGGGATCTAGACGGAGACGGTCTTTTCGAGTTGCCCGGGCTAAGCCATTCCTTGTCGTGGGAGACGCTCAGCGCATGGGGACTGGGAAGGGATGGTGTATATACGGTCTTGCTACGGGTCAGAGATAATCTAGGACGCAGTTCCGAAGACTATACGACTTTGACGGTCGAAAACCGAGCTCCACAATTCGCCGTGATGGACCCCTTGGTAGTGACAGGGGAGCGCACGACAGGCGCCGTCCTTACCCTTACCGCAAACGCAAGCGACCCAGGCGCACCGATCGACATCCTTACCTATATCTTCGCTTTTGGCGATGGAACCCAAGACCTCGTTACAGCCGCTGCCACTGCGCAGCATGTGTATTCAACTAGCGGCAGATATACGGTGAGCGTCCGGGTTCGAGACGACGCCGGAGCGGAGGCAATTTCTTCCATGGTCCTGGACATTGCAGGCGGGCCCCCTGAGGTCGACGCCGGCTCGAACGTCAGCCTCGACGAGGGCCAGGTCTTCGCGCTCATGGCGACCGTGACGGATGACCCAGGCGAGATCTTTGCCGCGGCGAGCATTGATTGGGGCGACGGAGTCGTCGAGGCGGCCACGGTCGTTGCCGACCAGGTCAACGCCAGCCACGCCTACCGGGACGATGGGATCTACCTGGTCACGGTGAGCGTGACGGATGCCGGCGGCCTCCTTGGCGCCGACAGCCTGGACGCAGCGGTCCACAACGTGGCGCCCACGGTGGCCATCCAGGGCGCGCCGCCGTTCGCCGGCGTGGGAACCCCGATCGGTCTTAACGGCACGGTCGCCGATCCCGGCGCGGACGATACGCACATTTACACCTGGAGTGTGATGCGCAACGGTGCGCCCTACGGGACCGACGGCTATGCCGCGAGCTACGATTTTACGCCGGCCGATCCGGGCAACTTCACCGTCACGCTAACCGTCTTCGACGACGATGGGGGCATGGGGGTGAAGAGCGTGGCCTTCACGGTGTACGCCGACGCCGTCGCCAACCCGTTCCCTCCCGTGATCCAGGGCGGAGGGGACCCTCTGCGTGGACTCTGCCTGGACACGTACAGCAATCGCTACGTAGCCGGCCGCTACGGCAATGCCCTGGACTTCAATCCCGGGGTCGGAGTCGAAGTGAAGACCGGATTCGGGGCCTTCGTGACACGCTTCAATGCGGACGGCTCCTATGCCTGGACGCAGACTATCCCGGGTAGCGCCACGGCGTACGGCGTTGTGGCCCTGGACGGAACCATCTTCGTCGCGGGCTCCCTGTACGGAATGATCGGGTCGCCGGACGGAGGCTCCAGCCTGGTCTCCTTGGGGCCGCGCGCCTTCGTCGCCGCCTTGGACGCTTCCACCGGAGAACCGCGCGCAGGGTTCGGGCGTGACCTGAACGGCGACGGAATCGGTGACGGCATCCAGACTTTCGGCGGCGCAGATGGAAACACCGATGCGGCTTACGCGGTTGCCGCGGAAGCCGGTCGGGTTTACGTCGCCGGCGAGTTCGACAGCACGAACGCGGGCGTGGGCGGGGCGGGCAGCTATGCGCGTCTGGGAATCGCGGACGGATTTGTACTGGCTCTAGATCCAGGCACTGGACTTGCGGTCTCCGGCTTTGGCCTGGACGTGACCGGTGACGGGGTTGGCGACGGGATCCAGCGCATCGGTGGCAGCAGCTACGATGCCGCGTATCGAGTCTGCGCGGCGGGCGGCACGGTTTACGTCACGGGTGAATTCAGAAGCGGCGACTTCCGCATCGGTTCGGCGGCCACCGTCGCGTCCGTCGGCCAGCAGGATGCCTTCGTGGCGGCAATAGATGCATCCAGCGGCCAACCCTTGGCAGGATTCGGAACCAGCGGAATCCAGACCTTCAGCGGGTCATCGAATGAATATGGGAACGGGATCGCGGTCGCCGGCGGGTCGCTCTATTTCGCCGGATACGTTTCTTCAGACAACGCCGGAATCGGCGGCACGGGCGGCTTCGATGCTGGCGAGCTTGGAAACGGTTTTGTGGCTTGTCTGGACGCGGCCACCGGCCAGCCGCGAGCGGGCTTTGGCGCCGAATTGACGGGCGATGGCGTAAGCGACGGCGTGCAGCCCCTGTCCCATCGGGCATCAGCCGTCGTCGTTCAGGACGGCGTTGCGCTTCTGGGAGGCAACGGTCCATCCTGGCAAATTGTCCGGTTGTGGGCTCTGGATGCCACCACCGGCCAGCCTCGGACGTCCTTCGGCATCGATACCGATGGGGACGGTAACAAGGATGGCATCCAGGAAGTGCACGGCGGGCAAGGGTTATGGTCCGGCCTCGCCGGCTCTCCAGGGCGTCTTCATGTTGCGGCGGGACTGTCTGGAACCACAAGCGGACTCGGTGCACCCGGCACCTGGAACGCGACGGGCTTCAACGGCTTCCTCCTCGAATTGAACGCCTCGACGGGCAGGCTGCCCGGTCCCGAGCCGGTGATCGAGCCGCCCTACTTGCCCATCGGGCTGATCGGTGAGGTCTACGGCGTAACGCTGAGTGCCTCGGTCGCGACGCCGCCGTTCGTCTTCTCGGTCTCTGCGGGCGCGCTGCCGCCCGGTCTGGCGCTCGACGCCGCAGGCACGCTCTCCGGGATCCCGGTGATGGAGGGCCTCTTCCACTTCACCGTGGAAGCTGTGGACGCCCTGGGCAACCCCGGCCAGCGGGATTACCTCATCAAGGTCGAACAGCCCCGGCCCGGCGCGCCCTATGCGTATGTGCCCAACGAGTCCTCGAACGATGTTACGATCATCGATACGGTCACCAAGCGCGTTGTGACCACGCTGGGCGGATTCAACGGGCCGCGCGGCGGCGCCTCGGCTTCGCACGCGCTCTTCGCCTACATCACGAACTGGAGCACCAACACCGTCGAGATTATCGACCGTCGGACGTTGGCGAAGGCCGGATCCTTCCCCTCGGCGCAGCAGCCGACCTCCATCGCGATCAGCCCGGATGCGCAACGGGCCTACGTTACCAATTACAGCACAGGTGACGTCGTGGTCTTCGACCTGAATTACGTGCAACAGCTCGCCGCCATTCCGGTGGGCGGTGCGCCGGTGGCCTTGGCGCTCTCGCCCGACGGCTCGCGCGCGTACGTCTCGTGCTACGGCTCGCACGAAGTGTCGGTGCTGGACCTGAATACCAACACCGAACTCGTCCGGGTTCCGGTCAGCCTCGCGCCGCACGGCATCGCGGTCAGTCCGGACGGATTGAAGGTCTACATCGCCAGCAACTGGACAAACTCAGTGGACGTGCTGGACGCCGGCTCGAATACCCTGACGGGCAATATCCCCGTGGGCGGCGGCCCAGCCGGCGTGGCCGTTAGCCCCGACAGTGGGAGGCTTTACGTGACCCTCCAGTCGGATCACGCCGTGGCGGTGGTGGACACGGCCAGCGGCGGCGTGGTCCAGACCTTCCCCAGCCAGGGCCAGACGCCCACCGGTATCGCCATGCGCCCCGACGGCCAGGAAGTGTGGGTGCTCAACTATTGGTCGAACACGACTACGGTCTTTGACGCTGCGACGGGCACCTATCTGGCCACGATTCCCGTGGGCGTGAATCCCACGAGCCTGGCGAATTTCATCGGGCCGGAACAGAAACTGATCGTGTATCCCGAGGCGCTTCCGTCGGGGATCTCGCTGCAGCCCTATGGGGCGGCTCTGAACACGACCAACGGGCTGGACCCATACGGCTTCAGCATTTCGGCCGGTACGCTGCCGCCGGGGCTGGCGCTGGTGCCGGGGGCAATCTCCACGGAGGCCCGTATCGAAGGCACGCCGAATCTGCCGGGCCGCTACGAATTCACGGTCACGGCGACCGACAGCCAGGGGGTAACGGGATCGCGGGCCTATACGGTCGACATACTCACGAACACCCCGGTCGTAACCTGGGAAGAGCCAGCACCCATGGTCTACGGGACGCCCTTGAGCGACACTCAACTGAACGCCACGTCGGATACGCCGGGGGCGTTCGCTTACTCACCAGGCGCGGAAACAATCCTGGATGTGGGAACCCACGAGTTGAGCGTGACCTTTACGCCTGACGACGGCGTGAACTACCAGGCGGTCAGCAAGACCGTTTCGATCACGGTGACGAAGGCCGTTCCCGTGATCAACTGGCCTCAGCCGGCTGCGATAACCTACGGCGAGCCTCTTTCGGCCGGCATATTCAATGCTGTCGTTACGCCAAGCACGGCGGGCACGCTCACCTATAATCGTGCGACAGGGGAAGTTCCCAATGCCGGTTTCGTGCCGCTCACGGCCACCTTCACGCCCGCGGATCCGGCGCGCTATGAGCCGGCTCATGCGAGCGTGTTGCTCACGGTCCTTCAAGCACCACTGACGATCACGGTGGACGACAAGCAGCGCTTTTACGGCGAGCCGAATCCGCCTTTTACGGCGACCTACACGGGCCTGGTGAATGGCGACACGCTGGCGAGCATACCGCTGGTCCCCCGTTTTGCTTGCGAAGCGGATACGGCGAGTCTGCCGGGCGATTATCCTATTTCGGTCAGTGCTGAGGTAAAAAGCCCGCTGACGAACCTTGGACCTAACCAGTACGCCTATTTCTGGCAGGCCGTGGATGGGGTGGTCTACTTCCAAGTACAGGATTACACCCAAGCAAC
>BTVV01000131.1:0-17178 GCA_045863855.1 Planctomycetota bacterium | reverse complement strand
CCGGAGACGTTCCGCATTTCCCAGAATCGGCCCAGCGGATGTTCCACCCAAGATCCGTCATAGCTTTCACCTCTTGTGTAGTAGTAGACGCACGGATTCAGCAGTATGTTTGTATGCTCTTCCAGACCGGAGAGAGGAAAGAAACGCACGGTTGCATCCTTCAACCCGGTCAGCATCCAGCGGTTGCGGTAACGGAAGTGTTTCGGACTGGTAGGACTCAGCCAGAGTAACCCGTCGCATTGCGTGACGAAAACCCGGCAATCGCGGTGAAACCAGCGTTCGCACCGGAACCAGGCCGCGCCGTTCGCCAACTCCGTCTCGCCGCCCGTCGTCACGGGCATGCCGAGCGGACCGCTCAATCCGATATCTACGTTCGAGTCGTTCGAATGGCCCGTGAAGACAAAGCCGTTCCGATGACGCGAAACGATCACGTGAGCGGCCCGAGGATCGACTTGCAAGCGCCGAATACGGAAGGACCAGCCCAAACGTCCCAACGCCAGCCGGAGCAGATGCTCTCCGGGGTAGGCAAGACTGGGATCCCTCGCGCGCAGGCTGCGGCCTTGCAGCGCTTCGGGCAATGCGGAAGGCGACCCGCGCACCCAAGCTAGTCGACCGCCGCCCCACTGCCCGCGTACCGTGGCCGCCGCCCGTTCCGCGCCGGCCGCGTCCCGCATTCGAGCCAGCACTTCGCAGGAGTCTTCGGCCACCTCGCATGCCGGTCCGGCAGCCAAGACCGGATCATGAATCAGGATGGGCGGCGGTCCCAAGTGGGACGTCGATTCCACTCTCTGGACTTCGCTCGCTTTATACGCGTGGTCTATCCCCGAAGGATCTACATGGGGGCTGCGGTTTCGACCGGGCTGAAGATAGACATCTTCGTCTTGAACATCCAAGGCTAATTGCCCCGAGATGCCTTCCGCAATCTTCAAACCCGCCGCCTTCTTAAATCGCTCGGAGGCCCGGACCAAGGGGCCGTAGGCCAGGACATGGCCTCCGGCGTTCATATGATCCAGCAGCGCGCGCTCCCAAAGGCTGTCCGCTTCGGGCACCGGCGATAGGAGCACGCTAGACAGAAACTTGCGATTGTCGCCGCACATGCCCCGAACGAAGTCCTCGCTATTCAGCACGCCGCCCAAGGGCAGGCCGCGATTCACTGCCTCCTGGATGAATAGATCTCCAAAGAATACCTCTTCGAGCCGGTCTTGCTCGAAGGTGTACCGATGATAGGGCTCGAAGGGGTACACCCATAGCAGGGGCGGCGCTCGATCTGGACGCCGGACTAGGCCGCGCCGGAGATGAGGTAAAACCTCGACGGGAAATGACTCCGGAATTTCGCCCCAGGCCGTATCCACCGACAGGATCTTCACATCGTTGACGGGACGCGCGTGTCCGTCTGCTCCGACGCGGCACATGGCCATGGACAGGTAGATGTCGTGGGGGCTTCGATCGAAGCGATCCACCCAAGGGGAATTGCACCACCAGGGATCCGATAAATAGAACCGCAGCGGAAAGCTTTCGCCGTCGTATCCGGCCACCTGACTAAGCCAACCGGCGAGCGCGATGCCATGATTCCCGGTCAAAGCCGGCCAGGGTGTATTGGGCTGCGGCGTGGTGTCGCCAGCTGCGGCGTAAATGGCCTGGTAATCGGTGGCATGGTTGACCAGATTCATGCCGGCGCTGAAGTCGGTACCTCGGTTTTCGACGCGGGCCGAGGGGCATTCGAGGCGAAAGAGCTTCCAAAAGCTCGCCACCGCGTCAGCCAGCTCCCGATTGCCGCAGCTCGTAAATCGGTCGCCGTCGAAAAATTGCCCCTTCGCCCCCCAGGCATAGGGACTTCGGCCGAATCCGAACGAGTTCGAGAACCAAACGTAATCGAACCCCAAGTCGCAGAGGTAGCATTGCGTCTGGCGTCCCAAGAACGTACCGAAAGGCAAGCCGTTGGGAATCCCGTCGGGAAAGCCGGCGAAGGAGTCAGGGTCTTGGTCCAAGCGCGCGGTGCAGTCAATCATCCGCATCGCGCCTCCACCAGTGATCAGGATTTCGGGATGCTTCTCGTAACGGAACGGAGCCACCGAAAACTCGCTTCCGGGATCGAAAGGAATGCCGACCTCGACGGGAACTTCGACGACGGTGCGGATCGCGCGCTTCATGGCCGCCACCATGCGTTTGACGTCGGCATACGTGATCTCGGGAGCGTCCTCCCGGTAAAGGTATCCTCTAGTCACGATGGACTCGCGCAGGGGATCGTCCTCGATGCTTACCTTGTAGGGCGTGTGAGCGTACCCCATCCATTTCGCCCATTCGACTCGGTCGCCCAGACTGCCCCGGTACTCCAGGATGTCCGTTCCATCTCCCAGCCAGAAGAGCACGGAGACGCGGCGGGCATGCCGAAGTAGAGGCCACCACTGCCGGGCCAAATCGCACATGATCCGTTCGACACTCGCATCGTCGTTGGGCACGAACGGCTTGGGGCTGATTTCCAGGGTGACGTTATGAAGCGGCTCGATGTCTTCGCGCGGTCCGCCTGGCGGCAGGGGCGCGACGGCGGCGGTCGGATCGGAAGCGTTGGATGGAACGTTCATCGGATGATCTCGCAATCCAGATTCAGCCATCGCGCGATGGCGGCGAGCGTTTCTGCCTCGTGCCCAATACCCAGCGCGAAATGATGCGTGGGGCCTGCGGCCGCCCAGTGCTTCAGAAAGGTTCGAACGTCCGGACGGAACTTCCCGTGTGTGTTGGTGTTTCCGGTGGGAGGGATCGGGCCGGGCACGCTTTCGCCTTCGGCGATCACGAAGCGGAAACGCCCCGCGGGGCCGACGCCGATGGAAAGCATCGTTATGGGTCCGGTCTTGAGGCTAAACTCAACGGACGCTCCGGATCCCGGCTTACCATGGTACTTTTTTAAGGAACGGAGCGCAGGCTTGCCTTGTGCGATCCCAATATGGTGCGGTCCGTCGTGCCCTACCAGTACGGTGTCCCGCTCGAAATCCACCGGGTGAAACTCGGCGAAGCTTCCCCCCATGCCCAAGCGGTCCATGAGAAACATCGCAACGCACGTCTTGATGTCGAATTCGCCGCACATGGGAAAGCCCGCACCGGTAAGCAGCGAATTGCCGACGATGAGATTGGTCATGAGCGTCCGCATTTCGCTGCCGGGTTCGGCCTCATAATAGTAAGCTAGACCGTTCAGGCTTTTTTCGGCGACAAATCGCTCCAAGGCAACGGCGGCGCGCGCCGCAGTTTGAAGATCTTCGTCGGTCAGTCGGGTAGTCACGGGATCGGAGACGGGATCCGGCGTCGCGAAGAAGTCCAGAATCTGCCTTTTTTTGTCCGCGAGGCAGGCGGGATCCGGATTCCTGTAATGCCGCAGGATTTCGTCAGGCTCGCACTGAGCCACATGGCAGCCGAAAGCGGCCGTCAGGGCCGCAGGATCGGTATGCATGTCATACATGGCTTCCAGCACATGCCCTAAATGGCCGAGGCGGGCGCGCCGCAGCCCGCCCATCGCCTTACCGATGGCGCACCACCGCTTGAGTTCGCGATCTGCGATCGGATCGTCATCGATGGTTCCCAAGATGACTTCGGGGACGCGCTTGCCCATGCGTAGTGCAACGCCCGAGAACTCCGGCACCGAGCAGAAGTCGTCGTTACAAAGCTGCGTATAGGTCGTGGCCTTGTCGTAGTTCATGGCCTTGAGGGGCTGCAGCGCGGCCAGCACGATCGGGACATCGAGGTTGCGCACCAGCGGCGCAAAGGTGGAGCTGGTGGCATACGTCACCATGCCGACGAACAGCAAATCCACATCCGCTGACCGGATCTTCTCCGCTGCGCGCCAACCGCTTACCGATTCGTCCACTAACCCGAAATCCAAAACCTCCACGCCTTCGCGCCGCAGCTTCTCGGCCAAGGCCGCGGACTTTCGTCTCATCGCATCCTGGAGGCCTTCGAACTGCCCCCAGTAGGTGTGGTGTCCAACCGAGACAAGCCCGACTCTGGCGCATGCGGCATTCACGCGATTCCCGATCATGGGGGTTTCCTCTCGAGCCGTTTGCAATACATCTGCTCGGTCCCAGGCGGCTTGCTTCTGATTATGAATATCCTTGGCGGCACCGGCTCACAACGGGCGACAATTCCCAAATCCAGTCCTTTAATCGCTTTGCCCCTAAAGGAATGGGACCGGATGGCCCGAATGGCGGCCTCAAACCATTGACATAATCCTAATAGAATATATATGGATATATAGGTTTTAAATGTGCGTCGGACGGAAATCGATTCCTTCGTCCTCACGCGACGTCGTTCCACTCAGGAATCGATGGAGGCATGAAAGATGCCTCGATTGTGCATTCGGCCCGAAGAGCGAACGCTTGACGTGTCTGCTGGTCAGACCGTCTTCGAGGCCTGTTGGGGCGCCGGCGTTTACATCCAGTCTTCGTGCGGGGGACTCGGAGCCTGCAACAAGTGCGTGGTTCGAGTCTTAGAGGGGGATGCTCCGCTTTCCGCGCTCGACCGGAAACACCTTTCCGCCGCTGAGCTTGCACAAGGCTACCGGCATTCCTGCGCACTGCGTTTGGATCGTAATACCGTCGTCGAAATTCCGCAGGCGGCGCGGCGCTACGGGGAGCGCATCCTGACGGATGGCCGCGCCCAGTCTTCCCTATCGGGCCAGGCGCTGGTGCGCCAATACCACTGCAGACTCGAGCCGCCGTCGAAAGACAACGGTTTGGGCGATTTCGAGAGGCTCAAGCGCGGCTTGGGATCCGCAGGGAGAGGTCTGCAGGCAGATCTTCCCACGCTGCAGGCGCTTCCGATTACCTTGCGGTCATCAGGTTTCGAGGTTACGGCCACCTGTGCCGGTCCGGACCTGCTTGCGGTGGAGGCCGGTGACGTCTGTGGCACGGCCTACGGCATGGCCTTCGACATTGGCACGACCACAGTGGTTGGCTACTTGGTGGAACTTTCGCACGGACGGACCCTCGCCGTGGCCAGCCGCCCGAATCCTCAGGCTGCACTGGGCCAGGACGTCATCACGCGCGCGCAATACGCCAGCAAAAGCGAGTTGTCCCAAAACGAACTGCGGACGCTCATCGTCCAATGCCTTCAGGCCATCGCCCAGGACTGTGCCGCGCAGGCCGGCGTTTCGTTAGCCCGCTGCTTCGATGCGGTCGTAAGCGGGAACACGATCATGCTGCACCTGCTGCTGGGCGTGAACCCACATCCCATCACGGTCTTTCCCTTCGCTCCCGCTTGGACCGGCGCACGAGCCTTCAAGGCGGCCGAACTGGGACTATCCTTTCACCCGCAGGCGCGCCTCTACCTGCTGCCATGCGTGGCCGGGTATGTCGGCGGCGACATTACCGCCGGCCTCCTGGCCACTGGGCTCTGCGAGCGCGAGGAGTTGACTCTTCTTGTGGATGTCGGGACCAACGGGGAGGTCGTGCTAGGCAATCGGGACGGTTGGCTGGCCTGCGCGGCACCTGCGGGCCCGGCGTTCGAAGGCGCTCGGATCTCCTGCGGCATGATGGCGATGAGCGGAGCCATAGACCGCGTGACATGGTCGGTGGGTTCGGCCGATCTGGAATTTCATGTTCTCGACAACGCGGCTCCGCGCGGAGTTTGCGGAACGGGACTGATTGACTGTGTGGCTGCGTTCCTGGAAACGGGCATAATAGATACGTCGGGGCGAATTGTTCGTCCCGAGGAAGCGCAAGCGCGCCTTGCGGACCCGCTGGCCCGGCGTATCCAATACGACCAGCACGGCGGGCGAATCGTTCTGGTCGAGGCGGCGCGAACTCACGAAGGCCGGAAAGATCTGTGCCTCACCCAGCGCGACATTCGGGAACTCCAACTGGCCAAGGGCGCGGTTCGCGCGGCCGTAGACATGGCGCTTCTATTACGTGGCGTACAATCTCATGAGGTCCGTAGCGTACTCATCGCGGGCGGATTTGGCAGCTTCATTCGTCCGGTATCGGCACGGACCATCGGACTGTTTCCCGAGGCATTCGATACGAGCAGACTGGAAGCCGTAGGCAATACGGCCGGGGTGGGCGCCAGACTCTGCCTTTCGCACCTTGAGGCGCGCGCTCGCGTAGAATCATGGGCGCGCCGAACCGCTTATGTAGAGTTGTCTGCTCAACCAAACTTCATGGAAGTATTCGCCGACGCCATGGCCTTCCCCGAGCCCAAGTAGGACTTGGCGCGCCCACTGAGCGGTTCCGCCTCCTGCACGCGCCATTTCAGTTAATCCAGGGAGGGTCTGCACGTAGGGCACCTGATGCATGATCACTATTTCATACTTTATCATCGAAATATCCTATTGAGTTGGCTCCGTTATAGGGTTGAATACCGTATGCACGAATGGGGGGGGGGGGGGGAGATCATCATGACTGAATCCGGGATCCTAGAAAAACTTCGTGAAGCGGTGCTCAATGGAAAGCGCAAAGACGCCGCCAAGCTGTGCGAGGACGGCCTGAAAGCAGGCTGGGCGGGTAAGGATCTGCTGACTCAGGGCCTGCTGGCAGGCATGGAAGAAGTGGGCCGACGGATGCGATGCGAAGAGTACTTCATACCCGAAGTTCTGGTCGCCGCCCGCGCCATGCAGACGGCGATGGAGGTGCTGCGCGAGGATCTGGCCCGGAACCCGCCTACCCAAGTCGGACGGGTAATCATCGGAACCGTGTCGGGCGACCTCCACGATATCGGCAAGAACCTCGTCGCGATCATGCTGACGGGAGCCGGATTCGAGGTGATTGATCTTGGCATTGACGTTTCGCCTTCTCGTTTCGTCAGTGCTGCGCTGGAGCGCCAAGCGGACGCCGTGGCCATGTCCGCCCTGCTGACCACGACCATGGTGAACATGAAAGAGGTGGTGGCGGAACTTCGAAAGGCTGGATTCCAAGGCAGGATCATGATCGGCGGCGCCCCTGTGACTCAAGAGTTCGCCGAGAAGATCGGAGCGGATCTCTTTGCAGGAGACGCATCCGAAGGAGCGGAAAAGCTGAAGGCCTCGCTGCGCGCGGCATAAACGAGCACAGGGCAGGTACACGAGAGTCGGCCACTTTCATGGCGTAAGGGAACCGGGGCGAACCATGCACGCCGTGACGCGAACGGGTTCATCCAGCGCCGCGGGCCGCTCGTCGAGGTCGATCGCGGATCGGGTCCTCCTCGCCATCGAGTGGCCCTTCAAGCACGCTCTTTTTGGTTGCCAAAGATGCGGACAATGCCTGCTTAGTCAGACCGGAATGGTGTGCCCGATGAACTGTCCCAAGGGCTTGCGGAACGGTCCGTGCGGCGGAACCGTCGAAGGGCGGTGCGAAGTGTACGCCGACCGGTCGTGCGTATGGCTGCGCATCCACGAAAAGACCTCGGACGCGCCACGCGACGGGGGTGATTTGCACCCGCCCTTTGATGCCGACCTGTTCAACACCTCCAGCTATTGGAACCTGTTGGCGGGTACCGATCGAGCCTCGCGTCTACCACGCGCTCTTCCGGAAGCGCTTCGCACTCGCCGAAAGGCCTTGGTTCGCACGGAGAGCCGCTTCGAGCGCCTCCTGCGCAGCGGACAGCCCGTCGTGACCACCGAGCTTCGTTGCCCGCGAACCGCCGGGGATCTTCCGCGAGCGCGCAAGGAGATCGAGAGCTTACTCCCGCTGGTGGACGCCATGACGACGACCAGCAATCACGGCGGCTTGCCTGCCCTTTCCACCCTGGAACTGTCTCGTGAAATCTCGCGGCAGGACGGCTGCGCCATTCCCACCGTTTGCGCGCGGGACGTAGTCCCGAATTCCTTCGTTCAGAGTCTTCTGGACATCAAGGGGGCCGGCTTGCACGACGTCTTCTGCGTCACCGGCGACTGGCCGGCCCGCGAATCACGTGAGCCGGTCTCCGTCGAGGAAACGCAGCGCCGGGCGTTCAGGATGGACGCGACCCAGATGATCTGCGAAGCGCGCAGCTTGGGCACGCTTGGGCAGGCCGCCTTCGGCTCCCTGCCCGCGAACACTGCCCCGCCCCGTTTGTTCGTGGGCGGCGCAATCAATCCCAACTCCATTCCCCTCGACACAGTCGTGAAGCGCTTGGAGCAAAAAGCGAAGTGTGGAGTGGATTACGTCTTTACACAGGCCGTGTGCAACACGGACGTCTTTAGAGACTTTCTGCGCGCGGTCGAAAAGGCGGGCTTGCGCGAGCGGCTGTTCCTCATGGCTTCGGTGCCAGTGGTGGGCAGCGTGCGGGGGGCGGAGATCCTTCGCGGCTTACCCGGTGTCCGTCTTCCGGTACGGGCGTTCGAGCGTTTCGAACGGACTTCGGACGTGTCTGGCGAGGGAAGCGCTTGGGCGCTGGAGATCGTGAACGAGCTGGCTGGGAAAGTTGACGGCTTTCATATCATGAACTTTGGGATGCCATTGTCGCGGATGCACGGCGTGCTGGAACAGGTTCGCCAAGGGCTGTTGTCCCCGGCGAGCCGGTACGCGCGGGGATGAGGAAAAGGCGAAGCGTATGAACACCTTGATTTTGAAGGGACGGCGCCAGGAATTGCGGATCGGACCGAACGAACCGACCCGCGTAATCGGGGAACGCTGCAATGCGCTGGGCTACAAGGCGGTCAAACGCGCCGTGGAAGAAAGACGCATGGAAGAGGTCGTGAGCCGCGCGCGTCTTCAGGTGGATGCCGGCGCGGATGCCGTCAATGTCAATATGGTGGGAACTTCCATTCCCGAGGAGGATCTTCTGCCCCGAGCCGTGGAGCGAATTGCCACGGAGGTGGATGTGCCGTTGTCCCTCGACTTCGGTGCCCCTGCCGCGCTCGAAGCCGCGCTCAAACTCCTTCCAGGCCGTGCGCTGATCAATTCCGCGAACGGCGAAGCCCGTAAGCTCGACCCGATTCTCGAACTGGCGGCCCGCTACGGTGCAGCCGTGATCGTGCTGGCTTGCGACGAGAACGGCATCCCCCCCGAGGCGACTGGGCGCGTACGGATCGTGGAGCGGATGCTCAAGAGAGCGGAGTCTTTCGGACTTGGCGCGGCCGACCTGTTGGCCGATGCCGTCTGCCTTGGCATCGGAACCGATCCGTCCGCGGCTGCAGTGACATTCGAGGCATGCCGGCGGATGCGTCGGGAACTCGGACTCAACGTGGTACTGGGCGCCAGCAATGCAGCTTACGGACTGCCCATGCGAAAATATTTGAATGCGGCGTACCTGGTCCTTGCAGTGGATTCTGGCATGAACGTCACATTGACGGATCCCACTCTGCCCGAATTGCGCTGGGCGATTCTCGGTGCAGATGCATGCACGGGACGTGATGAATACTGCGCGAACTTCATACGCAACTATCGCCAATGCGAACCGGCGCCGGCTTCACAGGAGGTCAAAGCGAACGCATGACTCCTCCGCTCCGGAATTCGTACGTCGTGTTCAGCGATCGGGTCCTTGATCCGGAAACCGGCACGTTTGCGCCCCGGCGCATCGAGGTTCGGGAGGGCATGATCGTTTCGGTGGGGCCCCTTCAGGAAATCCCGAGAGAGCGGGAAGAAAGCTTCGACTTGCGCGGATTACGCGTGTTGCCTCCTCTAGTGGACGCCCACGTGCATCTCTACTTCGAGCCCTGGCCGTTGGACCCGGAGGCGCGCGAATCGCCTGCGACCGCCGCCGGACCCGAGGATCTTGCCCGCGCGCGGGAGCGTCTCACGCAGGCCTTCCACGCCGGCGTCGGCGTGCTGCGGGACTTAGGCGATCCGTTGGGCATCAGTCTGTCGGCACTCGAGTGGACCTCGGAGGCGGCGGACCTGCCTCGCCTGGTCGCTTCAGGGCCTGGCCTATATCGGGAAGGCCGGTACGGCCGTTTCATCGGCTGCCCGTGCCGGGATCGCCCCGAACTCTTGCGGCGCGTCCGCGCACTATGCGCCGATCCGCGCGTCCATTTGATCAAGCTGGTGGCTACCGGGATCATCAACTTCAAACAGGGCGGCGTGTCGTCCGCTCCCCCCTGGGAAGCGGACGACTTAAAAGCCGCTGTCGAGTTGGCGCACGAACTTGGAAAGCGAATTGCGGCGCACGCCAGCGGAGAAGAAGGCGTGCGTCGGGCAGTGGAAGCAGGAGTGGATTTTATCGAACACGGCTACTTCATCGGCGCGAAGACGATGGAAGAATTGGCGCGGCGACGGCTGGCGTGGACGCCCACATTCGCGCCCGTCCATGCACAGTGGCTCCGCGCCGAGTGCTGCGGCTGGAGCGCAGAAGTTCGCGAACGCTTGCGAAAGATCCTGGACGAGCATGCGCGCATGCTCCGCTTCGCGCACGGACTGGGTGCGAACATCCTGCCCGGATCGGATGCGGGCGGTCCCGGAGTAGGTCACGGCGGCGGGCTGTGGCAGGAACTCCGGTTGATGCAGGAAGCCGGGATCGAGCCTCCGGATCTGCTGCGCATGGGCACTGCTCAGGCCGCGAGCGGACTGGGGTTGGGCGAGACCTGCGGCAAGCTGACGCCTGGCCGTCCTGCGGATTTCATCGCCGTGGACGGCCCACTGGAGCGCGACGTGAGCGCGCTGAACCGTATTCGCTGGGTGGCACGCGACGGTCGCGTCGCGGCAGCGCGAATGCCTTGGCTCGTGACGGATCCGGAGGCGGAAGGCTACGGCCTTCGGCCCGCCCATCGCGAGACGTGAACAACCGAGGGAACGAGTCGTGGCGCGTCACTGTCTCATCGCCTGCGAGGTCTTCCATCGCGAATTCTGCGCGGCACTGGCCCGCACGCCAAATACGGTGGACGCGATCTTTGTGCCGCAAGGGCTTCACGACAAACGCGCGGCGTCCATGGCTCAAGATCTGCAGAGCCGTCTCGACGCGGTGGACGAGGCGGGCTACGACGCGCTGCTGCTCGGCTATGGCTTGTGCAATAACGGCATCGCGGGCGTACGGGCGGGGCGAACACCCGTGGTCGTGACGCGCGCGCACGACTGCATAACGATGTTCCTAGGCTCCAAGGAACGCTATGCCCGCGTGTTTGCCGAGCATCCAGGCAGCTACTACCTGACGAGCGGTTGGATCGAACGCGCCCGACGCTCGATCGAAACGCTCCCGACCCGCGTCAAAGGCGCACATCCCAGCGACGCCAATTACCGGAACTACGTCGAGCGTTTTGGAGAGGAAAATGCCGAGTATCTGATGGAAGCGATGGGGCATTGGAAGGACCGGTACGGCCGCATAGTCTTCATCAATTTAGGGTTAGGCGATGTCGAGTCGCTGCGTGCCCATACGCGCCGGGAGGCGGAGCGGCGAGATCTCGGTTTCGAGGAATGGTCCGGCGAATTGAGCTTGTTTCAAGGTCTGGTGGACGGTCCTGAATGGCCCGGCGACCGGTATTTGGTCGTTGCACCGGGATGCACACTCCAGCCGTCTTACGACGAACGGGTCGTCGAGGCGCGGCCGGCGGCGCCCGATCATGGAGCATCCTCATGACCGCCGTTCTGGATTCACGTGAGCGCGTGCGGAGAACGCTGCGCAGACGCCAACCAGACCGCGTCCCGCGCTTCGATCACTTCTGGCGCGACGCGGCACGAGACCTGCGCACTCAGGCCGGCACCCCGCCCGATGCGGACCTTAACGATCTCTTCGATTTCGACCTCCGCGTGCTTTCGTTCGATTGGACCGCGCGGTTACCGCGCACCGTAGTCAGCGAGGACGGGTGCTCGATCGTGTACCGAGATGCGAACGGCGCCACAATTCGCGAACTCAAGAATAGCCAGACCACAGGAGAGCACCTCGATTTTGCCGTGAAAGATCCGGACATCTGGCGCCAGACTTTTCGCGAGCGCTACGTGTTCGATCGAAACCGCGTCCATTGGGAAGCCTGCGCGCGCGCTTACCGGAAGTGGCGCGCGGAAGGCCGTTACATCGTCCTGTCCTGCCGTGAGCCCTTTGAAGCCACTTGGCCGCTTTTGGGTCCAGCCGCTCATCTTATGGGTTACGTCGAATCCCCAGAATGGATCCAGGATATCTACGACGTTCAGACCCGACAGATCGAAGACGCTTGGACGGCTTTTCGTGAGGCGGGCATTGAGTTCGACGGAGCGTGGTTCTGGGGCGACATCGCCTACAAGAACGCCAGCATGGTCTCCCCGAAGCAGTACGCCGAGCGCCTGAAGCCTTTCCATAAACGCCTGTGCGGCTTGGTCCATGCGTCCGGCGGCGAAGTGATTCTCCACAGCGACGGAAATCTGAAAGGCCTGCTTCCCGAGTTGCTTGACGCGGGTTTCGACTGCCTCCAGCCCTTGGAAGTCAAAGCGGGGATGGACGTGCGCGAGTTGAAAGCCATCTATGGCTCACGACTTTCCTTCATGGGCAATATTGACGCTCGGCTGTTCCAGACCAACGATCGCGAGGGACTGGAACGCGAGATTCGCGAGAAGGTTACGGCAGCCAAGGAGCATGGAGGGTACGTGTACCACTCCGATCACTCCGTGCCGCCCGGCGTCACGCTGGCCACCTACCGTCATGCGCTGTTCTGCGTGGACAGGTATGGCCGTTACGAATGAGCGAAAAGGATGAGAGTGGTGACGAGCGTTGAAACAGCCGCATTGGGCTCAGTCAGACCTGGAGCCTGACGCCGAACAGGCAGTGGCGCGAATGGCGGCGTGGTGGGAGGGCGAAATCCTGGACCGCCCAACGCTCATGGTCACCGCAACCCGCGCCCGCCGGAAAGGTGTCATGATTCAATTTCATGCCAGCTCGTTGGAAGAAGCGGACAAGTTGATCGAAATGGTGGCTAAATGGCCGAAACACTAAGACCGGGGATGCGCACCCCGCAAGCAACCCGGCACACGCCGCGCGAACGTTTCGTCGCCGCGCTGGAACGGCGCCGTTTGCCCGGGCGAGTTCCGCATTTCGAATTGGTTTTCTTCCTGACGATGGAGGCGTTCGGTAAACTGCATTTCTCGCAACGGCGGTACGACCAGTGGCTGCAGATGACCGAAACGGAGCGCCGCCTGCACCGCCGCGAGATGGTCGAACTCTACCTGCAGGTCGCCGAACGGTTCGAGCACGACGCGATCTTTCTCCATCCCAATCCGTCCGGTGAAGAAGAAGTTTTCCGGCTTGTGGACGGACTGCGAACGGCCGGAGGCGAACGGTACTTTCTGCTCATGCATGGCGATGCCACCAGCAGCATCCCACATGGCGACCGCATGACGGAATACGCTTGCCGGTTGTACGAGGAACCCGACAAGGTCAAGGACGAGTCCCAGCAGCGCGTGGATGAAGCGCTGGCGCGGGCTGCCCGGATGCGCGACCACGGGGGCCTGGACGGATTCGGGTTGTGCAGCGATTACTGCTTCAACTCCGGACCGTTTCTCAGACCCGAGATGTTCGGCGAATTCATCACCCCGTATCTCAAACAGCTTGTGGCAGGGTATCGCGAGTTGGGCTTCTATACGATCAAACATACCGACGGCAACATCATGCCTATCCTCGACGACCTTCTGGATGCCCGGCCGCATGCTCTGCATTCCCTAGACCCCCAAGGGGGGGTGGATTTGGCAGAATTGGTCCGCTTGGCGTCGGATCGGGTCTGCCTGATCGGCAACGTCAACTGCGGACTGCTCGACACGGGAGCCGAAGAGGAATGCCTCGACTCGGTCCGGTACGCCCTTCGGCACGGCCTTCGCTCGCCCGGATATGTCTTCTCAACGAGCAATTGTATCTACACAGGCATGCGCCTCGAACGATACGAGCGGATGCTCGACGTCTGGAGACACGAGGGCGTTCGGCCCGACGAGCACACGGTGGAGGAAGCCTCATGACGTCGAGAGAACGCTGGCTGGCGGTCCTGAGCGGCGAGCGCCCTGATCGCGTTCCCACGGACTACTGGGCGACAGGTGAGGTGACCGAACGGCTGTTGCGAGAACTAGACTGCCCCGACGCCAGGTCGCTTTGGGCCAAGCTGGAGGTGGACAAATCCATACATGCCGGAGCCGCGCTGCGCGATCCGCGCCCGGGCCGCGCCCACACCTCCGTTTGGGGAATACAAAAGACTTCTATCGCCTACGGCGGCGGAATCGGCGTTTACCAAGAAAGTGTCTCCCATCCCTTGGGAGAGGCCAGAACCGTGGAGGAGATCCGATCGTACCCTTGGCCTAACCCGACTTGGTGGGATGTCAGTGGCGTGCGCAAGGCGTGCGAAGACTGGCCCGATCATCCGCGAATTGGGGGAAGCTACGAGCCGTTCCTCTTGTACTGCAGCCTGCGCGGAATGGAGCGGGCATTCGAGGATCTCGTAAGCCATCCCGAACTGGCCGAAACCGCCTTGCAGATCATCTACGACATTCACGAGGACATTGTACGGCGCACATTGGACGCCGCCGGAGATCTTATTGATTTCATCTACGTCGCCGAAGATCTGGGTAGTCAGGATTCTCTCCTGATGAGTCCCGCGGCATTTCGCCGCTTCATCAAGCCCCGCATGGCGAAGATGATCGAGTTGGTTCACGGTTACGGCGTGAAAGTATTCCATCACGACGACGGCGCCATTCGTCCTTTGTTGCCTGAACTGCTAGATCTGGGCGTGGACGTACTCAACCCCATCCAGTGGCGGTGCAAAGGAATGGCGCGGGATGGGTTGGCGCGCGACTTCGGCGAAAGGGCCGTGTTCCACGGCGCCGTGGACAACCAGGAAACGCTTCCCTTCGGAACGGAAGAGGACGTGCGACAAGAGGTGCTTGAGAATATCGAGCTGTTCTCTCCAGGCCGCGGCTATATTTGCGCTCCTTGCCACAACATTCAGCCCAATACCCCCACAGCCAATATACTGGCGCTCTATCGCACCGTTCGGGAATACGGGACTCCGCCTCGCCGCCGCGCAACGACGACTCGCTTGGCGCAAGGAGGGTCACCGTGACCGGGCGAGAACGCATTCTGGCGACCTTGGACGGTAGACCGGTAGACCGGCTGCCCTTCATGCCGATATCCATGACATTCGCCGCCAAACAGGCCGGAATTCCGTACCTGTCCTACGCGACGGATTATCGCGCGCTGGTGGATGGGCAACTGCGCTTCGCCGAATCCTTCGAAGTGGACTACGTCAACACGATGTCGGATCCCGCGGGCGAGGCGGCGGACTGCGGCGCACAGGTCCGCTTCTTCCCCGACCAGCCGCCGGCTCTGGACGAGTCGTGCGCGCTATTGGCCGACAAAGGCAAACTGTCCCGTCTTCGCGTTCCCGAACCCGACCAGGGCCCGCGTATGCGCAACCGGCTCCAGGCCTTGGAACTCTACCGTAGCAAGGTGGGGCGGGAGAAATTGATCGAAGGATGGATCGAAGGCCCCATCGCGCAGGCCGCCGACCTGCGCGGACTCAACTCCATCATGTTGGATTTTTACGACGATCTCGGCTTCATCGCGGATTTGTTCGAGTTCGTGCTGGACCTAGAGCTTCGTTTCGCGCGCGCACAGATTCTTGCCGGCGCCGAAATGATCGGTATCGGCGACGCGGCGGCTTCTCTGGTCGGCCTCCGCACGTACGCTGAATTTGTTTGGCCTTACGAGAAAAGAATGGTGGACGCGATCAAGGCTATGGGCGCTCGGGTGCGCCTGCATGTTTGTGGCGCGACACGTTCGCTGCTTAAGCGTTTCGGAGCGCTGGGGTGCGATGTCGTGGATCTGGATTCGCTGTCACCCATGAACGAAGCTCGCAAGGCCATGGGTCCCGGGCAGGTCTTGCTCGGCAACATTGACCCCGTACGTACGTTGTTTCATGGAGATCCCGCGGGCATCGAACGGGCCGTCGAAGCTTGCCACCGCAAAGCGGGATCCCGTTACATCGTAAGCGCGGGATGTGAAGTGCCTCGGGATACGCCGGTCGAAAACCTACGAGCGATGCAACGGTACGCCCGAGAACATAGAGCAGACGAACCCTCTGGGAGCCTGGAAGCTGACGGTCCTTAGATCATAGCCTTCAAGACGGAGTTTTCGGCACACAAGTGCCGATTAGAGGAAAGGATTCACTCATGACTACTGCGGCGTGCGCGAAACCCATCGAGTTGCAAGGTCCCCACGGTATCCCTCGCAAAGGCACCCTGGACTCACGGGAACGCTGGCGCCGGTTCTGGAAGGGCGCCCCGGTGGATCATCTGCCCGATTACGAATTCGGCTGGTGGGAAGAGAATTTCGACGTCTGGCAGGATCAAGGACTGCCTTGCTGGGTGGACTCCATTGCCAAAGGCGAATTGTATTTCGGCCTTGAGCAACGGCTCTGCTTTCCGGCAAACGTTGGCATGCGGCCGGGATTTCAGCCACAAGTCATCGAAGAGCGCGAGAAGACCAGAGTCGTCCTAGATGGCAGCGGCGTACTTTGCGAGATTCCCAAAGACGGCCACTCGACGATTCCGCATTATCTCAAGTTTCCCGTCGAAACGCAGGAAGACTGGAACTCTTTCAAGACGCGACTCGATCCACATGACCCTTTTCGCATGCCCGATCGCCTGGACGAATGCGTGCGCCGATTCAGGCGCCGCGACTATGCGCTGGGTGTCAACGTGGGCAGTCTATTCGGGTGGATTAGAAACTGGATGGGTTTCGAGAATGCCTGTATGGCCGTGAAGGACGAACCCGGCCTGATCGAAGATATGATGGAGCATATCACTGTGCTCGTGTGCTCGGTCATGGAAAAGGTGCTCCCCTTGCTGGAATTCGATTTCGCGCACTTCTGGGAGGATATGTGCTTCAACGACGGTCCCATGATATCGCCCGCCGACTTTAGGAGCATGATGGTGCCGCGCTATCAGAGGATCACGAGTTTGTTGCGCAAGTACGGTGTGGATGTCGTACTGGTGGATTGCGATGGCGACATAAACATGCTTGCGCCTATGTGGCTTGAAGTTGGCGTGAATGTGATGTTTCCCTTGGAAGTTCACGCGGGAAGCGACCCCGTCGCGCTTAGAAAGCGATTCGGCAAAGATATTCTCCTTTGCGGAGGTGTGGACAAAATGCAGCTACTCAAAGGAAAGAGAGCCATTGCCGCCGAACTGGACCGTCTGCAGCCCCTGGTCGAACAAGGCGGCTTTCTTCCGCACGTGGATCACCGCTGCCCACCGGATGTTCGACTGGAGGATTATGTCTATTATCTCAAGGAAAAGCGCAAGCGTTTCGGAATTCCGCCTTGAACGCGAAGACCACCGATTTCGGCGATGCGCGAAG
>BTVV01000130.1:0-17213 GCA_045863855.1 Planctomycetota bacterium | reverse complement strand
AAGAGAAAATCATTTGGAACAGGCGCATCGCCTGTATCAGAAGGCTCAACTGGTGGAAGAAGTTCGGCCGGCGGCCACGGAACGCATGGCTGAAGTCACCCGGCGGCTGCAAGGCCCAACGACCGCTCCCGCGGACCCGGTCGGGCTGCCGGCTCCCCCGCCGCCGGTCGCGCCTCCGGTGGCCCCCGTGGCGAGCGCGACGGCGCAAACGATCGCCAACGTGGAAGCGCTGTTGCGCGCGGGCCGTTCGCGCGATGCACAGATCACGGCAGCCAACGCACTGCAGAAGTCGCCTCGCGATATCTCGCTCCAGCGGCTGAAGGCCGCCGTGGACGCCACCTTGGGCATGGAAAGCGTGTACGCCGGTCTGGGCGACTTGGCGACGAAGGCGCTGGCAGCTGTGGGCACGGTTCTGGAAAAGGAACGCAATTACCCGGATGCCGAAGAACTGCGGCGCGATCTCCGGCGCTGGAACCAGACCTGCGCGGCCGCGCCGGCGGAATTCAAGCAGCGGTTCAGCGGCGCGGACGACGAACCGGCGCGCCGGGCGCTGGCGGATGCGCGCAAATTGGCCCAGGATATGGCGGCGTCTCTGATCGACGCTCGCGCCCGATTCGAGAAGAAGGCCGATCAGGAAGAAAAAGGTTTGAGTGGTTTGCTTGGGTTTGGTAAGCGGGGAAACAAGGAAAATGCGACTTTGATCCGGAATGCCGGCAACAAACTTCTTGAGTATGGGCGCCAAGCCGAGGTGTACGGCAAATAACCGCACGCATGTCGGATTCCTCCTCCTCCGCCAACGGCGCCTCATCGGGCCAACCCTATCCCTACCGCTTCGGCGAAGTAGGCGTGATGATGGGGGTATTAAAGCGCGAGCAGGTTCGCTCCGCGCTGGATCGCCAGGCGCAGCAGCGCCAGACGGGTCATGCGGCGCAGATCGGCCAAGTGCTGGTGGAATTAGGCATATTGAATCAGCGCCAGGTCGTTGCGGTGCTGGTGGCTCAGAAGCGCTTGCGTACGGAACAAGGATTGCCTCAGGACGCAGTGGCCGCGGCCGATCCGCCTCCATTGGCGCCGCGCACCTCCGAGCGCAAAAGCCGCTCAGGCACGTCCACCGCCAAGCATCCGCCGGTCGGTGCTCGAGTCGAAGAAACCGCCCAGCCTGCGCGGCGCAGCAGTTCGCGGCGCGCGGCGTCCCCGGCGCCGGCCGAAGCATCCCCCGCCGCGGCCCCAGCGGCCAAGTCCAAGCGCCAGACCTTGGGCTCATTCGAGCTGATTCGCCAGCTTGGCGAGGGTTCGATGGGCGCGGTGTTCGAGGCGCAGGATCAGGAGCAAAATCGCCGGGTCGCGCTGAAGGTGTTGCCCAAGAACTTGGCCAGTGACGCAGAGTTTTTGGCGCGCTTCAAGCGCGAGGTTAAAACGCTCAGCGCCTTGAATCATCCCAACATCGTGGCGTATCTGGGCGCCGGCCAGACCGGCGGGTATTCGTATCTCTCGATGGAATTCGTGGACGGGAAAAGCCTTAGCCAGCGCCTGAAGCGCGAGAAGCGGATACCTGAAGCCGACGCACTGCATATCTGCAAGGAAATGGCACAGGCGCTGGCCTACGCGCATAACCTTTCGCTGATCCACCGCGATATCAAGCCAGAGAACGTTCTGCTTACGTCCGATGGGCGGGTGAAGCTGATCGATTTCGGGCTCGGCAAATCGCAGGAAGACACGTCCAAGCTGACGGCGGTAGGGATGAGCATTGGGACACCGCACTACCTGAGTCCCGAACAGGCGCTGGGCAAAGAGCACATCGACCACCGCGCGGACTTGTACAGCGTGGGCGCGACGTTGTTCCAGATGCTGACCGGACAGGTACCGTTCGACCATGCATCCTCGACGCAAGTGATGGTCATGCACGTAAAGCAGCCGCCGCCCGACCCGCGCAGCCTGGTGCCGGGTATTTCGCGCGGCGCGGCGCAGCTCACGTTGAAGCTCCTCGCGAAGGAACCGGAGCAACGCTACGCTTCGGCCGACGAATTGATCGCGGCATTGGAGCGCGTCATGGCCGGCAAGCCGCCGGATGCGGCTCCGACGCGGGAAGTGGGCGGCACGGGCAAGAAGCTGCCGCGAACCGGGGGCCTGCTCTCCCGGGTCAAGCGCGGTCCCAAAGGCTGCTTAAGCGTGCTGTTTCTGATGGTGGGCGCCGTGGCGTTCGCCACCTGGCTCCATCGCTTCCTCTGAGAACGCTCCCATGACTTCGTCGCAGCTGGCCAACTTCGAGGTGCGCAAGGACGGCGACCGCTTTGGCGAACTGGCCGTGGCGTCGGGTGCGTTAAGCGCCGAACAAGTCCGCGAAGGCCTGCGGCGTCAAGCGGCGCTCAAGGCGCAAGGCCAATCCAAACCGCTGGGCGAAATCCTGCACGACCAAGGCGCGCTGGATCTGCGCACGATGCAGAAGATTCTCCTGGACCAGCAGCGCAAGCGAAAAGGCAGCCAAACGCGCCAGACGCTGATGACGCGCCGCAAGGTCGGCCCTTTCGAACTGCTCCAGAAGCTTGGCGAAGGCGGTATGGGGGCCGTGTACAAGGCGCGCGACACGCAGATGGACCGGATCGTTGCGCTGAAGGTCATCAAGCCGGAGTTCACCAGCAACAAGCTTTTCGTCGAACGCTTCAAGCGCGAGGTGCGGGCCACGGGGCAATTAAACCACCCGCATATCGTCAGCGCGTACGCGGCCGGGGAAGCGGAAGGCGTTTTTTACCTGGCCATGGAGTTCGTGGAAGGGCAGAGCCTGATCGGTGCGCTGCAGAGTTTGGGCAAGCTTCCCGAATCGAAGGCCATCGAGATCGTGCGCGCGGTGGCCGACGCCTTGGGACACGCACACCAGCATGGGTTCGTGCACCGTGACGTAAAGCCGGACAACGTGCTGCTGGGCGAAGGCGTGGTCAAGCTTACCGATCTGGGGCTGGCCAAGTCGCTGGAGGACGATCAGCGTCTGACCAAGACCGGCGTGGCGTTGGGCACGCCGAACTATATTTCGCCCGAGCAGGCACGGGGCGATAAACAGGTCGATCACCGCAGCGACATTTATTCGCTGGGTGCAACCTTTTACGTGCTGCTTACCGGCCGCGTGCCCTTCAAGGGAAAGAACAACGCGGAGGTGATGCACAAGCACTTGCACGAAGAATTGGAGAGCCCGCAGGACCTGGTGCCGGAATTATCCGACGGGGTCTGCGCGGTAATTGCCCGGATGATGGCGAAGGATCCGTCCCAGCGCTATGCGGATTGCGCGCAACTGACGGCCGACCTGAACGCTTTGCTGGCCGGTAAGCCGCTGGCGCACGCTTCGCTGGCCGCGGAGGAGCTATCTTCCATCCAACCGCCCCAGCGCAGGCGCAAGCGCGGGGCGGGGAAGGCGCGGGCGAAGTCGGGCGGCGGGTGTCTGGTGTTGTTGGGCGGATTAGGTGTCCTGGCGTCGGCCGGCGCTTGGGCGCTGCCGAGGCTTTTGTAAAGGATCGCCAGGCAAGTCCAATACGTTGCCAGGTGAAGCGTTATGAACTAGACTGCTGCATCGTGACCGGCGTTCTAGCGGGCGCGATCGTACAACCTGCAGAGAGGTTTGGCGCTATGGAAGAGGTCTTCACGGATGCGCCCGCGGATGACGCGCCGGACGGCCCGGTTGGTCCGGCCCGCTTTGGCGACGTGGCGGTGGCGATGAAGTTGCTTACGAACGAGCAGGTGGCGGAGTTGCTCGCCAAGCAGAAAGCCGACAAGGAGCTTGGCTTTCCTAAGCGCCTCGATGAGATCGCGGTGGAGCTTAATTTCCTGGCCAAAGTCGAGTGCGATCTGGTCCTGGAAGAATTGCGCAAGCGCCGCAACGCGGCGCGGCCGGACGGGGGAACGGGTTCGAACCAGGAGTTGGTGGTGCCGTGCCAATTGGGCGCGCTGGAAGTCGAGCAGCGCATCTTTGGCCCGCTGGGCACGCTGTATCGCGCTTACGACAAGGGCCGCAATAAGGACGTATCCATTAAGGTGATTCCCCCCATTCTCGGAAGCGATTCGGGCTGGTGGGATAAGGTCAAATTCGAGTCTCGCGTCGCCAGCAGACTCAGCCATCCCAACATGGTCGCCATGTTCGCCGCGGACGAAGTCGAAGGCCGCAAAATCGTGGTGCTCGATTACGTCGAAGGCGAACCGCTCATCAATCGAGTCACTGAGCAAGGCGCATTGCGCGAGCGCGAAGCGCTGGGCTACGCCCGCGGACTGGCGTTTGCGCTGTATCACGCGCACGTGGTCGGGCTGGTGTACCGTGATGTGCAGCCGTCCATGGCGGTGATCGATCAAGCCGGCCGGGTGCGGCTATACGGTCTGGGATTATCCAAGTTCTACACGGAAGATCACGAACTGGCGGAATCGGGCCTGGTGATCGCGAATCCGTTTTACCTGGCGCCGGAAGTGCTGTCGGGCAAGGACGAAGGCAGCCCGGCGGCCGATTTGTACAGCTTGGGTGCGACGTTCTTCCATTTGGTCTGCGGGCATCCGCCGTACGAAGGCGCCCCTGATGAAGTAAAGCAGATGCATATTTCCGAGCCGATTCCCGATCCCGGCCAGTTCGCGCCGAATCTGTCCAAGTATGCGCGCGGCATGATCATGAAGCTGTTGGCCAAGGATCCGGCCGAACGCTATGCGGGCGCCGACCACGTGGCGGGCGCGATCGATAAGCTGATGGCGCCTGTGAAGCTTCAGACCGGCGGAGGCGCCTCGTCCAGCGGTAACCTCGCGGTGGGCGCAGCTCCGGTTGCGCCGGCCGCGCCGCCGGCTGATATGAAGCAACTCCCACCCAGCGACGAACTGGAGCCGCTGGATTTCGACTCCTGAATAAAGCCGGGCGGCCATGAGCGTTCCGGAATTCCTCCTGCCGCACTTCGACGCGCTGCCGCACGAGCCCGGCGTGTACGTGTTCAAAGACGAATCGGACCGCGAGCTATACGTCGGCAAGGCGAAGGATCTGAAGAAGCGCGTGCGGCAGTATTTCGATCCCAAGCGGATCGACCGCAAAACGCAGGATCTGGTCGCACGTATCCGTAAAATAGAGTTCATCGCCTGCGACAGCGAAGTCGAGGCTTACCTGGTAGAAAACCGGCTGATCAAGGATTTCCAGCCGCCGTTCAATTTCTTCAACAAAAGCGACATGAATTTCCCCGTGGTTGAGATCACCTGGGGCGAAGAGTTTCCGCGTGTGCTGGTGACGCGGGACCGGAGCAATCCCAAGAGTACGTACTACGGTCCGTTTGTGAGCGTAACGTGGCTGCGCACGGCTTTGCAGATCATGCAGCGCGTGTTCAGGTACCGTACCTGCTCGCTGGATATTCGCGAAGACGATCCTAAGAACCGCTTTTACCGTCCATGCCTGGAGCATTACATCGGGCGCTGCAAGGCTCCGTGCGCGGCGCGCCAAAGCGCGGCCGACTACCGCGCCGACATGCGCCGGCTGTCGCGATTCCTGGCCGGTGAAGCCAAGGACGTGCGCAAGGATCTGGAACGCGAGATGTGGCAAAAGAGCACGGAGCGGCGGTTCGAAGAAGCCGCCGCGCTGCGCGATTCGCTGAAGGCGCTGGAGAGTCTGGCCGAACGCGGTTCTTTGGATGACGGCCTGGAACCGGGCGTGCTGCACCTCGATCCGCAGGAAGGCGTGGAGGACTTGAAGCAGGCGTTGAGGCTGTCCGTCTCGCCGCGCCACGTGGAAGGGATCGATATCGCGCACTTGCATGGGACCGAGACGGTGGGCTCGCTCGTCAGCTTCGTGGACGGGTTACCCAGCCGCGAACGGTACAGGCGTTACCGCATCAAGAGCGTTGTGGGGGTTGACGATTTCGCCTCGATCGGCGAAGTGGTGAGGCGCCGGTATGGGCGATTGTTGCGCGAAGGCGGGCAGTTGCCGGACCTCATTCTGATCGACGGCGGCATAGGCCAATTGCATGCGGCGCGCGATGCGTTACGTGCCGCGGGCGTGGAAGCTCCGGCCTTGGCAAGTCTGGCGAAGCAGGAAGAGATTATTCACACGCTGGAGCACCCGGAAGGTATCCGCCTGCCCCGGCGCAATGCCGCTTTGCGGATGCTCCAATACGTGCGGGACGAAGCGCATCGGTTTGCGCAGCACTACCACCATATTTTAAGACGAAAGCGGGTTCTGCACGAAGAATAGCCGCGCGCGTCGATTCAGGGCCGTTGCTGCAGTGCCGCTCGCCTAACTGAAATTTCCTTCCGCAGCGTCTCGATCTCTTGAGCGATGCTCGAGTCGAGGCGTTCGGCCGCAAGCAGTTCCTGGATCGCACGGTCGTGGTAGCCGCGTCGCGAAAGCAGGTCCGCCAGCGCCAAGCGGTAAGGCGCGTTGCCCGGCTCCAGATCGCAAGCGCGCTGCATGGCCACCAAGGCGGTATCGGGCAAGCCCTGCATGTTCAAGGCGCCGGCCAGTTGGGCGAAGCGCGCCGGTGTGGGCTGCAGTTCCACCGCACGCTGCAGGGACTGCGCGGCGTCGATGCCGCGGCGTTCGGCCGCAAATGCTCGGCCCAGCAGTTCGTGCGCCCACGCTTCGTCCGAAAAGTGTTGCGCCAGCGCCTGAGCGAATCCCTGGCCGCCGTCGGCGGCGCCCAATGCGCGCAGGCGGCGCCAGAGTTCGCTGGCATGATTCCAGCGCTCGCTGACCGAGACGGCGCGGAGACCTTCGGAAAACCGGTCCAGCGCTTCCGCCTCGCGCCCCAGCGCGAAGTCGAGCAACGCGGCGTCGCGTGCGATGCGGGCGCGCGCAGCCTTCCAGCGCCGGTCGCGCGCAGATTCCGGTGTGGCGTCGGCAAGGCGAAGTGCATCGGCCATGGGCGCTGCGGCTTCCTCGCGGTAGCCCTCGGCCGCCAACAGCAACGCGTACGTGGCGAGCGTGGCGGGCTGCGCGGGAACGATGCGCGCCCAGCGCGTCTCCCAAGGCGCGGCGCGTACGAGCAAGCCCCACGCTTCTTTGAGTCTGGTCGCATCGGCCTGAAGCGCTTGCTCAAGAAGGGAAAGAATATCGTCAGGCACGATTACCCCGGGCCGGCCTGAGACGATCCACCATTGGAGTGCAATCTGGGCGCGCAAGTAGGCCACCTCGTAGCGATGCGGTGCGGCAAACTGAGCGTGCGCCATGCAGCGTTCGGCCGTAGCCATATCGTTCCCGCGCAGCAGCGCCAGACGCGCGGCGAGATACCACGCTTCGGGATACAGCGGAACGATGCGCAGAAGCGCGTGCAACTCGGCCTGGGCTCGATTCAGGGCGGCGGCTCGGTCCTCTCCGGTCTGGCTTTCGGCGAGCCGCAGCAGTCCCTGTGCATGGCGTTCCCGGAAGGCGCTCCAGCTAGGATCCAGTGCTTCGATGCGGCGGGCCAGTCGGTCTGCCGAAGTGTCGTGCTTGGCGACGTGCGCGGACCAGCCTTGGCGCAGCGCGGGCGTCCACAGAATTTCGGCGCGCAGAATCAGTCCACCGGCAACGATCAGGAATGCGCCCAAGGCAGCGCGAACCAACCATTTCGTACGGATCTGCTTGCGGGAGAGTTCGGGCGCGACGCTGGATTCGCGCGGCACGGCTTCGGCTTCCAGCAAGCCCAATCCCGCGCCTAACAGCAGGCAGAAGATCCATGCGTTTGCGGGTTCCTGAAGATTGGAGTCTGTGAACGAATGGAACAAGATCGAAGCGACGGCCCAGGCGACACCGAAGAAAGCCAGCCGAATCGAAGTCGTAGCCTGGAGCAAACCGCTGCGCACACGACGCCACGCTCCGATCGCGGCGGTTAGTAAAATCGCGCCGCCAATCAGGCCCAAGTCGGCTAAGGCGTTGAGATAATCGTTGTGGGCGAACTTCACGAAGCCGTGCATGCCGGGGCTCTGGTAGACGGGAAAGAGCGCGCGGAATGCACCCGAACCGCCGCCCATCAGGGGATGCTCGGCGATGAGCTTAGTGGTAGCGGCCCAGATCTGTGAGCGGCTGATCGTGGTCTCGGGGTCATCGGTCTGCGTAAATCGTTCAAGAACCGGCTCCAGCCCGGCCGCGAGCCCCACGAGGACAAACACCGCGGCGACGACGGCAAGCATCAGGAATGGAACAAGGCCCCAGCGCTTTCGGTAGACGAGGATTCCAGCGGCGGCGGCTCCGGCGAAAAAGGAGGCGATGCCCATGCGGGAGTAGGTCAGGAAGAGAGCGGCTAGGCCGATCAGGAAGAGCCCCGCAAGCAATGTGACGACTATACTGCGCCCCCCGCGCAGTCCTTCGCGCAGGGCTTCCCAGCCGCGTTTGCGCAGCGGCACGGCGCTCAGCGCGTAACCCAGCACCCCGGAGAATCCGAGGGGTAGAACCAACTCCAGAAAGCCCGCGAAGCGATTGGGATTGGTGTAAGTGGCTGAAACGCGCGAACTGGCGTAAAGCGGCACGCCAAGAAACTTAACCTTCGCTTCCGAGCCTAATATAGACAACCCGTAGATCGATAAGCACGCGGAGAGAACCAGTAAGGCCAAGCCCAGCGTGCGCAGGGCTGCGGCTTTGCGCAACCATGTCCAACCCGAACGGTAGGCGACCCAGCAGCCAAGTAGGATCAGCAGGTTGTCGCGAGTGGCTTCAAGTTGCGCGGTGAGCGGTCGCCAAGCTTCAGGGCCTGAAATCGAGGGTGCGACTTGTGCGGTAACGGGCGCCAGGAGGTCCGCCAGCCCGCGGGGTAGCGGCAGCATTTGAATCAGATGCAGGCCGGCCAAGGCCACGAAGACGAATTCCAGCGGGACCGGACGCTCGTCGCGTGACTGGCGGAGCTTCAGTCCGCACAATAGCAGGACGCCTGATGCGGCAACCAGGAGGCCCCAGCCCCATCGAAATTGGCAACCGCCGGCCACAGGCGCCAGAGCAGCCACGAGTATCAGCATCCATACGGCGAACGCGCTTGCGCTTTGCGGGGATCGATCCTGGCTTTCGCCTACGGCAAACAGCTTGAAACTCGATCGATACATGCGACTGGATTCCGGGCGCCTGCGCACTCGTTCAATGGGTGCATTATTCGAATGCGTCACGCTTTCACCAGTGCGTTTAGTATCCTTTGCCCAATTGGGTTGCGGTTTCGTTATAATAGTGTATATTAGACACTAATACAGGGGGATACCGCCATGGCTGCCAACCGACTTCGAATCCACCTGGTGCAAATCAATCCGCGCGTCGGCGATTTGGATGCCAACCTGGCGCTGGCTCGGGTTGCGATTCGCGCCGCGGCCGATGCCGGCGCCGACTTGGCCGTGTTTCCAGAGTTATCGGTCGTGGGCTATCCGCCCAAGGACTTGCTCGACAAGCCCGCATTCGTGAGCGCGGTGGAAGCGGCGGCGCAGCGGTGGGCCGAGCTTTCCCGTCAGGGGCCGGCGCTGCTCTTTGGCGCGGTGGCACGGGCCTCGGGCGGAGAAGGCAAAGCCCTGCAGAATGTGGCGCACTTGGCGGTGAACGGAGTGATCGTCGGTAGCCAAGCCAAGAGCCTCCTGCCCAGCTACGACGTATTCGATGAGGATCGGCATTTCCGTCCGGCCGATTCGGTCGAGCCCATGGTATTGCGCGGTATACGGCTGGGCGTCTGTATCTGCGAAGATATCTGGAACGATAAACTCTTTTGGCACGAGCGGCTTTATTCGAACGACCCTCTAGAGCGCCTTTGCGCGCAAGGGGTGGATGCGATCGTCAATTTGAGCGCGTCTCCGTTCGCGCTCGGCAAACCCGAGGTTCGCCGCGCCATGCTGGCTCATGCGGCGCGCCGGCATGGAGTGCCGCTGATCTATGTGAACCAGGCTGGCGGGAACGACGACGTGATCTACGACGGGCGAAGTCTCGTCTTCGACGCCGAGGGGCGCTTGTGCGCCGAGTTGCCGGCCTTCGAGTCTGCCAACGCTTGTGTCGCTCTGGACGCCTTAGCGCCGATTTTGAAGGAGGAGCGAGGCGAGGAGCGCGAACTCTTCGATGCGCTGGTGCTTGGATTGCGCGACTATGCCCGCAAGTGCGGATTTCGCAGCGCGGTACTGGGCCTCTCGGGTGGCATCGACAGCGCGCTGACGGCGGTCTTGGCCGCGGAGGCGCTGGGTCCAGAGAACGTAATGGGTCTGGCGATGCCCAGTCGTTACAGCAGCGACGGGAGCAGGTCGGATGCCGCGGCCTTGGCCGAGAATCTAGGTCTCGAGTTCCGGACGATCCCGATCGAGCCCGTGTTCAGCGCCTACCTGGAGTCGCTGGCGCCGCATTTCGTCGGGCGTGCGCCTGATGTGACCGAGGAAAACCTCCAAGCGCGCGTTCGCGGCGCGCTACTGATGGCATTCAGCAATAAGCAAGGACGGTTGCTGCTCACCACGGGCAATAAGTCCGAAGTGGCTGTCGGGTACTGCACGCTATACGGGGATACGTGCGGTGGTCTGGCGCTCTTGAGCGACGTGTACAAGACCAAAGTCTACGCGCTGGCGCGCTGGTACAACGCACGTGCGGGCAAAAGGGTGATTCCAGCCGGATCCATCGAGAAAGCGCCGTCCGCCGAATTGGCGCCCGGGCAGCGGGACAGCGATTCGCTTCCCCCGTACGAGGTACTCGACGCGATTCTGGCGCGATACATCGAAGGCTGCGAGGAAATCGATGCCATTGTGGCCGGCCTGGGTTTGGATCGGGCGTTGGTGGCGAAGATTGTTCGCCAGGTGGACCGGAACGAGTATAAGCGCAAACAACTTCCGCCCGGGTTACGAGTCACGCGCAAGGCCTTTGGGACCGGGCGCGTGATGCCCATCGCCCAGGGCTGGTCCTAAGTCCGAGGGGGCTGACGCTCGCATGGCATACACGTACGAATACCCGCGTCCTTCCGTAACCGTCGACTTGGCGATCTTCACCATTCGCGAGGGCAAACTGCATGTGCTGTTGATCCGTCGCGGCGGGCAGCCCTTCAAGGGTAAATGGGCGCTTCCGGGCGGTTTCGTGCTCGAAGGCGAAGATTTGGAAGCGGCCGCCTTGCGCGAACTCCAGGAGGAAACCGGTGTGCGCGATCTGTACCTGGAGCAGCTCTATACGTTTGGAGAGCCGCAGCGCGACCCGCGCGGACGTGTGATCACTGTCGCCTACTTTGCGCTTATCAGTTCCGACCGCCAGGAACTCAGCGCGCAAACCGACGCCGCGGGTGTGGAGTGGCATGCCATGGACGCACTGCCGCCGCTGGCATTCGATCACGAGAAGATTCTGGAGTACGCACTGGACCGGCTGCGTAACAAGCTTGAATACACCACCGTGGGATTCCAACTGCTGCCCAAGAAATTTACGCTCAGCGAACTGCAAGGCATTTACGAAGCGATCCTGGGTCGCGGCCTGGATAAGCGCAATTTTCGAAGGAAGATTGCTCTGCTCGATATTCTCGAGGAAACCGACGAGAAGAAAATGGAAGGCGTGCACCGACCGGCTCGCTTGTACCGTTTCAAGGCGCGCAAGTTCGAGAAGCTTAAAGATAAAGGAATTTTGTTTCCCTTCTGACCTGGGAGGCTCCCCATGACGCCGACGCTGGAACGCCCCGCGCTGTTGACCGACCTTTACCAGCTCACCATGCTGGGCGGGCATTTCGGATTGGGCGGTCGGGACCGCCGCGCGGTCTTCGAGTACTTTTTTCGCCAGCTTCCTCCGCACACCGGCTATGCGATCTTCGCCGGCCTCGACGAGTTCCTTGGCGCGCTCGAATGCATGCGTTTTCACGATGAAGATTTGGCTTACCTGGCCCGTCTGGGCACGTTCGATCCGGCGTTTATCGAGCATCTCCGCGGGTTTCGCTTCAGCGGCGAGATTTGGGCCGTGCCGGAAGGGTCGGTTGTATTTCCGTACGAACCGCTGGTGCGGGTCTCCGCTCCGCTGGCCGAAGCGCAACTGATCGAGACGCTGCTCTTGAACGTGCTTAATTACCAGACGCTTGTGGCCACCAAGGCGGCCCGAATCGCAGAAGCCGCGGGAACGGACCCGATTCTCGAGTTCGGTCTCCGGCGCGCACAGGGCCCCGACGGCGCGTTGAGCGGCTCGCGTGCAGCGTACGTGGGAGGCTGCGCCGCGACGAGCAATGTGGCCGCGGGTCAGCGCTGGGGCATTCCGGTGCGCGGGACGCACGCTCACGCATGGGTCATGAGCTTCCCCACCGAATTGGAAGCCTTTCGCGGCTACGCGAAGGTTTTTCCGCAAGCGCCGCTCCTGTTGGTGGATACCTACGATACCCTGCGCTCGGGTGTGCCGAACGCGATCACGGTTTTCAAAGAGTTGCGTGCGGCAGGCCGCGACGTGCGGGCCGCGATCCGCCTGGACAGCGGAGACTTGGCCAAGCTCTCCATTGAAGCGCACCGCATGCTCGTGACCGCGGGCTTCGACGATCCGTTGATCGTCGCCAGCAACGATCTCGATGAGGATCTGGTCGCGGACCTCAAGCGCCAAGGAGCCAAGGTCAATTGCTGGGGAATCGGCACCAAGCTGGTCACCGGTGGCGCGAATCCGGCGCTGGGCGGTGTGTACAAGTTGGCGGGGGTCGAAGATATCGGCGGCGCGTGGCGCGCAACCATGAAGGTGAGCGGCAATCCCGAGAAGACGACCGATCCGGGCGTCAAGCTTCCGGTGCGATTTTACGATGCGGCCGGGCATCCGGCGGGCGATGTGCTATTTGCAGCCGACGAGGCAATGCCCGAACCGGCGCAGCGCGTTCACAGCCCCGACCGCCAGTTCAGCGGACGGAGACTGACCCTTCCGCAGCATTCCAAGCGCCGGGTGCTTCAGGAGCGCGTTTTTGCGGACGGCCGACGCGTGCTGTCCGAAAGGCCGCTGTCGCAGATCCGGAGCTTCGCTCGCGAAGAGGTGGCCGCGCTACCGGCCGAATTGCGGCGCTTGCGCAATCCTGAACGCTATTGGGTGGGATTGAGCGAAGAGTTGGCTCGTCGTAAAGCCGCGGAGGTGGAGCGCCTGGAAGCCCTGCTGGCACCGTAATGTCAGGGCTCGCCGCCGCCGGTGTGCTGCTTGACGAACCAGCCGGCGCGTTCGTCCTTCTCGAAGCTCAGTTCAATTTCTTGCGGCTGCGGTCCGTCCATGATTTTCGCTTTCAGGCGCGGCGGAGCGGGCTCGCGCACCAGTTCCGGCTTGCGAATGAACGTGGCGCTCCCGAAATGCTGTTCGATGTACAACCGCCCGACTTCCTCGAAGACAAAATCGTAATCTTCGCGTAACGGCACTTCGGAGTAGGCGTGCCAGCTTCCATCCTTTCGGGCTACCCAGTAGGTGGCTTTCTTTTCGCTGCGCTTTTTGGGATCGGCATCGAGGTACACGCTGACGGTGCCTTCCAGTTTGCCTTTGGGTACCGCGGACATAAATCGGTCGGCAAGCAGATCGGGGTAAAGCTCGGCGTGAAGCTTTAAGGCGGCGCCTAGAGCCTGGTCTGCCGACGCGACTCGGCCGGGCGGAATCAAGGGCGGGGTCTTGGCAGCCGGTGGAGGCGCGGGTGCGGACTCAGGGGACGCGGGTAGCGGGGCGGGGGCCTCGGCCGGAGGAGGATCCGCAGGCGCCTGCGGTTCCACGGTCTTCACGGGTTCTGGCGGCGGTACTACAGGCGCCCCGGGCAGAGGCACGGTCTCATTAGGGGATTCTTCGCTCACACTGGGTGTCTGGGGCGGCTCGAGCTTTGGAGTGGGCGTAGGGCCGTGCATGGTCGAGGCGTAGTGCGCCCAGACCATCCAACCGAGCAAGGCCAGGCAGCCAATCAGAAGCAGTCCTACGAACGTGCGCATGACCGAAACGCTCCCCAGTCCGAGCTGAACGAAGTTTAGCGCATCTGCCCCGCATTCCCAAGCATCTGTGTACCAAGCCTTTAGCGCGAGGCTCAAAACAAAATTCCAGAAAGTGGGCCCGAACGGTTGAAATAAGTGTCTAACATACACTAATATGAATGCAGGAATAGAGCCGGACGACCGGCGGGGAGTGGAGCAAGCAAACGGGCCGGCGGGAAAGACCAAGATCACCGCCACATCTCCCGTTAGCCCCCTCCCTTCAAGGCAACGAACGGGCCTAAGGCCCGCAAGGAATGGAAAGGAGGCCCACCGTGGCGCAGAGCATCGGGATCGACTTCGGAACGGCTTACCTCACGGCCGCCGTCTGGGACGAGCAAACTGGAGAAGGTCGGGTCCTGGCGCGTATGCCCGCAGTGGCGCGCATGCTGCACGGCGGTGGGGCACTCTGCGGCGAAGCTGCGCATGAAGCTCGATCGGCGTATGCGTTAAGCACGGTGGATCAGATCAAGCGCTTCCTGGGTCGCACGCCCGAAGAGGCGCGAGGCGCGGCGAGTCAGGTGGCCTGGAACGTCCAGCAGCATCCGGAACGTGCGCAGGAAGTCCTCGTCGATGCCTGGACCGGCCAGTTTGCGCCCGAAGAGATTGCCGCGGAGCTGTTTAAGACTCTCGCGAGCCGCGCGGCACGAGCACTGGGTGAGCCCCTTGGCGGCGTGGTGATCACGGTCCCCGCCGCAGCACACAACCGGCAGCGTCTGGCGCTGAAGGCCGCTGCCGAAAGAGCCGGACTCCAGGTGCGGCGCATTGTCAACGAGCCGACGGCGCTGGCCTTGGCCGAAGCTCATGCCTCGCCGCCCGTGACCGATGGAGAACCGTGGGCGGTGATCGGGTTCGGTGCGGGCATGACGGACATAGCCATCGTGCGCGTGAGCGCCCGGGGCGTTTCGGTTGCCGGTGTAGCTGGAGATACGCAGCTCGGTCTGGGCGAGATTCGAGCGGGTCTGATCGAGCGCCTGGAAGCGCGCTTTCGCGAGCGGCATCGTGTGCCCATCGATCGAACCCGTACGGAAGTGCGCGCAGAACTGCTTTGGCTGGGTGAAGAGTTTCTGCATGAACTGGCCTGGCGTCCCGCGCATCGCGCGGATCTGCGCAACGCGGCTTTGAACGCAGCAGGCACGATGGTGGACTTGGACGAGCAACTCACGGCCTGTGACCTGGAGGCCGCCTGCCGCCCTGCGCTGGAGCGCCTGGAAGACTTGGCGCGAAGCGCGCTCAAGCAAGCCGAGGTCAAGCCGCGCGCCATCGAGCGTGTCATCCTCGCCGGCGGCGGCGCTTACCTGCCGCCGATCCGGCAAGCCATTACCCGAATCTTCAAGCATCCGCTCGCACCGGCACCTGCGGGAGTCGAACCGCACGAGCGCCCCGCGCGTGGCGCGGCGCTGCTGGCCGCGGCGCTCGACGGACGCGTTGCACTGCGGCTGCAAGACATCCTGGCGCAGAGTCTTGGGATCACCCTGGTCCACGACCGCTTTAGCAAGTTGCTGGAGGCCGGCCAGGCGCTTCCGGTCCTGCGGACCGGGAACTATTCCACGGTCGAAGACTTTCAGGACCACATTCGCTTCGAGGTTCGCGAAGGCGAACTGCCCAAGGCCAGCCGCAACGCGCTCTTGGGCTGTTTCACCCTTGCTGGCATCCGCCGCGCGCCGCGCGGGGTGCCGGAGATCCAGGTTACGTTCCGCATTGACGAAAGCGGCGTGCTGCACGTGGAGGCCGTGGACCGAGACACGCGTTCGCGCCAGCAGGTGCTGATCGAGCGTACGCGACCGGCTTAGAAAAGAGTGAATTCGCGGGAGCGCGTTGGGCCCGCATAGCGAAGGAGGCACGACCATGGCTTACCGAGACAACGACCGAAACTTCGAAGGCGCGATCCTGCTGACCCAGTGCTTGCAGCGCGACTTCGTGGATCTCGAGCCGCCCAATCCGAATCGCTTGCACATCGGCCAGCGGATGGTGAAGCGGTTGCGCGGTCTGGAGAACGGCCAGGACCGGTTGGGCGAGTTTCTGCGCCAGGCGTATACCGCGCCCGGGCATGACAACCTCACCGTGGTGAATATCCGGGATTGGCACGACCAAGCCGATCCGGCGCAGGCGGACGAACTGAACTTTTTCGGTCCGCACTGCCTGGCCGATACGCGCGGCGCGGAATTCATCGACGGATTGAAGGAACTGGCGCCGACGGGCGACATCCAGCCCATCGACAGCATCTACATCAACGACTTCGTGGAGACCAATCTGGTGCAGGTGATCGATCAGATCACCGGGGGACACGTGGACCGTTGGCGCTTCGGCGTCATCGGCGTGTACACCTCGATTAAGGTGGAACTGGACGTGATCCTGTTGCGCACGCAACTCCACGTGCCGGCGGGACAGGTGGCCGTCTGCGGCAATCTCTGCGGCGACGCTTATCTCGACCGGCATTACGCGTCTCTGGACAAGATGGGCACCGTCTACGGCGCCACCATCTTTAACACCGGCGATCTGGCTCGCGCGCCGTACGAAGTCGCTTCATTCGGTCGCTGGCTCGGTTTGCAAGGCTGATCGCGATGCCCCGGGACCTCGCCCCCTGGCGCGGCAAGGCCGCACCCGCGGCACCCGCGCCCAACGCCGCTCCGGCCCAGGCGCTCGTGCCAGCCGAGCCGCAAGCCGCCACTTCGGCTGCTCAACCGATCGTCGTTCCACGCGAGGAACCGCGGTTGGTCTGTCCGGCGTGCAGGGGCGGGACCTTGATCGGACTGGCGAGTGGAGCGCTTGGATGCACCGCGTGTGCGGAAGTTTTTTCGCCGCGCGGCGCAGAATCCCCGGTAGCGCCGGACGCGCCGGAGTCTGAAGAGGCACCGCCGCTGGATGGGATCGATGCGATCAATGCCATGCTGCGACGCAACCAGTTGGTACTCGGACCGGGGGGTGTGCCTCTGGCCGAAACCCGAACCGCGGCGGAGCCAACGCCCCGCCGCTCACGCAGGAGAAGGAGGACTGCACCATGAACCGCGAGACGAACGGAGAAGGGCGCACCATTCCGAGGGCCGAAGACGGGGTCGAACTGCAATTCAGGCCTGACTTGGGTGCGGATGTGTACGTGCATCCGGCGACGGAGCAAGTGTATCTCGATACCGGCGCCGGGCGCTTTCAGCGTACCGAGCGCCGCGCACGAGACTTGAAGCGCGAAGCGCCAGCGGCCGATCCCGGGCTGGATTTACCCACCGAGCGGCCGCAGGGACGAGCCAAGTACGGCGTGGACTTGAGTGCCGAAGGCTATGCGTAGTCCCGAACGCGTACGGAAGGAGGGCTGTCCATGTGGGATTCCATGCGCGGCTGGCTGTCCGACCTGCTCGGAAAGAATCGTCCGG
>BTVV01000129.1:0-17217 GCA_045863855.1 Planctomycetota bacterium | reverse complement strand
GCTCGCCCCCGCCGGTCGCGAAGGGCAGGTCCAGCTCGCGCAGGTCGACCAGTTCGGCCGCGATGCCTTGGGCGCGGAGCTGTCCGTACGCTTCCCGCGCCAGCACCGCCGAGCGCGATCCGGCGTTCAGACTCGTGGCCACCACCAGGACTTGAGCGTTGTCGAAAGGCGTGTTCATCGGTTGCTCCTGAAATTCGAAGTGCGGGTTAAACCGGAGCTTGAACCCCGGTCAGTTCGAGATTCGGTGCGGCGGCGGCTCGGCCGTTGGGGTCGCGCAGCATCAGTTGGCGCCCCGCACGATCCGCTTCGCAGTCTACGGCGTAATCGGCCAGCCGTTCGCGGCAGGCTTCTAGGTGTTCGACTTTCCAGCCCATGTGTTCGAAGCGCGGCGCGCGCACCGCGACGCCCGAAGCGGAGCGATGCAGCGAGAGGACCGCGTCGGCCCCGGCCAGGATGATCCCGCAGGCGTCCGCCGGAAGCGGCCCTTCGGGGTCGGCCGCGATGTGCCGCGTTCCCGCTCCGTGCGGCACGACCACACGCCGCAGCGTGAAGCCCAGCAGATCGCGGTAGAAGGCCAGCGACGCGCGCAGATCGGCGACGCCGAAGCGGACGTGATCGATCTGCCGGAAAAGCGCCCAGCCGCGATCCGAACGCTCGCGCCACGTTTCCGCATCGCGGTATTCCACCAGCGCCAGACCGTTGCCGTCGGGATCCTGAAAGCTCAGACGCCGAGTCTCGGCGTCTTCGTGCTTGCGGGCGCACAAGTTGCCGTGCCGTTCAAGCGCTTGGCGGTACGGCGTCAGGCTCTCCACGGCCCACGACATCCCGCGAAAGCCCGCGCGCGGATCGGCCGGCAGCGCAGCGGGGCGACCTGCTTGGCAAAAGGTGAGGCTCGACGAACCGCTGCGCATCCGCACCCAAGCCTCCGCTTGGCGCGTGGCGCCAGACCGCTCGGGGACAAAGCCCAGCAACTCGCGGTAGAAGCGCTGCACGCTTTCGAGGTCGGCAACGGCGAAGTGGAGGCTGTCGAGGGTGGGCGTTTGCATCGGACGGTTCCCGCGCCTTAGTAATGAATTCAAGAAACCTCTTTCGAGACACTTTATCAATATAGTTACTTAAAAAGTTATATATTATAAAACATAGATAACTTGGCATTTATGATTTCTAGGGGGTATTTTATGCCTGAGTCAAGGTGGAGAACCGCAACATGCCCGAGCCCATGGCCCCTCAAGCCGAAGAATCGGAAGCTGCACCCATGAACGAAGGTGGGACGCGGCAGGCGCTTCTGGAACTGCTCAAACGCAAAGGCGAACTGGACGTCGCGGCGATGGCCGAAGCGCTGGGCATCAGCAACGTGGCGGTTCGGCAGCATCTTTCGCTGCTCGAACAGGCCGGCCAAGTTACGGCTCGGCAGGTGCGTCGTCCGGTGGGGCGTCCGGCGCGGCTCTTTCGACTGACGGAAGAAGCCGAGGCCGAGTTTCCGCAGAGCAGCGATACGGTCGCGTTGGATTTGCTGGCGCGGCTCGAGAAGCTGATGGGCGAAGAGGCGCTGGAGCAGCTTTTCGAAGCGCGCATGAAGGACTTGCTCAATGCGTATGGCGAGCGCCTGCAAGGCGCGGTTACGCTAGCCGAGAAGCTGAAGGTTCTGGCGCGGATCCGCGATGAAGAAGGCTACCTTGCGGCGGCGGTCGAAGCGCCCGAGTTCGAAGCGCAGGGCGGGATCAAGCTGGTGGAGCACCACTGCCCGATTTTCGCGATCGCCAAGCAGCACCCTTCGGTTTGCCGCTACGAGAAGGAGCTTTTTCGCCGCGTGCTGGGCGTGAAAGACTTGAAGCGCACCGAGCACATCCGCATGGGCGGGAAGGCCTGCATATACCAAATTCCACCCGAAACGGCCCCCGCCTCCAAGTAAAGGTTCTGCGTTAGTTTTTGAGCGCATGGGCCACTCGTTTGCGATTCAACCCCCAAGATGCCGGATAATCGGTTTCCGCCAAGGCGGCGCCGGGCGCTCGGACAGACCGGCATACCGAATCCAGGAATGCGGACGGTCGATCTCGGGGGTAGTTCCATGCATACGACTCGAATGATTTTGCTCGCGGCCAAAGGATCCCAAACGGACAACGAGCACGATACGCGGAAACGCGTAGCCCCGGTCCGCCGCTTGGATCCGGACGGCCAGCCATCCCAAACCGTCGAGGTGCTGGCCCAAGGCCAAATTCTGCTGGTGGGCGACGACCGCTTTCAGCGTTTTTTGCACCGTTCGCTGCCCAACATGGCGCATCTATTGGCCGGAACGGACAGCACCGCTACCGCGCTGGAGCGCGCGGAAACCGAGCGGCTGGATCTGATCGTCCTGCAGGCCGGAAACGATGCCACCGCCGCATTCGCCTTGTGCGAGAAGCTCAAGCGCAGCGCGCACCTGCCCTATGTTCCCGTCATGATCATGCTTTCGCGGGCTTCGACATACCTGCAGTGCGAGGGGTATCGCCATGGCGCCAACGAGGTGCTAAGCGCGCCTTGGGATCCGCAACTGCTGGCGTTTCGCGTGGGGGCGCTCTTGAAGTACCGCTACGCGGTCTCGGAACTGGAGGGCGCTCGCCGCGAGATGGAAGCCCGCGTCGAATCGCGGACTCACGAGTTGCAACGCACCGTCGCGGCTTTGCGCAAGGAAGTTCAAGAACGCCAACGCGCCGAGGATGAACTGAAACAGACCGAAGAGCAATTGCTCCATGCCCAGAAAATGGAGGCGCTGGGTCAGTTGGCTGGAGGCGTGGCGCACGACTTCAATAATCTCCTGATGGCGGTGCTGGGCTACTGCGATCTGGCGGTGCACGAACTGAGCGCCAAACATCCGGTCTCGGCGTATCTGGAGACGATCAAAAAGTCCGGCTTGCGCGCGCAAGCCTTGACCCGCCAGTTACTCGCATTCGGCCGCCGCCAAGTGCTCAAGCCCGAGACGCTCAGCCTCAACCGGTCGGTGCACGAAACCGACCGGCTGGTGCGCCGCATGCTGCGCGAAGATGTCGAAGTAACGCTTGACCTGCAGGAGCCGCTCGCACCGGTGCGCGCGGACCCCGTCCAGATCGTGCAGGTGCTGATGAACCTGGCGGCCAACGCGCGGGACGCGATGCCGCTGGGCGGAAAACTGTCGATCGCGACGCGGGAAGTCGAGGTCGACTCGGCCTTCGCGGCCATGCGTCCCCCGATGCGCACCGGCCGCTACGTGTGCCTGTCCGTCACGGACACCGGTTGCGGGATGACTCCCGACGTGCTGCGCAAGGTCTTCGAGCCTTTCTTCACCACCAAGCCGCGCGACCAAGGCACCGGGCTGGGTTTGGCGACGGTCTACGGGATCGTGAAGCAGAGCCAAGGTTATATTTGGGCGTTCAGCGAACCGGGTCAGGGGAGCCGCTTCGAGATTTACCTGCCCGCCACCGGCGGCAGCGCGGCCATTTCATCCTCCGCATTGCCGGCCATGGCGCGCGCCAAGGGTACCGAAACGATCCTGGTCGTCGAGGATGAAGAGGCGGTTCGTGAACTGGTCCGCATGGCGCTGGTGCGCAACGGCTACCGCGTGATCTGCGCGAGCGACGGCGAGGAAGCGCGGCATCTGGCCGAGGACCGGCCCGAGACGATTCACCTGCTGCTGAGCGATGTGGTGATGCCGCGGCTGGGAGGGTACGAACTGGCGCGGCGCCTGCGCGTTTCTCGCCCCGGTTTACGGGTGCTGTTCATGTCCGGCTACAACGAAGCGTCGGTACGACAGAACGGATTGGTGGTGCCCGACACGCACTTCATCGAGAAGCCGTTCGAGCCGGCGGTGCTCGCCGAACGCATCCGCTCCATACTCGACGCCGTGGTTTGATCCGTCGCGAGTGGACGCCCCGGCCGCTTTGGCGCTATGATGCGCCACGAGACGCCCTGAAAGACCGAGGGCGGCCGGGAGTATCGCATGGGCGCGGCGCGCTGGTTGTTGATCGGACGCGGACATCTGGGAACCTTCCTGAAAGCACGCTTCAGCGTGCCTTCGTCGCTGCACTGGACGGGGGACCTGGACGAACTGGACGAGGCGGCGATTCGGAAACTCTCGCCCACCGCCGTCGTGAACACCGCGGGCAAGACCGAGCTGAGCTGGTGCGAAGCGAACGCGGCCGAGACCTTCCGCTGCAACGCCGCCGCGCCGCTGAACCTCTACCGCCGCATCAAAACCGCCGCGGGCGAAGCGATCCCGTTCATCCATGTTTCCAGCGGCTGCGTCTGGGACGGGCCGTACCGCGCCGACGGCAAACCCTTCGGGCCGGAAGACCCGCCCACACCCGCATGCTTCTATTCGTGGACGAAGGCCGCGGGCGACGCCATGCTGCTGCGCGAAGCCGCCGGCGGGAAGCTGGCGATCCTGCGGCCGCGGCAGGTGTACAGCCCGCTGGCCGCCGAACGCAACACGCTCTCGAAGCTGCGGCGCTACCCCAAGCTGATCGATACGCCCAACAGCATGACCAGCGCCGAGACGATCGCGCGGACCGTCGATAAGCTGACCGAACCCGCCGGCGCCGCGGCCTTTGGGCGCATCCTGTGCGTCTACGAGCGTGGGACGACGACGCCGTTCGAGGTCGGGATGTTTCTGGCCCGTGCGGGCCTGCGCGCCGAGCCGGAGCTGATCGACAAATCGGCGCTGGACCGGACGCTGAAGCCCAAGCGCGTGGACACGGTGTTGAGCGACCCCTTCTTCGAGGCGCTGGTCCAGCCGCCCAAGGTCCAGGACGAACTGCGCCGCGTGATCAACCATTTCCGCGAAGCGCAGCGATAGCGCGTTTGCGGAAATGTGGTGCTGCCCAATGCGCCGCGACGAAGAAGCGGCTCACCGGGGCAAGCAGATGGCGCTCCCGCATTTCTGAAAACGCTCTAAGGCTTACTTGCCGGGTGCAGAGGCGCGGGCTTCGAACTGTTTCTTCGCTTCGTCCAAGATCTGCTGCCGCGCGGTGTTTTTCAGTTGATGGAGCTGCGCCGAATAGTGCCGCCGCAGCGCTTCGCGCGCGCCGGGATTGTTCTTGTTCTGCTCGTCCATCTGCTTCATGCGGTCCAGCATCTGGTCATAAGAGGCGAGCTGGGTTTTCATGAGCCGCGGCATATCGCCGCTCTTGTCTTTGGCGCCGGCGGCCTGCTCCAGCTTTTGCGCGATCTCGGGGCGGGCATCGTATTCGTTCAGCAGCAACTCGACGGCCGCTTGAATGGCCGGCCATTCAGCGGCGTTCAGATCGGTCCAGGCCTGCGCCAGGCGCTGCTCGAGCGTCAGGTCTTCGATCATTTTGCGGGCGCGTTCGCGCAACTCGGCGTCGTCGGTCTTCGCCACGCCGGCTTCCAGCGCGGGCACGGCCGCCACACCGGCGGCGCGGAGCCGATCTTCGGCCTGCTGGCGTTTCTCGTATTCTTCGGCGCTCAGTTCCGAAACCCATTGTTCCAACTGCTTAGGATCGGGGGCATCGGCGGCGCGGACGGCGCCTGGGAACACCATGAACGCGAGCATCCAGAAGCTTGGGCGCATCGTCGAATCTCCAGGCGGGGCGGCCGGTTTTTTGAATTCTCCACCCCGGTTGGCTCGTCGTACCAATATAACAGGCGCCGGCAAGGCGTGCACGGTCTGGGAGGACGCGGAGTGCGAGGATCGCGAAGCAGATACGCGGCAGTGGCGCTGGGACTTGCGCTGGCGCTCTTGGTGGCGGCTCCGGAGACGGGGCGCGCCGATGGGCTGCACTGCAAGGTGCTCGATGGCGTCGACCTGGAAGCCGCGTGGCGGCGCTTCGTGGCCGAGATCTGGCCGGGTCAGACGGTCGCGCCGCGCGTCAGCAAGCACGAGAACCCGCGCGTGCGTTTGGCGATCCAGGAGCTGCTGGCGGTCTTGCAGTTCGTCGATCCGTACAACTATGCGGACGATTCGCCGGCCTGGATGGGAACCGAGGCCGGCCGAGATCTGGGCCGCACGCAGGCGCGCGCGATTCTGCTCGAACTGGGCCGCGGCGCGGCCGACTTGGTCGCTGATGCGCTGGTTCAGGAACTGCGCTTCCCGACGGCCAAGACGCCGCCCGACAAGTTCGTGCCCGCGTTCCGCGAGGCGCAGCGGAAACTCAAGGCGGCTCAGGAGTCCATCGAAACGCAGCGCATGCAGGATGAGGCGTACCGCACCGTGCGCGCCGAGTTCGAGAAGCTGCGCCCGGTGCTCAATACGATCAAAGCGCTGGATAAGGAAGAGCAGGACTGGCGGCGCTTTAAGATCCGCTACCGCAACGACGCCGCGCAACTGGCCAAGGTGGAAGCGCAACTGGAAGCCGTGGCCAAACGCAAAGCCGACTTGGGCGTCGCGGCCGAACTGGGTTTAAAGCTGAAGTTTTACGAAGATCAGATGCAGGAGCGCATCGCGGCGCTGGACGCCGAGCCGGGCATGGCGGCGCTGAAGGCTCCGCTGGAAGCGGCGCGCAAGGAATTGCAGGACGCGCAGAAGAGCAGCTTTGGGCTGGGGCAGGGCGGGGACGTGACCGGCGGCGATCCGGCGATGGTGACCACCGAAGATTACCTCGCGCAATTGCAGGGGACGCTGGTCGAGATGGGCCCCGAAGCGCTGCCGGCAGTGCTGCGTTTCAAGAGCAATCCCAATCCCGAGGTCCGCGAACGCATCACGCAGATCCTGAAAGCCTGGGAGGCGCCGGCGCAGACGAAGACATGGGCACTGGCCGCCGCCGACGGGCATACCCCGGTGGCGCTCAAGGCGCAGGCGCACCTGCGCGACACGTTGAAACTAAAAGCCGTCGAGCCGCTGCTGGCGGCGCTGAAGGAAGCTCCGGAAGCCGAGCATCCGGCGTACTTCGCCGCGCTGAAGCTCGTCTCGAGCGCCGCCGTCGAGAACGATCTCGCCAAGTGGGAAGCGTGGTGGGCGCAGACGAAGAAAGAGACCTCGGGCCAGGTTCCGGTGGTCGAAGAAGAGAAGTAGGTCCGGGAGGTTCAGGGCTTTTACCACGGGGGCAGGGAGCACGCTGCGGTACACGGAGATTGACCCGAGGAACGGCATCGGTCGCTGGTCGCCGTTCCCTTGCGATTGGTGGTTCTCCGTGCGCCCCGTGCCTCCTTGGTAAGTTCGTTCGCCCTACTTTCGCGACGGCAGTTTGAGCGCTTCGCGGCGAACCAGATCCATGGCCAGCATCGTCGAGCGCGCGCGGATCACGTTCCGTTCGTTTCCGGCCATCATCTTCTGTTCGGCGGTGACGCCGTTTGCGGTGGCCAGCCCGATCCAGACCAATCCCACAGGCTTCTCGGGCGTGCCGCCGTCGGGCCCGGCGATGCCGGTGACGCTCACGGCCAAATCCGCGTTCGCGCGGCGGCGAATGCCTTCGGCCAGTTCCTTGGCGGTCTGTTCGCTGACCGCTCCGTACGCGGCCAGCGTTTCGGCCTTTACGCCGCACGAGCGCATCTTCGCTTCGTTGCTGTAGGCCACGCTGCCTTCCAGCAGGGTTGCGCTGACGCCGGGAATCCCGCCCAACGCGGCGCTGATCTGCCCCGCCGTGCAGCTCTCGGCCACGGCCAGCGTGAGGCCGCGCGAAACGAGCGCCTGCACCGTGGCCTCGGCCAGCGACTCGTCGTCGCGCCCGAAGTAGAACGCGCCCAGCGCTTCCTGTACCTGCGCGACGGTGGGCGCCATCAGTTCGCGTGCCGCTGCTTCCGAAGCCGCGCGCGCAACCACGCGCACGCTCACGATGCTCTGCGCCACGCGCGTACCGACGTCCGGGTTGCGTCCGGGCTGCATCAGCGCCTTGATCCGGTCTCCGACGAGCGATTCGCCCAGGCCCACCGAGTGCAGATACGTTTTCAGGATCACGTCGCGCGCCGGGTAGGTCTCGCGCATGTAGGAGGCGACGTAGGCTTCGAAGAGTCCCTTCATTTCGCGCGGGACGCCGGGCATAAGGAAGATCTGCCGCCCGCCCGAAGGTACGCGCAATCCCGGCGCGGTGCCCCAATGGTTGCGCAAAATGATCGAGCCCTGCGGAATGTTCGCTTGCTTACGGTTGCCGCCGCCGAGCTGTTCCTTGGGGCGTTTGAGCCGCTCGGCCATTTGGTCCATCACTTCTTCGCGCCATTCCAGCGCCACGCCCAAGGCGTCGGCCACGGCTTGCAGGGTCAGGTCGTCGTCGGTCGGCCCCAGACCGCCGGTGGCGAGAACCAAGTCGCTGCGTGAGAGCGCCAATTTGAAGGCCGCCACGATGTCGGAGAGTTCGTCGCCGACCGTCTGCTTGTGCGAGACGCTGACACCCAGCCCGCGCAGTTCCTGCGCCAGCCAAGCCGCGTTGGTGTCGACGATGTCGCCGAAGAGAATCTCGTCGCCGATGGAGAGCAGCTCCGCTTTGGGTGAGCTGGTGGTCGTGGACATGGATGCTCCTTAAGGGTGCGGGCCGAACGGCTTAAGATCGTTGCCACGAAGGCATGGAGTACACCGGGAACGACGGAAGCCTCCATGGTGAATCCGTTACGCGCCGTACGGCACCGGATCGGTCCGGCCGGCTTCGGCGAAACCTTTGAGCCGCAGGAGGCACGAATCGCAGCGCCCGCAGGCGAAGACGCGCTTGCCGCGCGTGACCGGCGCGTAGCACGAAGTCGTCAGCGCGTAATCGACGCCCAAGCGCGTACCCAGCCGCACGATCTGCGCTTTCGTCTTGCGGATCAGCGGGGTGTGAATCCTGAAGCGCGCGGTCTTCTCGACGCCCGCCTTCGTGGCCAGATCCGCGAGGCGCCGAAACGCGCGCACGAACTCGGGCCGGCAATCGGGATAGCCGCTGTAATCCAGCACGTTCACGCCCAGCACCAGATCCTGCGCGCCAAGGGTCTCGGCCAGGCCCAGCGCGAGCGAGAGAAACACCGTGTTCCGAGCCGGCACGTACGTAATCGGGATGCCCGTCGAGATCGCCTTGGCGCTGCGGTTTTTGGGCACCTTGAGGTTCAGGTCGGTCAGCGCCGAGCCGCCGATGCGCGAGAGTTCGACGCCGATCTCCAGGTGCTTCTCGAGTTTCAGGCTCCGTGCGATGCGCCGGGCGGCGGCGAGTTCCGCCGCGTGGCGCTGCCCGTAACGCACCGTCAGCGCCGCGACGCGAAAGCCGCGCGCTTGAGCCCACGCGGCGGCGGTGGCGCTGTCGAGGCCGCCGGAGAGCAGGACGACGGCCCACGGCGCGGATCGCTGGGAGTTCTTCTGAGGCATTCGAAAAGCCTAGCGCGCCGCCTGCCGCACGCGAGTGCCGCTCAACGAGTCATACGCCGAGCGAATGCGACGAGCGCCGCCGCCGGTTCGGGCAGCAGGCGGCGCGGGTCGGCCGTTTCGGGATCCCAGAAGCCGTGCTGTTCGCCCGGACCGCGGTAGCTGAAGAGTTCGGCCGGCACGCCCGCTTCGATCCAGGCTTTCGAGATCCGCAGCGATTGTTCGGGCACCACCAATCGATCGTTCACGCTGTGGATGCACAGCAGCGGCGGGGCTTGGCTCGTCACGAGGCCGATGGGTGAGGCCGCGCGCAACGCTTCGGCGGTCACGGCCTGTTCGTTCGGCACCCCCAGGAACTTCGCGAAGCGCTGCAGTCCTTTCGATTCGCCCGAGAGCACCAGATCGGCGGGGCCCGCCATGCAGACGATCGCGCGGACCTGAGCAGGCGGGAGGCGCAAGCCCGTCATCAGCGCCAGGTGTCCGCCCGCCGACGCGCCGGCGATCAGGATCTTGGAGCGGTTCAGCGGCGCCATGCTGGGATGGCCGCCTTCGAGCAGGTAGCGCGCCGCGCGCAGGCAGTCGTCGCCGCAAGCCGGCCACGGCGCTTGGTCGAGCAGGCGGTAGTTGACGTTAAACGCCCCGTAGCCTTGTTCGCAAAGGAGTTCGGCGATCCCCGCCAAGCCGCTCTTGTCCATTGCGTTCCAGCCGCCGCCGTGGATCACCAGCGCCGCCGGCGCGCCTTCGGGCTGAGCGGGCAGGTACAGGTCGCCCAAGCCGCGAAAGCCGTGCTCGGGCGCATAAGAGATACCGTCGATGCGGCGCATGGGGACTCCTGAACGGGGTGGCCGGACCTGCGCATTACCGGCCTTCAGTATATCATGCGCGGCGCTTGGCATTCGACCGATACGCACCCGGCTGAAAGGAACCGCTCCGCCATGTTCGCATCCCGCCGCCCGCCCAATGTGATCGTGATCTTCATGGACGATATGGGCTACGGCGACATGAGCTGCTACGGTTCGCGCGCGATCCGCACTCCGGTGATGGACGCGATCGCCGCGCGCGGCGTGCGCTTCACGCAGATGTACAGCGCCGCGCCGGTCTGCACACCCAGCCGCGCGGCGCTTTTGACCGGACGCTACGCGCAGCGCATGGGCCTGCCGAAAGTGCTCTTCCCCAAGGACGAGCACGGCTTGCCGGATCGCGAGACCACGCTGGGCGGCTATCTGAAGCAGGCCGGTTACGCGACGCTGGCCTGCGGCAAGTGGCACTTGGGCTGCCGTCCCGAGCACTATCCCACACGCCATGGCTTCGACCGCTTCTTCGGGCTGCTCTACAGCAACGACATGAAGCCGCTGCATCTGTACCGCAACGAGGAAGTCGTCTCCGAAACCGTGGATCAGAAATGGCTGACCAGGCAGTACACCGACGAAGCGATCGCGTTCGTCGAAGCGAACCGCGCGCACCCGTTCTGCGTGTACTTGGCGCATACGATGCCGCACATTCCGCTGCATGTGGAACCCGCGTTCCGCGGGCGTTCGCGCGCGGGGACTTACGGCGACACCATCGAATGCATCGACCACCACCTTGGACGGCTGCTCCAGAAGCTCGAAGAGCTGAAGCTCACCGAAGAGACGCTGGTGGTGGTGACGAGCGACAACGGGCCGTGGTTCGAAGGCGGCGCGGGGGCGTTCCGCGGGCGGAAGTTCGACGTTTTCGAAGGCGGCGTGCGGATGCCCTGCGTGGCGCAATGGCCCGGAACCGTGCCGGCGGGGCGCGTCTTCGACGGCGTCGCGAGCCTGATGGACTGGACCCCCACCTGCTGCGCGCTGGCCGGCGTGAAGCCTCAAGCGCCCGACGGGAAGGATTTGAGCGCGGCGCTGCGCGGCGGCGAACTGCCCGAGCGCGAAGCGCTCTACTATTACCAGGGCAACGCGCTCAACGCGATTCGCGTGGGCAAGTGGAAGCTGCATATCGCCAAGGGCTTCGAAGGCAAAGACCGCGCCGAGATGCCGCAGCTCTTCGATATGGAACTGGATCCCGAAGAGAGCTACAACCTGAAGGACAACTACCCCGAGGTGCTGGAGCGCCTGCGTGGGATGATCGAACGCTTCGACGCCGAGGTAAAGGCCGAGTTTCCGCCGCGCACCTGAACGGAAAGCCGGGCAGATAGATGCCGCAACTGATCGTCAACGAAATCTTCCACTCGATCCAGGGCGAGAGCACCTGGGCGGGTGTGCCCATGGTCTTCGTGCGGCTTACCGGATGCCCGCTGCGCTGTACCTGGTGCGATACGACCTACTCGTTTCACGAGGGGCGGGCGCGCAGCTTCGACGAGGTGCTCGCCGAGGTGGCCGCGTTCGGTTGCAGGACGGTCGAAGTCACCGGCGGCGAACCGCTCGCCCAACAGGCGTGCTACTCGTTCCTCGCGACGCTGGCCGATGCCGGGTACACGGTGCTGCTGGAGACCGCCGGCAGCCACGACCTCGCGCCGCTCGACCCGCGCGTGCACGCGATTATGGATCTCAAATGCCCCGGAAGCGGCGAGGAGCGGCGCAATCGTTGGGCGAACCTCGAGCATTTGAAGCCCGAGCGCGATGAGCTGAAGTTCGTGATCGCCGATCGCGCCGATTACGAATGGGCCAAAGCGCAGGTGGCCTCACACGAGCTGGGCCGGCGCGTGAAAGCCATCCTGTTCAGCCCAGTTTTCGGGAAGCTGGAGTACGAGACGCTCTCGCGCTGGATGCTCGATGATCGCCTGCCACCGCCGGTGCGCTTCCAAGTTCAGATGCACAAGCACATCTGGCATCCTTCGACCCGAGGCGTCTAGCGTCCGCACTAAGTGCACTTTTCTGTCTGTCGTTTTGACAAGCCTGCGTCAGAAAGCTAGGTTGCCATCCCCACCTTATAGATGCCTCGAGATCGCAGCCGAATCGTAACCCATTGAAAATACGCAGCTTAAAGACTGCTCAAAGCGGATCAGGGCTGGACTCTCCTTTGCTTTTCCCATTCCCAGTAATTCGTCTGCGAGCGGAGTTTAGAGCTCGCATTCCAGTTAGGAGCACATCATGGGTAAAATCGTTGGCATAGACTTGGGTACCACGAACAGCGTCGTGGCGATCCACGAAGGCAAAGAAACCAAGGTGATCGTAAACGCCGAGGGCAGCCGGTTGACGCCTTCGGTGGTGGCGTTCACGGACGACGGCCGCTTGGTGGGCCGCCCGGCGAAGAGCCAGGCGGTGACGAACCCGAAGCGCACGATCTTCTCGATCAAGCGCTTTATGGGGCGGCGGCATAAGGAAGTGCAGAGCGAGGAGAAGCTGGTTCCGTACAAGATCGTCGGCGGCTCGGACGAGCTGGTGCAGGTCGGGGTGGACGACAAGACGTACTACCCGCCGCAGATCAGCGCGATGGTATTGCAGGAACTGAAGAAGGCGGCCGAGGCGTATCTGGGGCAGCCGGTCACGGAAGCCGTGATCACGGTGCCGGCGTACTTCAACGATTCTCAGCGCCAGGCGACGAAGGAAGCGGGCAAGATCGCCGGGCTGGAAGTGAAGCGCATCATCAACGAGCCGACGGCGGCGGCGTTGGCGTACGGCTTGGACAAGAAGAAAGACGAGAAGATCGCGGTCTTCGACCTGGGCGGCGGCACGTTCGACATCTCGATTCTGGAGGTTTCGGAAGGGCTCGTCGAGGTGAAGGCGACGAACGGCGACACGCACCTGGGCGGCGACGACTGGGACCAGAAGCTGATCGACTATGTGGCCGACGATTTCAAGAAGCAGTACGGGATCGACCTGCGTGGCGACGCGATGGCGCTGCAGCGGCTTAAGGAAGGCTGCGAGAAGGCCAAGTGCGATCTTTCGTCGCTGGCGCAGACGACGGTGAACCTGCCGTACATCACGGCCGACGCGAGCGGTCCGAAGCACTTGCAGGTGACGATCACGCGCGCGAAGTTCGAGTCGCTGTGCGAGGATCTGTTCGAACGCCTGCGGGGGCCGGTGAAGCAGGCGCTGCAGGACGCGGCGATGCAGGCTTCCGAGATCGACGAAGTGGTCCTCGTCGGCGGCAGTACGCGCATGCCGAAGGTGCAGGAGATTTGCAAGATCCTCTTCGGCGGCAAGGAGCCGAACAAGAGCGTCAATCCCGACGAGGTGGTGGCGGTGGGCGCGGCGATCCAGGGTGCGGTGCTCTCCAACGACGTGAAGGACATCCTGCTGCTGGACGTTTCGCCGCTCTCGCTGGGCGTGGAGACGCTGGGCGGAGTGATGACGGTGCTGATCCCGCGCAACACGACGATTCCGACGAGCCGCGCGGAGACGTTCACGACGGCGGCGGACAACCAGCCGGCGGTGGACATCAAGGTTTTGCAGGGCGAGCGGAAGATGTCGAAGGACAACCGCATGCTGGGGCACTTCCAGCTCGCGGGCATCGCGCCGTCGCCGCGCGGGATCCCGCAGGTCGAGGTCACCTTCGACATCGACGCCGACGGCATCCTGAACGTCTCGGCGAAGGACAAGGGCACGGGCAAGGAGCAGAAGATCGAGATCAAGGCCAGCTCCGGCCTGGACAAGTCCGAGGTCGAGAAGATGGTGAAGGAAGCGGCGTCGCACGAGGCGGAGGACAAAGTGCACGGCGAGTTCATCGAAGCTCGCAACCGCGCGGACCAGCTCTGCTACCAGACCGAGAAGTTCATCACGGACAACGAAGGGAAGGTGCAGGCGGCGACGCGCGACAGCGTGCTGGAGGCGGTGAAGAAGGTGCGCGCGGTGCTGGAAGAGAAGGAAGAGAACAAGGAGAAGCTCGACGCGGCGGTGAAGGAGCTGGAAGCGACGAGCCAGAAGCTGGGCGAGGAAGTGTACAAGGCCGCGGCGGCCGAAGCGCCGAAGGGCGAGGCCGATCCGCAGCCCGAACCGGCCGGCAAGGGCGCCGCGAAGGAAGCCGAAGGCGACGTGATCGACGCGGACTTCAAGGTGGTCGACGACGGGAAGAAGTAAGCCGGCGGCCGTAAACCGAAAGCCCAAAAGCGGCGGGACGCGGAAGCGTTCCGCCGCTTCCTTTTTTGAACCGGTGTAATTCGGGTGGATGCTAGAATGGCATCACTTCGCGAGGAACCGCACCCGTGTCCGAGTCCGAATCCGCCGGCGCCGCCACCGTAGAAGTCGATCTGGATCCTGCCGCGCCGGAATTGGAAGCGGCGCTGCGCGAGCACGTTTCGCGCGCGCGCAAGCGGGGGTTGCTCCCCTTTTTGTACGTGCATTGGGACGGCTGCCCGCCGTGCCGCCGGATCGCTCAGCATGCCGAAGTGCCGCTGATGCGCGATGCGTTCGGGGGCGTGTACCTGATTCGGGCCGAGCATGAGGCGTGGGAAGCGCGATTGGTGCAGACGCCGTTCGCGTACGACAACGTCCCGGTCTATTTCCGGCTCGACGAGAAAGCGCGCCACGCGGGGATGCTCGACGGAACCGCCTGGGACCGCGACGTGCCGGAGGAGATGGCTCCGCCGCTGAAGGCGTTTTTCCGCGGCAAGACGCCGGGGCGCGGTCCGCTGGACGAGGTCGAACGCGCGCGGGTGCTGCAGCGCACGCAGCGCGACGCGGGCGGTCCGGCGCCGACGGGGAAGAGTCCGCTGCTGCCTTCGGATTTGAACACGACGCGCCCCGGGATGCGCGCCGTGCCGAAACCCGCCGCGGCCAAGCGCGGCTGTTTGGGATTCCTATTTTTCTGGGTGTGAGTCGAGCGGAAACCGTGCGGCAGGCGAGGGGAGTCCAGTCCTGCCTTGGAGCGGGCGAAGGGATTCGAACCCTCGACCTTCGGCTTGGGAAGCCGAAGGACACATATTGTTAAGCTCTATCCCTGTTAATAGTTGCAGAAACATCTTCAATTTCTTTGGCGGTTCCTTGGCGGAATGAATTGCAACCTTCGGCACTCGTTTGCAATCTGGCGATCCGCACTCCATTCATCGCTCGTACTCCTTTTCGTCCTTCACAGTCGGTTGGGTCGCTACACACCGTAGTGGGCGATCTTAACTGCCCCGAAAATCGTTCAACCTCCTACGACATCGACTGTTTACGCCACACGAACATTTTTTGACACAACGGAGCGAGTTCATCTTTTCTTTTTCAGCCAAGGAGAATAAATGCCCAGTACTTCACCCGAAGTCAATGATATAGATACAAATAAGGCGTCACGAGCGGCATTGTTCATCCAGACATCGTAAGTTGCTAAATTCTCAATCACGAGAACTGGCTCCTGCCAATGCTTTTGCATTCCCATCTCAATCAATTTCTGCTTTACAAGAACCCTGGCGTCATCGGGCGACAAAAGCTTCTTAATTCGCAAAATCTTCCTGGCTATGGCGTATATTTTGATTCGCATTTAGAGCCGCCTCTATACCCTAAAACTTCCGATTTATTTTTGGAACTAGCTCCCCACCCCAACAGAGACAAGAGTCCAGTAAGCCCTGCTTCGTGAATTAGACTATTCACGTTGACATAGGTAAAGGGATTACTAGTCAATTTCCCTGAAAAAATATTCGCAAGTAACTCCTCCGAGAACCTGTACAGGTTGGAATGCTTCCAGAAAAAAGTGGTCAACGGATTGTAGAGAGCATGATGGAATGCCTCATGTGCTTTTACATATGGAATCAATTGTGGATAAAATCTGGGTAGAACTCGACTCAAAGTTATTCCGACTACGTCGGTGCTGCCAAGAACACGTGCGGGAAGCTTCGCAAAGCTTGATGGGACAAAATTTGCATATCCGCGCGCGCCCAACAAATACAATCCGGCGGTGACGTAGTTGCCTTCATATAGGTTTTCACCAGCACCTAGAAGATTTGTCCCGAGAGTTAAACGTGAAGCGAAAGACTGGCCGGCAGGCGTAAGGCTGCTTCCCGGCAGTCCACCACGTGGCTGGTGGCACGGGCAGCCCATCCAGCCGAACATGGTCGTGTCGCCCGTTTGGATTGGGTGCCAATGCGCTACGGCCGTTTGCAGCCAGTGCCAGACGGCATCACGCTCGCGCCTAGCATGCCCACTCGCGCCTCTTGCTCAAGCCCGGTGATCGCACGGGTTGCGAAAGTCCGCATCCCGTGGCACCAAATCCCCAAAGCTACACGTTCAATGATACCTTACTCGTCAGCCAGTGCCACCAGCCCGCATCAGGGCTTGGGCAACGTACCGCTCTCGCCGCAGGCCGTCTCTCCACTAGGCGATCCACCGAAAGCCAGCGAGGTTCGATGTCGGGAGTTCTTGGGCGGCTGGTTCAAGCACTACTACCGCGAATCGGCGTAGCATCCGTCGAACTTGCAATAGCCCATACGCACGCTTGCTGCGATCTGTGCGTAGATCTTCACGCCTCTGCGATTGTCAAAGAGCATGGCCGGACCAAACAACATCTTAAACCGCGCCCATCCAACCTTACTATGGACTCATCGAGGGCGATCTAGCGCGGCCCGAAAATCGTTCAACCTCCTACGACACCAACTGTTTACGACGCGCGAACATTTTTGACACATACGCGGTACACTTGAGCCGGTACACCCCTTCACTTTCAGTTCGGCCATGCGATGAGTTTTTGCGTAGGACGGACGAATCATGTTTACTTAGATTGAAGTAGTCGCAACCCATTGAATACAACCAATAGCGAAACGCCCATGTCGGCGGCGATGGCCAGCCAGAGCGAGGATAAGCCAATCAAGGTGAGGAGCACGAACACCGCCTTTGTTCCCAAAGCGGCTGCAATGTTTTGACGAATTATTCGCAAAGTTCTGCGTGAATGCCCAACTAGCCAGGGCAGCTTGGAAAGATCGTCGGACATAAGGGCAATATCTGCCGTTTCTATGGCCGCGTCGCTGCCAGCGGCACCCATGGCAATCCCGACACTGGCTCGTCCTAAGGCCGGCGCATCGTTAATACCATCACCCGCCATGGCCACGACGGCATATTTCTCGACGAGTGCCTCCACAGCCTTTACCTTGTCTTCAG
>BTVV01000128.1:0-17610 GCA_045863855.1 Planctomycetota bacterium | reverse complement strand
CCGCATGTTCCGCCAGGATCAGCGGGAAGTAGTTTACGACTACACCATCGCATTCTTGCCGCACGTCCTGGGTCAGGTAATGGTGCAGATATAAAACGCCGGCCTCGATGCGTGTGATCGTGTACGGCATTGAGGTGTACGCCCATCCCGTCTGAGGCGAATAAAGCGCCACGCCCATACCGGTCTTGAAACCTGCCGGCTCCAACGGCGAAATCTCGTCCTGACCTACGTCTGCATCCAGCTTGAGCGCACTGATAACCAGGGGGCCGCGCTTCAGAATCGTGCTTTCGCGATTGCCGATCAGCCGGATATTCGAGCGCAGGCGAACGGCGTCGTGAAGAATGTACGTGCCTGGCGCGACCTCCACCGTGCCGCCGCCCTGTAGAGCAAGCGCATCGATGGCGGTTTGGATCGCGCGGCCGGTGAGACCGGTGACATCGCAATCGATCGAACCCGGGGGGCCCACTCGCAAGGTCTGTTCGGGCTTGTAGGGGCTGGTGCGCATCTAAAGGTCCTCCCTATGGCTTGGGGTTAAGGGCTTCGCGAGGATCGAACTCGTACGCCCCAATATCCGGTTTGCGTCCCAGTACCGGTGTGGTGTCGGGGAAAGTATTCCGCTTCTCCAGGTCCATTCCTGCGTCAACAGCTGGGCTGTCAGGGCTCAAGCGGTACCTGCCGTCTGCTGGATCTGCGAATAATTGCGCCAAGCCGCGCGTGATCGCTTCGCCTTCGGCCAAGGTGACCGCCGGCTTTTCGCCAGGCTCGAAGTAAAGATTGCAGGCACGCTCGGCTTTGGTGAAAGGCTTGCCCAGTGCATTTCGAATGGCTCCGGGCAAAATGTTGTTGGCCACCAGTAACTTCATCTCCGTGTGATGGCTGCCGGATCCGTTGGTGTTGCTCCCGATCCTGATGCCGCCGCTAAGAACAACGTTGTGTGTCACCAGGATGTCGCCAGACAACGGACCGCCCCAGATGTAGATGCCGTCGTCGAGGACGTTGCGCCGGACGGTGACCGTGTCCGCGTCCTCCAGCGTGATGGAGTTCTTCACGCCGCGAATTACGTTGCGTTCAATCAGGATCCGCCTGCATTCCCTTGCGACGGTGATGCCGTTTCCAAAGTACGCCCGATGGTCCGAGATCGTGTTTCGCGCGACGGTGGTTTCGGAGCATTGATAGAGATCCAGCGCCGTCGAACCGTTTCGCATGAACGCATTTCCGCTTAAGGCGATGTGCGAGCCGCGCGTCACGATCACCCCTGCGGCGCCTATATTGTCGTGAAAAACGGAGTCTTCGAGGCGCACATGCTCGCAGTCGGTTAGGCGGACGGCCGCCCCTCGCCGTCCGGAGCGCGGCCACTGTCGCATCTGCCCGATGTCGCAGCGCGTAATGAGGGTATGACGGGTCGTCCCTTCGATGCCGTGCACCTGCGGGCCGTGGCCTTGCCGGCGAATCTCGAAACCGTCCAGCACTACATGAGCCGCGTTCTTGAAGGCGGCGCCGGTCGAGCGCGCCGACCGGGTGATCGCGTGCAGATTGGACCCATCGGGAGGCCATAGCCAAACCTTATGCCGGCCTTCACCGTCGGCTTGTGGATCGACTACGTATTCTCCCGGCCGGTCAAGTACCGGCAGTGCATTCAAAATACTGTAGCGCAATTGAGCCGGCAGCTTGGAAACGGCCATGGACTTCACCGCCAGCGCTTGGCGGGTGGGCACGCCACGCTTGACGGGCACGTAGGCCATGCGAAAGGAATCTGCTGGGTAAAGCACGTAGGCGCTGGCCCACGCCTGGTCTGTGCCACGAGCGAGCAACGCGTTCTCGATAGGCAGCAGCGTTTCGGAAGCATCGGTTTGCAGTGCAGCGGTTTCCAAAGTCAGAAACCGTTCGGGCACTTCGTAAAGGATCGAATCTTCCAGATCGGGCGCCTGGGCGATACGGAGGCTCTGTTCGCCCGCGCACAAGTTCAATGCAAAGATCGACTGGAAACCTCCCGGCACGGACGCCGTATACAGGTGTTGCCAGTTCGGATGACCGAGTGCATCGTCGGCCGAAGCACAACGAATCCACGGACCCAAGGGCTCTGCGCCGTCAAGAATCGCCTTGCCTGCTCCAAAGTTTCCTTTCGTGTTTCCATCGAAAACGACCGGCGCTTCAAGCGTGCCTTGGGCATCGATCAAGAGCGCCCCTCGGTAGGACACGCCGCCTTTGAAAATCACTTTGTCACCGGCACCGAGGCGCACCGAGGCCGCTTGCCCAGTGGCGGATGGATCGCCCGGGCAATGCTTGAACGCTGTTGCCGGACTGCGGCCATCGCGATCGTCCTGACCGTTCTCGAAATCGATATAAAAAGCTTGATCAGGCGCCCATGCGGTACGTGCGGCCAAGGCCGCACCGGTGGTCATGCATACGGCAGCGAGCAAAACCAGTGCCGCGACTTTCAGTTTGGCCATGAGCATGCCGTGCAACGTGGCTTGGGTCAGCGCCGTAACGGTCGATCCGGCAGCCGCCTGGCCCAGACAAATTTGCTGAATGGTGGAGCCGAGTGCCGCAGGCGCAGCTTCGGAGGCCGAGGAGGACAAATAGGCTCCCAGAGTCGCCGAAGAAACGGCCAGGTGCTGGCGCCTCAGCAGTTCCCGAAGCCGCGCCAGTCCGCGCGTGATGCGTTTGGAAATGGCGGCTTCGTGCTCGCCGGTCTCACGTGCAACTTCCGAAACGGAGCGGTTCTGCATATAGCGCAATATGAGTGCATCGCGTTGCGATGGCGGCAGGCAATCCAGCGCGACGTCCAATTGCGGCCGAATTTCTTCCCAGCTTGCGTCCGCTTGGAGAAACTTGGACTCGCGCATGCGGGCTGCTTTCTCTTCGTGGCGGGCTCTCCGAGCCCGGATTTTGATGGCGTTGCGTGACACCAAAACGGCACTCCGATACAGCCATCCGCTCAACACCACCTGCTTAGAAATGGTGCGTGATTTCCGGACCAGCAATAGGAACGTGGCCTGAGCGGCATCTTCGGCTTCCTCCGGGTCGCGCAGCATGCGCAAGCAGACGCCGTACACCAGATTTTTGTGCCGTTCCACGATGCTCGCAAAGGCGTCCTCGGACCCACCTAAGTATTGAACCCACAGCGCTTGATCGGTCATCGTCTCCGCCTAGCGCCGAACCACCGTGGCCGGGATCGGTCTTCTTTCATTACGGCATGTACACTCGATAATGAAATGGGACAAACTTTCTATCCCAATCCATTATGGTAACGGCGCGTATGCGTATGCATCTGCACAAGAGGACGCCTTTTGCCTCATAAGTACATACTACGAAAGGCGTAAGGCAAGCTCAATCCTTTTGCAGACTGACCTCTTATTGTTTAGGTCCATGCTTTTCCTGGGTGATGGACAACTTGCTAATACCGTCACCACTTTATGAATTTCACGGCTTTGCGTTTAGCTTTCGCCGTGCTCGGGGCGCTGGTCTCAGGTCCCGTTTCTGCTGGAGAGGACCAGGATTGGGTAATCGGGCCTGCGCTGGAAGCGCCGCGCACAACTGCCGATCCGGTCGCGGCTTGGTACGCGCAGGTACTTGACTCCGAGACGTTGGCGAAGCTAGGGCCGGACCTAAGTAAAGCGGAGGCGCTTGTCGAAGCGTATCTCGTCGAACCTCAGGAGGCGCTCCGGCTGGAGATTCTGAATGACCTCTTAGCACTGAAGCTGCCGGCGGCGGCGCTTCGTGCGATTCTGCGGGAGGGGCCGGCACAGGCGGAGGTGCCGCGTACGGGAAGCTTCGAAGCTAAAGCGGCGGTACCTGGATTTGATGGCCGGGCCGTCAAGTTGAGTGTGCGCGTGCCGGAGGGTTACACGCCGTCGCAACGCTGGCCGCTGATCCTGGCGCTGCACGGTACGCTGGGGACGGGCCAGTACCTGGAGCACTGGAATGGCTCGCGCGGCGCGGAAAAGTACCTGATCGTCGCGCCGTGGGCCGATTGCGGGCACGGTTGGGGGCCGTCACGCTTCGGTCGCGCGCAAGTGCTCGGCACGCTGGCTTGGGTCCGCACGCATTACCGGATCGATCCCGAACGGGTCTACGTCGAAGGCTTCAGCATGGGCGGGACGGGAAGCAAGAAGCTTGCAGCGCTATTTGTGGATCGATTCGCGGCGCTCTGTTCTCGCTCCGGGCCGCCGCTGCGCTCGAACCAGGAAGCGCTGTACCGGAACCTCGCCGCCACGGGTGTGATGAATCTCGGCGGCGAAATGGACTCGATCGTGCCTGCGGAGGCGCTGCGCAAGGAAGATAACGCGATGCGCGCGGCAGGCATCGAGACGGTCTTCAAGATGCACTCTGAGCGAAAGCACGACATCTTCCAGGACTTGAACGGCGAAGTGCTTGAATTCTTCAGCGAGCACGTTCGTAATGCCTACCCGGAGACGCTGAAGTTCGCTTCGTACGAGAACGGCTGGGGCGCCGGTGGCTGGTGGATCGAAATCTCTGAACCCGAGAGTCGCGCGAACTTCACGTATCCCGAGCACGTTCTGGACATCGCCAAGGTCAAAGCCGAGCAGGCGAAGGGCGTGGATATCTTTCTTCCGAAAAATATGGAAAAGCTGATCGCCTCACATCCGGAGGTTCTGCTGGACACGCTCACGCTGTGGAGCCAGCCGCGCACGTTTGCGGCGCATCTGGATCGCAAGGCGAACGCGGTGGTAATCGACGAGGCGCAGCGGATCGTGCGGCTGAAAATCTACTTAGCAGACGAAATGCTCGATCTGGACCGCGAGATCAGCGTCGTTTACCGTGGGCGGACGCTCGTGAGGAAAAAGCTCGAACGCGACGTGAGCATTCTGCTCGAGGAGGCGCGGCGTCGCGAGCGGCGCGACCTGTCGTATTGGGGCTTTCTTGAGGTGCGCCTGTCGCCGTAAAGCCGCACGTTCGCGACGGCTTGCGGTGCCGCCGCATGCTCTCGGCCACGGGCTGGGCATGCTGGTACTGCCAGTTCGAGCGCGAAGCGGCGGTGACCCGGATGTTTCGGCGTTCCAAGGCCGCGCGCTTTTTGCGCTTAGGCCAGTATGCGTTGTCGCCGAGCAGGTGGTCTTCGAAGGCGGACTTGAGTAGGGCATAGAGTCCCTGGACGTCGTGGCGGTTGCCGGGAATTTGTTGTACGTACGTGACGTAGCCGTTCGTCGAGAAGATCAGGTGCTCGCGCACGCCGTAGAGCCAGCGCTTGAGCGCCGCGCAGTAACCCCGCTACGCCAGTCTGCCGAGACGTTCCTGCTTGCTGGCGCGGTTGGGACGGCAGACATCGACCGGATGGGAATCGATGATGAAAAGTGGGGCTGGTCGTCGGCATGCATGGCGCAGAAGCCTTGGGTGAGGCAGGTCCACAAAGGTGTCAGGAGGGCGCAATTGACGGCGGTCACGAGATCATCGAGGTCCAGACGTGTTGGCGCGGGCATGGAGCAGCCCCCTTAGCCCCCGCCTGGCAGCGGCAAGCCGTGCCGGAAGTATGAGTTAAACTCAGGTCAACTGGTGCAAGACACTTGTAGTTCGGGTTGCCACAGCGATTGATCGTGCCTACTCAGCGCAGGATCATGCGCGGGTGCGCTTGAGCGGAGCGGTGCTTCCGCGCGCGATCAGGCGCGGCGTTACCAGCCGGATCCGGGCCGCTGGCGCGCCACGGTCGATGCGCTGCAGCGTATCCAGAATCGCCGCCGCCGTAGCTTGCGGTTCGATCGAAAGCGAACTCAGGGGCGGATCGTTCAGTTCGCACCAAGGCGTATCGAAGCGCCCCACGATCGAGACGTCTTCGGGCACTCGAATACCCATTTCGCGGCACCGCTGCATGGTCACCGTGGCCGCCGAATCCTGCAGATCCCAGAAAGCAGTCGCTTCGCCCGTTTCGAATTGCCGGATCAGCCGTTCGGGATAGTGCCCCTGAAACATATAGTGCGGCAGGCATGTGCCGCCAGAGACTTCCACGAGATGCCGGAAGGGTTCCGCCGCGTCGCTGGCGAAGGTGTGGGTTTCCTGGTTCGTGCCGCCGCACAGCACCGCAATCTTGCGGTGGCCCAGACGTAACAGGTGCTCCGCCACTGCCCGCGCCGCGCCTTGCGGATCCATGACCACATGCCAATCGTCCGGTGCCGTCGGCACCTCGGCAAATCCGTACAGCACGCGATGCGGAAACAGTTGCGCGAGTTCCTTTACGCCTTCCTCGCGCAAATTACCGGTCAGCGAAACGAAATAATCCGCCGCCGGCGTGCCGTGCCGGAGTTGCTCGCACTTCGAGCGGTTCAACTCGCGCTCCTGGCTGTTCAATATGACGTCCACATGGTAGCCCGCGCGTATCAGCGTGTCGTACACTGCTTGTTGCAGGAGTTGGTTGATGTGCGGATCCAGCGCGAGGAATAGGCAGACGCGACGAGTCTGCGGAGCGCGCAGCACGACCGTGCCCTTGCGCCGCACGCGCTGGATAATCCCCGCACGGGAGAGTTCTGTCAGCGCCGAATGGAGCGTACCGGGGCTGCAGGCCGCCTTCTCGGCCAATTCTTCCACCGGGGGGAGCGTCGATCCGACTTGATACTCGCCCCGTCCAATGGCCTCCAGCATGTAGCGTTTGGCTTGATCCAAGCGTGGTGTCATGACCCCGTCCTAATTACACAAACTGTTTGATGAAAACAAGTTACCCAAACACCCTAGCACTTCGGAAATCCTACCTACCTATCAAGTATAGTGGCATGCAAGCCTCGTGTGCGATAATAATATCAATCTATTTTAATAATTTGGAATTATTAAAAAGGGCTTGGTGTAGAAATCACTGGACCTATGTATTGGAGGAGATCCCTGTGACATGCCATCGAGCTTACCTTGGTTGGATCCTCTTTGCTCTACTTGGCCTCGGAACATCGGATGTCGCGGCGGCTACCTATTATGTAAGGGCCGGGGGCGATGACGCGCACAGCGGCGATTCCGTCGCGCAAGCTTTCAAGACAATCAACCGAGCCGTTCAGGCGCTTAATCATGGGGACTCCATGGTCATCGGTCCGGGTACCTACCAGGAGACGGTGGTGCTGGCCGAACGCTTTGGTTCATCTGAGCAGCCGATGCGTTTGACCGGAGACGAGTCCGGCCAACTGACAGGAGAAGCCCCCGGCGCGGTCATCCTGCAGCCGTTGACGCTTTCCGATCCGGCCTTGTTGGCTGCGCGTATCGCGCACTTGGAAGTAACGGGGCTCACGTTTCGCGGACCGGGTCCAGGGTTGAAGCTGCTGCGCTGCCGGAATGCGCAAGTCGTACGCTGCACCTTCGACGGACTCGCGACGGGCTTCTGCGCCGAATCCACTGCGGGCTTGCGTGTGGAGAGCATCGAGATCAAGCGCTGCAACATCGGAGCCAGTCTTCGCGGCGTATCCGGTGCGCGGGTGGCGCACGTGACGGCCGCAGGCTGTTCATCGGTCGGAGTGATGCTCGTCAACTGCGGTCCCGGCTCGATCCGCAACAGTATCTTCACTTCGAACAACACGAATTTTATTGCCGACGAGGTTTCGGCGCCGGTCTGGACGAGCGATCGCAACGTACTGACCGGCACCACCGGCGCATGGGGGGAAGTTCCGATCGTCGCGGTAGCGCACGAATGGTTTGCGGCTTCGGGCCAGGATCGCCACAGCGTCCATGTGTCGCCCGCGTTTCTAGATCCGGCGGCGTTCGACCTGCGCATCGATCCCCTGGTACGCTGGGGCGGCGGTCTTCCGGGCATGCGGGTGGGGGAGCCGTTGGCGCCCGCCGTGACGCTGGATCGCTCCGGGAAACCCTTCCGCGACCGCGAAAGTACGCGCTGCTGCGGCGCCTACGAGTATCCCGATCCGCAGGGCGGGACTGATTGGAAACCACTCGCCGCGAACCTGGAAGGCCAGGGACCGCGCCAAAGCGCCGGCGTGTATCGCTCCGACGGCGTGCTGGTGCGTTTGCTGGTACAGAATACGGCCGGCGTGCACGAACTGTGGTGGGACGGTCGGGACGACGAGGGCAGGGCCTCCGAAGCCGGAGCGTACGAAGTGCGCTGCTCGACGCACGACATCCGTGTGGCCGACGACGGCTCGGTGGGCGATAACGGCGCCGCACTGGGTTCGTTCAACTGCGATAACGCGGAATCCGTAGTGCTCTTACCCGATGGCCGCTTCGTGATTTCGACCACCTTCGACGAAGCCGGAATTCCCTTGCGCTTGCACGCGGCATCCGGCGCGCCCATCGCAGGCATTAACTTGGCCGAGAAGAAATTCGAGGCGCTGGCCTTCGACGGCACGCATCTCTACGGCTTGCTCGATCCGCTGCCTCGCTCGCGGCTGGTCAAACTGATGCTGCCTGGCGAACGGCAGCGCATGGCCGACGGATCTGAGGCGTACGAACTGATCGGCGCAGCCGAAGCACAGACGATCCAAGCCGATCAGAAAGCGGCCGGCGACTACCGGAAGGCGCTGCAGAAGTACGAAAAAGATCTTGAGCTTGCCCAGCGCAAGAAGCAGCCCACGGAGAAGATCGTCAAACCTGCACCCGTGTCCAGTAAAGGATACCGCGTGGGCGGTCTCGAAGTCCGCGAAGGAGTGGCGTATGTGGCGCTTCGAGGGCTTGACCTCGTGCGCCGGGTCGATCTCGCCAGCGGCAAGACCCTGGGCGATTGGCCGGTGCCCGGCGTGGACGACCTCGCTTTCGACGCGCAGGGCACGCTATGGGCCATCAGCGGCAAAGATCTCGTCGGCATCGATACGCAAAGCGGTGCGATCAAACGGCGTTTCGATAGCGGCCTGGAAGCGCCGCAGTACATCGCCGCCGGGGCCGGGCGGCTCGCCGCCAGCGATCGGAAGAACGCGCGAGTAGCGGTACTTAACGCCACCGATGGGAAGCCAGTGGCGCTTCTCGGCCAAAAACGCGATGGGGACCTCTGGCAGTCCGAGTCGCCGGATCTATTTACGAATCCGCGCGACATCGCTCTGTACCCTGACGGGCGCCTGCTGGTGGCCGACCACCTGCGCATCCGTTGTCTGTGGCCCGATACGAAGCGGCTCGTCTTCGAGCAGGCCAGCACGTTCATGGACAGCGCGACTGCCCACCCGACGCGCCCCGAATACGTCTACAGCCGTATGGGGATCATGAAAGTGGACGAGAATACCGGCGCGTGGACGCTTACGCATCGCCACCCGTTTAATTTCGGGAGCCTGCTGCTGACGCAGGGCTTCGTATTGGAGGGCAAGCCTTTCATCGCGTCGAACAGCGAAGGCCATTGGATCGTGCTTTGGGACGTGACGAATCCCGAATGTCCCCGCTTCGCGGGGCGCTATACGCCGCAGGAGTTTCCGGAGATGCACGCCAAGGGTATCCGGCCCGGCTGCATCACCAAGGACCAGGCCGCGGCCTCGCCGGTTGGCGGATGTATGGTTCGCGTCGCGCCGTTCGCGGGCCTTGACGAGAAGGGGAATCCGCGCTGGGATTACGCGAAGGCGGTAACGCTTGGCGGTAAGGAATGCCTCGACCGGCCCGGTTTTACGATCAAGCGCGGGCTCACCAGCGATCCGACTACGGGAGATTTCTATTTCCTCGCGGTCACCGAACGCTTCAACAAGATGGTCCCGATGTGGGGTGCCGACGGCACCGGAGTTGGCAAGCTCGACGCCGAAGGCCGGGTACGCTGGTTCGCGCTTAGCAGCGGCAACAACTATCAGTCGATCACCTCGATTCACGACGGCAAGCGCCACTGGATCATGGCATGCAAGAGTTTTGGCGGGCAGCTGGATGTCTTCGATAGCGATGGCCTGCTGCTAGGCACCGGCGCCTGGGGCTGGTTGAATAATTATCAAATGGGCTTCGTGGATATGATCGTCGGAGCGCAATCGTATCTGCGTGCCGACGGAAAACCCGGAGCGTACATCGAAGACGACATGATCGGGCGCTTCGTGCGTGCGCGCGTAGACGGCGCTGAGACGATTCGCAAGCGAACGCTGGCTTTCACGTGGGCCGGCGGCCCCGCAGGCGGCGCGGCGGCGCATGTTCAGATCGCGGGTCCGTCGCCAGCCAGCAGCCCGATCATTCCCAAGGTTCAACCGTTGGCGCTGGATGGCCGGTGGGAGGCGTGGGCGCAGGCCGGCGTCGTGCCGCAGGTTTACGTACTTCCCACCGTTACCTGGGGCCGCCTCCGGCCGCCCTTCTTGTTCGACACCTACCGCGCCGGAACGTACGCGGCTGCTTTCGCGCACGACGGTGCTCATCTCTACGTTTGTCTGATTGTCACCGACGATACGCCACACGCCGACGCCAAAACACCCGGGATGATGTGGGCCTTCGACAGCATCGAACTGTGGCTGGAGCAGGAACAGTTCGGCATTGGCTTCACCGCCGATGGAAAGCCGCATCTCTTCAAGTACCGCTTTCATGGACTTGACGGTAAAGAGCGCTACACGACGAATTACGCGCTTCCCGCCGATCACGTCTGGGGTGAGCAACTCGGCGATGTCTCGCGCCACGGCCTCGGGAAACTCCTGGGCAACGCGATCGGGCGGGAACTCAATGGCCGCCCCGGCTATGCATTGATGGCCAAGATTCCGTTTGCGGAGGTCAAACTGGTCGGCGGCATGGTCGGGCATCCGGGCCGCGAAGGGACGGTCAAGCTTCCGCTTACCGGCAAGGCGGGTGAGATCATCCGCGTGGGCCTCAGTTACGACGGCATCGAGACCTGGGGACGGGAGCAGGACTTTAAAGTTTCCTGGCCTAACGGGTTGATGTACTCCGACCCGACCCGGTCGTATCCTTTTGTCTTCGGAGAATGAGCCAACCCATGGGTATGCCGAAGAAGCTGCAGATTGCGCTCATCGTTTCAGCCGGATTGCTGCCGCTGGGGCCTATTCAAGCCGCCGCGCCGGAAGCGCCGCCGTTTAAGACGCTAGTTCTTGCCGGCGATTCGATCACCGAAAACCCAACCGGCTATGCGGCTCTGATCGAGCTGTGGCTCTTGGAGCGTTACGGGTCCAAGGCTCCGCGCGTGATCAACGCCGGAAAGAGTTCCGACCGAGTGGCCGGTGTCCTTAAGCGGCTGGATGCCGACGTGCTCGCGCATCGGCCCGATACGGTGGCGGTCTGCATAGGCATTAACGATGTCGCGTGGTGGCAGAAGGAAGGAACGCCAACCCCGCCCGAACGATACCGCGCGGACCTCGAGGCAATCGTCAAACGGCTGCGCGAGAGCGGAGCCCGCGTGCTGTTGGGCACTCCGGCGCTGCTGTGGGAGAAAACCGACGGTACGAGCCCTTCGGACACGCGTTTGGAACAGTACTGCGCCCTTAGCCGTGAAGCCGCGCAAGCCGCGGGTGCGGAGACGGTGGATCTGCGCGCCCGCACGGTGGCCGCACTGAAGCAGCGCAATCCCGATCAGAAGGATAAGGGTGTGCTGACCTACGACGGCCTTCATCTGAACTTCGCCGGAAACTGCGTGGCGGCCGCGGAACTGCTCCGCAGGTTAGGTTTTTCGGATGCGGACGACCCGGAATTTGCATCAGCCTTTAAACGATTCGAAGCTCGCATGAATGAGCACGGCGCGCAAGCGGTTCCACTGACGCGACAAGAAGCGTCCAAGCCTTAACCTTTTGACGTCGCGACTGAGCCATGGAGGGCCAAACCGTGCGCTGCGCTCATCGAGTCACCTTGGCACTGCTTATCTTGACCGCATTCACGGCGCACGGAGAAACACTCACGCGCCTCGTCTCTTACGAACCCGATCAATTCACCCCGGTTCATTCGCATTTGGTCCTGGGCCGCGACGGCTATCTCTACGTGTGGTCCTGGGCCGAACACCTGCCGAACCATATTCTGCGACTGAGCCCCGACGGGCGCGAGCGCGGCAGCGCGCCCGTGCGTTACGCGCTGAACGCAGTCGGTGTCAACGCGCAAGGCCGTGCGGTGAGCGTGCATCAGAAGTGGAACGACCAGTTCCTGGCCTTCCACACCCGCCCGTTCGACGAGCACGTACGCGTGAAAAAGAGTTTTTCGCTGGTGGAAGCGGGCAGGGAAAGCGGTGACTTTTACTTCGGCGCCGGAACGAGCATCGTTCGCATAGCGCCGGACGGCGCGGTACTCAAGTCTTTCAGCGTGCCCCATGCGATCAACAAGCACCAGGGGATCCGCTTTCGCGTCAGCGAGAAGCAGCAGTGTTTTTATCTGCTGGGCAACGGTGAAGTGGAGGTCGTCGGTTTCGACGGTAAAAAGAAGAGCAAAGTGCCAACTTCGATCGGTGCCGGACAGCTTTCCGCAGCCAATGACAGCGGAGGATTCGACGTCGACGAAACCGGGTTACTGTACGTGATGGGCAGCCAAGCCCATGCGGTCAAGCGCAACTCGGTGGCCGACGAACTGTTCGGCGCTCAGGAAGAAGTACACGCCGATCTGGTGCTCCAGAAAGAGGATGTTTTTCCGCCCGGTGAAGAGAAGTATGCCGTGAATGGGATTCGCGTCGGAGGCGGCAAACTCTACGTCAAGCGCCGCCATCCGTCCGAGCTTTTCCAGGTTTACGATCTCAAAACCGGCAAGCTGCTCCATCGCGTGTTCATGGACTTCGCGCGTGTAAGCGCCACCTATCCGTCCTCAGTCTGGACGGCCGGTGAGGCGGTTCCCTTCGAGATTGCGGTGCAAAGTCCGTTGCGGCCGCTTGCTCCGCGCTGGCGGGTGCAGGTTCGACCGTTCGGAGGGCCGGAGTTTCGCGAATTGGCATGGAAGTCCGGCAAGCTCGAAATTCCGAATGAACTTCAGGGCTTCATGCATCTGCGTGTGAGCACCCTCGCCGCCGGACTTGCCGAGCAGTCCGCATCCGAGTTTGCTTTGCACGGCGCCGTCGAAATTCGTCCGCGGAATGCTGCGGGCAGCGTGACGGTCAATACGCCCAGCAATCGGGTCTATTTCGGCCGCGGCGAAGCCATAACCTTTTCGGTGCACGCGCGCGGGACTTTCGCCGGAGTAAAGGCAATCAAGTTGGCGCTGCATGGTGGCGGTAAGACCTGGACTGCCTGGGCGGTCGAGTTAAAAAGCGGCGAATCGAAATCACTCTCGATCGAAAGTTCACTGTCGAGCGCGCTGGCCGAGGGTTCCTACGAGATTTCACCGCAGGCCGAAGGCCTAACTCCCGTTTCGCAATCACTGGTTATCGGGCCCGGAATGCGGGCGCTGGCCGTCTGCAATCCCATTTTCGGGGATTTCGGAAACTCGTTTCAAACGCCCGGCAGCATTTGGACGATGCCCGAAAGTGCCGCCTGGGTCGCGCACTATGCCCAACGCACCGGCTTCAATCGCTTCTACGACCGCATCGGCTATCCCAGTCCGGAAGGGTATTTGGCTCTGGATCCCAAGCGCTACGGAGAGAGCCTTGAAAAGCTAAGAGAGCGCCTTGAGAAAGACCCCCTCGCCGCAGCGCCGACGAAAGCCGAATTCGCCTCTCCGTTGAAGCAGGCATTAGCCGCCTATTCTGCGTATGGGTTCTCGATGATGGCAATTCTGACGGGCATGGACTGTGGCTTGCCATTGGGCAGCCAGTGGGACCTGCGCAAGTCGGATGTTTGCGTTGAACACGTAAAGCAGATGGTGGACCAACTCAAAGAGTACCCGGCCTTTCGCGGCTTCTGCTGGGCCTCGAACTGGTGGGTATCGGGCCGCGGCGCCGGTGCAGGCAAGACGCCCGAAGAGAAGGAAAGCTATAAGCAAGCCGACGAAGCGGCACGCAATACCGGCGCATGGGCGCCTATTCTGGATACTTTGGGCGACCGGCGCCTGAGACTTGCCGTAGACGCGCAGGAGGTTCTCGGCAAAGCCATGCGCGAAGGATTGCCCCAAGGAGTCAGCGCCAATACGCCACCCTTCCGGAATGTCGAATGCTATGCGCCGGTCACGTTCTCGAACGTCGAGGAGGTCAATCTATTCGGCCAATTCGAACAGGTGGGCGTTCCGTACTCGCAGTGCTTTGAAGTTGATTTCTACGGACGTCCTGGAAAACCCGCGATCTCGCACACCATGCGCGGCAATGCCATTGGAACCGGCGACCATTTCGTGCCTGCTCAGTTCCAGGCGCTCATGCGCGGCGCGGCAGGAGTGGGCTCGTACGACGTTCCGCCCGGCTGGGGCTGGCGAGCCGTGGATCCCCGCGAAGGCATGGCCGGAGTGCTCACCGGCTGGAGACGCGTAACCGAGTTCACCCGCCGCTACGGGGCTTGGCTGCGTGAGTACCGTCCCGCCGACCCGATCGCCATTTACGCCGATCACCGCATGCTCAAACTAGACCGCTGGCACAAGATCACCGGAGTTCATTTCGCGCGCTTGATGGAAGCTTATTGCGCCTGCCTGCATCTGCATCGTCCCGCTACGTTCGTGTATACGGAAGATCTAGGCCCCGAAACACTCAAACGATTCAAGGCCGTATTCGTGGTGGGCCAAAACATCGAGTTCTCCCCCGGCGCCCGAGCCGCGCTGGACGCCGCACAATCGGCAGGCGTCCATGTCTTTCACGACGAGACCTGCCGCAAGGAACTCGTTCAGGGTTTCACGCCCCTCGGAGTTGGATTCGACGATTTCGTTAAAAACAACGCCGTTGCAGGCGACGATTGGGCCTTCCGGCGCATGCCCAACGAAGTCCGCGCGCTCTTACCCGTCCTGAAGCAAGTACTCGACGCCAAGCTTCCACCGCTCGCCGAGGTTGGCGACGACGAAGTTTGGGTTTCCGAACACCGCCGCGATCAAGGCCGCATGCTCTTCGTCTGCAATAACTCGACGGTCGATTTGAGCCCCAGCATGATGTACCGCATCAGCTTATACATGTGCCATCGCATACCGCTTAAGTTACCCGTGAAATGGGCGACCGAAGGAGGTGTGACCTACGAACTCTTCGCCCAGCGCGCGGCTACCATGCATGACGGCGCGCTTGAGGCCGATTTGCGCTACACGCCCGCTCGCATTTTCGTCTGGCTGCCGGTCCCCATTGCAAGCGTAAGCCTCCAAGGTCCCGCGCGAGCGCAAGGAGGACAAGCGCTGGCATGGAGCGTCGGCGTATTGGACGAAGGCGGCAAACCCATCCCAGCGCCGGTGCCGGTCGAGATCCAACTTCGCACGCCGAACGGCAATATCAGGGCCACAAGCTACTTCGCAAGCAACGCGCCCGAGGGGGTTCGCGGCGAGTTTATTCTTCCGCTCGACGCCGCGCCCGGGACCTGGTCGCTTGAAGCCATCGAGACTCTATCTGGACACCGAACGGTTTTGCCCCTCGAAGTCCAATCCGCAGAACTACCGATGACAGCCAATTTCAAATCCACAAAGGCTCCCGCTGACGCGCAAGGGAAGCCCACAACTCCAGCGCCGCACGAGCCGTATGAATCTGCCTTCGGTGCGCACCCGCGCGCCGTGGCACTTTCGAGCGACGGGAAAACCGCGCTGGTCAATACCTTCAACTGGGATCACAACATTTACACGCTCGATCTGGAATCCGGAAGCGTTACCGGCCGTGCGCGCGTCGGACATTACTTTTCCTTTTCGCCCGTTGCCGCAGGTTCGGGTTTCGCCGTGCAAGGCTACGACTTGAACGATCCCCATGGCTACCACGTGTACTTGCTGGATTCGGTCGCCAAGCCTGAACGCCGCTTCGCGGGTTACGGTTTACCAGGGCGCGGAGTCTTCCGCTTCCTGCCTGCCGCGTTTCTAGAAGAGAATCACATCCATGCCGTGGCGCCCGATGGAAGCTGGATTGCCGTGGCCGGCAACCTGGGGCTCGCGGTGTACGCGCGCGACGGGAAACTCTTATGGAAACAGGACTGGAGTACCGATGCTCCGGATAATGTGCGATTGGCCGCCCCGAATCCGAAGACCCTGCTGATGGCCCGTGAGGCCACGCTTGAAACCCTTGATGCGGTGACCGGAAAACCACTCGGGAAAGTGATCCTGGCAGTAAACGGGAAAGCACGAGAGATCGCCTACAGCTTGGACGGGAGTAACGTTGCGGTGGCCACCAGCACCTCCGGAGGCCGTGTTTACGTTCTTCGCGCGGGGAAGCTTGTTGCGACGCTGCCCACGGACAGTTCCGAGCTGCGCTTCTCGCCAGATGGTACCCACGTGCTCATTACGCACAGAAACTTGATGGAAATGCACGCCGTCGAAAGCGGCTTGTGCTGGTCCCTTCAGGGAGATCAGCACTTGCGCCATCCAACCTTCAGTACCGACGGCAAGCGCATTGCCGTAAGCAGCGATCTTGGCACGCTGTATGTGCTGAGTGTGGAAGGCGAAACGCTGCTCGCACGCGACGAAGGCGAAGTTGGCGTGCCTGCCTTCCTGGCCGGCGGCGATCTTTTCTTGGCCGGATGGATGGGCCGCATCCAGCGCTTCGATGCGCAGTACAAGGTCAAGTGGGAATCCCGGTTGCATCCTGAAGCCCCTGGTATGCGCGGCAAGCTCATCGAGCCCGATGCCACTCCTACGGCCCGCGTGGAAGGCTGGACGAATAGCGTGGAGACGCAAGCCGCACTGGCCCCAAACCTCCTCATTCCCGGAACTTCGAAGCTTACGTTCGAAGGTCTCAAGCCGAGCAAGGATCTGGGTCTGCTCTGCGACGGAAAGCCCGAATCGCCCGGGGTCTTCTTCGATTGGGGCGCTTTGAACACGCACACCGAGTCCAGCGAGGGCTGGGTTTTCTTGACGCTCCAGATAGGACCTAAGGCGGAAACGGTTTCGGGCGTCACGCTGCACGAAGCCGCTGACTATCCGGATAGCTGGGTTCGCGACTTTCGCTTTGACTGGTACGACGACGAGCGCAAGGTCTGGAAGACGGGTCCGCGCATGTTATCCAACGCCGCCGTACACACGCATCGCCTGGCTAAGCCGGAGACTACCACACGCATCCGGCTGGGTTTTCCTAAAGGAATTGTCGGAAACCTGCGCTTGGGTGAAATCGTGATTCACGGCAAACCGTAATCTGTGTACCGGCCCAGGCCATTGTTAACCCTCCTAAGGAACCGGAGTCGCGCGAAATGTGTAATTTCTGAAACGGGCTCGCGCATGCTTCTCGCCGGCAGTTTCGGCAAGACCATTGAATTTCAAAGAACGACATCCATCCCGCTCGCTTCGCGATCAGTTGTACGGTTCGCATGACGCGCATGTCGAGCTCGATCAAGTTGGGATCGCCGCCGTAATGGGTGCGCTGCACGGAGACCGGGGGCTGTACTTCGTGGGCCAGGATCGGCCGACCGCGCGGCGGCTTCACACCTGCCCACATTTCGGCCGGCCGGTCGCCCTGCCCTTACCTCTACAAACCCTTCACCACCTTCGCCACCTGCGCCGCCCTTGGCTTTGTTCTCCCCGACTCCCAGAAGTACACCGACTGCGCTGAGGCGCCGGCGAGTTGGGCGTACTTCTCAGCCGATAGATCCAGCTTGGCGCGATGCTTCTTGAGCCAGTGAGGGCTGAAACGGGACTTGGCATTGGTGTCGGCGGTTACGGCGGGCTTGGCGACGCGGCTGCGGTCCTGGCCTTCCAGGAAAGCGATCTGCTTGGTCAGGCGCGTAACCTGGCGCTTCAGGGCGGCTACGTCGCGGCGGTACTGGGTCGAGGCGCGGTGGA
>BTVV01000127.1:0-17627 GCA_045863855.1 Planctomycetota bacterium | reverse complement strand
CGTGCTGGCGTTGGCGACGTTATGCTCGACGATCTCCAACGCCTGCGAGTGCGCCGCGCGCTGGGCCTCCGGCAGGCGGCTGAGCGTCTCCACCACAAACGCCGTCGTCGCCGCGCCCGGCTTGAGCACCCCGTAGGTCTCGCTGTGGAATCCGCCGGTCGCGGACTGTTTGGCGATAAGCGCCGCCAGAGCCTTGGCGATCCCCGCGTCGAGGCGCCCAGTCAGCCCACCCTCTTCGGCGCTACCCTCAGCCGAGAGCAACACCGCAAGCAGCCCCAACACCGAACCAAGCAAGTGTGGCGCGATCCGCAATCCGCAATCCGTAATCCGCAAGGTGAGGACCTCACTGCTGCAGCGGCAGCAACCGGTACGGCGTCTGGAGCGTCAATACCGCATTCGCCGTCGCGAAGGTTTTCCCGCTGATGCAGGCCGTCGTCGTCCAGCTTCCGTCCGTGTTTTGCCGCCGCATCAACTGATCCCGAATGAAGGGAAACCATTTGCGCCAGCGCGGACCGTCTTCGCCGATCAGCGCCTGTGACATCATCGAAGCGGCCAGGTAGTCCTCGCCTTCCACCGTCAGAAAGATCTGCTTCCACTGCCCGTTCTTGCACTGTTCGATGAACGCGTCCATGGCGTCCAGCGTACGTTCCTCGCCGCCCGCGCCCATCCCCACCAGCACGCGGATGCAGCTCGCCGTGGAGTACAGCGACTGGTAACCGCCTCCGTACTGCGCCTGCGCGCCGCCGTCATACAGTTTGGTGCTGGGGTTGTGCTGGTCTTTGATGAACTTTACCGTCTTCTGCACCGCCGCATGCTTGATCGAAAGCCCGGCGCTCGCCGCGCTGCGCAGCGCCAACCAGGACATGCACGTCGCCTTCAAGCTCCCGAAGGTCTGCTTGTGCCAGCTCCCGTCGGCTTCCTGCGACTTGGCGATGAAGTCCGTCAGCTTCTGGATCGACGGGATCATCTCGAGGTTCGTTTCGGCCGTATCGCCCGGACGCATTCCGTAAAGTTGCGTGAGAAAAACCACGGCGAAGCCGTTGTGGACGGTCGCGCCCAGCTTGCCCTGAATGAGCGTCGTTTCGCCGAACGAGATATCGTTGGGCGCTTTGCGCGCGCGCTTCAGGATGTACTCGGCGGCCTTGCGCAGCGCACGCACCGCCCGCGCATCGCTGCCCTCGCGCTCGGTCTCGCCCGCCGCGAGCAGCACCAGGCCGCACAAAGCCGTGCAGGTGATATCCGGAGCGCTTTTCGCGTCGAGCCCCCACGAACCGTCCGCGTTCTGCGCGCGCAGGATCCACTCGACGCCTTTTTTGATCGTCTCGCGCGCGGCGGGCGTAAGCTCTTCCTGAACGTCCTGCGCGCATGCCAAGCCACCGGCCAGCAGCACGATCGAAGCGCAGCGTGCCGCCAAACGAAGCATGGTTCCGGATTCCTGGGGGACTCTTACAGATCTTCGAGCGGCAGCAGCCGCAGCGGCGTTTCCAGGCACAGCAGCGCGCATGCCGTAGCGAAGGTGCGCCCCCGCAGGCACGACGTCGCCGTCCAGCTCCCGTCGGCATTCTGCGTCTTGGTCAGGCGGTCGCGCACGAAGGTGAACCACTTTTGCCAATTCTCGCCCTTCTCGTGAATCAGCGCGTGCGTCAGCATCAGCGCCGCGGGATAGTCCTCACCGACGTTGGTCAGGAAGCCCTGTTGCCACTCGCCGCCGGCGATACCTTTGACCAGCTTGGTCACCGCGTCGTGGACTTCGCGCGTTTGCCTTTCGCCCATGCCGTAGAGCACCCGGATCGCGCTGGCGGAGGCGTAAATCGGATTTCCGCGCTCGCCGTTTCCGCCGTCGTAAAGATTGCTGCTGGGGTTGTACTGCTTGCGAATGAATTTGAGGGTGCGGTCCACCGCCGCGCCGTGAATCGCGACGCCCGTCGAAGCCGACGAACGCAGCGCCATCCAGCCCAAGGCCGTCGCCTGCAGGCTGCTGTACGTATCCTTGTACCAGCTTCCATCCGACTCCTGGCACTTCGCCAGCGTATCGCTCAGCAGCTCCACCGCGCGCCGCACCTGTTCGTTGCGCGTCTCGTCCAGTTGCAGCGACTGCATCCCGTAAACCTGGCTCAGGAAGATCACCGCGTACATGCTCTGCGAACGCGCGCCCACGTACGTGTGGAATTCGCTCTGCTCGCCGTCGTCGATCCCCGTACCGCGCTTCACGCGCTGCATGCGCTTGAGCAGGTAATCGACGGCCTTGCGCACCGCCGCCACGCACTCGGCCGACGGACCGTTCTTTTCGGTGTTCCCTGCCGCCAGCAACGCCATCCCCGCCGTCGCGGTGCAGGCAATGTTCGGAACGTCCCGGAGGTCCATGCCCCACGAGCCGTCTTTGTTCTGCGCCGAGAGCAACCACTTCGTGCCGCGTTCGATGGACTTGAGTTGGGCCGGAATCACTTCCTCAAAGCCCCACCCTGAAGCCGATACGGCCAATAAGGGCAGCGCCAGAAAAGGAAGCAGCGTGCGTGGCATAACTCTTAGACGCATAATCGCTCGCCTCGGGTCAAGCTATACGCACAAATCTTATCATTCTTGACGTACCTAACGTTCGTAAGGTTCTCGTAAAATGCTAAGCGCCATTCCCGGCTAAGGTTGAACACCCTCCGGTTGGGGCGCAACCGGGCCCGGAGTGAGCGTAATGACACCCCAGCGCACCGCCCATTGCGCGCCAGACTGCCGCGCCAATTCGTCGAAAAGCGCCTTTAGGGCATGGGGGCCCGGGGGGAGTAGTTGCGCCTGCTCGCGTGTCAGTTTGAAATAGGCCGGCTCGCCGCGTGGGCCGTCTTCCAGGAAGATCGCACAGCCGCTCAACTTACGCAGTTGCTTCAGAAGTGTGCCCGCCGTGAGCCCCGTTCCGTTCCATTCGACCTTCCGTTCCAGAATCGCGTCCATCCGTTCGCCGCTCGGCGCGGCAGGCGGCTTGCCGTTCGCTTTCCACTCACGTACCAGGTCGCGAAAGGCCGCCACTGCCGCGGGAGAAGCCTGCACCAGCGCCTTGCCGCGCAGAACCCGCAGCGAGAGCGTCGGTTCGAAGGACGGTAAGAGTTCCAGGTACGGTCCCAATTCCTTCAAGAGCAGCGCTTGGAGCACCTCGTCGGCTTTCGGCCCGTCGGCCAGATTCGAGGGCGTCAGGAAGCGTACGTCTATGCCTCCGACGGCCCATTCCAGAATCCCATGCTCCGCCCGCGCCAGACGCAAACCAGGCTGCCCCGCAGCATCCACCTCCGCGACCAGTTTAAAGATTTCGCGTTCCGCTCCCACCAAGACCGTACGGTGCGCCAGCCAGCGCAAGGTCAACCCGAGCGGGTGATCCTTGAGCTGCAACCGGATCGGCGCGAGTCCTTCGATCTCCGGCGGATACGGCTCGTGATCGTAGCGCTTGCCTTCCACCCACAGCGCCACCGGCGCGTTCTGGCGCTTCAGTTCGTTCAGGGCTTGCACCAGATCGGTGTGATTCATGAACAAAGAGACCGGCCGCGCCAGCCGATCCAGCGCCGCTTGCGTCGAGAATCCGTCGGTTCTCTCCGGCCACTGCGCATCGCGGCCTTCCGGCTCCAGCAACGCCAGCAAGCGCGCCGCTCGAGCGATCGTGCCAGAGGCGCCGCGAATCGAAAGCGCCGCCGATCCGGGCTGCACCTCGGTGCTGACCGGCGGAAAGAACGCGCGCAGCGTGTCGCTCACCCGCTGCGCTTCTTCCTTATCGAGCTTCCAGTGCGACCAGTCGAACGTGTGCCGCTGGCGCTTGAGCATCTGCGCGCGCGTCGCATGCGTCAGCACCAGCACATCGCCTCGCGGTACGATCTCCAGGCCTAAAGCGTGCACGATATTCCCGAGCCAATCGCCCAAGGTAGGCGAACGCTGCCCTTGTCGAATCACGAACGCACCCGGCGCCCAGCCTTCCTGAGCCGTCGCTTCGGGATCGACAAGCAGTTCGATGCCCTGCAAGCCGGCCGTCGCAATCAGCGCATCGAAGACCCCGCCCGTCTCGCCGGCCTCGGCGACGGCTGCTCCCTCGTTGATGTTCTGGACATACGGCCGGGACAGGGCCTCTTCCAGCTTCGGCGAAATCGGCAGATACCCGTCGTACGCCAGCAGAAGGCGCGCACGCAATCCGCGCGCTTGAGAAGCGATCTCCGCCGTGGGGTGCTTGGTGTATTCCTCGGCCAGCTTTAAGACAGGAGACCCGCGCTGAACCAGCGCGCGCAGCGCTTCATCACGCTTCTCGAAATCCACCGCGCCCAGCTTCTCGAAGAGCGCCCGGATCCCAGGAACTTCATCGGCTTGAAGCTCGGGCGGGTCCAACCGCTGCGCCGGATCGGCCGGCGATCCTTCGGAGCCCAGGACCCCAAACGGTAAAAACGCCACCGCCACACCTAACCAAAACTCAGCTCTACATACGCTAAATCGTTGGTAAGCAACCGGTAAGGACTGATTAACCACGCTTGGAGGTACTCCTCACAAAGTCGGCAAGCAACACCTGTGCAGTCCGTTAAGGTAGACGAAAGACGGCATGCGGCTTCTAGTTTTTAGTAGCGGAAAGCTCGCGCCTCCTTTCGGTTGCCCTAGGTGCAAAATAGACGAAGCGGCAGGCTTGATTTCGCACCTTAATGACCTATAAGGGCAAGCGGAGCACTGGAAAGCGCCACCACCCGGGATGTAATGGGCCAGGAGAGCCCTACGCACCATGCCGATTTCTTATCCTTGCAAAGCGTGTGGATCGAACGTCTTGGACCGAGACGTGCAAGCCGGACGCGCCACGCGGCAAGGTCGGAATTACTATTGCGCCGAATGCTCTCCGCTGGTGCTCGATTCGGTGGCGACGGCGGCCGCTCCGCGTAAAGCTGCTCGAGCGCCGGTGGCGCACGGTCTAGGCGCGCACGAAATGCCGTCCGAACGGCCTACGGCCAAGCAGGCGGAGCCGATCAACGACGGCATCGAAGTACTGGAAGAATTCGAGATCATGTCGGTCGACGTGCCCGATGCGGCGCCCAAGGAGAGTCCCATGGCGGATAGCGAACCGGTGGCGTCGGAAGGCCGCGCCTCCAGCCGTCGCCGAGCCTCAGGGCGAGCGGGCGCGGGTGCCGGACGCGGAGCCAGTCAGCGCAAAATGGCCGCCGCCAGTTCGCGCCGGGGCGCCGCGCGCGCTTCGGGCCGTGCCGCCGCGAGCGAAGATTCGAGCAAAGGTTCCAATCGCCAGAAGAAGGAAGTCTTTTACCGCTCCGGCAGCAACAAGGCGGTGCCCGCCGATCAGGTCGGCGATGTCCACGAGAACCTCGTCGATTCGAACGTGCTCCAGGCGATTAACCTCAAGAAAGATCAGAAGCGCAAGGCCAACAGCGCCAAGAACATTCAGCCCGCTTCGCGCGGCAGCGCGCGGTCCAACGCCAGCGCTTCCAGCCGGTCCAACAGCGGAGGTTCGGGGCGCTCGCAGCGCATGTCGCGGCGGGGCGGAAAAGGCGGCGGAAGCGACGGCGGCAATCAGACCCTGATGATCGCGGGCGGCGCCGGTCTCCTGCTTATGCTGATTCTGGTTTTTGCGATGTCCGGCAGCTCGACCGGAACCCGATCGCAGAAGCAGTCCCACGACGAGGCCATGCCCGCAAGCTTCTATGCCAGCAAGGCGGCCGAACTCGAACGCCAAGGCAATCGAGCCGGTGCGATGGACATGTATATCAAGGCCGCGGAAGCCGCCGAGCGCTCGGGCAACTCCTCCGAGGCCGTACGCTTTAACCAACGCGCCTACGATATCCAGAAGTTCACGACCCTGAAGATGAACCGCTGACTGGCGGTCGCAGTTTACCGTTCCGTTACCCTATTGAAACCCCAATAGATGGTTCTTCGAAGCCTTCTTACGAGGCCTCTGAACCGGTATGCCCATCCACCCGATACCTGGATTTGAAGCCGTAAGGATTCCCTGCCGTCGTGTAGGGAACCCTTTGACGATTCATTAGTTGGAGTTAGAATCCGCCTCCATGCCGCAATTTAGACACACGTGCAATTCCCGTCTGGGACTGGGGCTTCGGTGCGCCTTCTCCTTGGCTCTGCTGGCCGTTCCGGTTTGGGGCGGGGAAGAACCTGCACCTACTCCTGCGCCCGCCCCCACCCCGGAAACCGCGCCGGCTCCCGGCACCGGCGAAGCCGTACCGGTCATGGTGCCCGGTATCCGCTGGAGCGCCGTCAAACAGTCCTTTGTCGAAGACAAAGGTGCGATCGTCCTGTCCGGGACGGCTTGGGTCGAGTACAGCGGCATCAAACTCGAAGCGGACCACATCGTCTTCTTCCATAAGTCGCGCGAAGTTTACGCCGAAGGCAACATCCGGCTGCGCGAGGGCGAATCGGAACTCAGCGCCCAAGCAGCCTACGTGGACATCCCCAACGACCGCGGCTACCTGGTGGACGTTACGGTGCGCGTTTCGGCGAAGGCCGGCGAAGAGCCGGTCAATCCGCTGGCGCTGCCCAAAGGCCGCAGCTTGGACGAAGGCTATTCGGCCGTCGAGAAGGGCGAGGCCTCGCTCCTGCGCGCACGCGACCCATACGGCATCTACCTGGATGTGGTCGACGATCCGCAGGGCCGCTTGAACATCGTCTTCAAAGCCGAGAAGCTGGTTCGCGAGAGCCGCCTGCGCTACACGGCCACCGATGCGTTCGTCACCACCGACGACATGGCCGACCCCATGTACGGGCTAAAGGTCAAGCAACTCGACTTCCTGCTGCGCGAGATTCCCGATCCGACCAAGGAGGGACGCACCGATTTGCGCCCCAAGGCGGTCATTGGCAAAGGCGCGCGCGTGAAGATCGGCCCGGTCACGCTATTTCCGCTTCCCACCGTCAATTACGACATGACCAAGCATCTCGGCTTCGTCGCGGTGGATGCGGGGAGCAGCTCGCTGTGGGGTTACTACGGCCTCTTCCGCTACGGCGCGGGGTTGGGCGATAACCACGAGCGGCTTTTCGATCCGGTGAAGCTCTACATCGACGCCGACTACCGCGAAAAGCGCGGCCCCGCCTTGGGCACCGAGTTTAAGTACGAGACCGGCAAGCGCCCGCAGCAAGGCGATGCCGCCCGCGAATTCGAACGAGGCCGCGGCTTCGTGCGCGTCTACGTGGCGTCCGAGATGTCCATCACGAGCGACGACGACGCCGAGCGCGGTATCCGCAACCGCGAGCGGCGCATCCAGCCCAAGATCGACGGCGACCACTACCGCGAGTACGACCCCAACCGGCTCTTCCTCGCCCGCCGGCTCAAGGACAACGCGGGGCCGGCCACTTTCGAGTCCAAGCTGTACGAGGGCGAGTATCGCGGTCTGGTCGATCTGGCGCACCACCAGCCGCTGCGCTACATCGCGGGGCTCAACGACGTCGAACTCAACTTCAAGTATCAGTACCGCGACGATCCCGACCTGGAGCTGGACTACTTCCGCAACAACTACCTCGAAAACAACCAGCCCGAGGCGCTCGCCAGCGTGCTCAAAGCCGGCGACAACTACAGCTCGGAACTCTTCTACCGCGTCAATCCCAACGAGTTCGACGGCGCGCCCCCGCGTGCACCGTACGACTACGGCACCTTCACGGAATACCAGCCCGCCTTGGGCGGTACCTTGATTCCCACCGGGATCGGGGGCGGGTTTTACGCCAGCGCCGAAGGCCAAGCCGGTTACCTGCGCAAAGACTTCGACCGCGACATCATCGACCAAGGCGATCTGGAAGCCTTCCGTGCCTACGGCAAAGCCATCGTCGAACGCCCCACCCGCTTCTGGGGCATGAACTGGCGGCCCTACCTGGGCGGTCAGGCCGCGTGGTACAGCCAGTCGCGTGAGGACGACGGTACCGTGCAGGGCGCCGCTCTGTACGGGCTCGACGTTTCGACCCGCTTCTACGGAACCTTTGCCGACGCCAAGAACTACGAACTGGGCCTTAACGGTTTCCGACACATCATCGAGCCGCGCATCGAGTGGAGCGCTGTCAGCAACACCATCGAAGACCCCGTGAACATTTACGACTTCGATACCGTCGACGACCTCGTCGGCATGCAGCGCATCCGTTTCGCCCTGGATCAGCGTTTTCAGACCCGCTTCGCCCGCAAGGGAGGCCTGCGCACCCGCGAATTCGCAGGCCTGCGCATGTACGTGGACCTGCTGCCTCGAGCCGCCGACCGCGACCGCCTGCTGGAAGGCGACCTGTTCGATCTCTTCCACATCAACGGATACATCAACGTCATCGATGCCGTGCAGCTCAGCACCGACTTGGGACTTAACCTCGAGAACGGCGGCGACGCCGAGACGGCCACCTTGCGCTTGCTCCTCGATCCAGGCGGACGCTGGCGCGCGGAAATCTCCGAGCGCTTCAACTTCACCGACAAGGACCGCGATATCCAGGGCTCCGACCTGTTCAAGGTGCGCGTGGATTTCCAGTTGAGCGAACGCTGGGGCCTCTCGGTCGAGAACGTCGAAGAGCGGCGCAAGGGATTGCTCTCCACCAAGGGGCGTTCCTACCAGCGCATCGCCATCACGCGGAGGTACGGGGCGCTGGTCGGCACGTTCAGCTACCGCTTCGACCGCAACAACAACGACAGTTCCGTCGGGTTCTCGCTGGCGCCGACGCTCGCTTACAGAAATCTCGTGGTTCCCAATCAGAGCCTCTTGGTGCCCGAGATCGAGACCGACGGCGGGGACGAGGCGCCCGAAGAGCGCAATTTCGACCCCTTCGATCTGCTTAAGAAGCACGGCAAGAAAAAGAAGCCGCCGACTCCTGAACCCGTGGTGCCTTCCCCGCCGCCGGCCGAACCCGTGGAGCCGCCGCCGGCCGACGAGCCGAAATCCGGACGTGGCGCGCCGCCGATGCCCGCGCCCGCGCGCGATGCGGACCTCGACGATTGGGCCGCCGAAGGCGCGCCGGGAGTCGGCGCGCGGCACCCGGTCACCCGCTGACGCCCTCGATGCGAGGTTGAGCCGTGCTCAAAATCATCCTCGTCGTCGCCCTCGTGCTTTACCTCCTGATCGGTCTCGCCATCACCGCGTTCGCCGTGCATATGGCCTACCATGAATCGGCCATCGGTTACGGCGACGATCACGACCACAAAGCGCTGCGTCTGCTCGAAGGGCCGCTCGCCATCTTCGGCTACCTTTTCCTCTTCTTGCTCTGGCCCGTGGCGCTCCTGGTCACGCTGGCTCGCGCGCCGCACGCGCCGCCGGGCAATCCGGAGCCGGATGGCGAAAGCGCTCCACAAAAGTAGGCCTATCGCCGTGCCTCGAGCCATGAGGAGACCGCATGCCCGCCCGCCTGGCCGCCCATCCCCGGCTCTACATCTCGCAAGATGCGTTCGCGCGCGTGGTTCAGCCGGCGGAGTCCGAGTTGCTGCGCCGCGCGGAAACGGCCGTCGCCAAGCAGGCGCATGAGTTCGTCCGCACGCCCCAATTCGATTGGATACTGAATACGCATAACGCGCACCTGGTCCGCGCGCGGATTATGCAGACCCGCGTGGTCGTGCTGCTGGTCCAATGGCGGCGTACCGGACAGGAGCGCTTTCGCCGCGCCGCTTGGGACCACCTGCGCGAACTGGGCGCGTGGCGCTTCTGGTCCTGGATTACCTGGCGCCAGGGCAACTCCGACCCTCTGGCCATCTTCGACTTGAGCTACGGGGAGAACGCAGCGACCCTGGCCCTCGGATACGACGCGTTGTTCGATACGCTTTCCGCCGACGAGCGCGCGCACCTCGAACGCATCGCCCGCGATCGCGCCTTGGCTCCGTTCCTGCACCAACTTGGCCTCAAGCAACCTCCGTGGTGGTTCCGCAGCGCGCACAGCAACTGGAACTCCGTATGCGCCGGCGGCGCGGGGATGCTCGCGCTGGCCACCTACGAATCGCTCCCCGAAGCGCGCAAGGCCGTTCCGCTTGCCGAGCGCTCGATGATCCCCTTCATGCACGCGCTGAAGACCACGCGCGGCGCATGGCCCGAAGGCATCGGGTACTGGAATTACGGCATGCGCTACGCCTTCATGTACCTGCTCTCGCACGAGCGTGCGACCGGGCGCGCGCATCCGCTGCTCAAAGGCCCGGATGTGCGCCGCACGCTCGAATTCCCCCTCGACTTCTGTCCGAACGCGGTACCGTGCAGCTTCGGCGACGTGAATCGCTGGACGCCCCTGCCCTTCCATTACGCGGCGGCCGAACGCATGGAACGCACCGATCTGCTCCCCGAGCTCGACCGCCATGCCGATCGCATAAACCTCCGCCAAGGCAACTGGCCCAACGCCGCCGAACTGCTCCTGCTGCACCCGCGCCGCAAGCTTCCGGCTTCCCGTACCGCGCGTCCGTACCTCAAGCTGTACCGCGGCATGGACTGGGGGCTTCTGGCCGACCGCTGGCCAAGCCCGGCCTTCGCCGTCGCCGTGCGCGGAGGCGCGATCCCCGCGCCTCACGGTCACCGCGACCTGCTCAGTTTCCACGCGGTCGTCGGCGACGAACCGCTCATCGAAAACCTCGGCGTGGGCGAATACCTCGACACGACCTTCAGTTCGAGGCGCTACGAACTTTTCGAAACCATGCCCGCCTCGAAGAATACGATCCTGATCAACGGCGTCGGCGTCGCCGAGCCTTCGCGCGTGAAGACCCGGCCCCTGGCCCTGGGACAGGACGTGGGACTGCTGCTCGACGCCCGCTCGTGCATGGGCGGAATGCGCGACGGACCGGCCGCGAAATGCTGCGCTCGGCTGTTTCTATTGCTGGAAGGCAAGGCGCTGCTGATCGTCGACCGAGTCGTCACGCCGCATCCGGCGCGCATCGAATCGCGGTTGCACACCTACGCGAAGGTCACAGCCGGCAAGAACCGCGCCCGCATCGCCGGCCGGCGCCACCGGCTCCAGGCGGCCTTTGCCTCTAACTTGCCCGCCGGACTCTTCCAGGCGCGGACGGCGCCCACCACGCCCGGGCCGTCCGCCACCGTGCTGCGCTGGTGTACCGAGCAACTCCACAAATCGTTCGTCTTCGCCACCCTGCTTGTGCCGGGCTCCTCGCCCGCGCGCGTGGAACTCGATGCCGCGAAGACGGGAATCCGTTTGACCCTTCGCGCCGGCGCGTGGTCTCGCAAGCTGCGGCTCTCGCTCAACCTCAAGCCGCAGGGCAGGGCCTAGGCTCTGTCCCAAAGCGCTTCGAAAGCGAATGCGACGCGCGGACCAAGCAGGGCGAGGAAGCCGAACGCGCCGTAGCTCTAGAGTAGATACAGCAAGCGAGGCTGACGAAGCGCTGCGCAGGCCCCCGCAAACAGAGGCCGAAGAAGCGTTTCGGGACAGAGCCTGGATCCGGCTATTTGGCGGCGCCCAGTTCGACGATCTTCGCCGCGATTTTGGCGCGCATCGACTCCAGCGCATCCGGATCGTTGGTCCGCGCGAAGAAATCGTTGACCGTGTCACGCCCGCCTTCGCTGCGCGTCTTGACGGCGCTGTCGAAGAGCCCGCCCAGGAAGCTCTCGGCTTCCTGCGCCGCCGCCTCGCCCTTTTCCTTGGCGCGCGCGCGCAGCGTCTCGATGTAGCGCCGGTCGTCCCAGGCCTCGCGCACACCGTCCAGGAACGGCGCGCGGATCAGTCCGTTGGGCGAGGTCCAGGCGTAAACCCAGTTGTCGCCGCTGGAGGTATCGAAGCGATTGCCCCAGTTGTACGCCCAGCACAAACTCCCGCGCGAATCGAAGGCCGCGAAGAAGAACCCGAAGCTGTAGCGCGCCTCGGTCGGACCGCGGTCGTCCCCGCAGCCCGAGTACTGCCAGAAGGTCTTGGTCGGTCCGCCGGCGCGCACTTTGTCGCCCAGCTTCGGATCCTCGTGAATCGCGTTCGTGCAGAAGACTTCCACGTCTTCCAGGAAGCAGATCCCCTCGTTCGGCGGATTCCCGCCCGGACGGTTGTGGTGGATCGACGCGTAGATCCGCGCCTTCGGCCAGCCTTCGTGAATCGCCGCGCAGGCATCCTTGAAGTGCGTCTTGATCCACGGACCTGCCCCGCCCAAGCCCCAATGCTCCACGATCCGGCCCTTGGCCTCCTGCTCCTTCAGCCACGCATCCTTTTCTTTCGCCTTCAGCTTCGCGACCGTATGCCACGGGCCTTCCTTGTCCTTGGCGAAATACACATCGGCCTTCGCCCAATTCTCCTGCACCCACTTCGCCGGTTCGTCGAAGGGCGTCAGGATCACCTCGGGCCAGCCCGCCTCCTCCGCGTGCTTGTAGACCTTCTGGGTCCACTGCTTGTACAGTTCGCGCAGCGCCGGTTCCATCGCGCCGCCGCCCGCGCAAGTCTTTTGGATGAACTCCTTGCGCCCGGCCATCGAATCCCCGTCGAAGTGCACCTGCCGGTACAGTTCCCGCTCCAGATGCAGCGAATCGGGATAGCTGTACGGATCGCCGCCCAGGAACCAAACCACGTTTTCGATGCCCGCCGCCTTGGCGTGCTTCATGAAGTCGTCCAGGACCGTGAAGTCGAGATCGAATTCCGTCGCCGACTTCTTCACGATCTTCGGTGCGACGCCGCTGTACCAGATGTTGATGCTGTTGTGGTTGTGCCGTCCGATGTACGCCAACTCGCTCGCCGGGATCAGCCCCGTGGTGCACGAACCCATATGCAGGCCGGCCTCCCGCATCGTCAGCAGCTTGATGGGGCGCACTTCGACTTCCACCGCCACGCGTACGGGTTCCACGCCATCGGCTTTTAACTCCACTGCACCGCGGTACAAACCCGCCGCCGCGCCTTCGGTGGTGGTCACGTTAAGCCAGAACAGGTGCGAGCGGCCCGCCGGAACGTTCACCGCATACGCGGGCCAGAAACGTTGCGGGAAAAGCTGCCCCCGTTTCGTCACCGCGTACTCGGCCGCGAAGAGCTCCGCCGTCGCCGCAAGCTTCTTGCCGCCTTCGCCCGCCAGCCCGCCGTCGACCAGCGCCGCCGTCACCTTCGTCAAATCCTTGCCGTTGGCGTAAACGCCGAACTGCGCCGGTTCGGTCTCGTTCAACGCCATGCTCAGCTTCACCGCCGCCCCGGCTTCGCCCGATTGCGGCGCGGATTCCACCCCGATGAGCCGCCCATACGGCCGCACGTACGGCACCAGCGGCTGCGCCTTCCAATCCTCCGGCAGTACGGCAGCCTGCGCTTCCGCGGGTTTCAACGCGTTGCGCTTTTCGGCCTGAACCCGAGCGATCCACTCCCGCGTCTCCGCCGCCCAGCGTGCTTCGTCGGCGGCGGCATCGCCGGGCACGACCTGCACCGAGGCTACCTTCAGCGCCACGCTCGAAGTCAGCACCAGTTCCGTCTGCTCGGCGCCCGGCAGCTTCATGACCTGATCCCACGGCAGCGGCACGAGCGCCGTCTTCCACTGGCCATCGGCCCAACCGCCGATGCGATGCAACTCGTACCGCCCCGGCAGCCCCGCGAACGCCTGAACCGTCACCGGTTGCGTCGCGTCGTCCTTGAAGCGCACCTCCACCCGCCACGCGCTTCCCGCCGCGGGTCGCAGCCCTTCGCCCCACCACGCCTTCAGCGCGATCGCTCCCGCCTTGCCCGCCTTAAGCACCGCGTGCGCCTCGGGCTCACCGGCAGCGCCCTTCTCCCAAGCCGCTGCGTCCAAGCTGGTTTCGGCCAACTTCACCGCGGCCACGGGTTCGGCCGCCGTGAGGTACTCCGCGCACATCAGCACGCCCACCACCAACGCAACTCGAATGAAATTCATCGGTTACAGGCTCCCAAGTTAGCAAACGAGGTATAGACCACCCCTACCAGCATACACCACGCGTGCAGCGAGGTCTGACCGATTTGGGCTTTCGGAGGTGCAAAAGAAAACGGGCGCAGCGGCATCGCCACTGCGCCCGTTTAAGCCATCCAAGTCAACCGTTACGGTTACTGACCGCCGCCGCCTTCCGGCGCGCTGGCCGGAGCCGGTTGCTCGACGGCGGCCGGAGCCGCCGCGGGCAGTTCTTCGCGCGCCGCATCCTGCGTCAGGACCGGAGCTTCCGCGCGCCGGACGATGCTGAGCTGCAGATCGCGGAAGCCCGTGCCCGCCGGTACGATGTGCCCGAGGATCACGTTCTCCTTTAAGCCACGCAGCTCGTCTCGCCGTCCCGCGATCGCGGCTTCCGTGAGCACCTTCGTGGTTTCCTGGAAGCTCGCCGCCGCGATCCAGCTTTCCGACTGCAAGGATGCACGCGCGATGCCCAGCAGCACCGGCATCGCCGTCGCCGGCCGCTTGCCCGTGGCCATCATATCCTTGTTGCGGATATCGAACTCGCCGCGGTGGATCAGGTCGGTCGGCAGGAAGCCGGTTTCACCCGGATCCCCGATCTGAACCTTGCGCATCATCTGCCGCGTCAGCAGTTCGATGTGCCGGTCGTCGATCGGCACGCCTTGGCTGCGGTACACCGCCTGGATCTCGCCCAAGATGTACATCTGCACGCGCTCCGGACCGCTGATCCGCAGGATGTCGTGCGGGATCAGCGAGCCGTCGACCAGGCGGTCGCCGGCCTTCACCTTGTCGCCTTTGCGCACCAGGATGTGCTTGCCCTGCGGAACCAGGTGTTCCATCTCCAGGCCCGACTCGGACTTGATCAGGATCGTGCGCTTGCCGCGTTTGCGGTCGCCGAACTCCACGGTCCCGTCGATCTCCGCCATGATCGCCGGTTCCTTCGGCTTGCGCGCTTCGAACAGTTCCGTCACGCGCGGCAGGCCGCCCGTGATGTCCTGCGTGCCGCTGATCTTGCGCGGCGTCTTGGCCAGCAGCTTGCCCGACATCACTTTCTGGCCTTCTTCGACGTCCACGAACGCCTTCTCGGGGATCGCGTACACGCCCTGGATCTGCCCCTCGTCGTTCTTGATGACGATCTGCGGATGGTGGTCGCCGCGATGCTCGACGATCACTTTGCGCTTGAAGCCCGTGCCCGGGTCGGCTTCTTCGCGGTAGGTCACGTCGGCGATGAAATCCTCGAACGCTACCGTGCCGCCCACTTCGGTCAGGATCGGAATGTTGTGCGGGTCCCACTTCACCAGCGGCTTGCGCGGCGGAACCGTTTCGCCGTCCTTCACCAGCAGCACCGCGCCCGTCAAAATGGTGTACTTTTCCAGTTCGCGGCCGCGCTCGTCGAGGATCTGGATTTCCGCGTTGCGGTTCAGCACCACGACTTCGCCCGTATCCGTCACCACCGCCTCGGCGCCCACCAGTTTGACGGTGCCCGCCCCCTTGCTGCGGGTTTCGGACTGTTCGACCGTCCGCTGGCCCAAGCCGCCGACGTGGAACGTACGCATCGTCAACTGCGTGCCCGGTTCGCCGACCGACTGTGCGGCGATCACGCCCACCGCCGTGCCCATCTCGACGGGCTTGCCCAGCGAGAGGTCCATGCCGTAGCACAGCGCGCACATCCCGCGCGGCGCTTCGCACGTCAGCGAACTGCGCACGCGGATCTTCCCGTCCTTGCCCAGGAACTCCTCGATCTTCTCCGCGATGGCCGGAGTTATCGCCTGGTTCTCGTCCACGATCGTTTCGCCGGTGACCAGATGCGTGATCCGGTCGCGCGCCGTGCGGCCGCGAATCGCCGTCGCCAGCGGCAGATCGATGTTTTCGCCGCGGTACACCGCGCCCTTCGTCACGCCGTTCTGCGTGCCGCAGTCATACATCGTGATCGTCACGTCCTGCGCCACTTCGACCAGCTTGCGCGTCAGGTAACCCGAGTTCGCCGTCTTCAACGCCGTGTCGGCCAGACCCTTGCGCGCGCCGTGCGTCGAGCTGAAGTATTCCAGCCCGCGCAGGCCTTCGCGGAAGTTCGACTTGATCGGCGTCTCCAGGATCTCGCCCGACGGCTTCGCCATCAGGCCGCGGATCCCGCACAACTGGCCGACCTGCGCTTCGTTACCGCGCGAGCCGGAGTTGATGATGTAGAAGACCGGATTCACGTAATGCGGATCGGCCTCGCGTTCGTCGTATTTCAATGAACTCATCACCTCCTTCCAAATGCGGTCGCGCACGTGCGTCCAGACGTCGATCGTCAGACGGTAGCGTTCGCCGTCCGTGATGATGCCGCGCTCGAACGACTTGCGAATCTGAGCGACCTTCTTGTCCGCTTCGTCGACGATCTTCGCCTTGCTGTCCGGAATCTTCAGGTCGCTCGCCGCGAAACTCAAACCGGACATCGTCGCTTCGTGGAAGCCCGTCTCCTTCAGCCGGTCCAGCAGTTCCACCGTTTTCGGGCGGCCGCAGTACAGGTGGCAGTCCGAGACCACGCGCTTCAAACGGCCCTTGTCCAGCGTCATGTTGTAGAACGGCATCCCCTCCGGCAGGATGTCGTTGAAGATCACGCGGCCTACCGTGACCTCGTACAGATCGTTCTTGCCCTTCACCACGCCCTTCTCGTCCAGCACCTTGCGGCCCGGGATGCGCAGCCGGATCTTCGCGCGTTTGCCCACGCGGCCCGCGTCGAAGGCCAGGAAGACCTCTTCCTTCGTGCTGAAGGCCGTCCCTTCGCCCTTGATCTTCTTGCCTTCGCTGGTCAGGAAGTAGCAGCCCATCACGATGTCCAAGTCCGGCGTGATCACCGGATTGCCGTGCGCGGGCGAGAAGATGTTGTTCGTCGAAAGCATCAGCATCGTCGCTTCGACCTGCGCTTCCATCGAAAGCGGCAAGTGCACGGCCATCTGGTCGCCGTCGAAGTCCGCGTTGAACCCCGCGCAGACCAGCGGGTGAATCATGATCGCGTCGCCTTCGATCAACACCGGATAGAACGCCTGGATACCCATGCGGTGCAGGGTCGGCGCGCGGTTCAGCATCACCGGGTGGCCCTTGGTCACCTCTTCCAGCACGTCCCAGACTTCCTCGTCCTTCCGTTCCAGGATCTTCTTCGCGCTCTTGATCGTGTCCGCGTAACCCTGCTCCTTCAGCTTGCGGATGATGAACGGCTGGAACAGCTCCAGCGCGATCTTCTTCGGCAGACCGACCTGGTTCAGCTTCAGGCTGGGGCCGACGACGATGACCGAGCGCCCCGAGTAGTCGACGCGCTTGCCCAGCAGGTTTTCGCGGAAGCGGCCCTGCTTGCCCTTGATCATGTCCGTCAGCGACTTCAGCGGACGGTTGCCCGTGCCCAGCACCGGCCGCTTGCAGCGGCCGTTGTCGAAGAGCGCGTCCACCGCCTGCTGCAGCATGCGCTTCTCGTTGCGGATGATCACGCCCGGCGCGTTCAGGTCGAGCAGCTTCTTCAGCCGGTTGTTGCGGTTGATCACGCGGCGGTACAGGTCGTTCAGATCGCTCGTCGCGAAGTTACCGCTCTCCAACGGCACCAGCGGGCGCAGATCCGGCGGAATCACCGGGATCACGTCCATGATCATCCACTCGGGCTTGTTGCCCGACTGGATCATCGCCTCGACGATGCGCAGGCGCTTGATGTAGTTCTCGGTTTTCTGCTTCGACTTCGACTCGCGCAGGCCCGTGCGGAGCTGCTCGGCCAGCTCGGGCAGCTTCACTTCCTTCAGCAGCTCGCGGACCGCCTCGGCGCCCATGTCGGCCTTGAACGATCCCGCGCCGTAATCTTCCACTGCCTTGCGGTACTCGTCTTCCGTCAGCAGCTTAC
>BTVV01000126.1:0-17734 GCA_045863855.1 Planctomycetota bacterium | reverse complement strand
CCGTCCGTGGGTTCGTCGAGCTTCCACGGAAGCCGATTGCGTTCGGGGTTGGCCTTCTGATTGTGGTAAATCTCGAAGCGCGTTCTGGTCCAGCCCTTCTCGGCGAAATGCTTGGCCGTGGCTTCGGCGATGGCCTTGTTCGTCTCCTCGAACTCCTTGAGTTTGGGATTCTGATTCGGCCCTTCCGGAATCGTGTCCTTAAAGGGGATCCAGTTGAACTGGTTCTTCACTTCGCCGTCGCAGACGTGCGGATAGTTCACGTTGAAGGCAAGCGTGAAGTGCGCGGGCGGCGCGCCGAACTTGCTGCATTTCCCGTCCAGAATCGGACCGAACAGATCGTCGTATTCCTGAAAGCTCATGATCTCGGCCGCGGCGCCCTGGCCTTTGACCGGGTACGCGTAACGCGGATTGCCGCGTTGGCTGCTGTACGGCAGCACATTAATAAACGCGCGGTTGTCAGCGGCGAGCTTGTAGGCTTGGTGGTCGACCTGTTTGCCCTTCTCGGACATCGGCTGCGCTGGCTTGCCGACGCCTTGCCCATTCAGGTATCCCCCCACCTTCAACGCTTCGCTGGGCATCCCGTAGGCAAGCAGATCCAGCGCGAAGGTCGGCTGGTCGGGCAGCGCCAGATCGAAGACGGTCAGCGCAACGTTCAGCTTCTCGACCGCTTCCGCACCGGCCTTGATCTCCAGTGTGCCCGTGTACAGGCCGGGTTTCGCGTCGCTCGGGATCCAGACTTCCACCAGCAAGCTGCCCACTGTGTTAGCCGGTTTCGGAAAACCGTCCCAAGCCTGCGGCACGTCGAAGGTTTTGATGCCCTTTACCGAACCATCGAGCGGAATGATCAGGTCGTGGACGAAGCCGGTCGTCGTCTTGGCCCAGCCGCGCGCAAAGAAGCTCGCGCGGTCGGCCGCAATCGTACCGGGGCCTTTGAGTTCGCTTAAACTGGCCGTGTAGCCCGGGCCGGCGCGCGGAATCAGGATCTGAACCGCCGCATCTTCGTTGCGAGCCCCGTAGAGCTTGACGGTCTTGCTCGCGCCGTCCCAATGCCCGTTTTGCTTGCGCAGATCGCCGAAGTCGTTACCGGCTACTTCCAGCACCGTGCCATCGGGGTTTAAGCTATATGTAGTACTGGCCGCAAAAACACCCGTAGCCCCTTCCGCCGCATGGACTTGTGTCTCAAACCAGAACAATCCACAAAGCGCCAAGGTGGCCGTTGCGAGAAGTTTAAACATGTTCAACCTCCTCCGATCAAGTGCACTAGTACACTCAATACACCAACTCAACGCCAGACCCAAGCAAATTCTGGAGAATTTCGGAGCGTATCTTTTTTCATCGGAAAGGCAGACCGGGTCAGCTCTTACCAAAAAGGCGGGTAATGCCCGAACCGCTGGGCGAGGCCGTAACAAAACCCTGTGCCTCGGCATACTGCTGTAGCGTGCGGTCGATCATCGGTTCGAGGTCGTACTTGGCCTGCGCTTGATCTCGACCGCTCTGTCCCATGCGCGCGCGGAGTTTGGCGTCGCCAAGCAGGTCGAGGATCTTGGCGGCCACAGCGTCGGGCTGCCCGGGCGGCACAAGATAGCCGCTTTGGCCGTCCTGCACGAGACCGATCAAACCGCCGACGCTGGTCGCGACTACCGGCCGCGCCCAGGCCATCGCCGCCAGTGCACCCAGGCCAAAGGCTTCCTGCCGCGGCGTTTGCACGTACACATCCAGATCGCGCAAGATCGGTTCGTACGGCACGCCCGCGTGCGCGAAGGTGAGGTGCCGTTCGAGCTTCAGTTCGCGGGCCAGCTTGCGCAGACTCGACTCTTCCGGCCCTTCGCCCACAATCAGGAACTGGCACGCCCCGCAGCGGACTTCATGCACCTTTTGTGCGGCACGAATAAAGGTGGCGAGGTCTTGCCCTGGCGTAAGCGGCGCGAAGGTCCCCAGCATCGCCCATTGGCCGTCGCCTTTGGCTTGAGGGGGAACTTCGTCCGGAATCTCGATCCCCAACGGTACCACGCGGACTAGTTCTTTGGGCACACGCGCGTCGTTAACGAGGTTCTCGCGCAACGATTCGTTGCATACCATGACTTTATTGAGGCGGTCGTCGACGCGGATATCGCCGCGGGCCTGGAAGTGCGGGATGCTCAGTACGTAAGGAACATTCAGGCGTTCGGCCAGGCGCGCGCAGACAGGCTGGGTGAACGCCGACAGCCCGTGAATCAGCGCGGGCTGGACCTCGGCCGCCCAGTCTGCCAGCCGCCCGAAGACGAAGGGGCGCGTCAGGCCTCCGAGCATGCCGGGGAAACATTCGATCCGCGCCTCTTCTTCGGATGCGAAGAATCCCACCGGCGCCGGACCTGCCGCGGCCAAGTACGGGCGCAATCCGGCCTGAGAGATGCCGCGGAATAAGGTTCGCGCAAAGCCCGTAAGCCCGCCGGCGCGGAGCGGTTCGGCGACAAGCAGCACCGCGGGATTCTCTTTCAGCAGGCGCGAAGCGATTTTCATCCGCGGAACAACTCTCCCCATTTACGGCCCAGAAACGCGCTGGCCGAAAGCAGCGCCAGCGTCATGAAACCCAGCGCGAACAACCCCAGCGCCGAAGCCAACTGGTCCCCGTCGCCCACGCGCCCAAAGAGCGCGTAAATCGCCTTCGTGAGCGGATAGTCGGCCGGGCGCTGCGCCAAGATCAGGCTGTCGGCGACTTCCAGCAACGCGAACGAGAAGGCCAGGATCGCGCCCGCCGCCACGTTGGCGGCGATGAGCGGCACCGTAATCTTCCGCAACGTCCGTACGGGCGAACTGCCCAGACTCCCCGAGGCCTCTTCCAGGGCCTTGGGCGTCTGCTCCAACCCCGCCGCGCACGCGCGCGTGGTGTAGGGCAGCCGCCGCACCGCATAGCTTAACACGAGGAACCAGCCTACCGATAGCGCCGCCTCGGAACCCGTGTACCACTTGGCGTAGACCCCGACGAACCCGAAAGCGAGCACGATGCCCGGAATCGCCAGCGGCGCGAGGGTCAATGCGTCGAGCACGCGTCCGGCCCATCCGCCGCGGCGCACGATCACCCAGGCGCAGGCGAGCCCCAGCAGCACGTCCACGAAGGTGCTGCCCAACGCATAGAGCAGACTATTGCGCACGCCCAACTGGCTGAGCGGATGAGCCAGCGCTTCCTGCATGTGCCCGAGCGTCCACGATTCGGGAAGCACGGTGAGAAACCATTTGCCCGCGACCCCGCTGAGAACCACCGCCGCGTGCGGGACTAAGGCGAGTCCGATCACGAGCAGATGCGCGCCGACCGCGAGCGCCGACGCGCCGCCGGTCAACTTCGTAACCTGCCCGCGCGCCGCTCCCTTAGACCCTCCCCCGCCCGTGCCGTACTTTCCCAACGACCAGCGGGTAATCCCAAAGAGTGCGACGACCAGCAGCGTGACCACCGCCACCAACGCCGGCGCGGCTGGATTCGCGGACTGTTCGTTGGCCAGTCCGAAGATCTGCTGCGCGACGACTTCCTGATAGCTGAAGACCAGCGGCGTTCCCAGATCCGTGAAAGCGCCGACGAAGACCAGACTGCCCCCGGCAATCAGTCCCGGAACGGCCAGCGGCAGGACGACGCGCCGGAAGACCCCCAGCGGAGCGAGTCCCAGGTTCCGCGCGCTTTCCAGCAGGGACGGATCGATGTTCCCGATCGCGGCGCAGAGGTTGAGGTAAATCAACGGATAGAAATGCAGCACCATGACGATCACGCAGCCGAGCATGCGATGCTCGCCCAGAAAATCGATGGGCGAAGTCTCGTCCACCAGCCCAAGTTGCATGAGCAGCAGGTTCACCGAGCCGTAGCGCGAAAGCAGCCGGCGCAGACCGATGGCGCCGACGAACGGCGGCAGTATCAACGGGATAAGCAGCAGCCCTCCCAGCAACGCCTGCATAGGGAATCGCGTGCGGACCTGCCAGTACGCAAGCGGGAAACCGATGACGATGCAGGATGCGGTCACGATCACCGCCAGAAGCAAGCTGTTGATCATCCAGCGCCAAGGCGCGGCGTCGGCGTGAAAGAGGCCGAATACGTGGTCGAGCGTCCAGCGCGCGGGCGTGACGACCAGCTTCGATTCGGGCGCCGGTTCGCTCCCGTCGGCTATCGCGTTGCGCGCGCGGAGATCCGCTTCGTCGGTGCCCATGCGTCTGGCGAAGGCGGCCAGCGTCTCGCCTTTGTTCAGGGCCGCGGAAACTTCGGGTTCGCGCACGGCCTGGAGCATCCCGTGCCCGAGCGGGTAGACGAGCCCGAAGGCGAAGAAAACCACGAGCAGGAGCGCGACGGCGAGGGGGCCAAGGTGGTCGGTAAGCCAGGAACGGTTCATCGACGCGTCGGCCCAAACGAGGTAAGAAAGGAGACAGCAGCATTGTCGTGGGTGGCTCCCGGTAAGCAAGCGCTGAGGCCCTTAGGTCCATGCCCTTCCCTTCCGACAGCGAACGCTGGATGCGCGCGGCGCTGCTGCAAGCTCAGGCCGCGCTTGAAGCCGGCGAAGAACCCGTCGGCGCGGTGCTCGTCGAGGCCGCCACGGGCCGGATCGTCGCCCGTGCGCACGATCAGCGCCGTGCCTTGAACGATCCGACGGCGCACGCCACGATGCTGGCGCTATCGGGCCTGGCGCAAGCCGAACAAATGAAAGCCGAGTTCGAGGCCGCGGGCCTTCCGCCCGACGAACTGGATGGCGCGCTCCAAGCCATTGGTTTGGACGGACTGGTCCTGGTCGTCACCCGCGAGCCGTGCCTGATGTGCGCGGGCGCGGTGCGCTTGCACCCGGAAGTGAAGCAACTCGTCTTCGGCGCCAGCCGGGAAGCGCTTGGCGGCGCGGGCTCAGCCCTGAATTTGTTTCGAGCGGCGGGTGCGTTGCCGGCGTTGCCGGCCGAAGGCGGAGTGCTGCGCAGCCAGGCCACGGCGCTGCTACAAGAGTTCGCCTTACGGCAAAAGACTCGGCGTTAACGCAAACGGGGGCGCGCCAGCTTTCTCCAATGAAAGCGGCGGCAGACCATCGATCAGATCAATCCCGCTTCGCGCAGCGCCTGTTCTGCTTGAGCGTAGGTGGCATCCGGTGTGTTCGACGCATCCAGAATACGCGTTTCCTTCAGGGTGCGCGGACCGCTGGGTTGCCACTGCGATTTGAGCTGCCGGTAAACGTCGGCGTCGGCATCGCTGGAATCGCCGGTGCGCGCGGCCAGCCGCGGCAAAATGACCGATTCGGGTGCGGTACAAACCAAAATTCGTACAGGAACGCATAGCTCACGGGCGGCGGTCAGAAAAGCCTCGCGGCGCACCTCCCGAATGAAGGTCGCATCGGCGAGCATGCGCTTGCCTTCGAGCAGCCCCGATTGCACACGCTCCAAAACTTCGGCGTACGTCCGGTCGCTCATTGCGGGGGTATACAGGTCCAGTCCGCCACGCTGCGTGGGCGGGAGACCGGCAAGTTCCTTGCGTACGTCATCGCTGGCAACGCGTTCGAATCCGGCGCGTTCGGCAAGCATCCGCGCAAGCACCGACTTGCCGGCGCCCGGAAGTCCGGCCGACAGTACCAGCGCGGGGCGTTGGACAGGCAATTCGAGTGTGCCCAGCGCAAGCAGGAAATGCGCGCGAGCCCGGGCGAGATCCAGCGCCTTTTCGGCTTCCGGAACCTCCACCTCTTCGAGTGCAAACCCTTCGACCTTCCCGCGCACCACCGCGCGATAGGCGAGATAAAACGGAAGCAGGGCGCGTCCTTCCGCGTCTTCACTCGAAGCGAAATACGCATCTGAAAGTTCGCGCGCAAAATCGGACCGCCCGTGAAATACGAAGTCCATGGCCAGAAAAGCCAGATCGGCGACGGGATCGGCATAACGAAAGCGTGTATTGAACTCGATGCAGTCCACGATGGTCAGATCGGTGGGCGGCGAGCGACTTGGATCGAGGTACACGTGATCGAGATGCAAGTCGCCGTGAGTGTCGCAGGGCACACCGCGCGCGGCGCGTGCCTCGAACAGCGGCCGCAGGCGTTCCAACTCGGCCTCGGTGCGCGCTCGGAGGCGTTCGAAAACGGACCGGCGAAGCGTGCGTCCAATCGCGGGCTCGAGCTGCGTAAAGTTTTCGCGCGCATTGGCGGCAACGGCCACGAAGGCGCCTCCGGCGGCGGTGTCCATACTTCGTTCGGCATGTGCGTGAAAGGCGGCCAAACGCGAACCGAGTTGGCGCACTTCCCCGGCCGAGAGGGTTCCGCATTCGAGCCGCGATTCAAGCGTGAGTGCCGGATCGAGCCGGCGCATTTTGACGGCAAACTCCACGGGTTCGCCCTGAGTCTCGAAAGCCGGTAAGCCCCCGGTATCAAGCGCCACCGGCACGACGCCGAGGTACACCTCCGGTGCGAGCCGGCGATTGAGCCTGACTTCCTCGTGGCAGAAGTGCTGCCGGCGCTCGAGCGTCGAGAAATCCAGAAAGCCGAAGTTGACGGGTTTCTTGATCTTGTAGGCGAACGGCCCGGCCAGGAAAACCGCGCTGATGTGAGTTTGGCAGAGCTCGACTCGATCGACGGGATGCGGATACGCTCCGGGCCGCGCGAGCGCATCAAGGAGCGCGGGCAGATCCATCGCTGGCTCCAGGCGCTACGTCTCCACGTCCGCGCCGCGGGATTCGCGGGCGCGCGTGGCGAGTTCGTCGCAGCGCTCGTTTTCCGGGTGCCCGGTGTGTCCGCGGACCCACTGCCAAGTAACCTGGTGTTGCGACATCAACGCATCGAGCGCGACCCAAAGATCCTGATTCTTGACCGGCTCTTTGCTGGCTGTCTTCCAGCCGTTGCGTTTCCACTTGGCCAGCCACCCTTGCCGGAACGCATTGGCGAGGTACTCGCTGTCGGTCACGACCGTAACGGAGCAGGGCCGCTTAAGCTGCTGAAGCGCGCGGGTCACGGCCGTCAACTCCATGCGATTGTTGGTGGTCTCCGCTTCGTAACCGGAGAGTTCCTTTTCGGCCGCTTTGTCGGGATACTTAAGGATGGCCGCCCACCCGCCGGGACCGGGATTGGGTTTGGAACCGCCGTCGGAGAAGATGGTCACGCGTGCGAGATCGTTCATGCGCACCAAGGTAGCCGCGGGCGCGCGCTGAGCCAAGGGCGAAAGGACCGGCACGGAATGAAAAACGCCGACACGTGCGCCCTCTGCGGCGAGGCCTTTCGGGACCCGGCTTCGCGCTTCGTCGCACGCCTCGAATTGAAGCAAGCGTACGATCCGATGGAGATCGGCTCCAAAGATTTGGAGCGCGACCTGAAACACGAACTGGCGGCCTTGGTGCGCACGCTGGAGGCGCAGCCTGAAGCCGACGCGGAACGAATGGCCGAGGAGGTGGGCGTGAGCCAAACCTTCGTACTCTGCGCGCCTTGCGCGGCGAACGTAATAAAACGCCTAAGTAACCGCCCGCCGCCCACGCGTAACGAATAACCGCCTACTCGCTGGCGTCGCTGGCTCCGCCTTGTGGCTTCCCGCCGCCGCGCGGGCGATTGAGGTGTTCGAGATACGCGGCGTGGTTCGCTTTCATCTCGCGCAGGGAATCGCCACCGAACTTTTCGCAAAGCGCCTGGGCGAGCACGAACGCGAGGAAATTCTCGCCAACGACACTGGCGGCTGGAAGCGCACAGAAATCGCTGCGCTCGATATCGGCCTTATACGGTTCCCCGGTCTGCAAGTCGACGCTCATGAGCGGCTTCATCAGCGTGCTGATCGGTTTCATGGCGGCGCGGACTACCAGCGGCGCGCCGTTGGTGATCCCGCCTTCCAGCCCGCCGGCTCCATTCGTGGGACGGCGGAACGCGGCGGCCGGATCGCGGCCGCCCGCGGCCGCAGCATCGTACTGGATGGCGTCGTGAACCTCCCGCCCGCCGAGACGGGCCGCGCGGAATCCGAGGCCAATCTCGACGCCTTTGATCGCCTGAATCGACATCATGCCCTGCGCGATTCGCCCGTCGAGCTTACGGTCCCACTGGGTGTGGTCGCCTAGCCCCACCGGCAGGCCCTGCACCACGATTTCAAAGATGCCGCCGAGCGTATTGCCTTCCTTCTTGGCTTCATCGATGGCGGCCTTCATGGCCCCTTCGCACGCCGTGTCGAGACAGCGGACTTCGCTGGCGTCGGCCCGCTCGATTTGCTCCCAAGCCGGGCTGAAGCCCGTGGGCACTTCGACCGGCCCCAGCGCGACGACATGGCTGCGAATCTCGATGCCAAACTGCGCGAGCAACAACCGGCAGAGCGCTCCGGCCGCGACCCGTGCGGCGGTCTCGCGGGCGCTGGCGCGTTCGAGAATATCGCGGATCGGTGCATCGAACTTCAAATGTCCGGCCAGATCGGCGTGTCCGGGACGCGGACAGAACAGCTCCGGTGCGGTCTCGAGCCGGAAGTCTTTGTTGAAAACCGCCAGCAGCACAGGCGCGCCCATGGTCACGCCTTTGCGCACGCCACTCAGGACTTCGGCCTGATCCTTTTCGATCTTCATCCGCCCGCCGCGCCCGTACCCAAGCTGCCGCCGCGCGAGCTGCGCATTGATGAAACCAAGATCGACGGGGACGCCGAACGGCAACCCTTCGAGAAACGCGAAACAGCCGCGGCCGTGGGACTCGCCGGCGGAATGAAAAGTGAGGTAAGCCACGTCGGGCGGTTCTCCGTAATGGTTGTTGCGCGGCAGGCATAATAGTGAACGAAGCGAAAACTGGCGAGTGGCGATTCGAGCGCCGAGATCGTCGCCGGCTGAACCGATGGTTCAACCGCCGCTTTCCAGCCGTTCAGTCTTCGAAGTACTCACCGTTACGGCAGGCAAAGCCGGATAGCTGGCCAATCGCAAACGATCGTTACTGCAAGGCACGCTAAGAATCAGGCGTCTCCCGGAAAGCGCTACATTACGTTTACTTTCGGTTTGAGTCCGAATTTTTCCAGGCGGCTGCGCAGCGTGTTGCGCGTGATGCCCAGAAGCTTGGCCGTGCGGACTTGGTTCCCGTTCATCTTTTCCAAAGCGCGGGCGATCAGCAGGCGCTCCATCTCTTCGATCAGGCTGTCCTTTCCACTGGCGAGCAAGCGGTCGATCAGCGCCTCCATGTCCTCTTCGGCCGCCTGGCGCGGCGCGCCGGACTCGGTGCGCGGACCGTCGGGGCCGAAATCGAGATCCTCGATGGTGATGGACTGCCCGTTGCAAAGCACCAAACCGCGCCGGATGACGTTCTCAAGCTGGCGGACGTTACCGGGCCAGTCGTAGCTGGTGAGCTTGTCCATGGCCTTGGCGCTGGCCTCGGTCGCTTCGCTCATCAGAATTTCGCGGTGCCGCGCGATCATGTACCGGACCAGTTCTGGGATGTCCTCGCGCCGTTCGCGCAGCGACGGGAGCATGATTTCGACGACGCGCAGCCGGTAGTAAAGGTCTTCGCGGAAGCGCCCATCCTTGATGCGCAGTTCCAGGTCCTGGTGCGTGGCCGCGATGATGCGGACGTTGACGTTGATGGTCTCGTGCCCGCCCACGCGGTAGAACGTACCGTCCTGCAGCACTCGCAGGATCTTAGCCTGCGTGGCCAAGCTCATGTCACCCACTTCATCCAGGTAGAGCGTGCCATTATCGGCCTGTTCGAACTTGCCGAGCTTGCGCGTATCGGCGCCGGTGAACGCGCCTTTCTCGTGCCCAAACAGCTCGCTTTCGAGCAGCGTTTCGGTCAACGCCGCACAGTTGACGGCGAGAAACTGTTTGGCGTTGCGCGCCGAGTGCTGCCAGAGCGCTCGTGCCACGAGCTCCTTGCCGGTGCCGGATTCGCCGCGAATGAGCACGGGCACATCGCGCGTGGCAACCTGCCCAATGAGTTTGTAAACGCGCTGCATGGCAGTGCTGCGCCCGATGATGCGGTCGGCACTGGGCGGCGCTTTGCGGGAATCTTCCGGTGAATCGGTCGTCACGCGCCGGTTAAGCCGCGCGGTGGCCATCGCCTTCTCGACGGTCGCCTTGAGGGTTTTGCTGTCGAATGGCTTGAGCAGGTAATCGTACGCGCCACGCTTCATCGCTTCGATGGCCGTCTCTGTGGTGCCGTGCGCGGTCATGATGACGACGAGCTGCAACGGGCGCTCTTTGCGGATAGCTTGCAGAATATCGAGCCCGTCGGCTTTGCCAACGCGTACATCGAGGAGCACCAGTTCGGGATCCTCGCCGCGCAGCGCTTCGAATCCGGCTTCGACGTTCTGCACCGCCGTCACTCGGCGATCGTCGCTGGCAAGCAATCGCGCGAGGGAGTAACAAACGCCCTCGTCGTCGTCAATGATGAGTATCTTCTGCATGTTGGGACTCCCGTTGCCTTCCGGCCCCTCTTACGCCAGGGCGCGTTCCCTCCCGGGCAGCGTGACGCGAAAGCGTACGCCCCGGCCTAAATCCTTGCGGGGAGATTCCACGGTCAACTCGCCGCCGTGGGCGAGGACGATTCGCTTTACGATGGAAAGCCCAAGGCCGACCCCTTCGCGCTTCGTCGTGACAAAGGGTTCGAAAAGATGAGCCTGGACTTCCGGCGCCAGACCCGGTCCATCGTCGGCGACCTCGAAGAAGATGCGCGATTCGTCCGGCACGCCATTGCGATCGACCCGGCCGCTGCGAATCTCGACGCGGCCGCGGCCGTTGGGGTTGAGCTGAGCGACGGCCTGCAACGCGTTGAGCACCAGATTGTATACGGCCTGCGAAAGTTGCATCGGATCGCCGGTAGTCGGCAACTCGCCTTCAGCGAGTTCGCACATCAGTCGCGTTCCTTCGTGCGCCGAAGTGGCCAACAGCAATAGCGACTCGTCGATCACCGCGTTGAGATCCAGCGGCTTGGGCTCGCGGATCGTGGCATGGGCGCGGGAGCTTTCCAGGTAGCTCTCCACGATCTGTTCCAGCCGTTCGATCTGGCGGCGCATCATCTGCTGGTCTTCGAGTTGGTCTTCGGTCCAGCTTTGCGAACCGGTCAGGGATTCGAACAGAATCTTAAGGCTGGTCAGCGGGTTGCGAATTTCGTGCGAGAGCGCGCCGGCAAGTTCCACCAGCAGGCTCGACTTCTCGCTCTTGCGGAGTTGCTCTTCGGTTTCGAGCATGCGGCGGTGTACGCAGGCATTCTCGAGCGCCAAGCTTCCGGTAGCGGCCAGTCCCGCAAGCACCCGGCGCTTCTCGCTGCCCAGCGCACGCTGCTTGCGCCGCAAGACCAGCAGCACGCCCATGGGCTTTTTCTGCGCGCTCAGCGGTACCACTGCAGCAGCCGCAAAACCGGCGGTCAGGAAGGCCGATCGCGCCGCATCGCCGGAACCCTCGAAAGACAGATCGGGGAAATCCAGAACCTCGGCAGGATTCTCGAACCCGCGCGACAGCAACGAGTCCGCCACCGGAAATTCCGGCCAATCGCGCTCGTTCGCCAAACGACCCGCCGCGGCGCCCAATTCCAGGCCGGTGCCTTCCTTATTGAGGAGGAAAACCGCGGCCAGCGGCGCGCGCAACTGCTCGGCCGTCATAGATGCGAGCGTTTCCAACACCTGCTGCTGATTCAACGACGCGGCCAGTTCGTGGCCGGCTCGTGTCAGGAATTGCAACTCCTTGGTCCGCCGCCTGGCCAGAACCAGCCGCCGCGTCGACTCGATCAGCCGAGCCGAATGCGCGGCCAGGGAAACCAGCAGTTCCTCGTCCTCCGCGGAAAAATGGTTCAGCCGCGTCGAGTCCACCGAGATCACGCCGATCACTTGCCCGCGCAACTTGAGCGGCACCGCCATTTCGCTGCGCAGACCCTTTTGCACGCGGACGTAACGGGTGTCCTTCGAGACGTTCCCGATTCGCAGCGGCACACCGGTTTCGGCGACCCAACCGGTAACGCCTTGGCCGACGCGCAGGCGCGTCTTGAAGATCGAATCGCTATGGAAGCCCTCCGCAACCTTGACCTGCAGGATATCGGTGCCGGGCTGAATCAGCATCAAGCTGGCGGAACTTGCGCGCGTCGTGCGATGCGCGGCCTCCAGAATCATCTGGAGCGCCTTCTTGGGCGCCAAGTCCGCGCCCAAGGCTTCGCTTACACCGGTCAACGAAGCCAGTCGCCCGCGGCCTTTGACGGCCAAAGCCGGTTCGGTTCTGGAGGTACTGGGCAACGTCTTGCTCACGCGTTCGTGCCGTCCGTGTCCTAAAGTCAGTGGCTTCTTCGGGTGTTTTCGGGCCATGGGTCGCCAACACGCCTTGAAATGTAGGGTATCAAATGGAAAGCCACACTTGGCCAACCGTAACATGGTGCTCTAGGAGATGTTATAGCAAGGCTGCGCTGATTGGAGCAGAGCAGGTTGTTTATTTTTGCACACTCAGGGCGAATTTGAGCACAGACTATTTAGATCTGTTCATTTTTAACACAAAGTCAACTAGTCGGGTTTGGTTTGATCGACCGGCGCGGAACCGATGCCAAAGAGATGTTTATTGCCCCAAGCGTAATCAACGGCCGACCAAAGTGTGAATGCAGTCACAAGCCACATCAAGGAATGCGCCATCGCCGAAACGTATTCGCCGTGATTCGATTCGTACGCCACCCACTCTTCGCCTTTAACCGCGGCAATGATCAGGACCGCGATAGCCACGCCGCCTTGCGCCACGGCTTTGATCTTCCCGCTCGCGCGCGCGGAGACGAACTGCCCTTGCTCGATCCCGAAGTTGCGGATCACCGTAACCAGCAGATCGCGATAAAAGAGGATCATCACCATCCACAGCGGAATCCATTTGCCGTGGGCTTGGCTGGCGAAGCTGAAGAAGACGCTCAGTCGAAACGTGCTGTCTGCATACGGGTCCAGAATCTTCCCGAAGTTGGAGACGAGGTTGTATCGGCGCGCGATGATCCCGTCGAGAATGTCGCTGACCTCGCTGAGCACGATGACGGCCAAGCACGCCCACAATCCCGTCTGGGGCGAAAGCCAGGCGCTCAAGAATCCACGTTCGCCCGAACCGATGAACAGCGCCAGGAAGATGGGCGCGCTGGTCAATCGGAAGAGCGTAAGCATGTTGGGGACGTTCATGGCTACGGCTAAAGATAGGTCGCGGCGTTACGGCGGCAAGGGGAGGATGTGCGTTACGGCTTGAAGATTCCGATGCTGCGCTTCCGCCCTCTGCCAACGGCCCGCGCCGCTCGGTCGCGGGCCCGCATAAGCGCGCCTTCCAAGCACCGATCCTGCCGCAGGCGGGCTACGAAGCTCGGGCCCGGCGCGCTCGGCTCTCTTCCAGCAGTTTAAATTGTTCGGGCTTGCGGCTCGGAGTTCGGCGGCGTTCGCGGGTCGGCCGAAAGGAATGGCGATCGGCCTTCAGCGCTCTAAGCACGGCCCTTTCGGTGGGGCTGTAGTCGGCGGCATCGGGCCGGTCGAAGCACATCGGAGCGACCAGATGCTCGACTGGATTGGAGATTACCCTCGCCACGCCGCTGGGATTGGGCGCGGGCGAATGCAGCATGAAAGGATGCAGCAGGATTACGTCGCCGACCTCCCCCGTGGCTTCGCGGAAATCGGCGCACTCGCGAATCAGTTCATGAGATGGTATATGCGCATCGATGCCTTCCGGATGCGCGGATAAATATCGCGAAACGGGAGCGATCGAATCGGGAGCAAAGAACGTACCGCCCATGCGCGGACCGATGTCGGACCAGATCACGAGCGTCAGCACGGCCTGCTCGGGGCTGTCGAGGAAATGGCGGAAAAAGCCGCCGTCGATGTGCCAGCCTTCGCTGGCCGGCGATGGCGGAGCCCACCGGTCGGCTTTCCAGTTCAGATTGACGATGAATCCGTCGTTCCACATCACCGGGCGCTGCAAGCGCTCTTCGCCGCCCACGAGGTCGCAGATCGCGCCATACGCTTTGGGCGCGAACTCCGATGCGTCCAGCACTGTCGTGGCCTCGCACTTGGGCTTGGACTCTTTCCAGGTGCGCGGATCGTGCGGGTCAATCTGCATGCGCTCGAAGGCGGAGGCCACCAAGGCCTGTCCTTCGGAACGCGGGAAGCATGCTTTGAGGTGAACGAAGCCGTACGTGATGAAATGTTCGATCTCGGCATCGCTGAGAACCTTGCGTGGAGCGGACATGGCGGGAGCACTCAATCCGGCCCCGCGCGGCCAATGGCGCGAAGGCATGCAAAAACTTAGCCCGTGCAGCGCCGTGCAGGCCATAGGGAAACTGAGCTATTCCTAAGTTCGTTGTGCAGGAATCAAATCAAACGAAGCGCCAGACCCGGCTTGACCAGTCGCCCGACCCCAAGCGAGAACCTGACCTTAACCAGACGTGCTCGGGTTTCACTGCGGATTCGATTTTAATCCGGCTCCCAACACCGTTCGAATGCTTTCGCGGTACGGCGGCAACAACACGCCCCGCTCGGTGATCAGCCCGGCGATCAGATCGGCCGGCGTCACGTCGAACGCGGGATTGTAGACCTGTGCCCCTTCGGGCACGCTCGCCCGTCCGTAAGGCTTTGCGATCTCGTCGCGAGCGCGCTGTTCGATGGGGATCTCCGCGCCGCTGGAAAGGGACAGATCGAACGTGCTGCTGGGCGCGGCAATGTAAAACGGAACCCCGTGGTGCTTGGCCAGAATCGCAAGTCCGTACGTTCCGATCTTATTGGCGGCGTCGCCGTTGGCGGCAATGCGGTCGGCTCCAACCACCACCGCGTCCGGTTTCTTCTCGCGCATCACACTGGCGGCCATGTTGTCGCAAATCACGGTCACGTCGATGCCGGCGCGCGATAGCTCCCAGGCCGTCAATCGTGCGCCTTGCAGCAGCGGACGGGTTTCGTCGGCATACACGTGAAGTTTCACGCCGGCAGCTTGCGCGGCGTACATCACCGCCAGCGCGGTGCCGGAACCGCCGGTCGCCAGCGCACCCGCATTGCAGTGCGTCATCAGCGTCGCGCCGTCCTTCGGGAGCAACGCCGCGCCGTGCCGGCCGATGGCGTCGCACATCTCCTTATCTTCTTCGTGAATCGCGCGTGCTTCGGCTTCAAGTGCGCTCTCGCGAGCCTCGGGCGGATGCGAGTCGAATGGTTCCAATACGCCGCGTACGCGCTCGACCGCCCAGCGCAAATTCACCGCCGTCGGACGAGCGTCAGCCAGCTTCCCAATCAGATACGCAAAGGTGTCGCTCGGCAGTCCACGGCATTTGCACGCTTCCCGGTAACATAGAATCACTCCGTACGCGCCCGCACAGCCCAGGGCCGGAGCACCCCGCACCACCAAGCGACGGATCGCATCACAGAGTTCCGCGACCGACCGGATCTCGAGGTACGTTTCCTCGCCGGGCAGTTTCGTCTGGTCGAGCAGCCGCAAATGCGTGCCGCACCATTCGAGCGTAGGCGGAAAACCGAGGGCGTCGGACATAGGCTGGCTCCCAAAATGGACCGGCGGCCAATAAATCGATTTCAGTTTGCAGAAGCCGGCCGGTTAAGGAAATCGAAAAAGAAGCGCGGGCCGTTCCGTAGCGAGAAACGGCTTTTGCGGCTACTCCGACTTAGCGTGCACCGTCGGCGGCAAGCCATCCGGTCCCGGCTCCTCGCCCGGTGGGCGCGTCTTCCAGCGTTTGTGCACCCATAGCCATTGTTCGGGGTACGCGCGAATGGCCTTTTCGTACGCACGATGAATGCGCGCAAGGATGCGAACCTTGTCCTCTTCCACGGTGCCTGTTCGTTCGAACGGAATCACATCCCAGAGGTGGAAGCGGTGCCGTATGCCGTCGGCCTGGCGGTTGAGCGTCCCTACCACCAGCGGAATCTTGGTCGCGAGCTGCAGGTCCGCCGGACTGGTTACGGTGCTGGCCGGCGTGCCAAAGACCGGAATAAAACAGCCCGCCACGCCGCCGTTTTGATCGATCGACATGGTAACCAGGTGCCCTTGGTCCAACAGCTTCTTCAAATACCAAAGCACATTCCACTTTTCGATGATGCGGTTCCCGCCCTGCTCGCGCATTTCCCGGACCATCTCGTCGAGCAAGGGATTGTCCAGCGGCCGCGCCACGGACTGAATCGGGAGTCCTTTCAAGCCGACCAGATGACCGGACAGTTCCCAATTCCCATGATGTGCGGGCACAAAAAGAACGCCTTTGCCATGGCCCTGCGCCAATAGCGTATCGACCGCCTTCAGTTCGCTGAGGTCAGCAACCGAGTCGACGGTCTCCTGCGTGATGGCTCCCATGCGCGCGAACTCGACCAGCGAAAGACCGGTGTGTTCGAAGTACTTCAGACACCAAGCTTCCTTTTGAGCGCGCGGGTATTCGTCGCGAAACGCGATGTCCATGTGCCGCAGCACCTGGTTGCGGTAGCGCCGAGAGACCCGCCAGCCCAGGCGACCTAAAGCCCGGCCGACCGTGGGCGCCCAACCCGCCGGAAGCGCGCGGAAACAAAGAATTGCCAGCCGGGCCATTGCGTAAACGGCCCGGTCAAGCTGCGGATCGCGCGGCTTGCGCGTGGGGCGAGCGGTGCCCAAGCCGGCGGTGCGGCCCGAAGCGGCGGCTTTTGAACGTGGTTGGGTCATGAAGCGCCCCATGACACCCGAAAATCGAGCGGAATCAAGCGCGAGTGCGAATGGTCGGGGATGTTAGGCAATGCTTAACGGCGATACTTCTCGCTGCTGGTGCGCAGAAAGGCGCGCTCTTCCTCGGTAAGCGCGTTCATGCCTTCGCGCTTGATCTTGGCCAGCAAGGCGTCCACGCGCGCGGCAGTGCTGGAGTCGATGCTGGGCTCGGCCTCCAGGGCGTCGGGAATCCGTACGTCGGCAAACGGGTCGGGCTTGACGACTCGCAGCTTGGGCTTGCGCCGGAAGATACCTTTGAAACGCTCCCACATCCCGAGTTTACCCGTCGGCGTGTCCTTGAAGACGCGCAGATCGAACTTCCAGAACACCAGCGCCATTAGGGTGCCGCCTAGATGCGCCGTATGCGCGACATGTCCTTCACCCTGGAGCGTCCCGACCAGATCCATCAATACGATCACGATCGCAAAGGTACGCAGCGTCATGCTGATGAAGAATATGTGAAGCGGCTTGGTGGGATAGTAAATTGCGGCCAGGATGGTAATGCCCACGGTGGCGCCGGATGCGCCCAACGCCGGCGCCGTAGTCCATGCGATATGTCCGAAACTTCCGGCTATCCCGCAAAGCAAATAGAGGACAATCAAGTTGCGCGGACCGTAGATCGTTTCTAATTCCCTGCCGAAGAGCCACAACGCGTACATATTGAAAATCAAATGCCAGAGATCCATCTGCGAAAACGCACTGGTGACGAGCGTGTGGAAATAGAAATCGTTCAGCACCCCGCCGCGGCTGACCAGGAAGTGCCGGGCCATGAATTCGCCCATCGCTTCGCTGTCGTGCGCGGCCAACCAGAGAATGAACACCACCGCATTCAACGCGATTAGAACTTGCGTGGAACCCCAAAGCGCCAGCGCCCCGCGCAACCCGCCGGCGGGTTCCTCCCTCGAATAGTCGCGGTCGTAAATGCCCATCGCGCCCGGCCTCTGCCTGCCGGTCTATTATGTGTTCAGTCCGGGCGAATGCATCCCTGTTTTTGTGAAGTCGTTGCAGGCTAAGGAACGGCTACCCGGTTGTTGCCTTCGTAAATCTCTTCCAGCTTTCCATCGGGATCGGCCACGACGCGCCACCCCGCATGCTCGGCCGGCAGCGCAAACTCGAAGTCAAGCGCCTTGGGTTTCAGATCGCCCACCCCCGCCAACTTCCCCAACGCCTTTT
>BTVV01000125.1:0-17977 GCA_045863855.1 Planctomycetota bacterium | reverse complement strand
TTAAGTTCTTCATCAGAATGTTGCACGCGTTTTTGGCGCGCGTCAGGCCCGCTTCGACCAGCGCGAATCCGGCCTGCATGAAAAAGACCAGGAACGCCGCCAGACACGTCCACAGAATGTTGGCGTTGTCGTTCAGCGTCGCGATCGCGGCGGCGTTATCGGCCGGCGTGGGCGGCGCTTCCGCCTCTTCAGTGGCCGGAGCGGCCGCAGGCTCGGCTGCCGGAGCGGTCTCTTCGCCCAGCGCCCCGAACGAAAGGCTCATCAACAATCCCACGAGGGCCAACCAAGCCCCCCATCGGCCCCTGGTACTACTGGGGTAACATGCGGCAGCAGACATCGTGAATCCTCCCTCTTCCCTTGTTCTCACCCTTGGCCACCATGGCCGGGAAGCCTTAAGGCAAGCAGGCTGCCACTTCCTCACCTGTGCGTAAGGAAGCTCTTAAATCATTGATCAGTAGGAGTTTATTGAGCGAAGTGGCTGGATTAGGACAAACTGCCCGTCGTCTTGCTTAAATTTTAACCACCAGGATATTGCGCATGCATGGTGATTTTTGATCGGAAAGGTGTGCAAGAATAAAGAGGGAGCGGAGAGATCAACCTCTCCGCTCCCTATGGTTTTTCGGCCGATTCACTGCTTTTCTTAAATAATAAGCCTCAAGATCTGGATAGCATTTCGGCTCGTGCTTACGCGTGGCCTTCGGCCAATTTCGGAGCGCTCGCCGAAGCATGCGACGTCCCGCCGTGACCCGCAGGCGCCGCGCCCAATCCAGCGCCGAACTCCTTCGAGTACGCTTCTTCGCCGTGCTGGCTGACGTCCAGCCCCGTGAGTTCGTCCTCCGTGCTCACGCGCAGGCCGATGGTTGCATCCAGGACCTTCAGGATAATAAAGGTAGCGATGCCCGCGATGGCCACGGTGATCAGCACCGAAAGAAGCTGATTCACGAATTGCGCTCCGCCGCCCACCATGGAGATCGTTTCGCCACTGGCGAGCTTGACTTCCTTGATCGCGGGGTTCGCGACTTCGCTGGCGAGCAACCCCGTGAGCAAGGCGCCCAGCGTGCCACCGACTCCGTGCACGCCGAAGGCGTCCAGGCTGTCGTCGTATCCGAGCATCAGCTTCAGGCGGGTCACGGCCAGGTAGCAGACTACGCCGGCCGCCAAGCCCAGCAGCAACGCCGAAGGAATCGTAACGAAACCGGCCGCGGGCGTTACGCAGACGAGCCCCGCCACGAGCCCCGAGATCGTGCCCAGCGCGCTGGGCTTCCCTTGCAGCAGCCATTCCATGGCGGCCCACGCCAAGGCGCCGGCGGCCGAAGCGAAGTGCGTCGTCGCGAAAGCCGAAGAAGCGCCCGCGCCGGCCGAAAGCGCGCTGCCGGCGTTGAAGCCGAACCAACCTACCCACAGCAGCGCCGCGCCGACCATGCTCAGCACCAGGTTATGCGGGCGCATCGGTTCCTTCATGTAGCCTTGGCGTTTGCCCAGCACCAGCGCGAAGACCAGCGCCGAGATGCCCGAGCTGATGTGGACGACCGTGCCGCCGGCGAAATCCAGCGCCGGAATTTTCGCGCCGTCGACCCAGTTAAACAGACCGCCCGCGCCCCAGACCATATGCGCCAGCGGGAAGTAGACGAACGTGCCCCACAGGATCGTAAAGACCACCATCGCGCTGAACTTCACGCGCTCGGCGTATGCGCCGCTGATCAGCGCCGGCGTAATGATCGCGAACATCATCTGGAAGAGCATGAAGGTCTGGTGGGGGATGGTGGTGGCGTACGAGGACGGCTCAGCACCTACTTTATCCAGCAGGAAGTATTGGGTCGGCGAACCGAAGAATGCGTTGCCCGAACCGAAGGCTATGCTGTACCCGTACACAGCCCACATCACCGACATCAAACCCATCAGGAAGACGCTGTGCATCATGGTGCTCAGCACGTTCTTCTGCCGCACCAAGCCGCCGTAAAAGAGCGCGAGGCCCGGCGCCGTCATCATCAGCACCAGCGCGCAACTCACCAGCATCCACGCGTTATCGCCGGTATCCACCGTCGGTGCCGCGGCTTCCTCCGCTCCGACCCCGCCACTGCACGCTAAGCCGAACAAGCCCGCCGCCAGCACCCATCGTGCGGATCGGCGCGTACCGTTTGCATATGCGCTCAAGCTCATGGCCACGCTCCCCTCTCTCCTGTGTTGAATTCCGCTCACCCAGTACCCCTTAATCGGTTGCACCAGTGAAGGAGAGGCAATCGCTTCGCCAATCGCGTTCAAAACCGAACAGGGGTCTGCGCAATTCGTTAACGGCATGATCTAAAAGCGGTTGTGACGATGGCGAAAAGTGCCCAAAAACAGATCGGCGGGGTCGGGTAGGGTCGAAAAAGATCAAAAATAACCAGTTTGATCAATATGCATGCACGCGGTAGGGGCGCGCTTGGGCTATTCTCCCATCGTCGCACCCGTGAAGGGTTTATCACTGGGGGCATCGTCCGGGATCGCCTTCAGCACGGGGCGCTTAGGTTGCACCTCCGCTGGGGGCTCCTCCGACTTATTCTTGGCTTCGCCCTCGCGCTGGGCTTGTTCCGCTTCGATTTGCTTGAGCACCTCGGCGTCGAGGAGCAGGGGCTTGGCATCCTTATAGCGATCCTTCCCGAACTTCTCCCACCATGCCTGGGTGGCCGCCGCATCGCGCAGCGAGACACCGGTCACGAGCTGCATGCCGCGCAGGGCTTGTTGGGCCACCGGAGCCGGCGTTTGCGGGTCGGTCAGCAGCTTTACGAAGGTATTGACGCCCATGCGCGACTGCATCCGCGCCAGCGCTGCAATCGCGTTGCAGCGCACAGGGATGACTGAGTCTTCTTCGGCCAGCTTCAAGAGTGCCGGTTCGCCGCTGCGGTAGTAGATCTTCACGGCCGCCACCTGGTGGCATACCTTCGCCGCAAGCTGGCGGATGTCGTCCCGCTCGTCGGTCAGCCCCTTGACGAAGAGCGCTTCGCTGGGCGCCCATGCCGTGGGCATCACGCTCAGCGCCAGCAACGCCTTGAAGCGCAGCGCGCCGTCGGGATCGTCTTTGGCTACTTTTTGCAGTGGAGCGATGCCCTCGTCGATCCCTTCCGCGCTGACGCTCCCGATCGCCATCTCGCGCAGACTGCGTTCTTCCTTTTCGTTGGAGACCAAAGGGAGGAGCGCTTGAGCGGCGCTTTTGTGCCGCACGCGCGAAAGAGCCAGGATCGCGTAGTAGCGGACTTGGGTGTCCTTGCTTTTTTCCATCAGATCCGCGCAGAGCGGGACTGCGCGCTTGCCGAGGTTGCCCAGCTTAGTGGCCGCGTCGAGCGCATCGTGTTGGGGACCGGTCAGGCGTTTGGCCAGGTCCAGCGCGACTTCGTCGTAATCGACCTTGCCCGACATCTCGTTCTCGACGCCGAAGACTGGCTGCCCTTCCTGGGCATGCCCCGCCCCGAGCGCCAGGCTCCACAGGGCCAGACCGAGCCATTTTTCGCTTCGCATGCCGCTCCCGCCTCCGGTATCTTCGATTCGGCTATGACTACCTTTTAGACGTACCAAGAAACGCGTACCAGGACTACTTTTTACTTACAGGAGGCCGCATCTCGTGAGTACGCCGGTCTCGTCCTGGCAGCCCAGCGGCGATTTGCTGCGCGCTGCGCGCGAACGTATCAAGCCCTTCGTGCATATTACGCCGCTGCTGCGCGCCGAGACCCTCGACCGCCCCGGCTTTCGCGTGGTGCTCAAAGCCGAAAACCTGCAGCGCACCGGTTCTTTCAAGGTGCGCGGAGCGTTCAACGCGCTTGCTCAGCTCGATCCGGCCGCCAAAGCCAAGGGCGTCGTCACGTTCAGCAGCGGGAACCACGGGCAAGCGCTGGGACTTGCGGCATTCAATCTGGGCTGGGCCGAACGCGGGCAACCGTATCCTTGCACCGTGGTGCTTCCGGAAGACGCCAATCCGGTCAAGGTCAAGCGTGTCGAAGCGATGGGCGCGCAAGTTGTCTTCGCTGGCAAGAGCACCGAAGACCGCAAGCTCAAGGCGCTCGAAATCGCCGAGGCGACCGGACAGACGGTTATTCCGAGTTACGACCATCCGCACATCATCGCGGGGCAGGGGACGCTCGGACTCGAGATCATGGATCAGTGGATGGGTCTGCCCGCGCGCACGCGGCGGTTGCGGCTGGTCGCCGGTCCGGTCGGCGGCGGCGGTTTGATGAGCGGCACGGGCGCCGGCTTGCGCGCGCGCGGATTTCCCGGCCCGCTGTTTGGCGTCGAACCGGACACCGCGAATGACACCTGCCAGTCGATGGAAAAGGGCGAACGCGTCGGCATACCGCTTTCCGCCACCGTCTGCGACGGGCTGCGCGCGCTTACGCCGGGTGCGATCACCTTTCCGATTCTGCAACGCTGCGAAGTCCAGATGCGCGCGGTCAGCGAAGAGCAGGTCAAGCAGGCGGTCGTCTTGCTGGCGGAGGAACTGAAGCTGATCGTCGAACCTTCCGGCGCGGTGGCCGTGGCGGCTTGGATGGCCGGGCTGCTGGAAGATTTCACGCAGCCCCCCACCGAACAGGCCGATGTGGTATTGATCCTAAGCGGCGGCAATATCGATCCGTCGTTGTTGAAGGGATGGATCGCGTAGAGTTTCAGCCCCTGTTCGCGCCGGCCGCCGTGAGCTTGGCGCTCGCCGGTTTAGGGGCCTTGGCGGTCCTGGCCGCCTGGCGCACGCGGCGCACCTGGCCGGTCTGGGCCAATCTCTGCGCGCTCGGGCTTCGCGCCATCGCCTTCGCCTGTGCGGCACTTCTCATCCTGCGTCCCACCTCGGTTCAGCGCATCGTCACGGAACGCCCGCACGCCTTGGCGTTGCTGGTGGATGCCAGTCAGAGTCTGGCCCGTCGCGACGGCCCGGACGCGCCCACGCGTGCCGAGCAGGGCGACGCGCTCCTGGTGGCGCTGCGGGAAGCCGCGCTCGCGCGCGGTTGGACGACCTTCGCCGCCGATGCCGGCTCGAACCTGGAAGCGCGCCACCCCGACGACGCGAGCGTGCACCCACGCGCGGGCGCATCCGCCTTGGGTGAAGCGCTCGACGCATGGGCCGCGCGCGCAACGGACGAAGGTGACGGACGCCCACCCGGCGCGGTGGTGCTCTTCACCGACGGCGTCGTCAATGCCGGCCGGCCGCTAGCAGCGGGCGTGCTGCCTTGGGCGCGCTTGGGGGTGCCGCTCTATGCGCTGACTTTGGGGCAAGTCCGGTCACCGGCCCCCGATGCCGCGTTGTTCGAACTCAGCGTGCGTCCTGAAGGCGACACCGGCGAATCGAGCGAACCTGCGCAAGCCACGCCACGCGGCGGACAGCGCTTGCGCGCCGAAGCGCGCGCTAATCTCGTGGCCGGTGGACTGGATCTGAGCGGGCCGTTGGCCGACGCGAACGCGCGGCTCTGGATCAGTGGACCTTTGGGAGCGGCCGAGGCCGGACCGTGGGTCGCGACCGAGAGCATGCGCCACCGTTTACGCACCGCTCCAGCCTGGACGACCGTACGCCTGCACGTCACGCCGCGGCAACCCGGACACTACCGCCTGCGCATGGCGCTCGAACCGCTGCACGGCGAGGAGCGTACGCTGAACAACATCGCCTATGCGGAAGTGGACGTGCGTCCGCCCGAACGGCGCGTGGCGCTGATTGCTTCGCGCCTAGGGCACGATTACCGCGCACTGCGCGCCGTCCTGGCGCGCGCCGACGGGCCGCGTGTACTGACGATACCTGACTTCGCGCGGCCCGAGCCCGGTTCCGATGGCCTCGCTCCGTCATGGCCCGTCGAAGACCTCGCGCGAGCGTGGTTCGACGAGGGTGTCCCCGCCGCATCGCGCGCCGGTACGTGGGTTTGGCTCGAACCCGATCCGCGCCACCTTTCAGAGCGCCAGCAGGCAAAGCTGCGGGTCGCACTGGAGCAGGGCGAGTTGGGGTTGATCTGGGTCTGCAACGAACCGGCCGCGGAGGCCGCGGCGCGATTTCAAGGCACGCCGTTGGAAGATGCGCTGCTGTTTCGCGAATGGTCCGCGCCGGTGGATGTCGCCGCGCCTGCCGGCCGTCCCGAACCGGTGCGTGGCACCGAAGCCGCGCGGGTGCACGAATTGACCGCATGGGCCTATGCGCAGGGCGGTGAGCCTTGGCGTGCGTGGGGCGCGACGTGGGCTTGGGAGGGCTTCACGCAGCCGCGCGACGGTACGAGCGTGCTGCTCCAAACCGGAGCGCGACCGCTGTTAAGTATAGGCCGCGTAGGGCGCGGGCGCGTGGCGCTGCTGGCCTGCGGCGAATCCTGGCGCTGGCTGACGCCGGCCCCCGGCGATCCGGAGCGGACGGGCAGCGTGGCGCTGGCCGAAACCTTTTGGAACAAACTCGTCTCCTGGGCCGCCGGCGCCGACCGGGGCGCCGAGCCCTCCGTGCGCCTTTACCTCGCGCGGCAGCATTGGAATCTGGGCGAACCGCTCCAGGCGCGCGTCGGCGTCCGTTTGCCCGAGGGCGTTTCGAGCGCGCGCGTCGAGTTCGCACTGCTGCCCGCGCCGGCGCCGGAGGCACCGCTCCCGCCGCTCGCTTGGCGCGCGCTACGGAACGTCGAACGCGGCATCGGCGCCGCGGCCGATCGGGAACGCTTCGTCGCGGGAGTGCTCGACGCTGCGGCGCCCATCGAACGCGCCGGAGAATACCTGCTCCTCGCGCGCGCGCTGGCTCCGGACGATTCGGAAATCGGGCGCGACCGGATGGGCCTGATCGTAGAGGGAGCCCCGCTCGAAGCACAGGACCGCGGTCCCGATACCGCCGCGCTGGAAGCCGCGGTCCGCGCCGGCGCGCCGGGAAGCCGGCTGGTTCCGCCCACGCCGGAAGGAATCGCCGCGCTGGTGGAAGAACTCGCCGCCGGACCGCTCAAGCCGGAAATGGTCGAGCGCGAAGAGCGCGCGCCGGTGGTGAATCCCCAGCTTCTGCTGGGGCTGCTGCTCGCGGCGCTACTGGTCGATTACTGGCTGCGGCGCGGGTAGCGCAAGCCGTCAGAACAATTCGCCGGCCAGTTCAGCGAGTTTTTTTAGGTCCTTCGTCTCGACGATGCGCTGCACGCGCGCGGCGTTGGCGCCAGCGTTCAGGAGCGCCGTCTCGACGCTCTTCCACTTCTTCTCGGCCTTCTTGGCGTTCTCTTCGAGGTACAGGTCGCTGACCAGCTCGCCCAGCTTCTGCGTGTTGATCGTCTCCTTGTTCTCGTAGTAACGCTTGACGATGCCCTTCTGGTACTGCGAGAGGTGCTGTCCTTTGGCCATGTCGGTTCTCCCGGAGGCGCTGCATGCTTTCGACAGCTTACACGGTTTCCCTGACTGCCAAGGGCGGAGCTGAATGGCCATGCAAAAGCCATTGCCGGGTCACTTTAGCCTTTCATTTTACTGATTATCAGATAATCTGATTATCGGAGATTAAGACTATGGGGCTCAAGGAAGCAATTAGAATCGGGAAGCGTGGAACGTTGGTCATACCGGCCAAATGGCGCAAGCGCTACGGTATCGACGAAGGCGCGTTGGTGGTCGCCGAAGCACGCGAAGAAGGCATGCTCCTGCGTCCCGCCGTGGCCGTACCCGTGGAGATTTATACCGGCGAGCGCAAAGCCGAGTTCTTGCTGAACAACGCAGTCGATGCCTCGGACTACAAGCGCGCGCGACGAGAAGTTCGAAAGCTAGGCTTGGATCCGGACAAGATTCCGCACCATAAGCCTTGAGTCGGAATCGTCTATTCCTCGACGCGAACGTGCTGTTCTCAGCGGCTTGGAGTACCTCGTCCGGCTTGCGTGCGTTGTGGCGCTTGAAGTACGCGACGCTGGTCACCTCTCATTACGCCATTGAAGAAGCCCGGCGCAACTTCGGCTCCGGACCTCCTGCCGATCGTTTGACCGTCTTGACCGTTCGAATGGAAGTCGTGGCTGACGCACCGGGCTTTGTACCACAAGAAGCCGCCAAACTGCCCGAAAAGGATCGTCCGATTTTGGCTGCCTCGGTGACCGCAAAGTGCTCTTACTTGCTTACGGGAGACGCGAAGCACTTCAGTTCGCAGTATGGAAAGTGGATTGCCGGAGTCCTGGTCCTGAGGCCGACGGAGTACCTGAGAGAGCATGGAGTCTAGGAGGCTGCCACCCATGATGCTCCGCTGCATTTCTGACCGAACTCACTGGTTCAAGAAGGGTCATTTCTACGACGTCGTGGAGATTATGGAGTTCCCGGATCACGTTATGGTTCGGGAAAGAGGCCAGCCCTGGCCCGTGCCCGGTGAACCATTTTGGGGATGGCATCCGGAAACGCTTTTCAAATGTCCGAAAGACGGTCTAGAGATATTGTCATGCGGCTACTCTGTTGTTGAAATTGCGTTTTATGGAGTTGTGTTCAGGCGTTCATGGCGGTCGCTGCCTGCGCGACTGAGAAAACTGTTACTGGCTTTCGGTGATCGAGGATTGCCATGGCCCAAGGGAGCCAGCTATAGAAATGTAAGACAGGTGCTTCCCAAGGTCAGCTACACCCAAGTTGGCAAAGGAGTGGCATGCAAGAGCGTACACTTGCCCTCCAGCTTTACCATGTTGGGCTATGAGGGCATGGCCTTACTTGACATGGGTTCCATGACACGCATGAAACGCGAACTCCTGACATTCCTAAAGCAAGCGGGCTGCCGCGAGCAGTCCGAAGCGCAATATGTGGAATACTGGCAGAAGAATTGGCGCGTGGATGGTAAATGCAAGTGGATAGATTAGGTTTTGAATACCCTGCTTCCGCATTCCCTGCCGTTGCGCCCCTAAGCCGTGCCCCTATCCTTAACGGTCCCCGCGCGCCGGGAGTCGCCGCGGAGTTGCTTGCGCATTCGAGGTTCCCATGCCGACGTTCCTGACGACCGACGAGATCCGCCGCCGGTGGATCGAGTTCTTCAAATCCAAGGGGCACTTGCACGTGCCCGCCGATTCGCTGGTGCCCGCCAACGATCCCAGCGTGCTCTTCACCGGCGCCGGGATGAACCAGTTCAAAGACCACTTCGCCGGGATCGCCAAGCTGGACCATCCGCACCAACGCGCCGTGACCGTGCAGCCCTGCGTCCGCGCCAGCGACATCGAGAACGTCGGGCGCACGCCGAACCATCACGCTTGCTTCGAGATGCTGGGCAACTTCAGCTTTGGCGATTATTTCAAGACCGAAGCGATCGAATGGGCCGTCGAGTTCCTCACGGATGCCGCGCGCGGCCTGGGCCTCGATCCGCGCCGGCTCAGCGTCACCGTCTTCAAGGGCGACGAGAAGCTCAAGATCGAGAAGGATCAGGAAGCCATCGCCGCGTGGCAGCGCTTCGCGCCGTGGCTGAAAGACGAACGCATTTCCGGCGGTTGGCGCATTCATGAATACGGCGAGCACGATAATTTCTGGCCGGCCGACGCGCCCAGCCTGGGCCCCAACGGTCCGTGCGGGCCTTGCAGCGAGATTTACTACGACACGCATCCGGCGTGGAACGACGATCCGAGCAAAGTTCCGCCGCCGGTCCCCGTCACCGAAGACGAAAAGCGCTACTGCGAGATCTGGAACCTCGTCTTCACTCAATTCGACCGCCGCGACGTCGGCGTGCTGAAGCCGCTTCCGCAAAAGAACATCGATACGGGCTCGGGCCTGGAACGCATGGCGCGCGTGATCCAAGGCAAGCCCAACAACTACGAGATCGACCTGCTCTTCCCGGTCGTGCTGGAAGTCGGGAAGCTCGCCGGAAAGGCGTACGGAAAGAACGCGGACGACGACCGGCGCATGCGGCGGATCACCGACCATGTCCGCTTTGCGGTCATCGCGATTCACGACGGCGTGCCGCCCAAGAACGAAGGGCGCAACTACGTGGTGCGCCGCCTGATGCGCCGAGCGATGCTCGACGGCCGCGAATTGGGCATCGAAGGGCTCTTTCTGCCGGCGGTGGCCAGCGCGGTGATCCGGCAGATGAAGGTCGGTTACCCGAGCCTCGCGAAGAAAGAAGATGCGATTCAGCGGACGATCACGGAAGAAGAGAAGAACTTCGACCGTACGCTCACGCACGGAAGGCAACATTTCGTCGAACGGATCGCGAGCCTGCGTAAATCCGGCGCGCGGATGCTCTCGGGCGCCGATGCGTTCAAACTCTGGGATACCTACGGGTTTCCCATCGAACTCACGGTGGAGTCGGCCGATTCCGAAGGCATCAAGGTTGATTTGACCGGTTACGAGTCCGAACTGGAAGCGGCGAAAGAACGCTCCCGCTCCGGCTCCGACATGGCCGGCGAGATCTTCAAGTCCGGCCCGCTGGCCGAGATCGCGCGCATCTTCGCCAAGCAGCCCACCGAATTCATGGGCTACGACCAGCTCGCCGTCGACGACGCCGAGGTGCTCGCCATTGTCCAGAACGGGCAGATGGTGGAGATCGCCTACAGCGGCGCGGCCATCGTGCTCCTCGACGGCACGCCCTTCTACGCCGAGTCGGGCGGGCAGGTCGGCGACCGCGGCACGCTCACCGGTTCCGGCACGCGCGCCAAGGTCGTCGATACGCAGAAGCTCGAAAATCTGATCTTCCACCACATCGAGATTCCCTTCGGGACGCTCGAAGTCCGCGAGTTCGTTCGCGTTTCGGTGAACGAACGCCGCCGTGCCGCGACGCTGAAGAACCACTCGGCCACGCATCTGCTCCACCTCGCGCTGCGCCAGTTGCTGGGCACGCACGTCGAACAACGCGGCTCGCTGGTCGCGCCCGAGCGGCTGCGCTTCGATTTCACGCATTCCGAGTCCGTCGGCGCCGAGCTGCTGGCCCGAATCGAAGCGCGCGTGAACGGCTGGATTCAGGACGATTTTCCGGTCGAGACCGTGGAGACGACGCCGGACGAAGCGAAGAAGGCTGGCGCGATGGCGCTCTTCGGCGAAAAGTACGGCTCCAAGGTGCGCATGGTGGCGATGGGCCCCAGCAAGGAACTCTGCGGCGGCACTCACGTCGCGCGCACGGGGCAGATCGGGTATTTCCGGCTGGCGAGCGAAGGCGCGGTGGCCGCCGGCGTTCGCCGCATCGAGGCGCTTACCGGAAGCGGAGCGGTGGCCGAAGCGCGCGCGGCCGAACAGACGCTCGGGACGCTCGCGCACACGCTGAAGACGCGCCGCGAGGATCTCCTCGACCGCCTGACGGCGCTGCAGGAGGAAAAGTCCGCGCTGGAGAAGCAACTTTCCGCTCTGCAACGGCAAGCCGCATCGGCCGCGGCGTCGTCGGTGCTCGATCAGGTCAAAGAGGTGGACGGCGCGAAGCTGCTCGCCGCGGCGGTACTCAACGCCGACGCCGCCACGCTGCGCGAGACGCTCGACGGGATCCGCAAGAAGCTGCCCGAGGCCGCCGTGGTGCTGGGCGGCGCGAAAGACGGCAAGGCTGCGCTGCTCGTCAGCGTGCCCAAGGAACTTGTGGCGCGCGGCGCGCACGCCGGGAACCTGATGCGCGAACTAGCCGCGAAAGTGGGCGGGAAGGGCGGCGGAAAGCCCGACATGGCCCAAGGCGGCGGCAGCGAACCGGATAAACTCTCCGAAGCCTTGGATGCGGCCGAAAGTATTCTAAAAGGAATGCTGTCCCCGCGCTGAAGTACGGTTGCTCGTTGGCTCCTGCTAGGAATCCACCTTGGAGTGGCTGGAACCCTTTTTCGAACACGGCTCCTATCTGGCCGTGTTGATCACGCTCATCTTATGCGGCATGGGGTTGCCCGTGCCCGAGGAGGCCGTATTTCTGTTGGCCGGCTTTGCGCTCGCCAAGATCGACGGCTCCTTGGCGCTGATGATCTGCATGGCCTTGGTAGGCATCTTGTGCGGCGACAGCTTGACGTACTACCTGGGCCGCCGCTTCGGACCTGGAATTTCGCAAAACAAATGGCTCGTCCGTTTGGGCGTGCCCGCGCGCCTGAAACAGGCCCAAGCCTTCTTCGACAAACATGGGAACAAGACGATCTTTCTGGCCGGATTCCTGGCCGGCGTGCGCGCGCCGACTTTCTTTCTCTGCGGATGGCTCCACGTTTCCTACTTTCGCTTCCTGCTCCTCGATTTCCTGCGTGCGGCCATCACCGCACCGATCTCGATCTACCTCGGCTACCGCTTCGGGACGGAGGCCGAAGCCATGATGGCTGAATACAAGACCGAATTCATGCTCGGGCTCGTCCTGATCGTGCTCGGCTGGATCTGGTGGGAAGTCGCGAGCGTCCGAAAAAGCGCCAAGCGCTACGCGGATTCAGCGATCGTACCTGGCGCGGAACGCGCCGATTCAAAGCCTTTGGATTCCAAGAATTCGGAAGATCGGACGTCCTGATTTGCACAGCTTGCTGAAAACGTGGCAAGAGACACATCCCGCTGCACTGCGTGCACCCTGTTTTCTGGTTAGGTAAGGCTACGCAGTGTGGTCGCGGTAAAGCAATCACAGGGCACGGCCCGTCCGCTGCACCTCGCGTGGACACAAGGAATCGACGATCTAACCCCAAGCCCAACGCCTGATTCGAATCCGCCATCCAAAGGAAAACGTACCTTAACCGTGTCCTCATTGGGATCGGATAGGGTTCGTAGCAAATGGAAGTGGGAGCACTTTCGGAGAAAGCCGTCGGTTCAGCGGACCCCCTGCTGCGCCGTGCGGAGTTGGCCTTGGATGTGCTTCGACGACCGGTGGAGGGGAAGTCTTGCGTGAAGGAGCTGGAAAGCGTATGCGGCAGGCCGAGTTGGAAAAAAGGGCCGTGGAGCGAGTCCGGCCGGCGCGCAGCGAGCTTAATCTGCTCGCGTTTGGCGCGGTGCTGGGCTCCTACGAGATCCTCGATCCCGTCGGCAGCGGCGGTATCGGCGTCGTCTACAAAGCGCGCCATCTTTTAATGGATCGCCTGGTGGCGCTGAAATTCCTGCGCCCGTCCCTGGCTCAGGATCCTCAATTCAGGCTCCGATTCTTGCAGGAAATGCAATCCGTCGCGCGGCTGGATCATCCGCACATCGTCCGCGGCTACGACGCCGGGGAACTGGCCGGGACGTTGTTCTGTTCGATGGAATTCGTGGACGGGCCTTCGCTGGACCAAAAACTGACCGAGACCGGGCGGCTTTTACGCGAACGCGAGGCGCTGCGCATCGCCTTGCAGGTCGCTCGGGCGCTGGAGCATGCCCACGGGCAGGAAGTGCTGCATCGAGACGTGAAGCCGGACAACGTGCTCCTGGATGCGAAGGGTTCGGCCAAGCTGGCCGACTTCGGGCTGGCCGGAACCTGGATGAAATGCGCGCCCGGGGCGGAGCAAGAACACACCGAATACACGGTGGGCACGCCGTTTTACATCGCGCCGGAGCAGGCCTGCGGCGTCGCCCGGCTGACGCCCGCCGCCGATTTGTACTCCCTGGGCGTGGTTTTTTTCCAGATGCTCACCGGGCGGATTCCGTACGACGGCGTCGAATCCCAAGCCATCATGCGCCAGCACGTCACCGCGCCGGTCCCCGATCCGCGCAAGCAAAACTCGAAGGTCTCGCCAAAGGCGGCGCTGGTGTGCCAGAAGCTGATGCAGAAGGAGCCCGAGGCGCGTTACCGCAGCGCGCGCGCCTTGGCGACGGATATCGAACGGCTGCTGGCCGGCGAGGACTTGCTCTTTGCACGGCCGAGCTCCGAAGGCCACGGCGCGAAGCGCGACGGCGGCAGTTCCTCGAGCACCCGGCCAGCGGTGGGTTCTTCGCGCAAACTGCTGCCCGCCGCGCGCACCCCGGCCGCGACGAATCCAGAAGCGAAGCCCGGGCACAAGCGCCGGCGCTTCGAAGCGGATGCCGCGTCTCCCGCGGCGAAGCCGCAAGCCGCGTTGGGCCAGTTGCTCGGATCGGTAAAGGAACTGTTCGGAGCCAAGCCCGCGCCTTCGCCGTCCGAGCGCCCAATGCGGAAGCGCAAACGCGGGCTCGAAGGTCCGCAGCCGCGAGGCGGCTGAGCGGCTACCTCAGGCCGAGTGCTTCGAACGCCGCGGCTTGCGCGTCGAGCCGCCATGCGGCCACCGCTGGCGCGTCGGGAAATTCCAGCGACACGATGACGTACACGTAACGCGCGGGGAAACTCGCGTGCAGGCCTTGTGCCTGCTCCAAGTCGATCGGCGAGGGGCGCGGTGGGCTGGCCGGGTGCGAATGCCAGAACCCCAGCACGCGCCAACCCGCATGCCGCGCGCAGCGCCGCTCGGCCTTCGCGTACTCCAAAGGATCGATCAGGAAACGGTCTTCGCGATGCGGGTGCAGGTTGCGTGCAGCGGTTATCGCTTCGGCGCGAAACGCATCCGGAGCGGCTTCGATTCCGAGCAGGAAGCCGCACGCTTCTTCGGGCAGCGCCTCGCGCGCGTAGACGATCGCTTCGGTGCGCAATGCTACGGAGAGCGAGAGGGTCGCGCGCGCCATGACCGTCAGGCTCGTTGCAGACGCGAAAGCGAGAGCAGCAACTGCTTCTTGCCGACTTTCTGGAAGTACACGGTGACTTTGCGCGAGAGCCCTCCGCCGCTGAAGGATTCGATGCGGCCGATCCCGAACTTGGGGTGCAGGACGCGGTCGCCGACGCCGAAGCCGCAGTCTTCGAGCTGCCCGTCGCTGGTATCGATTCCTTCGGTCACCGCTGGCGGTTCGGCCCGATCGCGCGCGAAGTCGTCCAACTCGGCTTCGAACTCCTCGAAGGAACGCGCCGGACCGCCGCCGCGTGCGGCGGGCTTGGGCTCGAAGGAGCGAGCCGGCGGCTTTTGGAGCGAGCCCAGACCGGCTAAAGAGCGGCGCCAGTCGCGCCCGCCGAATCCGCCCGAGAACGAGCTTTCGTCTTCCTCCACCTCCAGCAACTCGGGCGGGATCTCGTCGAGAAAGCGCGACGGCACGCTGTGCTCGCTGCGCCCGTAACGGGCGCGGTAATGCGTCCGCAGCAGCGTGAGTTGCCCCATGGCGCGCGTGACGCCGACGTAAAAGAGGCGCCGCTCTTCCTCTAGTGCGAGCTTCTGCTGCGCTTCGTCCTCTTCTTCTTTTCCGGGCAGCCCCGACCCCTGCGGCGCTCGAATGAGCGGCAGCAGGCCTTCCTCCATGCCGCCCAGGAAGACGACGGGAAATTCCAGACCCTTGGCCATATGCAGCGTCATCAGCGTGACACGGTCGGCGCCGACTTCGTACGAATCGGTGCTTGCCACCAGCGCCGCGTTTTCCAGGAAGCCGGAGAGCGAAGGGCCCGGGACGGGCCGGTCCTCGGCGCCGTCGAGCGCGCCGGGCTCGTCCGGTTCGGTGTTTTCATCGGGCTGCGGATGATCGGTATCGTACTGCGCGGCGGCGTTGACCAACTGCTCCACGTTCTCGATGCGTTCGTCTTCGCCGGCCTGCTCGAGGGCGGTCTTGAGCCCGGAATCTTCGACAACCCGGATCGTCACGTCGCGGACAGGATGACGCGGCAGCGCACGCAGGCCGTCCATCAGCCGCGCGAAAGCGAAGAGGTCTTTGCGCGCCTTGGGCTTCAACTCGCTGCGCATCCAGTCTTCGTGGTCGAGCGCCTCCAGCATCGAACAGCCCAGCCGAGCGGCGTGCTGTGCGATCAGATCGACCGTCTTGTCGCCGATCCCGCGGCGCGGCGTGTTGATCACGCGGGTAAAGCTGACGTCGTCCTTCGGGTTGACGATCAGGCGCAGGTAGGCCAGCACGTCTTTCACTTCGCGCCGCTCGTAGAAGGGGGTTCCGCCGATGAGCTGGTAAGGGATCGCGGCCTGAATCAGTGCGGTCTCGAAAGGCCGGCTCTGTGCATTGGTGCGGTAAAAGATCGCGACTTCGCTGTGCCGCCGGCCGCTCTTCTCCAGCGCGCCGATCCGCTTGACGACTTCGTAGGCTTCCAACTCGGCGTCGCCCACCACCTTGAGCGCCACTTTCGGGCCTTCCGGATTCTCGGTCCAGAGGTCGCGTTCTTTGCGCTGGGTGTTGTGCTGGATGACGGCTTGCGCGACCGCGAGGACGTGCTTGGTGCTGCGGTAATTTTGCTCCAGCCGCACCACGCGGGCTTCTGGGAAATCCTGTTCGAAGGAGAGGATGTTGCGCACGTCGGCTCCGCGCCAAGCGTAGATCGACTGGTCCGGATCGCCGGTTGCGCAGACGTTGCGGTGCTGCTGGCCCAGGAGTTTAACGAGATGGTATTGGCAGCCGTTGGTGTCTTGGTATTCGTCCACCAGCACGTAACGGAAGCGGTCGCGCGTGCGTGCGAGCACTTCGGGATTGGTCTGAAGCAGGTCGACGGCGCGCAGCAGCAGGTCGTCGAAGTCCATGGCTTGGTTGCGCTGCAAGGCGTTCACGTAGCCTTCGTAGACTTCCTTGAGCAGACGCTCGTGGAACGTGCCGCCGGCCAGGTCCCGTGGCTGTACGACTTGGGACTTCAAATGCGAGATCGTGCCCCGCAGCTTGCGCGGCGAATAGCGCTGATCTTCCAGATTCATCGTCTTCGCGACGTCCTTCAGGACGCGTTCGGCGTCGTCCTCGTCGTAGATCGTGAAGTCGGGCGTGAGACCCAGGTGCGTCGCTTCGCGCCGGAGCAACCGCGCGCAGAAGCTGTGAAAGGTGCTGATCCAGACGCCCGCGCCGCCCACCAGGTCCTCGACGCGGTGGCGCATCTCGCCGGCGGCTTTATTCGTGAAGGTGATGGCCAGGATCTGCCAGGGCCGCGCGCCGTGCCGGATGAGGTTTGCGATGCGGCGCGTGACGACGCGCGTCTTGCCCGACCCGGCGCCGGCCAGGATCAGGAGCGGTCCTTCGAGCGTCTCCACCGCCTCGCGCTGCGGCGGGTTGAGGTCGCTCAGGATGAGATCGTTTCGCTCATTCATGCGCGTGCGCGATCGAACGCGCACGCCGCTACCTTAGCGGGTTTTCTGGTCGGAGAAAGTGGCGGAGTAAAATCGGGTCAGGCAGGATCGACTTCGTGAATGGGCGCCTTTTCGGGCGGAACCGGTTCGGGCGATACGACGGCCTTTGGAGTGCCGGAGTCCGGTTTGGCCGCCTCGGCGTCCATCTTCTGCACGTCGGCTTCTACTTCGCGCTTGGCGGCTTCCGCGGCATCGGCGGCCTGATCCATCTCGCGCTTGACCTCGGAAGTCGCTTCGTTCATGCCGCGCTTGAATTCGGCCATGCCCTTGCCGAAATTTCTGGCGACCTCGGGCAGCCGCTTTCCGAAGAGCAGCAACGCAATCACCGCGATGACGACGATCTCCGTGCCGCCAAGGTTGGATAGGAATGCGAAGGACTGCATCACTACGGCTCCTGTGTCCGAACAGGCAGACGGCGACCGGAAAAGAGGCCTCAATCTTTCTTGGCGGCTTCCGCCGGCGGCGTGGTCTTGGCCTCTGCGGCACCTTCTTCCTGACCTTCCTTAAGTCCGGTCTTGAACTCGTTGACCGAACGGCCCAGCGAGCGGCCCAGTCCCGGCAGGCGGCTTCCGAATATCAGCAGGACTACGATGAGAATGACGATCCATTCCCACATCCCCATATTCTGAAGGAAGGCTAAGGTCATCATGAGCGCAGCTCCAGACGGCGCGCGGCCAATCCGGTCGAGCCGAATCCGGCCAGCGGCACACGCACTAAATATATCACCCGCAGGGGTTTATTTCAATAATCCTATTGTGCGGGCCGCTACCCGCCCGTGCCGTCGTCAAAGTCGCCTTCCGGGGGATCTTGATCTTCTTCGACTTCGTTCGAGCCGGGCTGGAGCGGCGCGGAGATTTTGTACTCTTCACGGAACCATAAGCCCAGATCGACGTTGCGGCACTTGGGAGAGCAGAAAGGGAAAGGCTTGTGGGCCTTGACGGACGTGTAAGCGAAGCGCTTGCCGCAGCGCGGGCAACGCCCTTCTCTAGGCGGTGCGGGTGCTGAGTCGGCAGGCATCGGGGTAGACGCACCCTGACTTGGAATTCGAATACCGTCCGTCGGTTGGCCCCTTGTGGCAGAGCGCAACGGAG
>BTVV01000124.1:0-18135 GCA_045863855.1 Planctomycetota bacterium | reverse complement strand
CGGTCGGCGCGAACACGGCCGATTATGTTTACGATGCGTTCCGCCGGCGCGTGAAGAAGACCTTCGACGGAAATTCGACGGTCTTCGTTTACGACGGCTGGCGGTGCATCTCGGAGTACGACAACGGCGCGAACGTGGCTTCGCCGGATCGGCTGTTCGTGTTCGGGACCTACCTCGATGAAGTCCTGATGATGCGCAATTCGGCCGGAACCAAGTATTACTACCATTCCAACCACCTCTACTCCGTCCACGCGATCACGAACGCCTCGGGGAACATCGTCGAGGCCGTGAAGAGCTACGACGCGTACGGTAAGCCGACGATCATCACGGGGGCGGGGACGGACGCGACGTGGTTTACGGGCGATGACGTGACGGCGTCGACTTCGGCGATTGGGAACCCGTGGTTCTACACGGGGCAGCGCTTGGATGCCGAGACGGGCCTGATGTACTACAAGAACCGGTATTACTCGGCGGAGTTGGGGAGGTTTGTGGGGAGGTGGTTGAATGAGTATTTAGACCCGAGTTTCTATCAATATCAGTTTGGTATGCCTCTTGTATTTACTGATCCATTTGGGGATCCCATTGACGTTGAACTTGGAGAGGTCACTGTAACGGTTGATATTACTCTTCGGGAGGCAAGAGAACCGAAAGGAGAAGATCTTGGCATCGGGGCCGGGTTGGTAGTTGAGATGCAAGTGAAGGAATGCGGGTGCGAGAATGTTGAAGTGGTGCAATTTTTTAGAGAAGGCACACAAACCGAGGAAGGTGGAGAGTTCAAGTGGGGAGAGTGGGATTTGGACAAAAACCCAAGAGATGGATATTGGTATACTAATGTGAGAAAGAAAAAAGAAGATGAGGCTTCGGCTGCACCAGGCCAAGCAGGAAAGACTCCTTTTGTTGAAGACGCGCCCGGCTATAGGGAGTATGCAAATTGGAAGCGAGTGAGAGAGGGACTTGGAAGAACCAATCCTCATTACGTGGTCCGAACTGAGTTCTATACGGTGTTTTGTTGCTATGAGCCTCGAAAGTTTCTGGGGGCGATGAAGTGGGGTTACGAGCTGGATTGGAGTGTTGGTGAAGGCGGTCTGCGGAAAGGAACTGCTAAGGTTCCAAGCAACCTGAGGCCATCAAAAGAGGATGGAGGCTCGAAAATCAAGAACAAGAAGGGCGAGGAGGTAATGCTGAAAGAACTGTGTGATAAAGCGAAATGGACTGGTGGATGAGTATGAGAATATCCTTGGTCGCGTATATTATTTGCGTTCTGTTGACGGGAGTCATAATGGGCTTAAATCTTATGCCGAGCAGTAGCGTTGATATTATTGAACACGACCCAGATAACGTGGCGATTGTTACTATTAAAGCCGGCTGGCCCATGATTATGTACGAGTATGTAAGCATGACTGGGGAAATGCAAATAGAGCGGCATGGGCTACCGAGCGTATGGGGGGGAACAAGTAAATGTTGGTCGTGGCATTTTGTTGCGACTAACATTATATTTGTTGCGGTAGTCAATGTGGCAGTATTCTATATAATGAATATATCGAGCTTTAGGTTTAAGCGTGCTACGCGATCAGCCGCACGGTCCGCATGACGCGGATGTCGAGCTTGATCAGGTTGGGTCACCGCCGTAATGTGTACCCGACTAAATTCTGATCGAACTTTTTCCCAAATTAGTTTTCACTGGATGTTCGGCGTTCGCTGGGGTGTTTTACCGAATTGCCAGAAATTTCCGTGGCGCTCCCTGGGCGGATTCCCAATTTGGCATCGTAAACCAGGCCCTTTCGATAACGCCTTTTCGAGCCCCCATTCCCGAATTGGCGTCGGAACTTTCCGCTGAGAGAGCATGGCGGTCTTTGATTCCCAAGATCGGATCGTAGGTTCAAGCTGGCCCGTTGCCGAATTGGCGCCGAAAGATCTCGGCGAGGCGTTCGGCGTTCTTCGGATCGGGGCGGCCATTCCGCTACAACCCCCTTAACCGCGCGACGCCTTTAATGCCCTCCGTCACTACTTCGTAAGCACCTCCAGCGGCACTTCCTTCGCGCCGGCCACGTGCCGGTCCAGCAACGCCGCCAGCTTCTTCAACGCCCCGGCGTGTTCGGGCCGCCCAGCCAGGTTGTGGCGTTCATCGGGATCGGCCAGGGTGTCGGCCAGGAAGTAATCCCGATCGGCCTCGCCCACCCCTTCGCCGTCCATTCGCACGTTGGCGTCCAGCCGGTACTGCCGCGTGCGCACGCAGGTGCGGCGCGGCCAGCCGCGGCCGCCTTCATAAGCCCCGGCCCCCAGGTTCGAGAACGCGCGGCTGCCGGGCATGCCGTAGCCGATGGTGGCGTAGACGGCTTCGGGTTCGGGATCGCCCAACAGGTTGCGCCCGCCAAAACTTTCCAGCGCCGGCAGGTTCGCGGCGCCTAACAGCGTGCGCGCCAGGTCGATGCCGCTGGCCAGGTCGTCGCGCACCGTGCCGCGTTCGACGCCCGGCCCGGCCAGGATGAGCGGCACGCGGTGCGAGGCCGGTTCGAAGGTCAGCTTGGCGTACAGCCCCGCTTCGCCCAGTTGTGCGCCGTGGTCGGCGGTGAAGACCACCAGCGTGTTGTCGCGCAGGCCGTTCTCGTCCAGGCAGGCCAGCATGCGTCCGACTTCGGCGTCAATCCAGCTCACCAGGCCGTAGTAGTATTGCTGCGTCAGGAATATCTGTTCGGGCGTCAGGCGGTGCGCGGCCTGGGCTTCGGCCAGGATGCGGATGAAGGCGCTGGGCGTGCGGTCGGCGGTGTCCAGCGTGCGCGGAAAGGCTTCGCCGGCGTACATGGTTTCGTAGGGCGGCGGTGCGCCGACGGGCGTGTGCGGCTGCAAAATGGACGCACGGGCCAGGAAGGGCCTGCCGCGGTGCGCGCGGAGGAATTGAATCGTGTTATCGGCTACGCGGGCGGCAGGATAGGCCGTGTCGGGTGGGAAGCGCCCGCCAATGGTGCTGCCCACGCCGGGAATGTCGATGATCGCATCGGGGTCGTGCGCGGCCATCAGCTTCTTGATGGAGGCCATGTCGCCGCCGGTGGTGTCGCAATGCTGCCACGGTTTGAGCTGCTTGGGGTAATGAATCTTGCCGAAGTTGGCCGTCGCGTAGCCGTGTTCGGCAAAGACTTCGGTGAAGGTTTTGGGCACGGGGTCGAGGGTGAACTTGCCCCAGGCGCATTCGTTATGGTACGTGGCCGTGGCTTCGGGCGGCAGCGCCGTCAGCACGGCCATTCGGCTGGCGGCGCAGACGGGCGACGGGCAGTAGCTGCGGGTGAAGCGCATGCCGCCGGCGGCCAGCGAATCCAGGTGCGGGGTGCGCGGCGCAAAGTGGCGGTTGCCGTAGCAGCCCAGCGCGTCGTCGCGCAGTTCGTCGCAGTAAATCCACAGGATATTGGGCGGGGGCATGCGGGCTCCTTGTTGGTTCGGGCGGCTCGTTTGGTACGAAGGGTACGGTCCGTTACCGAATTGGCGTCGGAAGATCTCGGCGAGGCAATCGGCGTTCTTTGGATCGGGGCGGGCATTCCGCTACAAGCCCTTCACCACCCGCCTCAACTGAGCCTTTAAAGCCGCCCTTATTAGCCGCCCCAAGACGCGCTTCTGCTCACCCGTAAAGATCGCCTTACGGCCGCGCTTGCCCTTCTTCGCCATCACGCCCCCTCCAGCACCCGTAGCCGCTCCAACGCCTCGCGCTTGCCCAGGCCCCTCAAGGCCGCCAGCGCCGCCACCTGCGATGCCCGGGGCTTCGTCTTGCCCAACTCCCAGAAGTAGACCGATTGCGCTGAGGCGCCGGCGAGCTTGGCGTACTGCTCGGCCGAGAGATCCAGTTTGGCGCGATGTTTCTTGAGCCACATGGGACTGAATCGGGCCTTAGTATCGGCGGCTACGACGGGCTGGGCGACACGGCTACGCTCCTGGCCTTCCAGGAACGCGACCTGTTTGGTCAGGCGCGCTACCTGGCGCTTCAGGGCGGCTACGTCGCGGCGGTACTGGGTCGAGGCGCGGTGGAGCGGGGCGGCTTGGGCGCGCGATTCCTTGCGGGCGATGCGGGAGATTTCGGATTTGAGGGCGGAGGCGAAGGAGGACATGGGGTGATCCTTACCTTAGGGGCACTGAAGCCGACAGGGTTCGTTCGATGCCAGCCAACACGGAGTCCCGGTCATGGTGCCAGTCCTTTGCCAAGACCCGCAGAACTTGCCAATCAAACGCGCCCAAGACGGCTGGGCGAAGGACGCATTCCTCCAGTACATTCTCCTGAGGAGCACTATTGGCGCGCTCGATGAGAATTCCCAGTCGATAGCGATCATCCTCGGGCCTGCGTATCGCGACGTCGCATCGGAAGTCCGAGTCGCCCACGCTCAGGTCAACCACGTACCCGCGTTCTCGCAGCGCGGCTGCTAAGGCGCTCACGAGTCCTTGCTGGGTGGCGTCCCTGCCGTCCGTCTCCGCACCAGTCGAAAAGGTTCCCAGAATCCGGCGGGCCAGGTCAGCCTGTCCGCCCGAGAGCGCCTCGGCGTAGGCCAGGTAGCGCTTCAGGCAGCTCGCGCCGTCGTTGTAGTCGTTGGTGATGTCCGTGTGCTTGATCGAGGAGACCAGCGCCATGTGCCGGCGGGCTCGGGAGAAGACCACGTTCAGCCTCTTCTCGCCGCCGCGCTTATTGATGGGCCCGAAGTTCATGAGCATCTTGCCGTTCGCGTCGTGGCCATAGCAGACGCTCATGATGATGATGTCGCGCTCGTCGCCCTGCACGTTCTCCAGGTTCTTCACGAACAGCCCGCAGAACTGGTCGTCCTCCTCACGCTCCATCTCGGCCTGGAGCAACTCGTCGAACTCGGAATCCTGGCCCGCCAGGGAGTTCATGGCCCCCTCGATCTCGCCCTGCTGCGCCTCCGAGAACGCCACGATGCCGATGCTCAGGCCGACCTTCTCCTTCAGGAGTCCCCGCACGACCCGGGCGATGTACTCGGCCTCGCCCGCGTTGCGACGGTCCCGATACACCCCGTTGGGCATGAAATGGAAACTCAGCGGGCGATCAAGCACGTGGCTCATGTGCTGGTCACCCGCCGTCGCCGAGGCCGCCAAGATGGGCTGGGTCGCGGTCTGGAGGGCCACGTCCGGGACCGTCAGGAGCTTGCGGCTGTAGAACGCGGAGTTCGAGAAGCTGATCAGCGACTCGGACCGGCTGCGGTAGTGCCAGCACAGCATGGTCGCGGGCAGGTTCTCGGCCGACTGGGAGAGGAAGCTGTCGCTGGACAACTCATAGCCAAGCGCGTCCGGCAGCTCGTCGGCGCCGGGTTCCTCTTCCGCCTCCTCGCCCTTGGACGAGAAGAAGTCGGTCGGCGGGAGCTGCTTCTCGTCGCCCACGACGATGATCTGCGGGGCGCGGTAGAGCGCGGGGACAGCCTCCTCAAGGGGGATCTGGCTGGCCTCGTCGAAGATGACCACGTCGAAGCTCGTCCCCGTCAGGGGCAGGGTATCCGAGACGCTCAAGGGGCTCATCAGCCAGATCGGCTTGAGGTCAGCAACGAGCACGCCGGTCTCGTCGTCTGACAGGTCCCGGATGGAGCGGTAGCGCATAACCTTCCCGAACTCGTGCTCCAGCTCGCGCCGCCCCTTGGAGTAGACCTTCTTCAGCTCCTTCTGCTCGGTCGTCAGTTGCGCGGCGGGCAAGCTCGTCAGGTTGGCCTTGGTCACGAAGTGCTCGTGGACCCCTTCGAGGATCAGCCTGGAGTTCAGTCCCATCCACGCGTTGTGATGATCCCGAATCCGCTCGACGTGCTGCGACAGGACGCGGCCGTCGGTCCTGGGCAGGGAGCGGTCGCGCCGGTAAGCGCGCAAGAGCGCCGCGAGCAGGATGCCGGCCTCCAGCTCGTCCGGGGTCCAGGGCCGCTCGCGAAGCGCCCGGTACAGATCGGGGGGAGCAGTCAGCAAGTCCGTGAGGACGGGCAGGATCTCCGGCAGGACCGGCAATGCCTCGCGCATGGCCGCCAGCTCGTCCGCCAGGCGAGCGAGCTTCTTCTTGTCATGGTCGACGAGCAAATGGCCAAGGATCTGGCCCATGGCCTTCGCGACGGGGCCCGCGCCGAGGATGGCGGCGAGTTCCTGGGCGGTGACCGCGTTGGAAAGCACACGCTCGCGCAGGGCACGCATCGCGGGCTTGAGCATCGGCTCGGCGGCGTGCAGTTCCTCGACGAGAGAGGCCAGACTTTCCAGGTCGTCCGTCTTGAATTGGGCCCGCGCCTTCCCGAGGGCCTCGTCGTGGGCGTCCCGCGCGTCGTACTCCGCCTTGAGATCGGCCAGGATTCTGCTCCAGGCCGGCGCGACGACATGCGCCGGGAAGTCGTAACGCGACTTCAAGATCCCTCGGAGCTTCCAGAACGAGGGCAGGAGGAACCTGAAGATGGAGCCTTCGAGGTCGCGCGCCTGATCCAGGACGGCTTGCAGGTCATCCGGCGGGATCTTCTCGCGCCAGTGCGTGGTCTTCTGGGCAGCCTTGTCGAGCCGGCCGCTCAGCCCACGAATGTCCGAGACGGCCGCGTGGAGCCGCTGCACGGCGGGGTCCCGGGCGTTCAGCAGGTTGCCTTGGCCGGTGTCGCAGAGGAGCTTGAGCCGCTCCGCGTACCCCACGACCTCCAGGACCGCCTCCAGCGAGGGAAGGGTCTCGCCCGGCAGGCCGCACGATCCCAGCTTCCCATGGAGTTCGTCCAGGAGCGGTCCCAGCTCGTCGATGCTCCTGGTGATGGCCTCGATGGGTCGATCGGCCTGGATCATCGGCATGGCCAGGTCGCGCAGGGCGTGGTTCCCGAAGACCTCCTCCCCGGACGCCTCCTTAAGGATGCGGGACAGGGAGCGGACGCTCTTGTCGAACTTGCCCCACGCCGCGTACCCGGGAAGCCGCTCGGCGTCCGCGTCGGTCACCTCGGGGAGCCGGTCCGAGAGCTCGATGAGCCGGTTGTAGACGAATCGCAGGGGCACGCCGTCCCGCGGGTCCGCATGGCCCATTGCCGTCGAGAATCGCTCCAGGGCGTCCAGTTCGAACCTCAGGTGCTTGACGACCTGCTCACGCTCCTCCCTCACTACCCTCAGGGCACTGGCTTCGGCCAGGTACTTCTCGTAGGTCTGCTTCAAGTCGAGGATGAAGGCCTTCTTGTCCGCCTGCGAGTCGTGGATGAGGCAGCAGAGCCTGTCCATGCCGCGCTGCTTGAGCCGGTGGTAAACGACGTCGATCGCCGCGCGCTTCTCGCAGACGAAGAGCACGCGCTTGCCCCGCGCCACGTAGTCCGCGATCAGGTTGGTGATGGTCTGCGACTTCCCCGTTCCGGGAGGCCCCTGGATGATGAAGCTGGCCCCGGTCCGGGCGCGCGCCACGGCGGTCGTCTGCGTCGGGTCGCTGTGGACGATCTGGTACGCGTCTTCGTGCGGGAGGACGGCATTCCCCGTCGGCTCGGTCTTCCTGGGTTGGAGCGAGAAGGTCGCGTCGAAGGCCGGGTTGGGGAAGTCGCCTTCCAGGAGCGTGTTGTAGTCGCGCACCAGCGACATCTTGCGGTAGTTGAAGTTCCCCAGCGTCAGGTTGCAGAGGTCGAAGTCCCAGACGTAGGGGTTGCTCTCGCGCTCCTCCTGGAGCACGTACATGTCCCGCTCGCGCATGGCGCCCGAAGGCGGCGACTCGGGCTGGATGTGCAACAGCCTGGGCCTGGGGGCCTCGCCGGCCACGTCCTGCTGCGGCAACGGACTGGGACGGACGCGCTTCAGGAACAGTTGGAGGCCAAGAGGCTGGAAGTTGTCCCGCGAGTAGGAGTAGTCGATGCCGTCAAGGGACCGCACGCCCTTACCGGTCAGGCGCGCCCTCCTGCGGAAGACCTCCACCCGGGCCCGTGCGCGCTCGTGGACGAGTTTCACCTGCGGGCGATCCAGCCTCCGGAGCGTGATGCCCGGCTCGCTGGCGTGAATCTGGGACTGGAGGATCTCGAAGAACGAGTCGAGGCTCGCCTGCGACAGGTCGATGATCTCCGGCAACTGTAGCCCGTAGAGCTGCTTGAGGTGGTAACGCAGGACAGGGTTGACCTCGGCCTCCGTCGAATGAGGCGTGATCTTGTAGCTGTCGCGCACGCCCTTCTGTCGCTCCAGGGCCACCGGCAGCAGCACCAGCGGCGAGGTGATCCGCTCCTCCTTCGCCTCCTTCAGGTTGTGCCAGCGTAGGAACGCGAGGACCAGGCGCAACTGGCTGAACCCGTACTCGTTCCTGTCCCGCGCCTCCTGGTTCCGGATCTGGTCCAGCACGCTGGGCAGGTACGGGGCGTCCTCGAACCGCAGGTACTTGCCCAGGTGGACAGTGCCGCCCTCCGAGATCGTCCCGGCGAACTCGCCCTGCCAGGTGCACAGGGCGTCCGGCTTGATGTGCTTGTGGTCGAGCATCAACGGCACGGAGGCGACGGTCAGGTTGAGCATCTGCAAGGTCGGCCGGAAATAGAGCAGCCGGTTGCGCCTGGAGATGTCGAAGAGCCGGTCGCGCAGGCGCTGCTGGATGATCTTGCTGCGGTCGAGGTGCGTGGCCTCCTTGAACCCGGCGATCCTGTGGAAGTCGAGGTCCGGCATCGCCACCTGGTGGCGGTAATTCGTCAGGGTCTCGATCAGGCCATTCAGGTCGGGCACGCGATCGTGCCTGCGAATCTCCGTCATGCCGGAAATGGCCTTTGCCACGACTTGGTGCAGGCGGGGATTCACCTGGAACAGGTTGACCCGAAGATCGACGAAGCGCTCCAGATCCTCCTCCTCGGCGAAGTCGAAGCCGCAGGCCAAGCTCGCGGCGATCAGCCCTAGCGAGAAAATGTCGGTTAGCTGGTCGTGGTGCTCGACCTCGTGCTCCCACGAGACGTAGCCGGGCAGAAAAACCGGGCGGACGATGGCATCCCCTCGCTTGGACACGAGAAGGTTACGGACCTTGCGCGAGCCGTCGTCCTCCTCGCGGATGTCCTGGTAACCCGCGATGTGCAGGGCGCGGCTTTCGACGCGCTCGATCCGGCGCAAGGCATCCAGGTTGAGGGCGGGCTTGAGGCGTGCCTGCTCGTTGAACCAGCACGTGTCGTTCGTGACCAGGAGGTCATCCAGGCCCGCGAGCGGCGCGACGTGTCCCTGGTTGTGCGCGGCCATGACCTGGCGGAAGAGCGGCAGGAGCGTTCCCAGGATCTCGTCGGTAGCGGGCGGGTCTCCCCCCGCGCGAGCCTTCAGGTACGCGTGCAGCGCGTCGCCGGCTGGTGCCTCGGTCGGCCTAGAGGTGGTCACGCGGTCTCGGCCCTCGTCAGCATGTCGGGGCCGTCCTTCTTCAGGCTCGCGAGCATCTTCTTGCTGATCCGAAGCTCGCGATTGGCGAGTTCCTCCACGCGCTCGCGCAGCCCCGCCTTCTCGGCGAGCTCCAGGGCGCGGGCCAAGGGCAGGTCTTCCAGGCTGGTATCGACGGAGGCGAAGTCGAGCAGGATGTAGCAGAAGTAGTCCCGCGCGCTCTTGTCGAGGAGTCCCAGCTCGCCCCAGAGGGCCTCGTCCTCGGCTGCCGCCGAGGGCGGCGTGTAGTCGTGAAACAGCAGTCGAGCATGTGCGAGGACCGGATCGGATTGAATCCATCGCTTCGAGAGGAGCGCGTCGATCAGCCGGCGCGTCAAGGCCACCAGGGCCTGCTGTCCCAGCAGGTCGAGCTTTTCAAGGTTGGTGGGACCCTCGATCATCTCCCGTATCCGCGCGTCGGCATCCGGCGCTCCCCCGACCCAGAGAGAAAGCGCTCGCGTTCGAATGAAGGTCTCGGGGTGGACGATGCCCTCGGTCACCACGCCGCCCTTGGAGAATATCTCCTCGGCCTGCGCCAGGTAGGACTCCGCGTTCACGTCCCTGGAGCCTGTGCTCGTCTTGACCAGGCAGCCCACGACCGCCTTCAGGTCCCCGCTGACCGCGTAGGAGCACCGGTCGGCGAAGATCTCCGCGTACTGCCTGAACCGCAATGCGCTCCAGACGTGGCTGGGCTCGGCTCGGGAATCGGCGGCGACCGCGTCCAGGATGCGATCCGCGACGGCCGGCTGGCCACCCTCGTGCTCGCGAAGCTTGTAGTGCCCCAGCTCGTGGCCGAGCAGGGCGTCCGTCTCCGGCTCGGACAGGACCTCAAGGATCGGGCCCATCAGCAGGATGTGGGCCTCGCCGGGCAGGCAGCAGATGGCCGCGTTGATGGCGTTATGGTCCTGCTGCGCCTGATAGAAGGTCAGGGGCACGTCCACGCCGAGCTTCCGCGCGGCCTCGTCGCCCCGCGCGTAGAGCGTGCCGTGCGCCTGGCGGTCCAGCCGGTAGGTCTTCTTCAGGAGCTCCAGGCGAACCGCGTCCGCATAGGCGGACTGCTGCTTGTCCTCCGCGTACCAGGCCCACACGGCCTTCTCGCGGGTCCGCAGGTAGGACACCATGTCCCCCTGATAGGGCAAGGGGCTCAAGGGCGTGGAGGGCCGGTCCATGCTTGCATCCATTGGAACTGGAAGAAGTAACAAAGCACCGGGAAGAGGTCAACCTAATCGCGTGGGCGCGTGACCGGGCAGCCAGAGCCCAACCGGAAGATCGACCCGCAAGACCAAGCCTGAATCTCCATGTGCTCTCGGCCCAAGACGAGGTCCTCGCGCCTCCCTGTATAAGAGTAGTTGGCGAACACATGTGGTGATTGCCGAAATGAAGCAGCGTCAGGAACCCAGGGAAGGACACCGAAAATGCGCGTCTACAAGAGCCAGCTCAAGGACTACGGCCTGACGCCCAAGATGATCGAGGATCTCGGCCCGCCGGACGAGCACGGCTACAACCCCTACCAACCGCGGGGCCGCACGTGCGAGTACGACCTCGATCGCGTCCTGAGGTTCGTCCGCGAGCGGGAGCCGGAGATAAGGGCGGCGCGGGAGCGGCGGGATCGCAGGAAGGCAAGTCAGGGAATGACCGGCGCAACCGGATGATCGGCTGGGCGAATCTGTATGATGCGATTCCATGGCGAAGGGGAGCGAAAGGAGCGAGCCAATGTCAAAGTTCGTGAGTTGGGAATCCGAAGATTACACCGAGGAGTGGTACGAGGAGCGTTACGGCGATCCTGACGATGTGTACACGGAGTACCTCCGGGCAGACGTGACCGACGATCAGGCTTCTGCCGGCGGCTCACCGGCCACGGTCGAGGAGCGGGGCGACTTGGAGGACTCAGCGCCCCAGGACGATCGTCAAATCGTCGCAGAAATCGCGGCGCGCCACGGCGTCCCCTTCGCCTTTGACGAGGAACCCGTCGCCGACATCACCCCGGGGGACGTCGAGCGGACCCGGCGCGGTCGGGAACATGGCCCGAAATCGGTCCCCTGCTGCATTGAGTCCGGAACCCTGGGAGACCCTAGCGGTCCCTACGTGCGCTGGGCGTACTACGAATACCTGGGATTCGGGCCAACCTGCGTCGGTCCCGGAGTTCGCGGGTGCGTGCTGGTGAACGGCCAGCCACTGGGCGGCGAAGATGCCGTCTGCCACGTGGGCTCGGAGAGTTTCGTGCCCATGCTGGAGTACCTGGTCGGGGAATTGAAAATGGTCCCGGAGAACCAAGGCGCGCCCGCATAACTGGCTGATGGCGTCGATCCTCGCCCCGTATGATCGCGCCGAGAATGGAAAGGAGCATTGAACACATGAAGGTCACCGCCGCCGTCTCCGTCTTTCCCGTCCGCGTCGAGCTGGACCTGCCGGAAGGCCTGCCAGCCGAGGAGGTCCATGACCGGGTCATCGAACGGGCGAGAGTCTTGCTGGCAAACAACGGCGCCCGACACGTCGTCCTGAGCGCCAGCGAGCCGGGCCTGTGCGAGCCGCTGGACTACCTCGGCGCCCTGGGGTTCCCCATGCTGGTGCAGCAGGTTCCCATCGAGGCCCCGCCGGAGGAGGCCGAGTACGACTACAGCCGCCTCGGCGATAGGGAGAACTACGACTAGGGGATCGTAAATGGCGAGCTTGTCCGCGAGCGCCGGGCTTACCGGTCGATCAAGCGAATCGCCTCTATGTGCTCCTGCATCTTGTTCCTCGACGAGGTCGCGTCCGCTGATCGCGGATGCGCTACTGGGAGGCGCGCTTAATCAGGGCAAGTGCTTCCGAGAGTGCGTCCCGATAATCCTCGTTGAACTTCCAGCCGCGCACCTCCTGATAAGCTGCCTTCAGCCTGTGCAAGCGGTTGGGGGATGGGGCGTCCTTGTACCACCGAATCGCCCAGTCGATTAACCCCTTCAATCCGGGGCCATCGCACTCTTCCATCTCAAGCACAATCATCGCCTGGAAGGCCGCGCGTTCCTCTTCGGATTCTTCATCCTCAGCGGTATTCAGCCAGTCCTCAATCTCGTGGTGGCGACCTCGCAGGCTTGCGGCGAGATGGGATAACTCGGCCTTGCTGGCCTTTACCGCCACGTCATGCCGAGTAATGTCACACGTGACCCCCCACCGTTGCGCCAGTGGGATGAGATCTCTTAGCCCCTCGGGAATCACTTCTGGATTGAACTTTGGCGGATTCCAGTTCTCAGCCGTCCAGCCGAAGCGAGCCTGGAGTTCCTCGGCCGACCCGATGGTGAAGCGTCCGTCGTTCTCGTTCGCCACAATGCACTCCCTGCTTCCTACTCCGTTCGTCCATACATGGCAACTCGACTGCTATTCGCCCGCCTCTCGCATCATCGCCTTCCTCTGCTCAATCCCCATCTCAATGAAAGCGTTCATCAGGGTCTCAGGCGTGCATGGGATCTTGATCAGAACCGACGCATTGGTTTCCTTCACCGCGGGCTTGGCCTGCCCGAGCGCGGCGGCCAAGTCGCCGAGCACCTTGAGCTTGTCCAGCCCCGGAGGCGGTCGAATGCCCTCGGCGGCTTGCCGCAGTAGAGGCTCGAAACCTTTCACGATCGCCTGCGCGTCTTCCGCCTTGCCACAGTGAAACGCCACCTCCAGGTCCATGGCTTCTGCGCTCGTGGCCAGGGAAAGAGTGACCAGTCTTGCCGGCTTGAGGAACGCGAATTGTGGCTCATCCGACAGCAGCGAGTGGTCGCGCAGCATCACCAACAGAGCGGCAGGCGCGCCGATGCCGGCCTTGCGCAGGTCAGCGAGTTGGACCTCCCTTTCCTTGGACACGCCTGCGCCAAGGACAGGATTCATCGCCACGGCAACCTGCTTCTCGGACCACGCGAACGCGGGCAAGGCATCGTCCTTCCGGCAAACCAGAAAGCCTCCAGAGGCCGCCGGCTTCAAGTCCGCCAAGTGCTCCTTCCAGCGGTCCTTGGGGAAGGCCCCCTCAAGGGCCAGGGCGATCAGCTTGGGCTGGGGAAACGCACTTGGTCCTCCCGCCATCTCGAGGTCCGGCGGCACCTCTCGCTTCATCATCTCGACCTTGAGCGCGATCATCCCGCGGTCGCAGCGCGCATTCCCGAAGGCGCGGGCGATCTCGTAGGAGAATTCCGTGCCGATATCAAGGCAAGCCATCATGTCCTGGGTGAACCACAGGTTGTTGGGATTGTCCGCGTACTCCTTCAGGTCCTTCTTGCAGAACCTCTCAAGCTCTTCGTTGCTTCGCTTTTCCCCGAGCCACGATTGAGTCCATAAAGGCGCAAGGGCCGGCCGGAAGACGATCAGGATGTCAAACTCGGATGGAACCTGCGCCAGGATGAAGTCATCCGTTCCCGAGGGGGCGATCCTGGAGTCCTTGCCTTCGATGTGGGCGAGCGATTGCCGTGCTGCTTCCCTGAGGTGGGGATCCGCATCCTTCGCGGCGGCTAATGAGCTCAATACAGTCTTAGACTTGGCGAGCTTGCGGATGCCGCACAGCCGCACGGCCAAAATGCGGTCCAAGTGGTGGCGCTCGGCCATTTGCTTGGCGAGACCAGGCTGCGGCTCCTTACCCGCCCTCGCGATCAAGTCCTCGTCCGTGACTCCCAGGTTGAGCTTCTGGAAGTGCCGCTCGGGGTCGGACAGGCTGGCCAGGTCTTGGCCGCCGTGGAGGAAGTGCGGCAGCATCGTCTGCACGCCGTCGAAGTACTCCAGCCAGAAGACGCGCTTCGACTGCTGGAAGGCCTTGACCGAGCGTTCCATTGGCTCGGTCGGCCAGATGATGTCCGCCAATGACACCGCCGGTGGGATGGGTGGCTGGACCTTGTAGCCGGTCTTCTTCCAAGTGGGGGCCACGAATTGAAGCGAGCCGTCAGGTGCCACCTTCCACTCGATCTCGGCCTGGTGATCCGAGGCCTCGCCGGCAACGACGTGCACACCTAGGGTGACGGCAAGCAGCAACAGGGCTCGAAATGGCATGTTGGGCCTCCCACGCGCAAAATTCCGACCGGTCAATCCGTATCCATAACCTGAGACAATAGGCTATAGAACTTTTTGACTGATTCAACGATAGCGCTGGCCGCGCCAGGACCTACGGTAAGGGCGATTTATGCCCCAGCATCAGCGCGAGTTCAGCCTCCCCGCATAAGTGCGCTCAATCACGAAATCTCCATCCTTGTTTCCCGGGGCACCGGGCAGGTCCGTTAAGCGGCCGAGGGTTTCAGAAAACCCTGGTACATGAAGTCCGAGCAACGCTTGCTGAGGTTCACGGCGCGGTGGGAGGAGTTACCGAGGGTGCGAACGTGAAGTCTCTTGACTGTTTCTATGGTTAGCCGTCCAATTTCGGTAATGAATAATCGTTCAAAAGAAATTGAGCAAGTTTGCCTCTATAGGGGCGGCTCCACCGTAACAACTTTACTTGGCGCTTTTGGGCGCCAGGTAAAGGAGACTAGGCTCACCGCATACTTGGGGTTTCTCATCGCTCAACGTTTAGAAGCCTTCAGGGAACTCTTGGGCTTTGATGGCCAGCCAAATTCAGTCGAACTTGAGACGACCGAAGATGGCGGGCGGACAGACATCGTTATCGAAACTTCCAAGGGCAGGTGTGTGGTCGAGGCAAAGATTGGTGCGACCGATTCGAGCTTGCAGGCCAGCAGGTATGCGGGCCGTTGGCACGTAATCCTGTCCGCTCTTCCTGACCAAGTTGTTCGGGGAAAAGGTCGCAGCGTCCGATACGTTTCATGGCAGGTGCTTGCAAAAGCATTACGGAGCGTGGGCAATCGAAGCGGACAGCCATTCAAGGGCTACTGCTTGGAATTGGTGCGACATTTGGAGGAACATGGGATGATACGAACTGAACCAGTTGAGATCTACGCCCGCGAGATCAACAACGAAAATACCTTGAAGCTGTTCTTGCACGCGAGACTCTACACATGCCTGTTCGAGCGCGGAAGTAGGCTCGCAGAGTCCATGTATTTTGCGCCCCATTTTGGAGCAAGAATCGCGAATGACCACCCAGGAATTTGCCAGGGAATCAGTTTCATCGCAAAACTTGAGAATGTTGAGGTAGTGGACTCATGGGACAATTTACGTGCCACGCTAGAGCGCGCGCGAGGTCGAAGATGGTATCGCCAGAACAAAGTCCTCCTGGAAGGGTGGAGGCCAACCGCTAATTCCAGCCTACGCGAGGAGTGGCGGAAGGATAAGAAGGTTAGGAGCATCCTCTTTCTAGGCGAACCGCGATTGGTTTTTAACCCACCGATTAAAAAGGATAACCTTCAAAAGGGGAAAGGCTGGTTGAGTAAGCGATTTTTCTCATTTGACGAATTATTCAAAGCTTGGAGTTGACCATCGCGCCAAGAATTGAACTGACCTAGTTTGGCTGATCGAAGGACGTCTTGCATTACATGCAATCGGTCCACTTTGCATTCTGAACTCCTCCGTGCCGCTCGAGTTTGGGGTGTCAACTGGGCTTTCCCCTGACACCGTTATGGTTCAGGGAGATAACGCTCATGTCGATCGCCTGGTTGCGCACCCAAGAAGGCTTCAAGCGTGCCGAGATTCTCGAATCCAGTCCCGCCCATCGCCTGCTGAGGGTCGCAGGCGAGGAAGCGGCCATCCCCGGCGAAAACGTCCCGCACGAGGGCTTCTTCCCTGCGCTTTACGAGGGCGAGGCCAAGCCCGACGTGTGGGAGTTCGAGGGGCGCTCGCTGCCCAAGGTCAGGCCCGAGCAGTTCGGGAACCCCGAGCAGGCCAAGGCGCTGGTGCCGGAGACCGAGCCGTACCTGACCTGCCCCCAAAAAACTGATCCAGGCTTAGCTAGAGAAACTCGCTAACTTGGTCTCAGAAAGGGGGTTGTGATGCCACGGAGTCGATTCACGCCGGAGCAGGTCATCGAGTAGCTTCGCGAGGTCGAAGAGTTGTTGGCGAATCTGCCGGATATTGAAGCAATCACTCTTAGTCAAGAGCAGTTATCTCCCGCTCTTGAATTCCGGGGCATGCATATACGCGAACATGTCGATCAGCGCGCAGCGGGCCTTCCAACAGCGATGCTCCAAACTGCCTGGCTTGGCCTTGGTTGTCTCATTCATCCAAGGTGCTTGCCAGATGACCTCGAGTAGCTCCCGATAGCCATGCCAATCGCTTCTGATTCTTCCTGCCGGGATGCCGGTTTCTTTGGCAAGTCGTTCGACCGCTGCGTTGTTGATTGAGACCAGCAGATCCGGCCGCAGGATTGCGCCAATGCGGCTGGCCAAACCAGGGCCGACACGCGGGATCTTCCAGAGCGCTGCAACACCACTGACAGATGACTCCCGGTCCTTCCAAAACGTACGATCTCGGCAGATGTCAAGAATCCGGTCGCGCATGCCGCGGGTGTTCTCTAGGACGCCATTCTTGGTCTTGCCGCTGGCGGTCATCGTCCCGAGGTGTCCATACTCCCACCACTCTTCTCCCTTGGAGGCATGGTCGCCGACAATTTTTTGGCAATCGAACCTAGAGATGTTTCGGCCCCTGCTTCGCAATACCTTCGCCGTATCTTCAATGGTTGATAGGTAGCTGTCCTTAGGTGTACGCAGGACACTCCAGTCTTTGTCGCGATCCCTATGCTCACCAGTGGCCCGACTCTGTGATTTCAAGGCGCGGAAATATTCGGGCCACGTCATCGTGAACCAGTGACCGCCCACTTGGCTGCGCTTGGCTTTCGCCACGGTCTTTAGGCGCGCGCGCGCCGCGGCCTCCGCACGCCGTTGAGCCTCTGCGGCTTTGGTGTACTTCTTTGTGTATCGTTCCAATATGGCCGTGGAAAGGGGCACACAGCGAGCCTCTATTTCGCTGAAGAAGCTGCGGACTTGCAGCAGAAATGCAGGGTCTGGATTTGCGACACAGGAAGCCGCTTCACAGTTCGCTTCCAAGGCGGAGCGCGTGGCGTTGTTGGAGCCAATCCAGATGCTGCGCTGACGCTTCTGCTCGCACAGGTAAACCTTAGGGTGGAAAAGTGATCCCTGACTCGTTTCCCATACGCGGACTTGGGTGTTGGGGGCTCGGAGAAGCGTCTTCAGGGCACGCGGATCAGTCACAAACCCACCCAGGCCCACACGAAGGATAATTTCCGTCCCACGCCGTCCTGCACGCCGCAATTCTTCCAGGATGGGTCCATCCGTAATCCACGCGACACAGATCTCGATGCTCTGAGCCATCCGCAGGTCGGCAAGCAGGCCCTTGGCTAAGGTGCCTTCGGCCTTTCCCATTTGCCAATGAAAACGCAGGTCCATGGGTGAGTCCTTTTAATTATCCTGCTTTTCACTTTTCGCTGGCGTAGCCTTTATCCTAGACTTTTTTTCCGGCATTCTTACGTGCTCCGCCGTTGGCCGGTGCCAAGTTTAATGTCGAGATGCAGAATCCCGCCCAGGGGTGGAGCCGTTATAGAAGGAAGGGTACAAGGTGCAAGTGGCGGGTGCAGAATCCGTTTCATGGCTTGGGATGCGGTCACCAAATCCGACTAGCGCCTTGCGAATCGTCTTCCGCGAATGCCCCAAGCTCTCGGCCGCTTCGCGGATGCTCTTCCCTTCGACCTTCACCAACCGCCGGATGCGTTCGTACGGTTCCACCGCTAGCACCTCCTCGCCCCCCTGGTCAACCGAGGAAAATCCTCAAGCTAACCAAGCCGGACGCGTGCGGTGGTCCCCTTTTACTTGCGCATTCGGACCCTCAACCGGTCCCCTTTTGCGTGCGCATCACCAAGAGTCAAAAAGGGGCACTTGTACGGTTGGCGGGTAAATGGTTCGCAAGACTTCG
>BTVV01000123.1:0-18245 GCA_045863855.1 Planctomycetota bacterium | reverse complement strand
AATCTGTGTTGCTGTAGCGGCGGCAGGAGTGGCGCTGGTGGCGATCATGCCGAACCGTTCGACGGATACGACGCCGGCGGCGGTGGCGGTGGCGGCGGAAACACCGCCGCTGGCGGACATGGTGTATCAGGATCATTTCGAGTCACCGAAGCTGGATGCGTTCTGGGAAGTTTCGGAAGGGGCCGAGTGGACGGCGCGGGGCGTGGATGAAGTGACAGGTGAGGCGATATGGCAACCGCGCGGCGCGGTACGCACGGCGCAGGGGACGCTACAGTCGCGACTGGAATTGAGCGCGTGGGGACAGACTTGGAAGGGCGAAGCGGTGTCGCTCGTCGGAAAAACGCCTGAAGCGGCGGGCGATGCGGCGGCCGCTCCAGGTGCCGCGGCGGAGGCTTTCGTGTTTTCGCGCCCGTTCGCGATGGGCTCACTGCTGCACCTAAGCTTGGATGCCTATCCGCCAGAAGGTGGGGGGCGCTTCGCGTACGGGTTCGAGATCTTCGACACGAAGGGGGTACGCGTTTACGGGACGGGTTACTCGGCCGAGCGGCTGGCCAACGGCACCTACGTACTGACGGATTATACCGTGGTCATTGGGCAGCCGCAGACCACGCGGCTTGGGACGCGGACGGTCTCTCAGCCTGAGTCGCTAAGCTTGAGCGGAGGAATGGAAATTCAACCGTCAGGCGCGGTGGACGGGAATGCGATTTCGAAAGAGCGCATAAACAGCGTAGAGACTCCGATGGTGCGGATTCGATTCTTCGTGTCGGCGGAGCCTGGCGGCTGGGTGCGCTGGCCGATCGACCGCCTGGAGTTGAGCAGGCGGCCGATCGAGGAGCCGGCGTTCAAGAATACGTGGGATTTCGGCGCAGGACCGGCGGCGGATCTGCCTAAGAACCCGGACCTGTGGACGTGGATGCGGCCCGATCAGGATCAGCCGGGCTTCATGCGCGCCACGCCGATCAAGAAGGGCGATTTCGTAATCTTGCGTCTGCCGGGGGATGCGCCGCGCGCAGCCTTCAAAATCGACGTGCGGGCTCGAATCCCAAAGTTGGACCGTAAGGACAATTATGAAGGCGGGGTGGATGCGTTCTGGATTGAGGCGGATACTCCGCCGTCACAGACTTACTGGACCAACGCGCTAAGCATGAAGCTGAATCGCTGGCAGACCTTGCGTTTCATTTTCAACGATTGCTTCGTATTTACGTACGTCGACGGTGATCTGTACTGCATCCGCAGTACAACACTCAATTTCCCGTCGCGGCGCATTTTCCTGGGTATGCGGGGAATGGATATCCAAAGCATTAAGACCACTCGTCTTAGTAAGGACGATCTGCCCAAGGCAGTTCGGGATCCAATTACCGAGATCCAGCGAATGAAGAACGGACCTTTCAAAGGGACAACCACGCCGTTCTTGAAGCATCCCGACGTGATGGAAGAGTAGCGCCGGCGACGTGTATTGAATCGGGCGCGCATTTCTCCGAAAATTCCTGCATAAAGCATGTTACAGCAACCTCCGTATGGCCAGCGCGCGGAGGATGTACACATGGCGGCCCCCACCGGTCTGATTTACTCTTCCGATCTTCAAGCGCTTCGGTGCGTCCGCGGCTCGGCGGGAAGCGGCGATTTCATACGCGCGCTGGAAGCGCTTCTGGGACAGGAGCATGTGCGAGCCGATGCGGCGACGCGGCAGCATTGGGCGCGCACGACGCTGCCCGAAGGCACGACGCCTCGGGCGGTAGTGTGGCCGGGCTGCGCGGAGGAGGTTCGAGCGGTCTTACGGATTGCGTACGAACATCGGATCGCGGTCTATCCCATCAGCAGCGGGCGGAACTGGGGCTACGGTGACGCGTGCGCGCCTGGCGACGGACAGGTGCTGCTCGATCTGAGCCGGATGAACCGAATCGTGGAAGTGAATGCGGATCTGGCTTACGCGACGGTGGAACCGGGCGTAACGCAGGGGCAACTCACGGCCTTCTTGGAACGCCAGGGCATGGCGCTGATGGCCGACGCGACGGGCGCGGGTCCGGACACGAGCCTGATCGGGAACACGCTGGAGCGCGGCTTCGGACACACGCCGCATGGGGATCGCTTCGCGCATGTCTGCGGACTGGAAGCAGTTCTGCCCGATGGGCGGCTGTTGCGCACCGGGTTCGGTCATCTGGGCGGCGCGCGGAGCGCCGCGGTGTACCGTTGGGGCGTGGGGCCATACCTGGACGGGCTATTCACGCAATCGAACTTCGGCGTGGTGACGCGTATGACAGTCTGGCTTCAGCCGAAGCCGGAGGCGCTGCGCGCATTTTTCTTCTCGCTCTCCGACGACGCTAGGCTTTGGGATCTGCTGGAAGCGCTGCGCAGGCTGCGCTTGCGGGGGACGCTACGCTCGCCGGTGCATACTGCCAACGATCTGCGCATGATCTCGATGAGCGAACGCTATCCGTGGGATGCGATGAGGGGCGATACGCCGCTGTGCGAGGCGCTCCGGTCGGAACTGCGCAATAATCACGGGATTGGGGCGTGGTGCGGGAGCGGCGGCTTGTATGGGAGCGAGGCGGAAGTGGCGGCTGCGGCGGGCGAAGTACGCAAGGCCCTGCGGCGCGTGCCAGGCCTGCGGCTGGTGTTCCTCGACGAACGGCGGCTGCGGTGGGCACGCGCGGGTGCGAAGTGTCTGGGTAAGCTGGGGCTGGGCCAAAGCCTATGCCGGGCGCTGGAGAAGATGGAACTGGGCTTTGACCTGCTGCGCGGGAAACCAACGCGCCTGTGCCTGAACGGCGGTATGTGGCGTTCGCGCCGCGCTGTGCCAGCGGAAGGCTCCGACGATCCGCGCGATCTTGGCGCGGGCTTCTTGTGGCTCTCACCGGTAATCCCGTGCACTCGCGAAGATCTGGCGCGTCTGCATGCGGCGGTGCTGCCGATATTCCGTACGCATGGCTTCGATTACCTGTCGACGCTTTCGATGGTGAGCGAGCGGGCTTTGAGCGCTGTGATGACGATCTGTTTCGACAAGGACGACGCGGCTGACACGGAGCGTGCGCGGTGCTGCCAAGCGGAACTACTGGAGACGCTGCTGGCAGCGGGGTATCCACCGTACCGCGCACACGCGGGGACTATGCGCCGGATCGCGCAATTATCAGAGACCTACTTCGACGTTGCGAGAGAGTTGAAGGCGGCGCTGGATCCACGCGGGATCCTGGCGCCGGGGCGGTGGTAGAAGACGGCTTTCGTGACGCTTCGTAGCTTCGCGGGGAAATTCGGCTCGGCTCGGCGCGTTCCTCCTGCTCGCGCACCGCGCCCTCCCATTCGGGTACACGGCCAGTTGTTCCGGCGTGACGCCCGGCTCTACCGTGGCCAAGCTCAGTTCTGCGTCGAATTCGATGCTCTCATGCCAGAGAGATCCACAGTCACGCATCCGTCGCAGGCCGGCAAGGCGCAGCCGTAGCCCCAATTGCTGTCGGTGCTGATTGGGCAGAGCGGAATGCGCCGCCGTAAGGCGACGCGCACCTTTTCCTGAACCATCGCGCGTCCACGCGGTTTGACCGCGCCGAGCAGTACTCGTTCCAGCGCCGTCGTGTACTGCTCGTAAGCCTCGCGTGCGGCGAGTGGATCCTGCACAGTCCCGGAATTCAGCACCGTAACCCAATCCTAGCGGGCGGCACTCGCGGTATCGACGAGTCGAGTGGGCAGGTTGGCGGGCGCTGTTTGCGGCATCATGGTTCGTGCTCCTGTCAGGACAATCGGCCGCTTTTACGAGCCGGACATCGCATGGCGCTCGTACACCGCGTGCAAATACTCGCGGTGCACTTCGGACGCTTCGGACAGCAGCGGGCGCAACGTTTCAAAGTAGCGCTGCAGCGCGTACGGTTCGAGCGGGCGGCGTCGCGCGGCGATCCACGCCGCCATAGGACGCTCGTGCGCGCCACAGAAAAAGTGATACAGATCGTCTCCATCCGGGCGGCCCGCGTAGGCTGCACGATAGCGCTCCCGCGCCGTACGCAGATCCAGACGCAGCGGCGTGGCCGGAGCACCGTTCACTTTCTCGTACGCGCGGTCCGGACCGATCCGCTCGAAGAGCAGCTTTCTGATGTAGAACGGCGCGTGCCGCGGATTCACCGTGATTAGAAAATCGTCGGCATCCTGCTCAGCCGCACGGTGCGCTAGGCGGAAAAGTTGCCGGACTAGTTCGGACCCCCGGCAACGGTCGGTTTCGGTGGAAACCAAGCTGACAAGTTCGCACGGCCTCCGGCACGACGCCCTCAGGGCATCGATCTCTTGGGCAAACAAGCCGTCCGCCGGAAGACCCAGGGGAGAATCGAAGACCAGTGTCAGCGCAGAGACTGCTTCGCGCCGCCTATCCACTAGGAACGTGACCGTATCGGGTAATGCGTCATGCAGGCCGTACCACAAGCCCATCTCCGACTCACGCGCATAGCCTTTGCCCAAGTAGACGCGGTATGCCAACGCCCACGCGCGCGCGCGGTCCTCTACTCGCCCGGCGACCCGCAGCAGGTAGTGGGGGTCGTCGCACAGTGCCAAGCCATCTTGCGTGAAATCGGGACACTTTTGTGCGAGCGGCGGCACTGTATCCGGATAGGCAATCGCCCGTAACGCCTGCGAGAGCGCCGTTGGGCGGCGTTGGGTGCAAGGAAGCGCGGTCGACTCGTTCATGAGAAGGTCCCCGGTGACGCGATGATTCCTGCGTTCATCAGGTACAATGCGAAGTGCCGCCGGTTCAGCAGCTCAAGTTTGTACTTATTAACCCTTTCGAAATGCACGTGTGCGTGCTTGTTTATCAATACGCCGGCAGAAGCATCCCATCATTGACCTCCTTGGTCGTCATGTTTGTTAGTCGTGCGTGCTAAAATGGTGGAGTATAGGAAGTAGCGCGCGCGTCAGGAGCGTGGCATGAAGGATTCGAGCCAGGTGTTGAGGTTTTGGGCAGAAGCTTTCAATCTCGTTTGTTAGTAAGCGTTCTATGAACCCCATTCCGGCTTCACTCTTGACTTGATTGAAAATCGTCGGCGTGGTTCACCGCGAGCGGGTCGTTTACGAGCGGGGCTTCCAGTGCGTGATGAACTCCTGGCGCAATTCGTAATCCCGCACCACCCCTCGAAAAAGGCGCGATCCGAAGACCAGCCCGTTGTCGTGCCGGATCGTCAGGCCCTCCGGAGCGCCGCGCGTCGTCCCGAAGCGTGACAAGAGCGCCGATTCCAGCGCGCGCTCGGTCGTCTTCGCGCGACCCGTCGGCGCCAGTTCCCAGCCCAGCACCTGCCGCGTGCAGCAGTCCAGCACCGGTACGAAGCTGCACCAGCCGTCTCGCGCGCCGCAAAAGACCAGCGCGATGTCCGTCGCCCAGCGTTCGTTCGGGCGCTGGGCCACCGACCGCCAACTCTGCGTGCGCGGCCGGCCGCCCACGCGGCGTTGTTTCATCGTCCAGCCTGTCGCGCGCATGATCCGCGCGACGGTCTTCTTGTTCACCGCCCACTTCAGCCGGAAGCGCAGGTACGCCCACACGCGCCGGATGCCGAACGCCGGGAACTCCTGGATCACGGCGTAGATCACCAGCGCGAGCGCCTCGTCCAGCGGCCGGGCTTCGAGTTGCCGAGGCTGGTAGTAGGCCGTCGAGCGCGGTACGTCCAGCCAGCGGCAGAGCTTCGTCATCGACACGTCGCGTCCTTCCTCGAGCAGCGCGTTGCGCACGGCGTTCAAGCGTCCTCGTCCGGCGAGACCTTGCTCGGCAAACCGTTCGCTTTTATTAAAACATCCACCTGCATGGAAAGATCGCCGATCCTGCCCAACAGTTCCTTTTTCTCGGACGCGTGGCGTTCCTCGACTTCCTTGGGTATGGCCTTGAGGAACTCCTCGGCGCCGTGCATGAAGCGCCCCAGCCAGCCTTCGACGTCGGCCACGGTGAGTCCGTGCATGCGCGCGACCTCCGCAGCGGTCGTCTTGCCCTTGAGGATCTCCATGCAAACGGTCGCCTTGCGCTTGGCCGTCCACCGCTGCGGCGTCGGCCCCTTCACCGGATCGTCCTGGATCTGCTGCGCCATCGTACACCCCCCTTAAAGTACGGGGCCGCCGAGCCCCTCCTCTAAGGTGCCCGCTTCTTAGCCCCTGTCCAATCGAATGGGGGGACGGTTTAGGAAAGTACACGGCCCGTGACAATTACGACGCCAATTCGGAAATGGGGGCTCGAAGATGCCTTATCGAAAGGGCCTGGTTTACGAAGCCAGTTCGAGAATCCGCCCCGTGGAGCCCCACGGAAATTTCTGGCAATTCGGCAAGACACCCCAGCGAACGCCGAACATCCAAGACAAACTAATTCGGTTAGGAATGCGACAAGAAATTGGGCAGGTACACTGTGCGTCAAAGCGGATTTCGGCACTCGCTCCATCGCTATCCAACTGGTCCGCGCAGGCGTCCAGATCAGCCGAGCCTCGGTCCAGCGCATCCTGCGCGAGCCCAAGCCCAAGCGGCCCGCCGCGCCAGCCGCCGCCGATTGCGTGAGCGGACCCAAGGTCCGAGCGCATGACCTGTTGCGCCCCCAGGAACCCAACCGCGTCTGGCATCTCGATCTGACCACCTTCGAACTGCCCGCGCCTTGGCTGCCGCTCTTTCGCTACTACGTCGCCGCGCTTGAAGACGGCTTCTCGCGCAAGCTCCTTGCGCTTCGGATTTATCGCGACGCGCCCACAACTGGCGACATACTAACATTGGTCCGTTCGTTAGCGCGTAATCCGCCGCTCCGGTGCATGCGATAGTTAGGCGCCGCGTTGTCCATGGCAGCTCTGTGTATATGAAGAGATCACGTATTTGGAGATCGATTTAGTACTGAGAACAAGCTTTTTACTTTGGCACCAAATCTTTGCCTGATCGAGGCTTAACGAGAAATCCACGATAGTGTACCCCTTTACCATGTAGGTCTTTCGATTCGCGCTTTCGGTCGCCAGCCACTGATCATAGGTTTCGCACCACTGGTCTGGATCGGAGACTTTCGACTTAATCTCACGCCATCGGCTTTCGGAAAGCACTAGCATAACCACAGTGACATCCTTGGTGTCGCCAGGGTCTTCCGAATACCATTTTAACCGCATAATTACCCTCACTTCGTGTACACAACCACCATCGCCGCAATGCCTAACGCACACATCACCGGCGCGCGCAAGCGCGTCCGAGTGGATGCATCCGCGTAGCTCTCAGCCGATCCTGCGCACCACCAGGTTGCGGTAGAAGCCGTCGATGTACCCGGCCCAGTTTCGAAAGCCCAGATGTCCGCCCTGCAGCGGCTCCTTGTGGAACTGATACTGCCCTGTGTCGCGCAGGTCGTGCAAGAGCGTGTCGTCGCACCAGACCTGGATCGCAGCCCCCTCGCGCCGCACTCGATGCGTGTGATACTCCCGCCCCTGGTCTTCAGGTATGGGTTCGCAAGCTTTACTGAGCACCGTCAGCTCATCGAAGTTCTTCCCCGCCAGCTCAGCCAGCCGCGATTCACCAGCTTCAGGTGGCACGGCGCCGCCGAGTTTGCGGAGCTGACTGTCCTGGCCGAAAGGACTGCGGCAGAAGCCGTAGCTGTAGCAGACCATTTTGCGATAGCTGAAGATGTCGCTGTAGACGGCATACGGTCGCGGATCTTCCCACAGCGTGCGCAAGGCCATGGGGAGGGCGTTGAACAACAGCATCACGCCCTCATGGTTGGTCATCCCGCCTGTCAGATGATCGTGACGGTAATCCCACTGTACCTCGAAAGCCTCGGGCAACTGCAGATCCTTTAACCAAGCATTGCTGGCCCGGCGCAATGGGCCATGGTTGAGCGTGCGGACATGCAGCGCCCCATCATCGGCCACCTTCAACTCACCGTGACCCTCCAACTTCCAGTCGCGGAGATCTTTGCGCGCACTCCAATCATAAATCACGTTGTTGCCGGGCATTTATTTCTCCGAGTTACCCGTCAGCCTCTGCGCTTTCGAGTGTGGCCTTCTGCCGGGCGCATATGCCAGGTCAGTTTCGAATTGCTCACCTTGATCGTTTGGCCATTGAGGCGCACGCTTGCGCCGCCGATGCGGAATGTGCTCACGATCTTATTCTTACTCATCGAGAGAAACAGGACCGCAGCGTCTGTTTGCAGGTGCAACCCGTCCCGCCCGATTACCACTCCCAGCGGATGCACCAAGTCGCGCTGCAGCAGCCACAGGTCCTGGAACTCGCCATCGTCAATCAGAATGGCGTGGTAACGGTCGTTGCGAAAAGGCGTCTGCCTAGGCGTCAGTGCTGTGACGCGCAGCGTAGGCACCTTGCGACCATCGTGGGGGTAGTACACCGTCGAGAAGAAGCAGGCCCCTATCGTCTGGCGCGTGATATCCGCCATGCGATAGCCACGCCAGCGTTCGACGTTCAGGTCCTCCAGGTATTGGTTGGGACCTTCAACAATGCTCAGGTTCTCAAACGGTTCTGGCACGATCAGAGCCCCACACCCGTCCTTCCCGCGTGCGTCCAGTCCCTCGACTCCGGCCAGTTTCTGAGCCGAAACGCCGGTTTCGAAATGCAGGCGTTGGCGGTAGTGGTGAGGCCGAATGTCCCCTTCCGTTGCGAAGACGGTGTTGAATCCTGCGAAGTTCATGCTGATGCAGTCGCTAAAGATGAGGTAGCGCCCGCGGACAAAGAACACGTCTCGGCGGTGTAGCAATGGTCGATAACCATCGTGCCGGAAGGTGGCGTAATCCAAACCTACACCAGACCTCAGGCAGGTGGCGGCGACCGTAATCCGCGTCGGCTGCAGGCCCCAGGAGTTGGCGAGCGCGGCATGGGATTTGAGTGTGTCGTTATCGATCACTAGGGTATTGTGCGCGTCCATCGAATAGTAATAGCCACGTGCCAAGCCGCGGGGCAGTCCATAGGTTCGGCTGTTCGGGTTGCCGATGATGCGCCTGCCGAAGGCGCAAAGTGTGAAGTCGAAGGTGTTCCAGTGCGTGTGAATGTCGAACAGCCCCTCGTTTTTCGCTCCCAGCCACAGCCAATGCGAGTCCCGGCGCCAACCATCGCGCAGAACCAGATGTCCGATATTGGGGAAGAAGCGGGACATCGGCTGTGGCGCGCGCGGCACAACGCGATCCCACTGCGCCTGGAAAGCAGGATTGACGGGGCCCTCACAGCCTAGGGCGGAAGCGATGGCTTTGAGCGAAGCAGAACCGTAGAGCGCGCCGCTCTGCTCGCAGATGAACTGGAGCGTGGGTCCGCCGCCATCGCCGGTGTCGGGCAGGCGCCCGTCGGGAGCGCAGAGCTGGCCGTAAGAGTCCAGCCAATCTTTCAGTTTGCGTTCCCGCGCGCGCCCCAAGAGCGACCGCCGGTTGGCCTGCGCCACCGAGTCGGCCTTCGCGTACCGCACCAGGCAGCGATACTGGTAAGCCATGCAGCTTTCGCTTCCGGTGTGGTCGGGAAGGACGTTATGATCGAAGTGCTGGCGGACGATCCTCCGCGCATACTGCTCCATCTCCTTGGCGCGCTTGAACTCGGGGTAGCCCACACCCAGGAAATAGCAGGCCGTCCCGCGCTCCATCAGGTGATGGTTGTCTGCGCGCCAGGAAGCTCCCAGGTAACGCGTGAACTGGTAGGCCAGAAACCAGAAGCGCTTGATGAACTCAAACCAGAAGTCGTCGGGCAAGGCGCCGGCGCTGCGCATCAGCTTCGAGTCCAAGATATCCGCCCATTGGAAAAGCACGTAACAGCTGCTGAGCTGCGGATAGGCCTCGCCACCGAACAGCGCAAACTCCTCGCGGTGAAAAGCGGGGTCTAAGACGAAAGGCTGCTGTTGCCAATGGCTCTCCATCCAGGCGCGCAGGGCATTGGCATAGCAAGCTTTCCCAGTGCGTGCCCACGCTTCAGCCAGTGTTGCCATGGCGCCCTGACGCACGATCTCGTGCTTCAGGCGGTTGGCGGCCTTCCAGTCGATGCGCCCGTCGCGTCCGACACAGATCGGTTCCTCATGCCCCTCGTAGACGCTGAAGTCCACCAGTGCGTTGGCACGCTGAAGCAGGCTTGGGCCGCCCTGCCAATCTGTCCAATGCCGATCCGTGCGATACTTGGTGATCTTGGGCGTGCGCTTGAGCCGGAAGTGGCTCACCAGCGCGCTGCGCGCTTCAGCTTCAGCACCCCGCGCCCGTGCCGTGCGCACACTCTGCAACGGGGCATAGACCAGATCGAGTCCGTCCCAGAGCGCCGCGTCAGCGAGCAAGCGGCTGTCGTGGTTCAGGTCATTCGGTACCGGTGGTACGGCCTGTGACTGCACCTGTCTCATTCCCACTGCTTACTCCTCTGTCAACACTCGATCCGGCTGAAGTCGAAATGGCCATTGGCGCGTTTGGAGCCTTCGACATCCAGCTTGCCGCGCCCCAAATCCGCTGCGACCGTAATGCCATCGAAGTCGGCTTCCTGCCGCATTCCATCGGCGCTCAGCAGGCGCGAGCCCGTGCAGGGCCGATACATCACTTCCTCATGCAGCCGGCGCAACGGAGCGGCGGCCTGGATATGGCCGATCGTTCTGCTGAGCATTTCCTCAGTATCCCTGTAGCCGTGACGGTAATGTATTAAGGCGCCGGTCAGTCCGGCGAGGGCGAAGTCTGCGGGCGTGTCGGTCGAATTAGTGACCACGAGGCATTCGTGGAAAGCCAGGTTCCACAAGGGCGCCGGAATGCAGCCGTCGCCCTCCAGCGGTGGCATCAGTCCGCCGCGATTTCCGTTGACGTCGAACCACGGCACACCGAAGTCATACATGTGCTCGCTGCTGGTGATACAGCCCACGTCCTCGCGCATGATGCGGATGTTCTCGATCATCCCTAGACCGAACTGTTCACGCGTCAGGCGATGTGCGGGGTTAAAGTCTTCCTCAACCGAGCCGCCGGAGAGCAGGTACTGGTCCAGGTAACAGAAGCCCAGTGAGTAGGTCTTGCCAGCGGGCGACCAGCGACGGCGGAGGAGGTTCTGCCCGGACAGATAGTTGGCGATCAAAAACTCGCGGGCCGCCGGTGGAGAGGCGACGAAGTTCATGCCGCCGGCACGAAACTGGTCGCGCACCGGGGACAGGTCCGGGCCCCAGACGGCGTGCCAGTCCCGGTAGCGCTCGGCATCCGGGAAAAACAGCAAGTAGTTGTCATGCAGTCCGAAGTGCAGGCCTAGGCGGCGGACGCGGCGCGACAGTTCGACCATGCCTGCTTCACCACCGGCCTCGGCCAGTGGCGGAAACACGTCCGGGTGCAGCGCATCGTACCCTTGCCGGCACCAGCCATCTAGATGATAGCAGCCTTTGCGCACACCGGTCTCCCGAATAATGCGTTCAGCCAGCTGCCCGGCGGTTTGGAAACTGACCACCTTGCGTGAGAGATTCCGCCGGTCGACGGTGGCGATCAGCTGGTGCAGAATCATGCCTCCGCTTAGGTCCCGCACCCGCGGGTTTTCGGCCGTCTTCTGCTGCAGCGTGCGCACATAGCCGCGCCGCTCCGCCCAGGGGCGGTAGACTGAGCGGATCAGATCCGCGTAGTTGGTCTTTTCACGAAACACAAAGCGCAGCCGGCGGCTGTACCCGAAGCGCCCCAGCGAGGACAGCAGACGCGGGACCAGACGCGGGCCCTCACGCGGGCTGTTCTGGTGGCCGAGGTAGATGTCCCAAGGCGTCTCCCACAGGCACAGAAAGCCCGAGTGCTTCTGCACCGCCCCGTGACACTTCAGGCTCGGCTTCCAGCCTGAACGCCCACCGATCTGAACCCGATGGTTCGAGGGGAGCAATGCGCCGCCATGAAAAGGAAATAGCCAGTAGGCCTCTCGCGGCGGCAAGACGAACGAGCGCGGATAGTACAGCGAATCAAAGCGGTAACGCGGATCCGTATCGCGCACAGTCAACTCAATGTTTAGCTCCGGCCCTACCACACTCAAGCTGACCGTCACAGCGATCGGGGAATCCAGTCCACGAAAGTCACTGTACTCCAGCCGCGCTTCGCTGGGGGACAGCGCTCCGCCTTGACGCGCCCGCGCATCGGCCAGCGAGACGGTCAACTCTTTGCCATCCATCCGCTGCAGTACCAAGTCACGCCGATCTGAGCGATCCATTAACCACTGTGTGCCGCTGCGCCGCTGGCGCACGTCGAAGACCGCTTGCGCCGGATCGATGGTTACGATCAACTCAGAGCTGCCAATGGCAACCTGCCCAAGCTGTTTCATGTCATCGTTCCTTACGTTGTCTACAAGGGCGAACGCCTCAATGGACTATCGCCAACTCCAAGCTTAGGCGGTCAGGGTAGCGCCATGCTCGAACCCCGTCGTGCCCGCCACTTCACTGTTCGGAAGTAGTCCAGATAGACCGCGATCTTGCCGTCCAGGCTGTCAATCGTGAGCGTGATTTCGCTGAGCGTAGCATTGCTGATGCTATAGAGATCCGCTTCGATACCGTTGGCCCCCTTCTGCAGTGTCAGTTCGGTGCCAGCGTTCTTTTTGTCGGTGGTGCTGGACTTGATACGCAGCGTACCCAGTTTCTTGAGCGCCTCATCCTTGTCCGGGAACAAGTCGAACTTAACAGTCTTGGCAACGGCCAACACGCTGCCCTTACGCAGGCGCAAGCTGGCGCGTTTGTCCACTCCGTTCCCATCGACTTCGATCTTCAGCGCGGGTTTTCCTTCCGCCGCTATCAGCGGGTAGGTGCTCAGCTGAATAACCAGTCCGATACAGATAACAACGCCGCATAAGTTCCTTAACATGGCTGTCTCTTTGTTTTCCTGTGTGCGAGGTAAGCACTCGCTTAGTGCAGTATACGCCACGTGCGCGTGTAATCGCGGTTTCATCGCCGTTCAGATTTCGACAAGAGTTTGCCGAAAACCGCAAATGCGATCCGAGAAGGGCTGCTAATGGGATGGGCGCAGAACTGACGAGGGGCACTGGCCAAACTGACGCCTGAAGGCGCGAGAGAAAGACGCAGCGCCGTGAAAGCCCATGCGCCAGGCGACCTCTTTGATCGATAGCTCGGAATGAAGCAGTAAATCCCTGGCCTTCTCAAGTCGCCTGCGCCGCAGATAGACCCCGCAACTGGACTGCAGTTCGGCCTGGAACAGACGATTAAGGTGGTCGGTGCTGAGCTCTACGGCCGCAGCAATCTGATTGACGCTGTGGATATCCAGCAAGTGTTGCTCGATGTAGGCGATGGCCTGGTGTACTTCGCGCCGGCGGACGATCCTGCCGCAGACGTCCAGGCGGCGTTGGGGCAGCCGTCGCAGCCATTCATCGGCATTGAGCTCGCCCTGCATGCCTGCATTGAACAGTTCAAGCAATTCCCTGAAGCGGGGGTGGTCCACCGTCGGCGCCAGACTGCGGCCACACCCTTTAAACAGCTCGGCTGCCGCGCGGTACAGAGGACGCGAACGCAGTACCAGCGGGTCATGCCAAGCCGGCATCCAGGCCGGGAATGCGTACCCGCCTGCGGCTTCCAGTTTCCGAATTGCGGCGGGCTGTTTAAGTCCGTGCAGTGTCGCGAAAGCCGCCTCAGTCCCAGCGCTGTTGGCGGGAACAATCCAGGCGCGGCCGTGGCAAATACTATAGCGGTTCTCGACACCCGGAGCTCGCGGAAAGGGAACGAGCTTCACCAGCCGCTGCTGCTCGGGCAGCCAGTTGGCGATCTGTGCCGGCCAGACAAAGTAGCCAACCAGTTCGTCGCTGAGCAGCAGCCCGGAAGCAGACGGCTCGGCCTGTGCAGGCACCTGTACGCAGCGTAGCAGCCCTTCGCGCAAAAGACGCGAGCACCAGGCAAAGGCCCTCGCAGTGGCGTCCGGCATGAGCAACAGCGTGTCCAGTGCAGCGCTGGGGTCTGCTCCGGCCGAGCCCAACAGTGACAGCACAAAGGCCAGTCGATGGCTGTCCGTGCCGCCGGGCAGACCGATCATGGGTCGTTTGAAGCGCTGGCACAGGACTCGCGCCAGCGTCTCCAATTCCCCCCAAGTGGCCGGGGGTTGCAGATGCAGCTTCCTAAGCAAGTCCAGGCGGAGCGCCAAGCAGAAAATCTGGACATCGTCGGGCAGTGCCAGCAGTCGTCCATTTTGGCGGCAGAGGTCGAGAGTCAGAGCTGCGTGCTGATTGACGAAAGCGGCCGGAAAAACGTCATCCAGCGGCGCGGGAACGCCTTTGGCGGCCAGTTCCGCCAGCTCGCGGTAGGCCACCGGCACCAGTGCCAAGGGGGTGCTGCGCCGCCGCATTTCACGCAGCAGAGAACTTGTGACGTCAGGCGGCCGCCAATTCCAGTCCACCCGGCGGCAGATGCGGCGGTAGATTAGGGGATGCGAGCACCAGCCGATCGCACGCTGTAAGGCTCGCCCATCGCTGACCATAGTCCCTCAGGCAATTCATGGGGACTACAACGCTAAGGGCGCGCCGATCTTGTGGCAACCTACTTCAGCGCGCTGGGGCCCTTGTCATATCCCCATACAAGCCCCTTTTCCGGTGGTCACAAATCAGGTCGTAGTCCGAATGACCCGTGGAAGCTGCTGGTCACCGGTGGGCGGTTGGAGCAAGGAGAACCGGACGGCGACAAAGATCTCTATGACTTGGCCGAGGACATTGCCGAACAAAAGACCCTTGCAGCCACAGTTCCGGAGACCGCCAAGACTCTGACGGACCTGCTAAGGGCAGAGATAGCTTAAGCCATGCTTCAGTCGGCAAGCATGTCGGTGGCAAGCAGGAATAGTCCCCAGCCAGCTGTATAGGTCATGGCTTTCTACTTTCCGAAACAGGTCAGTTTTCCGTCTTTGGTGACAACAAAAAGCCTGCCGCCCGCGGCGGCCATGCCGTCCCACACGGGGATGGCGGACAGCGGCAGTCGCGCCTTCTCCAAGCCGTCGAGGGTTGAAAAGGCGGCTACACACCCACCGTTTTCTCCGTCCCAGGCGGCCCAGGGGTTTTGTCCCGGCTTCACGCGTTCATCGAAACCGCCGACCCACAGCACGGACCCGGTCAGCGCCAGCGCCTTGCTGCGCAGGCCCGCCACTGCATTCTTGAACTTGCCCGGTTCACCAAAGAGTTTGATACCCGCTCCCAGCGGTTTGGGATTGGTGAAGCCGAACACCGCCTTGTCGCCATCGCTGACCAGCATGACTCCGAAGGCGCCGTGGGCATTCCAGCCGCTGTAGGCGCCCGCGGATGAATGTTGAGCGTAAGAAGTCTCCATGATCATGCCGGCACCCGGACGCAGGACCGTGAATCGTGCGCCCCCTTTGTAGGCGCTGCGGCCGTCCTTGACGTCAAAGCACCAGTAACGCATCGCCACGCAATCACCGTCGGCGACGAGGATGTCATCCATCAGGATATCGCGCGCCCGGCCGCCGCCTGCGCTTGCCGTCGGACGCACATCCGCGTTGCACGAAGCCTCATGCTCATCCAGTATCTGACCCGTGTCCAAGTCCACTCGGTAACTGGGGCAGCCGCTGCAATGATTCTTCGCCCACACCAGCTTGCCGCTCTGAGGCTCCAGAGCGTAGACCCATATGCCGCCTTCGGCGTCCGAGTGCCGGCCGGCGGCGATAAACGCAAGCCCCTGATGAACCAGTACGGTGCCGTGCACAGGCCAGGATGACTCAGGCCGTCCGTAAGCCATGATCCAGTGCTCTTTCGGCGCAGCGCGGAATTTCCAGGCCAACGCCCCGTCACTAGCGCGAAGCGCATAGACCCAGCCAGCGCGCGTACCGAATAGACACAGCCCCTGATAGAGGGTCGGTGGCGTATCCACGCAGCCTTCCACCGTGAAGATCCAGACGGTGCGCTGAGATTCGATATCGACTGCCAGCACCTGATTGGCGTCGCGAGCGGCCAGGTATACACGGCCGCCGGAGACCACCGGGGCGGTGATCGCCGTCTTGAAATCCAGGTGCCAGAGTTGCTTGATGTCGCTAGGAACCTCGGTCGGTGAATAACCGTTGCGTTGGGGATCCGAACGGTAGATGGGCCAGGCTTCACCGCGGGGCGGGTCAGTATCTGCCGCGACCTGTCCAAACGCCGTTCCTTTGACAGAGCGCCTTGGGTCATCGAGCGGGTCCGGGGTGAAGCTTTCCGCCGGTTCGGTAGCCATGACGCCCCTGAGCGCGGTGACACACAGACAGCCAATCGGCAGGTTGTAGAGCAGTCCGTTGCCCAGCAGAAAACCGATGCCACAGGTGTTTCGGGTCAGATCGAACTCGCCTCCGGCGCCGGTGGAGAAGTTCAGGTAGTCGCGCTTGCCCATCAGGCAGACGCTCGGAGTGAAGGCCCAGGGGGTGCAGGAGCCATTGACATCCTTATGCGGCAGGCGGCGTTTCTCCGCGCCGGTTTTCAGGTCCAACCCGACGAAACTGGCCGCGAAGCCGGCCGCGGCTTCCTGCGCGTTGGGGAGCGCGTGAACCCAGTACAGACCGTCCAATACGAAGTCCGGACTGAAACGCCAGCCGCGCCGCCCTCCTTCTGTGGAGTCGTAGCTGTAATTCCACAGCAGCTCGCCGGTCTGTGCCGACAATGCCAAGGCCTTGCCGCCCCGGGCGTTACGCACACCGAGGACACCTTCGCAGACAAAGCACAGATCGTTGAGACTGGGCACCGGGGTGCGCCACAGTTGCTTGCCGGTCTTTATCTCCAGCGCCACGCAATCGCTGTTTTCGGCGAGGATGATGCGCTCGTCGTCGGCCAGCCAGTCGGCGAGTGTCTCCTCGGCGCTTCGCACCGCAATATCGGTCTTCCACAGGAGAGCGCCCGTTTTCACATCCAGTGCCCGCACGCAGCCGCCGTCGGATACGATCAGGAGTGTACCCAGCAACATGGCCAACCGCGCCGCGCCGCCTTCTTTGTACTCCAGAACACTCTTGCCGCTGGCTGCATCCAGGGCGACGAGCGGGCCGTTTTTATCTAGGACCACGTAGAGGCGCTCGGCTGTGGCAAAGAATGCTTTGGCCGGAAACAGGTAATTGGGGAAATTCGCTTCAGGTTTGTCGGTGTAAAAGGACGGCAGTTCGCGCTTCCACAGCACCAGGCCGTTGTACGCGTCCCGTGCCGAAAGCCTGGGCCGCACCGGGCCGTGAATGGCCGGTTCGGACTCCTCGGCCACCACAAACAGCCGTCCACCGGCGGAGCGCAGCGCCTGGTCGCGGATGGCCAGGGCATGGGTGCTGGGGCCGTCGATCCACTTGAGCCGGCCGGGCACGCCAGCAACACGATCCTGGGAGACGTTATTGCCGTCGGGAGCACGCCGCCAATAGGGCCACTCGTCAAATTCAGCCGGTTTGGGCTTGTTGAAGCACAGCCACAGCCCCTCCTGCTTCACGACCTGCACCTCAGTGATACCGACGCCGTTCAGCAGGGCTTTCCACTGGGCCAGCAACGTTTCCTCGGATTGACCGGCGGGCAATGCCGAGAGACCCAGCAATCCCACGCCGTTGGGCACCAGCACCCGCAGAACCTCTTGCAGTGGCGGCGTGAACTTTTCGGTCTGGTCACAGATGACAGCATTGGCCAAGTGAGTGGCATAGGGGAGCGCCTTACCATCCCAGAGATTGACAGAGATCCGCTTGAAGGCGCCGGTCTGGGTGATACTCGCGCGCGCTTTGTCTAGGGCCGTGCCGTCGATCGTCCAGCCTTGCACCGACACAGTCGCTTGCTGGGTCAGGGCGAGGCTGAGCTTTCCATCGGCGCAGCCCAGGTAAACGACGAACCCGCCTCTAATGCCGGCGGCCTGCAGCAGGGGCGATCCGAGGTCAGGCTCCTCCCCGTAGGTGCTTCCAGTGACAAGGACCGCCCAGAGCCAGAGCGACCAGACTACAGGGCCCCTTGTTGCACGCATGTCGTCCTCCCCTCGAGATTGCATTGAAGACGCGGTATGCCCGCAGACGATTCCTGCGCGGCGTCGAGGCGCAGAGATGGATGGATATCTCTTGTGCCTTCTATGCGCATTCTGTCTCTGTGGTTGGTTGTGACTTCGCTTAGTCGTAGCCGGTGATGTCGTCCTGGACTTGGCAGGGCGCAAAGCGATCTGAGCGTCCCTGCAACTCCGGCCCGGCGCTCTTGTTGCCGCTGATGATCGCGGCCAGTTTGAGCCGAGCTGCCAGGAAGTCTTCGGGATTGTTGGTGGGCGACAGGCCGACGCTTTTGGACTGCGTGCGGTATTTGGGGTCCGGAGATTCGGTGATGTAGGCCATCATGTCGACAACTGCCTGGGTCGCAGCGGCATCCTTCTTGCGCGCTTCGACGATATACTCGAAATCATT
>BTVV01000122.1:0-18276 GCA_045863855.1 Planctomycetota bacterium | reverse complement strand
AGTGGGAATCAACACGTTGACGGAAGATACGCAGGTGGCCGAAGGGTTGAGCTTCGCGATCAGTACGATGACCTTGTTGAAATTGCTCGACGCCGGGGAGCAGGAACGCTGGCTGAGCTTCACCGAAAGGGAGACGCCATGAGTGTCCGGCTGCGGCGCCTCAAGGCCGATTACGACAAGCTCAGCAGTTTCTTCACCAAGGATTCCCGCATCCGCATCAAGAAGACCCTGGGAAATCCGCCGGAGAAGTATCAGCTCGAGTATTTGGTCACGGGCATGGAGAAGCGTCTCGACGGCGGTTTTCAGATCCGCAATCAGTTTCAGATCGAGATTACGCTGACGGGCAGCTATCCGCGCATGGCGCCACAATGCCGCATGTTGACCCCGGTCTTTCATCCCAATATCGCGCCGCATGCCATCTGCATCGGCGACCATTGGGCGGCCGGCGAGTCGCTCGCCAACCTGGTCGTGCGGATCGCGGAGATGCTGAGTTTTCAGTCCTATAACATCAAGAGCCCTCTGAATGGCGAAGCCGCCAAATGGGCCGTGGAGAACAAGGATCGTCTGCCGCTGGACACGACGGACTTTTCCGCGCTTCTGTCGGTCGGCGAAGCGACGGGGCGGCGAGAAGACGGTTCGGCGGTGGTGGGCGACACGTGTGCGAACTGCGGCAAGCGCGGCGATCCCAGCGAAATGCAGGCGTGTACGAATTTGCACGTGGCGTGCGAAAATTGTGTGATGAGCTGTCCCGTTTGCAGCGGCTTAACCTGCTTGAAGTGCGATCTGGTCTCCTGTTCGACCTGCAAGCGTTCCGTCTGTGCCAAATGCGGCTATCGCTGCGCGGCATGCCAGCAAGCGGTCTGCTCCGAACACGCAGGGCATTGCGCGGTCTGTGAAGCGGGACGCTGCCACGATTGCCTGGTGGCGTGCCGGGTTTGCGGCGCCAGCGCGTGCCTGGACCACGTCAAGAAAGTTCGCATGAAGAGCGGAGAAGAGGATTTTGCCTGTCACGGATGCATCGAGAAAGCTCGAGCCGCGCGTGCAGGGTGATTCTCCCCCTGCGCGTCGGTCGGCGTTCTGGGGCCTTTCGCTGCGCTATTCGGGCGGCGGCGAGGGCCGCGCCGATCATGTCACGATGCTCTGCTTCTGCTTGGTTCTACTTTTGACTCCATTGCTATTTAGTTACGAAGCCGGGAGCGGTGGACTGTCGATCGCAGGGCATACCATGCCTGCACTATGTTTAAGCCAGCGGCTTCTGGGTTTCGATTGTCCGGGCTGCGGTCTGAGCCGGTCTTTCGTGCGTCTGACACACGGCGATTTCTTTGGCGCTCTTCAATCCCACCGGATGGGGCCCTTGCTTTATTTCTTCTTAGCCGTGGCCGCGCTGTATCGCCTTTGCGCGATCCGATGGCCAAGCCATCCACGTTTGAACCGCGTTGCCGCGATGCTGCACTACGCAGGCTGGGCCGTAACCGGAGCTTTGGGACTAAATTGGCTGCTGAGTCTGGGGTAAATTTCGTATTTCGGCTCTCATACCAACTGTTTTTTTGAAGGTTGGTAGGAACAAAAAATCGGGCTAGTTTAAGCACGGTTTCGGAGAGGCAGTTGGATGCGTGGCGTGACCGCAAAGTGCCCGTTTGGTCTAAAGGCCATCGACGTCTCTGGAATAGGCGTGGTTTGTTAGGGTGCACCTCTCCTGCGTGGGGCTGCAGTGGATAAGGGGTGGCAAGGCTGCCCCCTGAAAGAAGCTATTCTCTTCGATTTTCAGGGCTTTTTGGGGCCTCGGATCGAGATTTGAGCCGGAAATTCGCAGCTTCGAATATTTGGAAAATCGTTTGTGTCGGGCCCCCGCGTACCCTATTGTCAATAACGATGCTTCAGGCCTAGTATCTGTCCGTGGTGATGGATAGCCAGGAAGCGTAAGAATTTAGTTGGAGGCCAGTCAATGGCTCTCGGTAAGGTCAAGTGGTTCAACGATCAGAAGGGGTTCGGATTCATCACGCCCGATGGTGGCGGGAAGGATCTCTTCGTTCATTTCAGCGAGGTCCAGAGCGAGGGTTTCAAGAGCCTCCAAGAGGGCCAGGCGGTCGAGTTCGAAACCGTCCAGTCCGATAAGGGTCCGAAGGCTGCTCGCGTGCGCGTCGTCGCCGGCTAACGCATCTATCACTCACGGGCACTATGCCGAAAGCCGGCGGGTTACACCCGTCGGCTTTTTCATTTTCGGGACTACCGATTTCATGCTGATTACGGTGCGTTTTTGCCGCGCTTTTTGGGTTTCTTGCCCGGTGGCGTATAGGGCCCGACGCGCTCGCCGAGCAACACCAACTCGGTCAGCCGCATGTTTCCGCAACTCAGAGATGGTAACACCAGCCTGATCTGATTCGTCTCCACGGTCTTGGCGAAGAGATGGGTATGCTGTGCCGCGTTCGAAAGACAATCCTGCACGCGCACCCAGATACTCTTCTCCAGGTCCCACGCTTCGATCGAGCAGTCACGCAGCCACGAGGCGGGGTGCGCCGGATCTTCGAACATGGCGATGCCGGTCACGCGTACCTTGTCCTGATTGAAGGACAGGGTGATATGCGGCGGCGGGCCGGATTTGGCTTGGTGCGAAAGAATCGAGTAATCGACCCATGGATCGGAGGCGGAGTCGGCTTTCCCATCCCAGAGCAGTTCGGGTTCGTGGTTCAGGGGCTTGCCCCAGGATGATTTTAAGGTCACTGAGTACGCGGCCAGGAGATTGGGCGTGAGGCCTGCGTTGGACGGGGTTGCGTTGGTCCAGGTTTCGATGCGTGTCGTGGGAGTAGGATCCTGATCAAGCAGTCGCGTGCGAAGGTCGATGGTGTCGGGCTTTAGATTCGTGGTCCAGCGCGGCCGGTACTCGCCGTCCAGGCGCTGGACGGAACCCATCCACGAAGCCAGAACTAAGTCGCCATCGGGCAGCCAGGCAGGAACGCACAGGGCGCCTAGGTCGCGTTCGAGCAGTACACGGCCACCTCGTTCCATGACGCAAAGCGTGCCGAGATCCGTCGCGCAGGCGAGCCGCGCGCCGTCGGGGCTGAAGCGAGGAGCGCGCAGCGGGGCATCGCCGCGGTAGGTCCAGCGCAGCCCTTGTTCGATGGCAACCCACTGCAGACTGTCCATGCGCGTTACGGCCAAGGCCGTGCCATCGGGGGAGAGTGCCATTTCGCTGAAGGGCGACGGGTAGCGCAGCACAATCTGACGATCGCGAAGCACCAAAATCTGCCCGCCGTTTCCCGGCGCGCCCAACGCGAGCGTACGGCCGTCTGGAGTCGCGATAACCTCCGTTACCTCCCCGACTCCGCCCAGGTCGAGCGGCGGCTGGAGCGGCTTACCGCTCGATGCCTCGTACGATTCCAGTCTGGAAGCGCCGATCACGAATAGGAGTTTGGCGTCTGGCGCGAAAAGCCGGACGTCACGGCGTTCGGACTTCCACCATTCCTGACTCCAGAGCAGTGCGCCATCTCGGTTCCAAACGGCCAGTCCCAAGTCGCCCGCGGCGGCGACCCAAGAACCGTCCGGCGCGGTTGCAAAATTGTCGATGCGGTCGCGCAGCAACGTCGGCAGGTGGCGCCAAGGCAAGCGCTTCGGATACGCGGGGAGCGCGAAACGCCGCTCGGCCGCACCGTCAGAACCGAGCAGGTACAAATGATAGCCTTCGGGCGATTTAAAATCGAAACCGCGTACGGCAAATCCGCGCCCCAGCGCTTGGGGCTCAAAGGCGAAATAATGCCCCAAGCGAACTTGTGCCTTGGTGGCGCCGGTGTCCGCGTCCATCAAGTACACGTTGCGATCCCAGTTGAAAGCATTGATCAGCAGGGTCGCGCCGTCGCTGGAAACAGCCACGTCGCGCAGGTGCGGACCGAAAGCCGTTTCGGGAGCGGGCCGCGGTGAAGCGTCGGGCGATCCGTCTCGCGCGGCCGGTGCCGCGGGAAGTTCCGCAAACGCATCGGCCGCAGGTTCCACGGCGATCACCAACCGGCTGGCTTTGCCGCTGAAGCGCTCGAGTGCCTCCAGCGTGACCGATGTGCCTTCGAAGCCCCAAGGGACCGTAAACTCGCCTTGTGCGGCCATCTGGCCGGAGACGGCGGGGCGCTCTTCGATCGTCCGACCGCTGCCGTCCAGCAGGCGAAGCAGGAGGGGAAGACTTGCATTTAACGGCGCACCGTCTTCCCCACGGGCTTGGGCGCTCCAGGCGATGGCTTGGCCTGCTCGCGCCCGCTCGGGACCGCGCAGCAGCACGCCGCCGATCGGTTTCGGGAGCAACGCGAAAATCCGGCCGGGAACGCCGCGCAAATCGGCCAGCAGTGTACCGTCCTTGGCAGGGATCTGATCTTGAGCGAATAGCTCGTAGACCGCTCGGCCCTGCGCATCCGTGTGCAACGGGATGGTCAACGGTAGCCGGTGCGTGAGGTAGAGACTCATGCGCCAAAGTTGCTCAGGGGGCAGCGGCGGCAGAGTGTGATTGACGACATACAGAAAGCGCGCATCGCCTGCAGCACGCGCGGTGACCCATACTTCGGGCGCGTCCAGTTCCGCGATGGGTTCGACGGCACCCGCCAATGCTTTGCGAAGCGCGTTGGCATGCGTCTTGGCCCACTGCGGCATGCGCCAATATGCGGCGTCGTCGCCGGCAGGCGAGGGATCGTTTTCGAACCGATTGAATGCGAAGCCCAGCGGCGTGAATCCTTTGACTGCCGCTTCAAGGCAGCCGGCATCGTGGAAGATCTTTACCCCCTTCGCTTGCGCGGCCTTCAGTGCGCCGGCCAACCCCGGCTCCAACTCGAAGCGCTGGTCGACCACCAGGATGGCTTTGTATCGCGCCAGCAGATCTGCGTTCGCATCCTCCGCGAAAACGATGCGGGCTGGATGATGCGCAAACATGCAGGAGACCCAGGCTTCGAACAATCGTCCGAAGTGCAACCCCGTCAGGCGATGCCACTTGTCGGTCTTCAGCATGCGTGCGGAGGCGACGATGGCCACGCGGTCGTCGTCGTGCAGCGTCGCAAGCCAGGGCCCTAGGCTTTCCATGAGAGGGAAAAAGGCGCGCTGGATGCTTGGGCAGCCACCTTGATTCGTGCGCGGATCGGGTTCCCGGTAGCCGTATCCGCTGGCGAAGCCCGAGGAATTCGAACCGCGCGCGATGCTCATAAACGAGTTGGGCAGGAATTGATCGCCGGTGCCGAGGTCGTTGCCCAGTTCGGGATGGGAGAGCACGTCCTTGCCCGGCCGCTTGTAAAAATCGACCGCGAAGGCCGCATGATAGGGCAGGGAAATCTGCTCGAACTGCGCCTGCAAGTCCACTTCGTCCACATTGCTAAAAGTGACGGGTGGGTAGCACTCCACGTTGCGGAAGGGACCGGAGACGGCGGTCACGGCTTTCGGCGCCAGTTCGCGCAACGCGGCGTTGAAAAGGTCCTGAGCCTCCACGGCTAACCTCAGGCGAACGTCGCAGACCGTATCGAGGACAGGATCCCAGGCGCCGGTGGTTTGAGCACGCTCCAGCGCGGCTTTGTAGGCCGCCTGTTCTTCGGGCGTGCGCGCAGCCTTGGCTCCGCGTTTGGCAAAGACCCACCAGTTCGCGGCCCACGTCCAGCCGCGGAAGGCGGGGAACTCCTTCACGTATGCGGTCACGGCCTTGAGTTGAGCCAGCAGTTCATCGGGCTTGCGCTTGTCGTATCCGGTGCCGAGCGGCAGGCCGGCATCGTTGTTCATCAGGATCGACATGTGTTCGACGCCCTGCGCGCCCAACTGGGACAAGGCTTGCGCAAGCGGCGGCGCAAGGTCTGCTTTTTCAGGCGCGGCAGCCAAGGGGTCGGCGGCCAAGCGCTGCCGCAGGCTGTCCAGCAGCGCGAGGTGCTCGTGCTTCCAGACGAAAGGATCTCCGGAAGTGGGCGACACGCCCAGGCGTTGGACCAGCAGGGAGCGGCCCAGCCGGCGCTGTTCGGCGGCTTCTTCGGCGGCCGCGTCGGCGCTGTTCCACAAATGGGCCGCGGACTTACGGTCCTGAAACTCTCCGTAGTCCCGGTAATCGAGGGTGCGAAAAACCGGACGGGAAGGCCCCGGACCGATCCAGAGGTATTGATCGGATGGGGCCAATCCTTCTGCGCGCGCGGACAGCACGTAACGCCCCGATGCCAGCACCCTCGTGAAAGCAGAGGGCAGTTCGAGCGCCGCCGACTCGCCGGGCCGCACATCGAGGGACCACGAGTGCAGCGTTTGCGCGCCGGCTTGCAGAACCACGCTTGCCTTGCGCGGTTTGGGATCCGCGGCGCGCACCAGGATTCTGAAGGGAATGGATTCCCCGCGGGCATAGGCTTCGCGATTGGCCGGCGTGTACACGCTGAGCGAACCGTTGGATTGCGGCGGCCGAATCTCGACGGCGCCTTCCAGGGTCAGGTCGGCAGGCATGTCCTTGCCCGCGGTGAAAAAGGGGCGCGGCGAGATGGAAGCAGTGACGCGAAGCCTATACAGCCCGCTGGCATCGGCCGGAAGTTCCAGCCGGTCGTTGGACCATGGAAATTCCTGCCAAGCGGTGGAACCGAAGGGCGCTGCGTAGACGCGCCACTGCGGCGCGCAGGCATTGGCGCCGAGCATCGCGCGTATCGTAAAGGGTATGCTTTGCCCGGCTCGCCAAACGTTCTCGGCGTACTCGGCTTTCAAGCGCAGGGTTTGTGAACAAATCGTTTGCAGGAGCTTGCCTGATTTCAGTTCGTAGCGCTGGAAAAGTTCGCCGGGGTCGGTGCGCACCCGCCGGCAGACAAGGAGGTCGCTGCCCGCGACGGCGAGTTGCAGCACGCCTTGTTTCTCGGCGGCGGGGCTGGGACCAAGCTGCTCGGCGGGGAGTTTGACCGATCCACGGGCCTCGGGCCCGCCCATTTCGTCGCCGCCGGCATAGACTTGAACGGCGCAGGTCTTGGGGTCGTAGACGTAGAGCGTGCCATCCGAATCCACATCGAATGGGAGGTCTAACGCACAGCGAGCGAGTACGGTATGCAGGTTAAAGGGCGCGGGAACGCTCCAGCGTTCGGCTCCGTCGAAACTTACGCAATGAATTTTGCGGTCCTGGGCCAGGATGAAAAACGCTTCGGAACCTTCGTGAACCCGGAAGGCCGCGGGCTTCTGGCCCCACAGAGCACCCGGCGGCGAGTAGGCATGCACTTCCTGCCCGTCCGGCGCAACGCGCACAATCTCGCCTTCCCTGCGGAAGTAAAAGTCGCCGCTTGCTTCCCCGGCTTCGACCTGCGTGTACTTTCCGGCACTCTTCGCCGCCGGCTCGCCTGATGCGTCGTAGGTCGCCAGTCCTGAACTCTGCCACGAATGGTGGCATGCCCCGAATTCCCCGCGTGCGTTGGACGTGACCATGTGCAAGGACGCGCCCAGTTCGCGACCGGAACGATTCGAACCGTCGGGCGCCATAAGCAACACGTAGCCTTGCTCAAGCTCCTTCGGCGAGGCCAAGCAGATGCGTCCGTCACGTCCAACCCGCAGTACCGCACGCTCAGGGTCGAACTGGGGCGACTCCAGCGATTCGATGCGCTCCATTTCCGCGCCCGCCAGCGCGGCCGAAGCGAACGCCCCCAAGATCATGGCGAGTCGACAGTTAGGACGCACGCGCGAAATCAAGCGAAGCTCCCTCCGAATGGCCGGTTCACGGCGCGCTGAGCGCATAGACTCGGCCGTCCGCCAGGACAACGGTCCACCGCGAACCCGTGCCGGCCAACGCCGCCACGTCCTGCTCGAAAGTGTGCGACGCGAGTAGCTTTCCGGTTCCGCCGTCGAGCAGCCGCACGGTACCGCCCCAATAGGCTACGGCCGCGCACGAAGCACCAGGCGCTACGAATTTCACTAAGCGATCGGGGTAGCGGTCTTCCCAAAGCGGAGTCGACGAACCTTCGCCGCTCGGCTTTTTGAAGCGCCAGACGCGCCCCTGATGGCTGGCCACTAGCGCGCCGTCGCCGATGGGCCAAACGCCCAGCAGCGTATCCGGCAGCGGCTGGCCGGGTTTGGCGGTCTGACCTTCGCCTTCGGGCAGCACACGCAGCGTCGAAGTTACGGCGCCGTCTGCGGTCAGCAGCGCTAGTTCGCCGGCTTGCGTGAGCAGGACGAACTCATCGCCGATGCGATCCGGGCGCGCGCAGGCCGTATCGGCCAGTTCGGCAAGCAGTTTTCCAGATCTCGTATCGACAACGATCGTGTAGCTTTCGAAACTGGCAAGCAGGCGTGAGCCGTCGGCGCTAAAGATCAACCGGTGGCACGGTTCGGGTGTATCGAAACGCGGCGCTTGGGGACCTTTGGGAACCGGAGCGGGCTTCTTTGGTCGAGCGCCACGCGTTTCGGCGGGAGCCTGCTGCCAGGCGGCGTCGGCTTTAATCCAGACCTCCATTTCTTCTTTATACAATTTGAGTTTCGCGTCGCGTTCGGCTTTTACCGCCATGAACGCCTTACGCTCTATGGAATACTTGTCGTATTCGTCCTGGTTCGCGCCTCCATAGGCAAAGCGTTCCTGGCCGTCGGACGCCCAGAGCCGCAAATGACCCGATTCGGTGCCCGCAGCGATCAAACTTCCGTCGGCCGAGACGGCCACGACACTGGCTGGAGACGGACGGATTTGGCGCAGGCGCGGGTCCAGGAAACGCAACGGAGTCTCGAAAACCACTTCGCCCGCATCCTTAAAGACCGTCAAGCGGTCGAATTGGGCTGATGCCCAGACCGTGCCTTCGGCGTTGGCCGCCACGAGCGGTTCTGTCGCGCCGGGCAATACGTGTTCGCTCTGAAACGAGCCATCGGCTTTCAGTTTATGTATCCAGCCACTCCACGAGGCCGCTAGCAAGGTCGAGTCGGGAAGAGCTTGCAGGTAATCGGCGCGGTCGGGAAGTGCCGCGAGCCGTTCGATGCGCAGTGCGGGCGCAAGAGATGCAGGCACATGCGCCGGCTTCAAGAGCGCCTTGCCGGGCAGGATCGTATCCGTCGCGGCGCGGTAGCCGTTGGCGATTTCGCAGAGTGTGCCGACGGCTTCGGCCATGCCTTCGGCGTCGTAGGCTATACAGGCGATACTTTCGTATTTGGAATAGGCTAGGGCCTCGACCTGCCACGCTAGCATCCCGCGACCTCGGCCGGGGTAACAGTCCCGCAAGGGAGTGTAGGGCGCCAAGTTTTTGGGCGCTTTGGCGGTGGGGCACATCGCCGCGATCAGCGTATCGTCTTCCGGCGCTCCGAAGAGAATCGCGGCTTCGCCAGGCATGTCGAGATCCGGATGCCCTGGCGCGCCCGGCCATGTTTTCTTCATCTCCGCATTTCGTTCCTTCTTCTTCAGCGAAGCAGCCGGGACTACCGTGCAGGCGATGTTCCAGCGCGCCAGTGTTCCCGCGAGCCGCTCGGCTTGCGTTTTATGGTATTCGGCATTGCCCACGACCAGCGCCACGCTCCTATGCAATCGGAAAAAGCGGAACATGTTGGCCTCGTCGGCCGGGAGGTAAACCGCTCGGCGGGTGGCGCCCAGCAGCGCACCGCACTGCGCCGGCGACTGGGTGACGAAGGTCTGCTCGCCTTCCTTCTGATTTAGCAACTCTTTGATCGCCACCCGCCAAGTGCCGGACGCGTCGTTAACGCCTAAGGGAAGCTGGATGCGAAGGACCCCTTGCTCGGTAGAGCGGAACAGGTCGAAACGCACATCGCCAAGCGGGTCGGTTACGCGCACGGAGAGCGGAATCGCGCCATTTAAAACCTGACCGCGGTCGTCGAGGACGACGGCTTGCAGTTCCAGAGCCACTGGCGGGACGTGGTCGAAGGCGTAGTTACCGGCTCGTACCAGCGGCGTAAAAACCTGGACGGCGCCAATCGGCCGGGCGGTTCGCGCGAAGACCCGCATCTGTCCGGTGCCGAAGCGGAGATCGGCCGTGAGTTTACCATCGTTCGGCGTAAACTCGGAAGCCGGCCCACCGCGAACCGCGTCGTACAGCGCGCCTTGCGCATGAGGCAGCGCCACTTTCGCGCGCGCCGGACGCGTTGCGTTGAAACGGCCTTCCTTTACTTCGTCGTTGTCGGAATTGGCGTTGGCCAGGAAGAAATATTCGACGTCGCCCTGTGCGTGGCGAGTGGCGAAGACATGCGGATGATCGCACTCGAGCACCGGTGCGATGCCGGCTTCGACGCAGCGTTGCTTCAGCGCCTCGGCCAGCGGCCCGCACGCACGGTAGTACGCTTGGGCGCTGCGCGCGGCGCAGCCCAAGTTGCGGCGCAAGAGCGGATTAATCGTCTCGTCGCGGACTATGCGTTGGGCTTCTTCGTAAATCTTGGTGTGCGTCTCGGCACCTAGGCGACGAGATCCGGGAACGTCAATCTTGCAATCGTCGGTGAGCCAGACGTGCCCGCCAGCCACGGCATAGGCGGTCAATGCCGTGACCACTTTGGAATCCAGTCGTTCGATGCCTGTCAATATCACGGCGCGATGATTCGCGGCCAGGGTCCCATCCAGGACATCCTCTTCCACGATGGGAAAGAGCGGCTGGTGTGCCATCTTGCCGGCGACGTACATCATCAGCAGACGCTCGACCTGCCCAGGGAAGTCCTGGGTGAGCATGAGATTTTCACTGCGTACGCTGGCCAGCGCGTTCTGCGACATGGAATATAGGATCGCTACGTGCGGACGTGTGAGCGGCATCGCATGGAAGATCGTGCCCAGCCGCGCCATCAGCCGGTTGGATTCCAACATGCCGTCGTCCTGATTGCCTGTACCGGGCGATTCGGTGCGCGTACCCGGCGGGATGGCAATGCCCTGTACGCCGGTCATGAACGTGAGGTACTGTTCGAGGCGGAAGAGCGGGGAGGCCGTCTGGTCCCACCAATGCGGGAGGTACCATGCCGGCTTTGCGTAATCGCGCATGCGTCCGAATTCATAGAAAAATCCCGGGGCGAGGAATCCACCAGCCAGATCGTCGTACCCGCCGTGTCCGCTATTGATCGGAAGCGAGCGCGTGACGTTGAAGTAGTAGCCGTCGCCGTACGCCAGCCACCCGTACATACTCTGGGTCGCCGAGAGCAGCCGCGGATCGACCCATTCGACGGCGAAGCGTCCCATGCGCCACCCGGCTTCGAGGTAGACCTGTTTCTGGCGCAGCACGCGTTCCCAAGCGTCGACGTCGGCAGGCTTTAAGGGATCGATCGTGTCGTATTGAACGGGCTCTTCGCCCAAGGTGGCTTTATAGGCCCAATCCTGGGAAGGGATGTTGTTGGGGCTGTCGATCCCGGTGCGGTGATGCTTTAGCCAGGTCAGCCCTGGTTCGTCGTAGAAGTGTACGCCGATGGTATTCCCGCTAGTCCGGTCTCGTAGCGCTTGGCGCGCCACGCGAGCCATTCCGCCGGTCAGCACGTAGGGGTCCGACCAGTCGTTGTTCCGGTTCAGATCCATCTGGTGCCCGCCGCCCATCGTACAGTTGCGCATGTAATCCATACCGCCACGGATGTTCGCGCTCTGGTCGTGCCCCGCCGCCGAAGCGAGCATTAAGTTGATGCCGGTGCCTTCTTCGCCACAGCGCACCTGATCGGCTCCGTTGCCGCTGCCGCCCCAATCGATGATACGAAAGCTGGTCTTGCGGATGTGCGAGTGGATATCGAAGGCGAGCTGTTGGGTTGCGCCGTCGCAACGGATCGTAGCTACGTACGCGCCGGGACGCAGCAAGCGTGCGTCGAGTCGGAAGTGTTCGGTCCGCTGAGCCGCACCGGTTGCGGCCGGTACGGCTTCCACTGGGAAGGATGTCTCGAACGCACTGCCCGCAGGGCCGGACAGTTGGAGTTCCAGCGTACCGGCGGGAAGTGCTTCCGTACCGTAGCGGAGGTACGCCAGATCGACTCGTTCGTTGGTCTGGTACGCGCTTCGGCCCAGCGGGAGCAGAATTTGGGGGCCGGGCGGGGGCACCGGTTCGGCTTCCTGAGCGCGGCGTTCCTTGGCTTTCTTGCCACCTTCCGGTTTGGGTTTATCGGCCGCAAGTGTAGGCAGGGTAAGAAGTAGCAGAATGAAGCACAGAACTGTAGTACGCATGGAGGACTCCTTCAGGATGACCGCGCCTGCCGACTCGCGGCGTTCCACTGTATAGTCCGGACGGCGAACCCTTGCGGCAGAAACACAATGTATACATAATGGTTGCATGGCGCGCCGACGAGTTTCCCGCGACCTGCCTCCGCTTGCGCAGGCTTGCACCGATTTCACTGGCTTTCCACCGGAAGCCAACCGGCAGGCGCTGCTCGAGGAGCACCTGCGCGCAGCGGTGGGACGACTGCGGCGCACTCGCCCGCGTACCTTTTACGCATTACGCGACGTGGCTGCGTTTTTCCGCGTGCCGCTTCGCTCGGTCGCTCGAGCGTACGAGCGTTTGCGCGGGGAAGGGCGGTTGGTCACGATTCGCAGCAGTTCCACGGAAATCCCTTCGCGACGCTCCCAGGCACGTTCGACCGTTCGCGGCATTGTCGGCATTCCGATCTGGCTGCCGGGTTTTTTGCTGTACTCCGAATGGCGTACCTTTTTCACGACCCTTGAAGAGGATCTCCGGCACCAGTCCTTCGTGGCGAATTTTATCTTTTACTCCCAAGGGCAGGAGATTAGGCGTTCGTTCCTGCGCGGTATTTTAAGGCGTAGTCTGGATTTCTTGATCTGGTTCTGCCCCGCGGAAGCCGATCGCAACACGGTCAGCATGATTTCAGATGCCGGCCTGCGGGTCGTGACGATCGACGCCTTGGCGTCGCCTTTTCCCGCCACGTACCGCCTGGATCGAACGGCCGCCTTGTTGCAGGCGCTACGCGAGTGGCGGGAAGCGGGTCTCTCGTCGGCGTTGGTGCCATGCCCAAGTTCCGTACAAATTCCAAACCAGCCGGACGAACTGGAAATCCTGCTCCGCGCACAAGGATTCGGCGTGCGATACGCACCTGGGGGCCGGGTTAAGCCTGAAACGTACCTCGAGGCGCTGGCCGTACGACCGGACGAGGGCCTCGTTTTCGAACGGGACTACTGGTACATGCAACTCTGCCGTCGGCAACCAGAACGGCTTGCGAGTGTGATGCGTTCGGCACCCTGCATGATTTTTCGAAGCGAGATGCCTCAGGCGCTTAAAGGAGTGCGAAGTCCCACGCAACTGGTCGCATACGATCATCGCGCCATGGCCGCGGCTATTTCGCGCGACATGAGTCAAGAAAAGCTGCCTACCCCCGATGCTCCGGGCCTGTTTAACGCCGAATGGCATACGCCGGCGCGTACGAAGCTGCTCTCCTTTCAGGGCAAGTAAGCGGAGTGCTGGGTGTAGACGGCGCGGTGTCTGGCGCTCTGACGTTCTTGGAGAGTGGTCGGGGCGACAGGATTCAACCGCCTGTTAAGGTTAGGTTGACAGTATCGCAAGTAGAGATGCTAAACAGCCATAATAGAGCCTCCTAAGATGCGGTTCTTATGGCTGAGAGACTGGGTTTCGAAAACCCGATCTTGTGACGGGTTGTCCCACCACAACTTATACAAGCAACCTCAATCACTTCACAGACTTTGGCTTGGAACTAGTGGACCAGATGTACCAATGAGTGCCATGATGCACAATGGACCTTTGGCACGGGTGTTTGTCTCTGGACTGGCTTCTAAGGCAGTTCAAGGATTGCATTGAGTTGACCATTGCGCCATTGCCATAGTGATGAACACTCACTGTGCTTTCTTAACCCGCAAGGAGGAAAAGACCATGCCTACCGCCCCTTGCTCGCACTCCAGAAGGACGAGCGCTCGCGCGTCGTCGACGAGGCCGTCGCCACGCTCCTTGCCAAGTAGCCGTTGATGAAGATCTCCCTCTACCCCACGCAGAAACTTCGACGCCGGGCCTTGGCTAGGGTAGTGAAGCTGCGCGTGAACCCTAGGGTGATCCGCGTACAGAACATGCGGCAGAAGTGTGGCTCGTGCTCGCCAGCCCGTACTGTTCAAAGCGCTTTGCGGCTTCCGCCTTCGTATGGTCTGCAGTGGATGAGGCGATAAGCCCTTGAACCATTCACGTGAATCACGTGTAATTCAGCCTTGTACTCCAGTGCCAGGCTGGTTGCGTACGGCAAGGCCTTTGCAGCGGCTTTGAAAAAGTTCGTATACACGAGGATGCGCATAATCTGAATCGTGGCGCAATCCCTTTCTTAGACCACAGAACCCATCTGGGCGCTTGCCGATCACTCCCTCTCGGACTCAACCTCCGCCCAGTTCGCGTCCGGGTCATAGCGATCCATTTTGCGTGCGACCTTTTCCGTTTCGCGCCCTAAGTCTTTCTGGTAGACGAGCCCATGATGACTTACCACAAAAGTCATGATGCCTGAGGTGCCGTAGTCCGCGGGCCAGCCCACGAGCGCGAAGCCCGCGATCATGTTTCCGTTAATCACATAGTCGTACTTGCCATTGGGTGGGTGCGATCCCTGACGGGTCAGCACCTTGAAATAGTAGCCGTGGTAGGGAATGTTGGTGCCGTCGCCATCCAAGAACGCGCCATCATCCACGATCATCGGCGCCAGGGGGCTTGGCTCGGCCTGCACGCCGGCTACCGTAGGCCAATAAAGACCGTCTTGCGCGCCATTCGAACTGATCAGCCGCTTGGCGTACTTCAACACCTTGTCGCCGTCACGATCCACGGCGGCGTATCTCAGTTGGGCCTCCGGATAGGCGCGCATGAAGTCGATGGCTCGAAGTTCGTTGCGGCCAATGCGACGATTGAGAATTTCTTCCTTGCCGGCCGCAGTGTCGAAAGCCCAGTTCCCTTGCTGCCTGAGCATAGGAATGGGAAATGGCCACGCCTTGAGCCCAAGAATCGCAATGCTCCTGTCGCCTGTGGTCTCGAACTTCAAGGATTCCTGCGCCAGATCGTAGATCTTTTTCCGAATGGTCTTCGCCGCCTCCTTGTCGGACTGCACGACCAGGTCACGGTGCTCGTGCCCCAACACGTCCAGCAGAACTTCGTCGTTGTTGCTCTGGAATCCATCGAGGAGCGCTTTGCAACAAGCCGCCGGAGTATCGAAGACCCGCTGTCGCAATACGTCGCTCGAGACTTCGCCTGCCCGGCTACCTATGGCAGTCGCCAAGCTAAGTACGAATACCAAGGCGCAGGTCGAAAGCCATGCACAGCATGCGGAGTGGTGTATGGGGGTCACTCTCAATCTCCTTTAATCTTGTGCCGATCAAAATACGGCGTCACCGACCGCGTCTAGTGCCGCCACGGCTGGACGAGCCGCGCTGCGATTCACGCTGAGTGCCGCGCCTGTCTTGCGGCCTGAACTGGTAAGGCGATGGCGCGGGATGAATAGTTCGCGGCGCCGGAACCGGTCGGATTTCACCCGTCCGGCTGTTTGCACCGCGATTCGACTCCCGCGTCGTCTGCTGCCGGGTTGTTCCCCATCCTTCGGTCGGGCGTAGAGGCGGTCTTACAGGTGGCCGAGTCCCAAGCGGCCGACTTGGCGGCGCGGGTTGTATCGTTACAGCCGGACGGGAAGGCGGCGTTGGACGAGTGGGCGTGGCAGGATGCGGCAGGCGAGGAGGGTTCACAGGCGCAGCCGGTACGCTCGGCCTCAGGGGCGCTATGGGACGCGTCGGCGCCGGTATTGCCGGACGTACAGGTGGCGAGGGAATCCACCTTCGATCACGCAGTTGCCACCTGTTAATCGGACGCACGGGGGGCCGCCAACAGTAGGGGTAGCTGGGGCGCACCCAGCGCCCAGCATGCCAGAAATGGTGCACATAGATGCGGCGATGCCGCCAATCGAAATCGTTGAAGAACCAGAAACCACAGCGAATGCCTAGGCTGAATATGATGAATGGTTCCCAACGGTCATGCCGAATGAAAATTACTGCAGGGTCGTATACCGGAACGTAGATAACCTCGGGCTCGGCCGGAACAATGCGAATGACCTCATGCTCCACGATAACGGTTTGCTTATCGTTGGATGGCAGGATTCCCGCAGCATGCGCTTCTGCGCGGATCTGCTGGAGGGTGTCGGTTACCTCCTCCATCTGGTACGTCACGGCGAAGCCCAGTCTTTCGGTCCATTCAAGATCGTCGGACATGCGCTTCAGTACCGTGGGAAACGAAAGCAAGGCCACTACGCTGCCATCCCAATGGGCGTTTGCGGGCGGGTGTGCTGAATCGCCGCCAGCGTCGAGGAACCGCTGGGCCATTACAATATGCAGCGGATGGGTGCTGGCGGGAAAGATTTGGGCCAGCAAAGCGTCTGGATACAACGCGAGGGGCGCCAGCAGGCTGCGAAGTTCTTCGGAATCGAACTTTTGAACGCTTGGAGCGTCGGCATCGGGATTCAGATCACCGTCTTGGCCAATCGCTGGGCCTCCCAAGGCCAACAAGAGACTAATAAGCAGGGCAGACCCCACGCGCCCTGAGCGATACGCAACTGCGTGGAAACCCATCGGTACCGCTCGTTCGACCATCGTTGCCGGGGTGCGTACCATGATAGTTGCACTCTCCCAATCGCGGGTCCGGATCTGACGCTTAGGCGGATCGGTTCCGAGGTAGGGGCTTCTTCCTCGCATGGAGATAGCGCACGCCCTGTTTTTCGGAGGAGCGCGGCGGGACGATGGTTCCACGTCCGAGCAATTCCAGCAGATCGGTGAAGGTGACGATTCCTTTCAGTCTGCCTTTCTCCACGATGGGCAGACAGCCCACTGCGTGTCCACGCAGCAAGTTCGCGGCTTTGCGAATCGTCGTATCGGGCGTCGCCGTCACGACCCGCCTCGTCATAACATCGGCCACTCGCTTGCCCTTATCGAGCATCTCAGCGCGGCGTCCTCCGCAGTCGCGTTCAGAGAGAATTCCTTCGACGGATCCATTGCGTGTGACTACGAGATGATGAATTCTTCGGCGCGCGAAGATCGACCAAGCTTCTTCCAGGGGCCGCTCAGCTTCAATTTTCTCAACCTCGGTCCGCATGATCTCCTGCAATCTCATTTCCGTGCTCCTTTCTTCCCGTAAGTGAAGGATCCTTGTGTACGGCTTGGCTACACCAGAGACCTTTGCGACGTTACGTGCTTGCCATAGGAGTGGACAGGTACTGCACATCCGCCCCACTCGCTCAAACGCCCCACAGCACCCCATCTCACTCGTTCTCCAAACTGCTCGGCCCGGATTGCGATGAAGGCAACCGCAACTGGAGTACCAAGCGACCACTTATCGGATGCAACGTGGCCGCTGAGGAAAGAGCGCCTAAATGCATGCATGAGACTTGCTGGATTCACACGAAATGCCGAAGTTTCCTCATTCCATGCCGAAAATTCGGCAACGCTGCAACGCTCGACCCGCGAACCATTGGGGCGTAGTTTCGGTCGGTCTGATTTACTGCAGGGGATCGACAATGGATTTGTAGAAGGCATTTAGATCATAGAGCTTGCGGTCCGACTAAATCCTAAAACCGTGAAGCAACCAGGGGGCATCCTCATTGTGCTTTGAGGATGCCCCCTGGACTTCATAGCGCATTCAGTTTCGGGAGTATTTGAAAGTTCCGATCAGCCCGGAGCGATTGCCCCGCAGCAGTACTCGCGGGCTGCCCGAATAAGAATAACCGTCCAAAGTCATCGTTACTTGCATGGTCGTGAAGGTGAATGGCGGCGGAGTCCCAGGAACCACCCCTTCATCCACCCAGGCATCGCGTAAGGCGCCATTCATCGTTACGGTAACCAGGGTCATGTCGGTACCCCGAAGTCGCCGAACCGACGCCCTGCTTCGCCCCACCCGGCCAAAGCCCTTTGCGTCCAGCACCACCGAGAACTGGGCTCCGCCGACGGCCGCGGTCAGGGTCAGGCCGTTCAGATCCAGGCTCTCTGGAATCCCGCGCAGATAGGCTGACACCAAGACCGAATCGCGATCCGCGGATCCAAATCGAGCGTTACCGGACAACCGGCGAACATATAGCTCTTCCGACTGACTTTGCACCACCACGTCCAACTCGGCGGTAATCGAATGCGTACCATCCGAGATGGTAGCCACTACATGGTAGGTATTCGGCGTCGCGTAGGTATGCTGACCTGCCTTGTCCGAGCTGCCATCGCCATAATCCCAAGTGATCGTGAGTTCCACGCCTTCCGGATCGGCGGCGGCCAGGAAGAAGGTTACGGGCTGTCCGACGCCTGCCGGGTTGGGAAACGCGTATGGCAAGCTATCGATAAACGGCGGGGCGTCGTCATTGTCCAAATTCAACTGACCTGCCCCCAGTTTATGTACCACCCCCAGCGTTAGGGAGAGGCTCTTTTGT
>BTVV01000121.1:0-18733 GCA_045863855.1 Planctomycetota bacterium | reverse complement strand
TCGGCTCGAATGAAGCGAATCGCCGACGGGCTTCCGGCCGAATCGGTGCGCGGGAATATTTTAAACGGAAATAGCAATGGAAGCGAGTAATACCTCCTCTCATTCACAGGGGCAATCCGTATCGTCCATATAGGTATGCATTTCCCGTAAAATTCGCGGCTACTCTTCGGGTTTGCGCTCGAGTACGACAAATCCATCTGCTTGACACGCCTTATTGTAGTTTTCAGAAAGCCACTTATTGATTTTTTCGGAATATTCTCCATCGTCCTGCGGATCCAGCGAATAAAGCCTTAATTGATTGACGATGACAATCAGTCTTGGCTTATTCCTCGTTAATTCTAACCAAAACCGATCTCTAATTCTGATGACAGCTGGATTTCGAACGTGAAAGTTCAAGAAGTGCTCGCATGCCAAGAATGTTCCGTTGTCGGCGCCAAGCAGAGTCAGCGCGCGGTCTGATCCGCCCAAAATGTCGAATGGTTGCACCTTATCGTCCGGCCTTAATCGGGCCTTCAAGCATGCCATAATTCCATCGACTTGCCTTGACCAGTATGTCTTCGGCGGCAAGCCGGACCACTGCAACCGCGTGCTCACGTTTATATGAACAGATCCGTGAGCGTATGCCAGGATGGAGGCCAAATATATAACTACTTGAATCAGCTTTGATCCAGGTTTTGATGCACGCCAAAATGTCAATGAATGTAGCATGCATAAAAAACATAATATTGGCATCCATGAATAGGGGTGATAGATTCCAATGAATATTAGCCCCGCAACGTGAGCGCAAACACAAAGGCAAATAGCAGTCGCCGCTAAACGATGAGGTCTACTTTCCTTGAAGTAGCGATACCCAGTCAGCAATGCGAGCGCCACTCCGGCGAATAGCAGCTCGTGATTTCCGAAATTTTGAAAGCGAATAAACCCCCCGAAGCGTTCCCCTAGACTGGGAAGCTGCTGCGTTGGATACATCGTGCCGTTAACTAGCGCAAGCTTACGGTGCAGCGGCCAGTATTCATAAACCATAACCCAAAAATCACCGAGTGAACCCATTTGGTAAAGCCATGCGAATCCTAACGCCAAGGGAATCATGAAACCTGCGATAGCGGAGATTCCAGCGATGAGAGCCTCTTTCGGCCTCCGCAATCGAAACCAGTCAAGAATCGATCCGCCCGAATGGGCGGCGTCGAAATTAATTATGGCTAACACTGGCAAACTCACCACACAATGCGGCTTGATCGAAGCTCCTAAACCATAAAGGATCCCGATAAAAAAGGGGCGCAGCCACGGCGGTTTGCCAGCCAATAAAGGCGTTCCCGCAACCCACAATGCGGCCAGCAACGGCAATACCATCAAATGCTCACGCTGAATGCATTGAGTTTCATCCTGATTCAAATAAATCCAAGCGTATGCAATGGGGGCAAACCATGCGCATCTCCAGTCAAAATGAACACATAGAATTCGAAACATACATAAACACATCAAGCCCAACCAAAGCAGGTCAAATATGCGCAAGCTTATGTCATTATACCCTCCAATTGCCCCTACCATTCCATGCAGAATGAAGCTTCCATACATATTGGGGTCGAAAATATCCCGATAAGGCGCATAGTCTCGCTCGAAAATCAAGTAAGCGATGCGATGCAGCCACATGGCATCCCAGTGGACTTCCCAGGATATGGACCAATACGCAACCACTAGTAACGCGCTCGTGAAAGCGGTCATGAATATAATAAAAATCCAATCTAGGCCGTCTAATGCAGCCTTTTCCCCGCCCGGCTTTATTTCATTCATGGTTCTATTTTCCGTACTGGATCGTGAAAATCCACCATTCTGCGACCTGCATTACGACAATCATGGCCCATGCTTGGCCGCGAGTAATGCTTTCCATGCTCTTGAAGGCAAGTATGATATACTTTTAGTGTTGTTTTGGAAAAGCTTTCTAGAAGGAGCATTCATGGTCATGGGGTGCTTGGTGGGCGGCAACGGATCGCTTCCATCCAACCTGGTCGGATCCGCTTGGGTGCCGGCGGCGGGGGGGCGGACGTTCGAGAGCCGCAGTCCGGCGGATGGGCGGAAGGTGGTGGGGGTGTTTCCGCGGTCGGGGCGGGAAGAGGTCGAGGCGGCGGTGGCGGCGGCCAAGGGGGCGTACGATGCCTGGCGGCTGACGCCGCCTCCGTTGCGCGGGGCGGTCTTGCGGCAGTGCGCGGCGGTGTTGCGCGATCGCAAGGAAAAGCTCTCGAAGCTCATGTCGTTCGAGATGGGCAAGCCGCTGGTCGAATCGCGGGGCGACGTACAGGAGGCGATCGACTGCGCGGAGTACTACAGCGGCGAGGGCCGCCGGCTCTTCGGCGATACGTCCACCAGCGAACTGCCCAGCAAGTTCGCGATGGCCGTGCGCGTGCCGGTGGGCGTGTGCGGGATGATCACACCGTGGAACTTCCCGGTCGCGATCCCGGCCTGGAAGATTTTTCCGGCGATCCTGTGCGGCAATACGGTGGTCTTCAAGCCGGCGGAAGACTCGCCGGCGTGCGGCGCGGCGTTCGCCGCGGCGCTTCGGGACGCCGGCGTGCCGCCTGGGGTCGTGAATCTCGTGCAGGGCTTCGGCGAGGAAGTCGGCGCGGCGCTGGTGCATCATCCGGACGTGCGCCTGATCAGCTTTACGGGCTCGTGCGAGACCGGCAGCCTGATCGCGGGGGCGTGCGGGCAGAATTTGAAGCGCTGCAGCCTGGAGATGGGCGGCAAGAACGCGCAGATCGTGATGGACGACGCGGACCTGGATCTCGCGCTGGAAGGCGCGCTGTGGGGCGCGTTCGGGACGGCCGGGCAGCGCTGCACGGCGACGAGCCGCTTGATCCTGCACCGCAAGATCAAGCGCACGTTCGTGAAGCGGCTGGTTGCGGCGGCGCAGAAGCTCCGTTTGGGCGATCCGCTGAACGAGCGCCACCAGATCGGGCCGCTCGTGAACGAGGCGCAGCGCGAGCGCGTCGAACGCTATGTGGCGATCGGACAAGAAGAGGGCGCAAAACTCCTGTGCGGCGGGCGGCGTCCAACCGGAGCGGCCTATAAGCACGGCTGGTACTACGAGCCCACGGTCTTCGACGGCGTGACGCCGGATATGCGCATCGCCCAGGAAGAAATCTTTGGGCCGGTCACCGCGGCGATTGAGGTGAACAGTTTCGAGCAGGCGGTGGAGGTGTTGAACGGCACGGCGTACGGTCTTTCGAGCAGCATTTACACGCGCGACGTGAACCGCGCGTTCCGGGCGATTCGCGATTTAGAAGCCGGAATCACGTACATCAACGGCCCGACCATCGGCGCCGAAGTCCACATGCCTTTCGGGGGCGTGAAGAACACCGGGAACGGGCACCGCGAAGCCGGGCAGGCCGTGCTGGATGTCTTCAGCGAATGGAAGAGCGTGTACGTCGATTACAGCGGCAAGCTGCAGAAGGCGCAGATCGACGTGCAGGCGTAGAGCGAGACCGACCACGCATGCCGCCGGCCCCGACCGCTCCCGAAGCCGCCGTCCGCCGCGACGGGGGCGGCTGGCTTACCCGCGCGCTGATCGCGCTGGCGCTTTTGGGCGGCCTCGTTCAGAGCGTACGCTTTTGGTGGGTCAGCGACGACGCGTACATCGTATTCCGGTATTCGAAGCATCTCTACCAAGGCCACGGTCTCGTCTTCAACTTGGGCGAGCGCGTGGAAGGGTTCACCGATCTGCTCTGGGTGCTGTGGTGCAGCCTCGCGTTTCCGTGCGGCGTCACCCCGGAGACATGGGCCAATGTTTCGGGGATCGCATGCTTCGGGGCGACGATCCTGCTGTTGGCATGGCTGCATCGCCGTTGGGCGCGGCAGGCGCATCCGGCCGCGACGCTCACGCTGCCCTTCGCGGCGCTGGCGGCGGGGTTGCATCCCGATTGGGCGGTTTACGCCACCGGCGGCCTGGAGACCTCGGCTATCACGGCGGCGCTGGTTTGCGGCTTCGCGTGCTTGGCGGTGCTCAACGAAAAACGCTGGGCGCCGTGGGCGGCGGGTGCGAGCTTTGCCGTAGCAGGTCTGCTCCGCCCCGATGGGGTGCTGCCCGCGTTCCTCGCGGGGCTGTTCGTGCTTTGGCGCGGCACTCCGCGGCTCGTCACGGCGTTGCGCTACGCGGGTACCTTTTTGGTGTTGTGGACACCGGCGCAAGCCTGGCGCATGGCGTACTACGGCGACTTCTTTCCCAATACCTACTACGCGAAATCGGCCAACCTCCCCTACTACAGCCAGGGGCTTTACTACGTCTGGACGTACGTGCAGGTTTATTGGCCACTGGCGGCGTTGCCTGCGCTATGGCTTTTGTGGTTGGCGTGGACGGGCTGGAAGTCCCGCGCAAGCGAGCTTGCCGGCCGCGACGCGGACGCGCCGCTGGTGGTGCTGGCCGGAGCCGTAGCGCTGGCGTACACGTTATACGTGGCGCGCGTGGGCGGCGATTTCATGTTCTCGCGCCTGCTGATCCCAGCGACGCCCTTCGCGCTGCTGGTGCTGGATTACACGCTGCTGCGCTTCCTGGGTCGATGGCCCGCGCTGGGCTTGGCCGCGGTGCTGATCCTGGCGGGGCATCCGTTCTGGACGGCGTTCAAGCAGGACCGGATGGATTACGGGCGCGGCATTTCCAACGAGCGGCTGTATTACATGAACGTCATGCAAGGCCCGTACCTCGATTACACGGGCGAGACGCTCCGGCGGTATTTCGAAGGATTGCCGGTGCGGATGCTGATGCCGGGTTCCGAAGCGCGCGTGATTTACCGCGCCGAGGTTCCCTACGCGCTGGAAGTCCACGGTCTGACGGACGCGCATGTCGCTCGCCAGCCGCTGCCGGTTCGCGGCCGGCCCGGGCACGAGAAGGTGGCGTCGCCGCATTACATATTGGTCGAACGCTCGGTCCATTTCACAACCAGCGAAGCGGGCTACTACATGTTCGTCGGCGGGGACCGGCATATCCCCTTCATGGAAATCCGCATCGAGCGCGCGCGGGTCTTCGTGTTGACGTGGCATCCGCAGATCATGAAGGCGCTGCAGGAGCGCGGCGTGAACGTGCCCGATTTCCTCGGGGATCTGGACCGCACGATCGCCGTATTGGACCGCCTCAGCGACGAGGAAGCCGCGGACCTGTACCGGAAGCTCTCGAACTTTTATTTCATTCACGTTCCCGATCCCAAGCGCGAGGAAGCGTTTCGGCGTCGCTTGCGCATGGACCGGCCCACGTTCGAGGCAGGGCCGCCAATTTCAATCCCGTAGCGAAGCGGCGCCGTCTTTTGCGGCGCAACCTGCACTTGTGCCCCCGCATTGCGCAGATCGGGCGGGCCGGATACACCTTGTGAAGTCGTGGAACGAGAGCCGAGTATGGCATTGACCATTCTAGTTACGGGCGGGCGGGGCTTCTTCGGCCGACGGATCGTGGAAGCGCTGCGCGCGCACGGCCACGAAGTCGCCGCGCCGGGGCGGCCGGAGTTCGACCTGCTCGATCCGGTTTCCGTAGCGCGCACCTTAAAGGTAGTGCGCCCGCATACGGTCGTGCATTCGGCGGCGTATTACGGCGGGCTGGGCATCTGCGTGGCCGAGCCGGCTCGGATTTTCCACGATAACGTACTGATGGCCGCGCATCTTCTCGAAGGGATGGCCGCGGCGGGAGGCGTGAAGCGCTTCGTCTCGATCGGTTCGGCGTGCGCTTATCCCGGCGCGGTGGCCGGCGACATGAACGAAACCGATTTCTGGGCCGGCGCGCTGCATCCGTCGGTGGAAGCGTACGGCTTCACGAAGAAGGTCCAGCTCGTGGGCGCGCGGGCCTACGCGCGGCAGCACGGCTGGACGGTGCAGTGCCCGCAGATCACGAATCTGTACGGCGAGTACGACGTTTTCACTGAGTATCGTTCGCACGTGGCCGCGGCGCTGATCAAGAAGTTCGCCGACGCGAAGCTGGAGAACAAGCCCGAGGTGGTCTGCTGGGGCACCGGGGCGCCGGTGCGGGAGTTCCTCTACAGCGGCGACGCGGCCGAAGGCGTGGCGCGGCTGCTGGAGACCGATTACGCCGAGCCGCTCAACATCGGCACGGGGATCGGCACGAGCATCAAAGAGCTTTCGGAAGTGACCGCTCGGGTGACGGGCTACGAAGGCCGGATCGTCTGGGATACGTCCAAGCCCGATGGGGTGTTGCGCAAAGTGCTGGACGTTTCGCGGATGAAGCAGGTTTTGCGCTGGCAACCGCCCACTTCGCTGGAAGCGGGCTTGAAGCAGACGGCCGACTGGTATCTCGCGAACAAGGAGGCGGCCGATGCCCGCACCTGACCGCCGTAAAGTGGCGCTGGTGACGACGACGATCAACGTCCCGCGCTGCATCGAAGCGTACATGGAGAACATTGCCCAGTACGGGCATTCGGACCGCGTGGAGGTGATCGTCGTCGGCGACCGCAAGACGCCGGCGGGTGCGGCGACCTTCCTGCAGGACCTTCACAAGCGCTTCGGCAGCATGATGAAGTACCTCGACGTCGGCGAGCAGCAGGCGATGCTGCGCCGCTGGCCGGTCCTCGACGGCGTGATCCGCTGGAACAGCATCCAGCGGCGCAACGTGGGTTACCTGCAGGCGGGGATCGACGGCGCGGAGATCATCATCAGCTTCGACGACGACAACTTCGTGCACGAGGACGTGGATTACCTCGCCGCGCACGCGGTGACCGGGACGCGCGCGAAGATCCCGGTCGTTCGCAACGAATCGGGCTGGTACAACGTCTGCGAGCGGCTGGAGTGCGATCCGCCGCGGCGCTTCTACCACCGCGGATATCCGAAGTCGGCGCAGTCCTTCGAATTCGGCGGCGAGACGGTGGGTCTGCAGGACGTGAACGTGATCGTCAACGCGGGACTGTGGCTCAAGAATCCCGACGTGGACGCGACGGCAAACATCGAAGAGCCGCTCAACGTGGTGAAGGTTCGCGAAGTGGAAAGCACGACGCGGTTCGCGCTGGCCTACGGAACGTGGTGCCCGTTCAACAGCCAGAACACGGCGCTGCACCGCGATCTGCTGCCTGCGCTGTACCTGGTGGTGATGGGCGACTGGCTGCGCGGGTACAAGATCGGCCGGCTGGACGACATCTGGCAGAGCTACTTTATCCGCGCGCTGGGCGACCAGTTGGGCGGGCACGTCGCGTACGGACCTCCGGTCGTCACGCAGGACCGTAATCCGCATAATTTTACGAAGGACCTGAGCGAAGAGCTGGGCGGCTACATCCTCACCGAGCGCCTGATCCCGTACCTGCGCGCGTTCAAGACCGCTTCGAAGACCTGGAGCGCGGGCTACCTGGACCTGACGTACCATCTGCGCGAGAGCCTCGAAGCCGACTCGGCGCTGGACCGCCCCGAACGCGAATACCTGCGCCAGATGACGCTGGGAATGGCCGCATGGCAGGAAGCGGTCCGGGACATCCAGGGCTAACCCGGACGCGCATGGCTCGACTGAACCTCCCCCCGCTCGCCCCCGCCGACTACCGCATCAGCGTCGTGCTGCCCGTATTCGCCGAAACGGACAGCGTGCGCGAAGTCGCGAACTGGCTGCGCGAAAAGCTGGGTGCGCGGATGCTCGAGACGATCATCGTACTGAGCCCCAAATCCGGTCCGGCGTCGCGCGCCGTCTGCGACGAACTGTGTGCGGCGGACCCGCGCTTTCGCATTCACGTCCAGCAGGTCAATCCCGGCCTGGGCAACGCGGTGAAGGAAGGTTACGCGCTCACCCGCGGCAACCTGGTCCTGAACATGGACAGCGACGGCGAGATGGAGAACGAGACGGTATCGCGGATGCTGGAGGCGATGGAAGCGCACGGTTACGAGATGGTCGTGGCGAGCCGCTGGATGAAGGGCGGCGGCTTCAGCGGCTACGACCGCAAGAAGTACCTGCTCAACTGGGGCTTCCAACAGCTGTTCCGCATCCTGTACCTCACGCGCGTCAACGATTTGACGTACGGGTTCAAGCTGATGCGCGGGGAATTGGCGCGCGGAATCGCCTGGGAAGGCACGCTGCACGAGATCGCCTGCGAGACGACGATGAAGCCGATCAAACTGGGCGCAAAAGTCGGCGCGGTGCCCAGCAAATGGACCGCGCGCGTGCAGGGGCAGTCGAAGAATACGTTCTGGCGCACCTTCCGTTATGTGGGCATGGCCTTGAAGATTTGGGCGCGCGGTGCCACATTGGAGTCCGCACCCGCGGCGAACGCAGCGCCGCGACAACCCTGAGGGCATCCATGGAACGCGTCCTGATTACCGGAGGCGCCGGCTACATCGGCGCGGTGCTCGCCCCGATGCTGCTCGAACGCGGGCATACGGTCACGATCTTCGACACGTTCATGTACGGGGCGGAGCCGCTCTTCGGGTTCTGCCAGCATCCCAAGCTCAATATCGTGAAGGGCGACGTGCGCGACGGCCTGGCGCTGGCCAAGGCGGTGAAGGATCACGACTGGATCCTGCATCTGGCGGCGATCGTGGGCTACCCGGCGTGCGCGGCCGATCCGCAACGCGCGCACACGACAAACGTCGACGGCACGCGGAACGTGCTGATGGCGATGAGCAAAGGGCAGCGCCTGATCTTCGCGTCCACCGGGAGCACGTACGGCAAGGTGGTGGGCATCGCCACCGAGGAGACGCCCATCGCGCCGCTGACGCTGTACGGGCAGAACAAGCGCGACGCCGAGAAATTGGTCAAGGACAGCGGGCAGGAGCACGCGATCCTGCGTTTCGCCACCGTCTTCGGCCCTTCGCCGCGCCTGCGCCTGGACCTGCTCGTCAACGATTTTGTCTACCAGGCGATTCACAACCGACAGATTATCCTGTACGAAGGGCACTTCCGGCGGACGTTCCTGCACAGTCACGACGCGGCGGCCAGCTACCCGTTCACCATGGATCATTTCGATAAGATGCGCGGGCAGGTTTACAACGTCGGCGATACGTCGATGAACTACACCAAGCGCGAGATCGCCGAGTACGTGCGCAAGTACCTGGAATTTTACCTTCACGAAGCCGACGTGGGGCACGACTTGGACCAGCGCGACTACGAAGTCGATTACAGCAAACTCGCCGCGCTGGGGTACAAGGCGGACGTCAATATGGATTCGGGCATCCAGCAGTTGATCAAGATTTTCTCGGTCTTCACCAAGCACAATCCGCTGCGCAACGCGTAAGCGGTATGGCGTTCAGCGCCCATGCTCCTGCGCGAAGCGTTCGGGGAAGAGCAGCCCGCTGGGGCGCGCCTTCAGGCCCAATCGTTCCAGGAACGGACGCTCGCGCGCGGGATCGTCGGTGTGCGCAAAGTAGAAGTTCCAGAAACGCGCGTAATCGTCGGCGAGTTTCGCGCGCGGCACGTTCGGCAGGTCCGCCAGATACGCATCGAGATCGGCCAGGAAATCGCGGCTGCGCACGCCCTTCGCCCACAACGCGCGCATGATTGCCGGATCCCACGTCAGCACGAACGCTTCGATCGAGCCGAAATGCGCGGTGTAGTACGGGATCACGCGGTTGAACTGCATCGGCTCGGCGTAAGCGTCGGGGCGAAAAAGGAACTGAATCTTGCGGTCGATCAGGACGTAATCCAGCGTGGGAATTTTTTCATGCCCCGGGCGCCCGCGTCCCGCCAGCGGCCGGCGCGCGATGGTCCGGTCGGTCAGGCCGTGGCCTTCCAGGACATCGTGCAGCCGCGCGCGGTAGACGATGCGCGCTTCGCTTCCGAAGATCAGGACGCGAACAGGGACGCCTTCGGTGTACCGAAGCAGTTCCAATCCGTTCACGTCCTGCTGGCGGCCGACTTCGGGCGAGTACAGTCGCGCTTCATCGGCCACGCTGTAGGCCAGCAAGTTGTACGGGTAGGCGGCTTGGGTTGCGAAGGGTCCGGCGACGAGGATCAGCGCGCCGGCGGCGTACACGCCTCGCCGCGAGAGGGCCGCGCATTCCCAAAGCCGTTCCAGCGCCACCAGCCCAAGGGGCGCGACGTGAATGAAGAGGCGTGCGTACATGAAATCGCCGCCCACGCGCAGGACCGAAAAGGCGTAGCTGCCCCATAGGGCCAGTGCGAGGACGATTTCCGGCCAGGCCGAGCGCGGCGCGCCGGCGGCGTCGTCCGCTTGCGAGACCTTACGCCAAACCCACACGGCCAGCGGCGGTAGCGCCAAGAGCGTCCAGTACTTCGCAAGGTAGCTCCAGGTGTACTGCGCGCCCTGCCCGTACCAGGAAAGCTCGGCCGATTTGGCGTAGTAGGTGTTGGGCCAGAAGTCGCCGTAGTACAGCATGCGCCAGACTTGGGCCGGTCCCCAGAAGAGCGCGACGGCCGCCGCAAAGGCCGCGGCGCACGCGACGCGCCGCGGAGCCTGCCAGAGCACGTAGAGCCCGCCCAACGCACCGAGCATCAGACCTTCGGGGCGCAGCAGTGTCGCGACGGCGAAGAGCGTTCCGGCCCACGCGGCGCGCCGGGGCGTGAGTTCCTTCCAGACCAGCACCGCGTAGGCCGCCAGGACGGCCAGCGCGAAGGGAGTCGTCTCGATGCCGCTGGTCGCGTAGTCGTTCCAATCGGGATGCAGCGCGCCCGCCAGCGCAGCCAGCGGCCAGGTCTGCGCCGCACGTTCGCCGTAGAGCGCGCGCGCACGGCTCTGCTGCAACACACCCAGCAAGCCCAGGCAGGCGACGTAGCTGGTCAGGCCGGATAGGTTGGCCCAGACCTCGGGCCCCGAACCGAAATAGAACGGCAAGGCGTTCCAGAGCACCCAGAGCAGATCGGTGTAGCCTTCGACGCGTTCGCCGGGATTAAAGACCAAACCTTCGCCCGCGGCGAGGTGCTGCGCATAGCGGTAGCCGATGAACGCGTCGTCGCAGTACCACCAATGCCGCGCGCCTTGCACGCCACCCAGGACGATGGCCGCGACGAGAAGCAGGTCGGCGCCGCGGGAGCGCGCGGCCGGCGATGCGAGGGAGGACATGGAGCCAGAAGAGTACGCAAGCGGGCAGGCGCCCGCAACTCAGCGCGCTTGCGAATCGGCTCACCCTACGGAACATGGAGGCACGATGCCGTCGCGACGCGCCATGAATGTGCTGCTCCTGATCGTCCTGCTGCTGGCCGGGCTGATGCTGCTGGGCGTGGTGGGCCGATCGGTAGCCTTCGGATTCCGGCTTGCCTTGCGCATGGTCTGGGCGGCGGGGGGGTTGTTCCTGCTCGCGCTGTTCCTTTTCCTGGTGCTCCGTTCCGGTTCTCGTAACGACTAGCCTTTAAGCACGTTAGAGGATTATCCCAAACAGGACTGTAGGAGGCCGGTTTCGTGGCGTGTTAGCCTCGCTATCCGCTATACTTGGGTATAGAGAATGGGGATCTCGAAGGCATGTCCGCGAGCTTTTACGACTCACCGCACAGCTTGGCCGAAGCGCCGGATCCGACGGCGCACCCGGGAAGCATGGCCCTGCTGGTCGTCGAGGACGATGCTGCGATGCGGCAGATGTGCTGCGACCTTTTTGCCCGCCGCGGCTGGCTGGCCGAAGGCGCGGAGCACGCGGCGCAGGCGCTCGCGCGGATCCGCGACGGCCTCGCGGGCAGGAAGCCCGCCATCCAGATCGTGCTTTCCGACGTACGCCTGGGCCGCGAAACCAACGGGATGGATCTGCTGCGCGAGGTCAAGGCGCTGGCCCCGGAGGTCCCGGTGCTGCTGATGACCGGCTACGCGACGGTTCAAGATGCAGTCGAGGCGATGAAGCGCGGCGCGGCGGATTACGTCACCAAACCCTTCGAAAGGGCGGAGCTGATCGCCAAGGTGGAGGCGCACGCGCCCGGCGAACCCGCCGCCGCGCGCGAAGGCGACGGCGAGAGCGCTCGGGTGGGGATGATCGGCCAGAGCCCCATCATGCGGGCGCTGTACCGGCGCATCGAAGCGGCGGCGCGCAGCGCCGCGACGGTGATGATCACCGGGGAGAGCGGGACCGGAAAGGAACTGGTCGCGCGGGCGATTCACGCCTTGGGCGAGCGCGGAGAGCGCGCCTTCATCCCGGTCAACTGCGCCGCGCTGCCCGAGAACCTGATCGAATCCGAGCTTTTCGGTCACGAAGCGGGCTCGTTTACCGGCGCGACGCGCGAAAGCAAGGGGCTCTTCCGCGCCGCCGACGGCGGGACGATCTTCCTCGACGAAGTGGTCGATATGCCCAAGGACACGCAGGCCAAACTGCTGCGCGTGCTGCAAGACCGCCGCGTCCGCCCGGTGGGTTCGACGCGCGAGCTGCCCGTCGACGTGCGCGTGATCGCCGCCACGAATTGGGACATCGACCAGGCCCGCGCGCGGGGCGTCCTGCGCGACGATCTGTACTACCGGCTGGGCGTCGTACGCATGCATCTGCCGCCGCTGCGCGACCGCATCGAGGACCTTCCTATCTTGCTGGACCATTTCCTGGCCAAGCACGGCAAGCGCAACGGCCGGCGCATCCGCCGCGTCGCGCCGGAAACGCTCGCCCAGCTTTCGCGCTACCCGTGGCCAGGCAACGTGCGCGAACTGGAGAGCGTGGTCGAGAGTTCTTACGCGCTCGGCGCCGACGAGCAGCTCATGCCGGCCGATCTGCCCGACTGGCTGCGCTGCCCGAATGCGGGAGGCACGCCGGCGCCCTGCGCCGAAGGGCTTGCACCGGCGCCGGCCCTTGCGGCGGCTTCGCCCACTCCGTTGAGCATGAACGATATGGAGCGCGAGGCGCTCAACCGCGCGCTGGCATTGAGCCAAGGCAACAAAAGCAAGGCCGCGCAGTTGTTGGGCGTGAGCCGCAAGCGGCTGTACCGGATGCTGAACGACTACGGGATGCCGACGGGTGGCGACGATCCTTCGGACGAGCCCTAAGCTGCACACGTGCAAGTATTAGCGCCGATCTGAGGCGCAAGGATCTTCCTCATCTATCGTTACTTCCAACAGACCGCACCTCGCTTAGTGAGGTGCACGGGTGATTTTTAAGCCGAAAGAGTTCGGACGCCTTCAATTCATCGGGGTAAGCAAAACAGAACCGCATGCACGTGTTGGAAATGGACGACGGCCTCTTGCTCGTTGTGCCCCTCGGGGACTACAAGACTTCTTCGGTTTGAATCAAGGTGGCAGCCCGCATGGCCCTTCCTCCTTCGCGCCGTTCTTCGTCCCGCCGCACCGGTTCCGCTCCAGCAGCCCGCGGATCGGAGCGGCGCAGTTCGGAAGGTCGGCGCACGCCCGCGGCGGGGGCTCCTTCGGCTCGCCGCACGCCGGCCCAAGGTAGCGTGCCTCGGCGCGCGTCGGAACGCGTGGCGCCGGAAGCTCCGGCCGCTCCGTCTCGGCGCAGCAGCGGGGTGCAGCAGCAGCAGCAAGCTCCGGTTACGCCCCGGCGTCGCACCAGCGGAGCGCAGCAGGTGGCTCCGGCGGTAGCGCCCAAGCGCGCCAGCGGGGCCCAGCCGGCCGCGAAAGCTCCGGTATCCGAGCGCCGTCCGGCGGCGGGGTCCTCGACCGCACCTATTGCAGCACCCGCCACGCAGGAGCGTCCGGCGCATCCGGTCAGTCCGCGCCGCATCGCGCTGCCTTTGGCGGCGCTGGTGATGCTAGCGGTCGGATACGTAACCGGCGCGCTGCTGCACAAGACCACGGATTCCTCGGTCGCCGCGCAAGCGGCCACCGATCTTCTGGATGCCGCACCCGCGACGGCCGCGGGCACGGCCGAGGCGGATCCTTCGGCGCTTCCCGAGACCTTGCCCGGCCTGCGCGCCGAATGGTGGAGTCTCGCCGATACGCAAGAAAAGCTCACCAAGGTGCCGGCGCGTCCCGATCGCGCGCCCGATGCGATCCTGCCGCTCACGGTGTGCGGCTTCACGACGCCCAAAGGTCCGCCGCCCGGCGCGCCGCACGTCCAGGTATACGGCGAGATGCACGGGAAGGTGAAAGCCGAGGAGGACGGCCTCTATACGTTTTGGCTGACGTCCGACAACGGCGCGCGGCTGTTCGTCAACGGCGACTTGGTGGTCGATAACGACGGCGCGCACAAGACCGAGACGATGTGGGGCCAAATCGAGCTGCGCAAAGGCGAAGCCGAATTGCGCGTCGAGTACTTCAACGTGGACGAGGGCGCCGAACTGTGGCTCGCATGGAAGCACGCGGAGGGCATGAAAGATCGCTTGAGCCAGGAACAGGTGTTCCATGCCACGGTGCCGGGCGAAAAGATCGAAGAACCCGAAGCGAAGCCAGAAGCGGCGGCCAAATCGGAAGCCAAACCTGAAGCGAAGGCAAAGCCCGACGAAAAGAAAGGCCGGAAGAAGAAGTAGACTCTGCTTACGTGCTCGAATCGCGGGCAGCTCTCTTGGAGAGCTGCCCGTTTTTATTTCTGCTGCCCGCGCGCCGGCGGCGCGTGGTGCGGAACCGGCCTGTACGGACCCAGGATCACGAAGGTTTCCACCCTGGGGTTCTGCGTCGACGTAAAGCCAGGCACCGAGACCGTATCGTAAGAAGGAAGCTGCAACGGCAGCGCCAGCGACCAAGGATCGTACGCATCGGCGGCGCCAGATGACGATGGCCGAGCGGCTTGGTACACATCCGCGCCGACCTGCATGCGGCGCAAAGATTCCGGACCCGTCAACCCGGCCGCAGGCGGCTGGGATCGAGTACGATCCAGCAGTTCCGGCAATCGCGATCCCGCCGATCGACCGATGTAAACGGGGCCTTCCTGGTCCCCGCGCAGATCAAAGCGGGCCGGTACGGTTCCCGTTTGAGCCCGCGGAGGAATCGCTTCTGGCTGCTTAAACCGGTCGATCAACTGTCCGCTTTCCACCATGCGCCGCCAACCGTTGGTGACGCGAGGAAGCTTGGACGGCGTTTCGGTAGACGTGGACGGTGACTTCTCCAGTGCTGCGGGAAGCGGCCTGGGAATCTGCGTCGCAGGCGTAAGGGTTGAGCGCGTGACCGGTTCGGATTGCTTGAAGCGATCGATCAGCGCACCGCTTTCCACCATGCGCTGCCAGCCGTTGGTGACGCGCGGAATTTCGCTCTCGGGACGCACGAGGGCCGGCCGTGCAGCCGGCTGCGCCGGCGCAGATTGCGCGCATACCGCTGCGGCTCCCCAGGCGAACGCCCAAGCACAAGCCAGCCTTCCGATTCGTCGCATGAGCGCCTTCCCCTAGTACGTGTACTTAGCACTTAGACGAGACGAACTGCGCCGACGTGAGTACAATTCTCGAACTCAGGCCGGTGGTTGCACGCGCGGCAACGTGCCCGAGGGGCGCGGGACGTGGACCAATGCGCGCCGGATCACTCGGCCCAAGTCCTCCATGTGGAAGGGCTTGGGGAGTAACTCGAGCGCGCCTTCGCGCAGCAGGTCGCGGACGGTCTGGTCGCGGCTGTAGCCCGAAATCAGAATCACCTTCACGTTGGGCAGGCGGGATCTGAGTTCGCGCAGCAAGGGCACGCCGGCCAATCCGGGCATGACTACGTCGAGCACAATAACCTGGGGCCGCAGACTCTCTTCGTCGATCAGGCGGAGCGCGGCGGCGCCTCCATCGGCTTCGTAGACGCGGTAACCCAGGTGGTTGAGGAGGGATTTGGTCGTTTCGCGGACGATCTGATTGTCGTCCACGATCATGATTTCTTCCTGTCCGGAGTAGGGCATATCTTTCACGTATTCGGCTTCGAGCGGCCGTTCGGCCGGGGCGGCGGCGGAAGTGGGTAGCGCGGGGAGCCGGACGATGAAGCGCGTGCCTGCGCCTGGCGCGCTCTGAACTTCGATCGTGCCGCCGTGACTGCGCACGATGCCGAAGACCACCGAGAGTCCCAGCCCGGTGCCTTTTCCGACTTCCTTGGTCGTGAAGAACGGTTCGAAGAGGTGCGCTTTGACTTCCTCGCCCATGCCCACGCCCGAATCGGCCACTTCCAGCTTCACGCGGTTGGGCGCTTCGCAGGACGCGGCGAAGAGCATGCGCCCGCCTTCGGGCATGGCGTCGCGGGCGTTGACGGCCAGGTTCAGCAGAACCTGCTGGAGTTGCGTCGGATCGCCCTCGACGAGCGGCAGCGTATCGGCGATCTGGCTGCGCACTTCGATATCGCCGGGCAGGGAGGCGGTGAGGAGCTCGGCGGTCTCGCGCAGGAGCACCCGCAGATCGACGGGGCGCGGCTGGAGGACGGACTTGCGCGCGAAAGCCAGGAGTTTCGCGGTGAGATCGGCGCCGCGCTGAGCCGCGGATTCGATTTTTTCGAGCGCTCCACGCAGGGGCGCATCGGGCGGTACCTGCGCCCGCGCCAGCCGCGCCTGCCCCAGGATGCCGCCCAACAGATTGTTGAAATCGTGGGCCATGCCTCCGGCCAGCGCGCCGACGGATTCCATTTTCTGGGCCTGGCGCAACTGCGCTTCGAGGGTCTGGCGGTCGGAGACATCGAGGCCCATGCCGACGACGCCGGAGATCGCGCCGCCGGGATCGCGCAGGGGCTCGAGGTGCCAAAGGACGCGGCGGGCATCGCCGGAGCGCGCGTAGAGCGGCATCAGCACGTCTTCCTGCGCGCGGCCGACTTCCATAACGCGCAGAAACTGCGCGCGGCGCGTTTCGGCCTCGGCGGGTTCTTCGGCCAGCAAGGGGAAGAAATCGCGCCCTAGCATTTCCTCCCGCGGCACGCCGCTGAGCTTCTCCGCGGCGGCGTTAAAGGTCAGCACGCGGCCCTTCTGGTCGACGCTCACCACCAGGGCCGGCAGCGTATCGAGGAGTTCGCGCACGCGCGTTTCGCTGGCTTCGAGCCTGCGGCCCAGTTCTCCGCGCTCGACGGCCGCGGCAGCCAGGCGCGCCACCGCTTCCAGCCTGCGCACTTCGCCGACGGTGAATCCGCGCGCGCGGTCGTCGAAGAGGCCCAGCACGCCCAGCGGCCCGCGCGCCGAGGGCATCGGGATCGCCTGACCGGATTTGAAAGCTGCCCAGCCCGCGGCGTTCTCCCCCGCTCCATCCGTAATCCCGGCCGCGGCGGACTGGTACGCCGCCGCGCGATTCTCTTTGTACGCCACGCCGAGCGGTCCGTGGGCGTCGAGAGGCCCGACGAGTCCTTCGAGCGCGTGGAGTTGGCGTCCGGCCGCGCCGGCCAAGCGCAGGCGTTCGCCTTGTGCGTCGGCGAGAAAGAAGGCCGCACCCGATACTTTGAAATGCTCCGAAACGCGTTCGGCGATGCGCCGCAGCGAGGCTTCCAGGTACGGCGTCTCCACCAGGATGCGCCCTGCTTCGTTCAAAAGCGCCAGCTCGTCGGCGCGCAAACGGACTTCCTCGTAGAGCCGCGCGCGTTCCAGCGCCACTGAGGCCAGCCCCGCGACCTGCTCAAGCCGCCGCACCTCTTCGGAGGCGAATTCCCTAGGCTTCGCGCAAACGGCCAAGAGGACGCCGAAGCGTCCGGCGGCCGAACCCAAAGGAACGACGACGCCCGCAGCGGTGCCGAACCTGCGGATCAATTCCTGATTGCAGCGTTCGTCCTTGACCATGTCGGGCGAGATCAGGGTGCGGCCTTCGCGGAAGCACAAGGCCACCAGCGAGTGCGAAGCGACCGGCACGCCGAGTCCTTCGGCGGGCGGATTCATCAGCGTGATGGCGCGCGCGCGCAGGACGCCGGCAGCGGCCTCGTGCTCGAAGACGCCGCACCAGTCGCAAGGAAAGACTTGCCCCACATTCTGGACGAGTTGGCGGAGCGTTTCGTCGATGCCCATTTGGGCGGAGAAGGCGCGCCCGATCTGCTCGAAGACGGCCAATTCCGAAGCCTGCTTGCGCAAGGCTTCCAGCAGGAGTACGCGCCGCAATCCCGCGCCAGCGCGATCGGCCAGATCTTCGGCCCATGCGGCGTGTTCGGCGTCGGCGGGAATCCCGTCGGCGCCGTAGACGAGCAGAATGCCGACTTCGCCCAAGTCCGTGCCCGTGAGCGGCACGAACTGGCAGGCGCGGGCGCTCCAACCGGGCGCCAGCGTCACCGGATTGCCGGCCTGAGCTTTGAAATCCGCGCCCTGCCCGTCGCGCAGACAGGCGGCCAGGAGCGCCGCTTCGGCGGCGGCGAATTTACGCCCGGCTTCGGGCACCGTGGCTTGCGGCGCGGCGCTGACCGCCGCGACTTCGATCCGCGCGGCGCGTTCGGGCATGGCGCTCTCGTGCCGCAAGGCGAGCGCCGCGTCGGCGCGGAGGTAGCGGCGCGCCGCATCCACCGCGCGCTGCAAGAGTTCCCCTGCTTCGGTCACGCCGGCCAGTTCGTGCTGCAGGCGGCCCATAGCTTCGAGGCGCACGGAGCGGCGCTGCAAAGTCGCGTAGCGGTCGGCGCGTTCCAGCGCGGCGCCCACGGCCTGCCCGATCAGGCGGAAGAGGCGCAGTTCTTCTTCGTCGCGCACGTAGGCGCGGCTGATGAAGATCGAGATGACGCCGCGCGGCGCGGCTTTTCCGCCGATGGGAATGCCGATGAAAGCTTCGGACTGCCACGCTTCGAGGTAGGCTTGCCCGCTCTGAATCAGGGGATGTTTGCGCACGCCTTGCTCGATCAGGGTGACTTCGTTCTTGAGCAGGACGTGGCCGGCGAGGCTGCCTTCCACGCGCAGCGTATCGGGCAGATCGGGCGTCTCCTCGGGTCCGCCGATGGTCGCCAAGGCGATGCGTTGCAGCAGTTCGGGGGGGGGGGGGGGGGGCGCGCCCCCCCCCCCCCCCCCCCCCGCCCCCCCCCCCCCCCGGCCCCCCCCCCCGCGCGGGCCGGGGGCC
>BTVV01000120.1:0-18809 GCA_045863855.1 Planctomycetota bacterium | reverse complement strand
GGGCTGTGCCGTAGCCGCTGCTTTGTGCTTGAACCACTCGCCGCGACATTCGAGCCGCCTCTCGGCCCAGGTTCGAAAGCACCTTCGCGCGCAGTTCAGGCGGAGCCAGCGACCCCTCACATAACGCTCGGCACAGCCCTTCCTTTGTCAGCAGCGGAATCGCCACCGCGCAGCCGCTCTTCGAGAGTTCCACCTTCAGCATCTTGAGTAGTTGCTGGATCCTTCGCGAGACTGTCGTCTGAGGCACCTCAAGCGATTCACCAATTTCTTCCTGCGACATCCCCGCGCCGAAGTACAACGCCAGCATCTGCCGGTTCGATTCGTCGAGCCGGTCCAGGCTCGCACGCAACGCGCCAAGCAGTTCCGAATCTTCCTGCGGTCGAGACGGCGCCGCCTCCTTGGTATCCAGTACGCCCTCCAACTCGACCTTGCGCATCCTGCGGCTCCTCTCGCGCTGCTGCGAACGGTTAAGCCTTAAGCTTTCGCGCACCACGATTTTCAATATCCAGTTACGCACCGAACCCTCCTGCCGCCATTGAGGAGCAGCGGTCCAAACACGCAGCATCGCTTCCTGAAATGCCTCCTCGGCCTGACCCGTAGCGCGAGCCATGTACCGAGCCATGCTGTACGCTGCATGCTGGTGGCGTTCGAACAACACAGCGAACGCCTCGCGATCACGGCGGGCTCCGATCCGCGTCATCAAGGCTGCGTCGTCACATTCAGCCAAGGCTGTTTGATTCGATTCAGGCATCACGGTGCCTCATTGACCTGATCTCATGCTCTGCGCCAATACAACCGCCTTGACGCCGAACCTATGCAACTTTTTTAGATTTGAGATTCGCGCCATCCACATTCGTATAACACATTTGGGGCACATAGGATACGATATACAAAGCCTACGCCCCAGCCTGTTCAAAGGCTCCCATAGCATCACGCTTCAGTCAGAATTGGAGTGTCAGGGTCGGTGCAAAAGCGATGGTTTAAGCTTCCTCTCCTGCCTGCTCATCTCACGCTGGAGACAACACCCATCAGTTCCCACCGACCCTACTTGCCTGTAACTTCACGGTACCGATTCGCTCTACTGAATCGGGATTAACTGTACCCGACCACATTCTCACCATACTTCTGACCGAGTTACTTTGTCTCGGATGTTCGGCGTTCGCTGGGGTGTTTTTCCGAGATGCCAGAATTTTCCCCAGCGCACTCCTGTGCCGAGGCCCGAGCCGGCATCGTAAACTGCGTACTTCTGGAAAGGCGCGGTCGAGTCGGCATTACCAAGTTGGCATCGTAACTTTCCGCTGACGGCGCAGGCCGAGCCTGGATTCCCGCGCTCTGGTCGTAGTTTCAAGTCGGCCCTTGGCCGAACTGGCGCCGGAAGATCTCGGCGAGGCGCTCGGCGTTCTTCGGATCGGGGTGGCTTTATGTCGCCCTTTCAGGGCTCTTGATGGAGAGGGGCGCTTGAGTCGAGGGGCTTGCGCCCCTCGCCCTATTATGCCGCCCCTGCGGGGCTGGGGGGCAAGGGCGCGCGGTGGTCGGTGGCGACGGGTTCCCGGCGTTGAAACGCCGGGCTATTTTCGTGGCGTCCTTTTGGGACGCGAAGGGGACTGCACGGAAAGCGAACGGACCGCAACCCTTTCAGGGTTGAACGGCCGCGGGGGGACGCGTTCCCAGGGTAGCGCCTGCGGCGCAACCCTGGGCTTTGTTGCACAACCCCTTCGGGGTTGCTCGGGTTGCGAACGGCGGCGCGCGGGGCGCACCTTGCCCTGGGCTATCCAAGGTTGTGCCTTCGGCACAAGGGACGAAGACGGACTTTGGGTGGGGCGGGGGGCTTGGGTCGAGGGGCTTGCGCCCCTCGCTTTCGGATGCCGCCCCTGTGGGGCTGGGGGCAAGGGCGCGTGGAAGGATGGGGTGTGGCCGGGTCGCGGCCACGGCCACGGCCGCTCTTCAACGGCTGCTCTTCCACGGCTGCTCTTCTACGGCCGCTCTTCCACGGAAGCTTTACGGCTCCTCGTCCAGGCCCTCGCCGACCGAAAGCTCGTCCACGTAGACGCCTTCCTGGTTTTCGCTCTCGTCGCTCTCGAAGACAAAGCGCACGCGGAGCTGGGCGCTGCGGTGCGCTTCCAGCGGAATGCGCTCGACGACCCAGTCGGCCGTCGCGCCGTGCGACTGTACGCGTGTCCAGGTTTCACCGGCGTTGATCGAGACTTCGACATGGACCTGGTCGGCGCCGTTCTCGATCAGGGCGAAGTAACGGTAGCGCAGCGTCGGGCGTTCCAGCGTACCGATATCGAAGCGCGGGCTGGCGATCGAGGCCCGGGCCGCGTCGCCGTAGCGTTCGGCTTCGGGCAGGCTGCAGCGCAGCGCGTAGCGGCCTTCGCAGGCGCGCTTGCGCGAGACGTGCCAGCGCGTCTCTCCGTTGGACTCGCCTTCCCACGCCGGCGCGCCTTTCTCGAAGTTTTCCATGCACACTTTCTTAAGGATATCGAACTCCAGCCGTTCGATCTCTCGCGCCAGCACGCTCAGCTTGCCGAAGCGCGTCTCGAACTCCAGCCGTTCCAGCGCGAGCGCGCCGGACGCGCGCAGGCCTCGGGCGACGATGCGGTCTTGCAGCGTCGCGGCGTTTCCGCGCACCAGGGCGGACTGGAGCGTGGAGATGCGCTGCTTGACTTCCATGTCGGTCGCGGCGGCCGCGGCCTCGCGCAGCGGTTCGAGGGCCTTGGCGCCGGCTTCGGCGAGCGTCTGGAAGGCCTTGTCGCGTTCGGCGAAATCGGTGCTGCCCAGCTTGGCGATGGCGGCGCGCGCGGCCTCGAGGTCCTCGGGGGTCGGCCGCGCGCCGAAGTCGACGCGGAAGACCTGCGCGATGGGGAGCGTCAGCGCGCCGAAGGGCGTGACCATGCGCAGTTCGCGCGTCAGGAGCTTGCCGACCAGCACCGAACCGTCGTTCAGGCGGACGGTGACCTTGGGCGACTCCGCTTCCGGCGGCCCTTCGGCGGGCGCTCCGCCCAGGCAGCCTCCGGCGGCCAGGCACCCGCAGATCAACGCTCCTACGGCCCACGTTCGCAACATCGCGCGATTCTCCTTGCGGCGATTCACCTTGTTAAGACGCGCCTGTTCGGGGTCGTTGCCCCCTAAAAAGCGGCCTCGCCGCGGTATCGAAAAGGCAAAGCGCCGGGCGGCTCGTTCCCAGCGTACCTTGACGGGCCTGCCGCGGAACCTATAAACGAGCTTACAGCGTCGGGGTTCGCGATCATTCACCGTTAGGGGGAGCCGTTTCCATGGCCTCGTTCAAGCACGTCACGCCGCCGGATGGCGGTACCATCCGCATCCAGAACGGCATCCTGAAGGTGCCCGATCATCCGGTGATCCCGTACATCGAAGGCGACGGGACCGGGCCGGATATCTGGCGCGCCAGCCAGCGGGTCTTCGACGCGGCGGTGCAGAAGGCCTACGGCGGGAAGAAGAAGATCGCCTGGTTCGAGGTGCTGGCCGGCGAGAAGAGTTTCAACAAGCTGGGCGAATGGCTGCCCGAGGACACGCTGGAGGCGTTCCGCACCTATCTCGTCGGGATCAAGGGCCCGCTGACGACGCCCATCGGCGGCGGCATCCGCAGCCTCAACGTCGCGCTGCGCCAGATCCTCGACCTGTACGTCTGCCTGCGCCCGGTCTGTTACTTCACCGGCGTGCCCAGCCCGGTCAAGCGCCCCGAGGACGTCAACGCGGTGATCTTCCGCGAGAATACCGAGGACATTTACGCGGGCATGGAGTTCCAGGAAGGGACGCCGGAGGTCGCCAAGTTCAAGCAGCTCTTCAAGGAGGCGTTCCCGAAGGTCTACGGGAAGATCCGCTTCCCCGATAGCTGCGGGATCGGGATCAAGCCGATCAGCCGGGAAGGCACCAACCGCCTGGTGCGGGCGGCGATCAAGTACGCGCTGGAACAGAAGCGCAAGAGCCTCACGCTGGTCCACAAAGGCAACATCATGAAGTTCACCGAAGGCGCCTTCCGCGACTGGGGCTACGAGCTGGCGGCCAAGGAGTTCCGCGGCGAGACGGTCAGCCAGCGCGAGAGCTGGATTCTGGGCAACCGCGAGAAGAACGCGGCGATTTCCGTCGAGGACAACGCGCGCGAGATCGAGCCCGGTTACGACATGATGACGAAGGACCAGCAGGCGGCGCTGCGCGCGGAAGTGGAAGGCGTGCTCAACGCGATCTGGTCCACGCACGGCGGCGGGAAGTGGAAGTCCAAGCTGATGGTCAAGGACTCCATCGCCGACATCACGCTGCAGCAGGTGCTCACGCGCGCCAGCGAGTTCGACGTGATCGCGACGATGAACCTGAACGGCGACTATCTTTCGGACGCGCTGGCCGCGCAGGTGGGCGGCATCGGCATCGCGCCGGGCGGGAACATCAACTACGACACCGGACACGCGATCTTCGAGGCCACGCACGGCACCGCGCCGAAGTACGCCAACCAGGACAAGGTCAACCCCGGCAGCGTGATCCTTTCGGGCGAGATGATGTTCCGCCACCTGGGCTGGAACGAAGCGGCGGACCTGATCATCAAGGGCATGGACGGCGCCATCGGCGCGAAGACGGTGACGTACGACTTCCACCGCCTGATGGAAGGCGCGAAGCTGCTGAAGTGCAGCGAATTCGCCAGCGCGATCATCGCGAAGATGTAGGCGCGCGGCGGTTCGAAGGAGTCGAGCACCCTTCCGGGGCGCGGGCAACCGCGCCCCGGTTCGTTTCAGACGAGGTCATGGGAACAGCGATCCCAAATCCGCATTCCGAAAATTCCCGCGCCTGCGCTATTATCGTGCGCAGGCGAGGACATCCCGCGTGAACACCGTCCGGCTCGGCAGCGTGCCTTACCTCAACAGCAAAGTCCTGATCCACGGCCTGGAGCCCGAAGGGACTTTCGCGGCCGCGGGCGCAGGAATCCCCAACCGGTACACCCTCACGCTCGACCCGCCCAGCCTGCTGGCGCAGAAGCTCGCCGCCGGCGAAGTCGATGTCGCGCTGGTGAGCAGCGTCGAATACTTCCGCCGCCCGGGTTACACGCTGGTGCCGGGGCAGTCGGTGAGCGGGCGGCGCGAGATGTGGAGCATCCGGCTCTTTCGTCGCAAGCCGCTGGAGCGGCTCAAGCGCGTGGGGCTCGATCCGGCCAGCGAGACGACCAACGTCTTCCTGCAAGTGCTGCTGAAGGAAGCGCGCGGGCTGGCGCCCGAATACGTGGCGCTTTCGCGGGACGAAGATCCGGCGGCGCGCGCGGACCTCGACGGATTTTTGCTGATCGGCGACGCGGCGCTGCGCTTTAACGAGCCGGGATTCGAGGCGACGGACTTGCTCGGCCTTTGGGATGCGGCGACGGGCCTGCCGTTCGTCTTCGCGGCGTGGCTGGTCCGTCCGGGCGCGCGATTGCATGGTTTTCCGGCGCGGCTGGCGCGGGCGCGCGACGAAGGCTTGAAGCACGCGCGCGAGATCGCCGCGGCGCACCGCGGTCCGACGGGATTGGACTTGGAGCGCGCGCACGAGTACGTCACGCGCATCGTCCGCTACGACCTCGGCGCCGAAGAGCAGGCCGGGCTCGCGCGCTTTGGCCAGTGGCTGGCCAAGCACGGTTTCGTGCGCGAAGCGCGGGCGCTGGACTTTTACAAGGAGCCGGCCGCGCGCTGAAGCGCGCCGCCGCGAGCACGTTCATGGTTCAACGCCCGTCGCATTCGGCCGGATCGCACCGCATCCGCGCCTTCATCGCCGTGGACCTCGACGAGGATGTGAAGCACGCCCTGCGCCCGGTGCTGAAGCGCGTGCGCGAACGCTGCGGGCGTTCGGACGTGAAGTGGCTGCCCGAGGAGAACTGGCACCTGACGGTGAAGTTCTTGGGCGACGTCCCGTGGCTGGAAGTGGGCCGGGTCGGGAAGCTGATGCAGGCGGTCGCGGCCGAGGCCGCGCCGTTCGAACTGCGCGTGGAAGGCTTGGGCGCGTTTCCGCCGGGGCGCGCGCCGCGGATCGTTTCGGCCGGGATCGTGGCCGGCGGGGCCGAACTGGGCAAGCTGCACGCGGCGCTCGACGCGTGTCTCGCGACGATGGGCATCCCGCCCGAGAACCGCGGTTTCAAGGCGCATCTGACGCTGGGCCGCGTGCGCGGGCACGCCGAGATGCTTTGGGAAGCCCTGCGCGAATACGAGTCCGCGCACTTCGGCGCGTGCGAAGTCGATAAGCTGGTGCTGTACCAGAGCGAGTTGGAATCCCGAGGCGCGCAGTATACGGCGCTGGCCTCGGGCAAGCTGGGCTGCTAGCGCATTTCAGAAGATGCTCTAGCGCGCGCAGGCCTTCGCGACCGACTCGCGCATCTTGGCCAACCCGGTCTTGGCGACCTCGCGCGGATCCTGCTTGTAAAGCGCCTCGTTGAAGAGTTCGAGCGAGAGGTAGCCGCGGTATCCGTTGTCGCGCAGCGCGCGGAAGACGGTGGCCAGCGGCGCGGCGCCGTCACCCGGGTAGACGCGGTGCTTGTCTTCAAGCTGCGCGGGCGGGATATCGCCGGGGTAGTCGTTCACGTGGAAGAGCTGAATCAGATTCGGCCCGAGGTTCCACAAACCGGCGAAGGGCGAGCCGCCCTTATGCATGTGGTACACGTCGGCCAGGACGCAGGCCTGCGGGTGCCCGCTCTCGACGGCCACCAGGATCGCTTCGCCCAGGCGCGAGAGGGATTTCGAGAAGCCCCAGAATTCGACGAGCGGGACCACGTTGAACTGGTCGCCGACTTCGCAGAGCTTGCCGAAGCGTTCGGCCGCGCGAAGCAGGTTCAATCCGGGTTCGTTCTGGTGCCCGAACGGCGGAGCCGCGACGCAGGTGCCGCCCAGCGTGGCGAGCATCTCCATGTTGCGCTTGGCTTCCTCGAAGCCCTTGGCGCGCCGCGTATCGTCTTCGACGCACCACTCGAAGAAGCCGATCGCTCCGGCGAGGTCCAGGCCCGAGTCGTTGATCCGCATGCGCAGATCGTCCAGCGTTCCGCCGCGCGCGACGTACTGGTCGATCTCCCCGATCCACGGCTCGATCGCGTCGAATCCGGCGTCCGCGGCGATCTGGATTTCCTCTTCGAGCGTGAGCTTCTGGCCGCGAATGTTGCTCGTGTTGAAGCTGTATCCGAACGGCTCCTGCGGCGTGCGCGGTCGCATGCGGGACTCCTTTAGAGGATAGGTCAGCGGACGCCACCTTACTTTGGGGAAGCGAGTGCGACAAGGTAGCGTCTGCGGCGCTCATTGCACCTCGTGCGAGTTAGGGTAGCGAAAGCGGGCTCGCAGTCAGTTTGACGCGAGCCGAGCGGTTGCGGACGGGTCACTTTGAACCGTCCGCCGAACCCAAGCCTTGGCTTCGGGTTGGAAGCGCTATCGTTAGTTGTTATGCGTCAAGGATTTACAATGAAGCCTGTGCGGACCCCCGCTGGCACGGTCTTTGATAACATGTGCGGAGCGATTTGGTGAGTTTGGCAGGGACCCCCTTGCCCCGAAGCCGGGCGATAGCCCGGATTTGAATGGTGAAACCGAGACGGGCCGCAAGGTAGCGGCGGGCCCAAGACAAAAAAGGGAGGACCACGTCCATGGCCAAGCAACTGGCCTTCGACCTGGAAGCGCATCAGCACATCAAGGCGGGCGTCGAGAAGCTGGCGCGAGCGGTAAAGTCGACGCTTGGACCGCGGGGCAGGAACGCGGTGATCGACAAGTCGTGGGGCGCGCCGACGGTCACCAAGGACGGCGTCACGGTGGCCGAGGAAGTCGAGCTGCAGTGCCCGTACGAGAATATGGCGGCGCAGCTCGTGAAGGAGGTCAGCTCCAAGACTTCCGACGCGGCGGGGGACGGTACGACGACGGCGACGGTGCTGGCGGAGGCCATCTACAACGAGGGTCTGCGCAACATGATCGCCGGTGCGAATCCGGTGCGGATCAAGCGCGGCATCGAGAAGGGCGTCGATGCGGTGGTCGAAGAGCTCAAGAAGATGGCGGTGAAGATCAAGAGCAAGGACGAGATTTTCCGCGTCGCGAAGATCGCGGCGAACGGCGACGAGGAGATCGGCCGGCAGATTTCCGACGCCATGGAGAAGGTGGGCAAGGACGGGGTGATCACGGTCGAGGAAGGCAAGAGCCTGCAGACCGAGGTGGACGTGGTGGAAGGTATGCAGTTCGACCGCGGCTACATGAGCCCGCACTTCGTGACCAACCAGGAATCGATGGAAGCGGCGCTCGAGAATCCCTACATTCTGATCCACGAGAAGAAGATCGCGAACGTGCGCGAGCTGGTTCCGCTGCTGGAGAAGATCGCGAAGAAGGATGCGGTGCTCCTGATTATCAGCGAGGACGTGGAAGGCGAAGCGCTCGCGACGCTCGTGGTCAACAAGATCCGCGGCATCGTGAAGGTTTGCGCGGTTAAGGCGCCGGGTTTCGGCGACCGCCGCAAGGCGATGCTGCAGGACATTGCGACGCTGACCGGCGGCAAGGCGATCTTCGAAGACCTGGGGATCAAGCTGGAGAGCGTGGAGCTGACGGATTTGGGCCGCGCGAAGAAGGTGCGCATCGACGCGGACAACACGACGATCATCGAAGGCGGCGGGTCGGATAAGGAAATCCAGGGCCGCATCGGCCAGATCCGCAAGGAAATCGAGATCACCACGAGCGACTACGACCGCGAGAAGCTGCAGGAACGCCTGGCGAAACTGGCCGGCGGCGTGGCGCAGATCAACGTGGGCGCGGCGACCGAGAGCGAGATGAAGGAGAAGAAGGCTCGCGTCGAAGACGCGCTGCACGCGACGCGTGCGGCGGTGGAGTCGGGCGTGGTTCCGGGCGGCGGCGTGGCGCTGATTCGCGCTTCGGCGGTGCTGGAGAAGATCAAGGGCCTGGCGGCGCCCGAGCAGGTGGGGATCGAGATCCTGCGCTCGGCGATGGAAGCTCCGGCGAAGCAGATCGCCGCGAACGCGGGCCTGCGCGGCGCGGTCGTCGTGCACAAGATCAAGGAAGGCAAGGGCAGCTTCGGCTACAACGCCGATACGGGGGCGTACGAGGACCTGCTGAAGACGGGCGTGATCGATCCGGCCAAGGTGACGATCACGGCGCTTCAGAACGCGGCCTCGGTGGCCAGCCTGCTGCTGACGAGCGACTGCCTGATCGCGAAGAAGCCCGAGAAGAAGGACGACCACGGGCACGATCACGACCACGATCACGACTAAGGCTTGAGCCTGCGAGCGGGCCGCTGGGGCACGCCGGGCGCGAACGAACGAAAGCGCAGCGAAGTACGCAGGGACACATTTAAGGAGAGGGAACGATGGCCACCGCCACCGCGAAGAAGATCAGCCTGTTGCCGCTCGACGACCGCATCGTCGTGCGCCGCCTGGAAGCCGAAGAGAAGACCGCCGGCGGGATCGTGCTGCCGGACACGGCGAAGGAAAAGCCGCAGCGCGGCGAAGTCGTCGCGACGGGCCCCGGCAAGCAGCTCGACAACGGCAAGCGCGCGAAGCTGGAAGTGAAGGCCGGCGACACGGTGCTGTTCGGGAAGTACAGCGGCAGCGAAGTGAAGGTGGACGGCGAAGAGCTGCTGATCATGCGCGAGAGCGACATTCTGGCGAAGTTGGACTAACGCAACGCAGGCCGCCAGTCGGCGTGCGCGTGCCCCGAACCGGCTGGACTGCGCCGGTTCGAACTCGAAGCGAGAAACCTTAAAGGCGTACAGGAGCGATCCATGGCCAAGCAACTTCTTTACACGGACGAAGCCCGGCAGAAGATGCTCGCGGGCATCAAGAAACTCGCGCGCATCGTCGGCGTGACGCTGGGACCCGGCGGGCGCTGGGTGGCGTACGAGAAGTCCTTCGGCGGTCCGGGCGTCGTCAACGACGGCGTGACGGTGGCGAAGGAAGTCGAACTGGAAGATCCGTTCGAGAACATGGGCGCGCAGATGGTGCGCCAGGTCGCGAGCAAGACCAACGACCGCGTCGGGGACGGGACCACGACGTCGACGGTGTTGTCCGAGGCGATCTACCGGGAAGGCATCAAGTTCACCACCGCCGGGCACAACCCGACGGCGCTGAAGCGCGGGATCGACGCGGCGGTCGAGGCGATTACGGCCGAACTGACGGCGATGGCCAAGCCTTGCAAGACGCGCGAAGATTTGCAGCGCATCGCCACGGTGAGCGCCAACGAAGACGCCGAAATCGGCAAGATGATCGCCGATGCGATGGATAAGGTGGGCAAGGACGGCGTGATCACGGTCGAGGAAGGCAAGGGCACGAGCACGGAGCTGGATGTCGTGCAAGGCATGCGCTTCGACAAGGGCTATCAGTCGCCCTATTTCGTGACGAACGCCGACAGCATGACGGTGGAACTGGAAGATGCGTACATCCTGTTCTACGAAAAGAAGATCAGCAGCCTGCGCGAACTGCTGCCGCTGCTGGAGAAGATCGTGCAGACGGGCAAGCCGTTCGTGCTGATCGCCGAGGACGTCGACGGCGAGGCGCTGGCTGCGCTGGTGATCAACCGGCTGCGCGGCCTGCTGAAGTGCGCGGCGGTGAAGGCGCCGGGCTTCGGCGACCGCCGCAAGGCGATGATGCAGGACATGGCGGTGCTGACCGGGGGGCGCTTCATCAGCGAAGACCTGGGCCTGAAGCTGGAAAGCGTGGAGTTGTCGGACCTCGGCCAAGCCAAGCACATCACGATCGACAAGGAAAACACGACGGTGGTGAACGGCGCGGGCAAGAAGGCCGACATCAACGCGCGCGTGGCGCAGATCCGCAATGCCATCGAAACGACGACGAGCGACTACGACCGCGAGAAGCTGCAGGAACGCCTGGCCAAGCTGGCCGGCGGCGTGGCGGTGATCCGCTGCGGCGCACCGACCGAAGCGGCGATGAAGGAAACGAAGGAGCGCGTCAACGACGCGGTGAACGCGGCAAAGGCGGCGGCCGAAGAGGGCTACGTGGTCGGCGGCGGGGTGGCGCTGCTGCGCTGCCGCGACGCGGCCGACAAGGTGCGCGCGAAGCTGAAGGGCGACGAGAAGTACGGCGCCGAGATCGTGATGCGCGCGATCGAAGAGCCGCTGCGCCGGATCGCCGAAAACGCCGGGCACGACGGCGGCGTGGTGGTCGAGACGGTGCTGGAAGAGCATAAGGGCAACGTCGGCTACAACGCGTCGAAGGACGAGTACGAAGACCTGGTCAAGGCCGGCGTGATCGATCCGGTGAAGGTCACGAAGGCGGCGCTGCAGAATTCGGCGTCGGCCGCGGGCCTGCTGCTGACCGTGGACACGATGGTGACGGAGCTGAAGGAAGAAGACGGCGGCAAGAAGCTGGTCGCCGGCGCGATTCACTAAGACGGCGGATCGAGAGCGTAGCGCGTCATCCGGCCCCTCCCGGTCCGTCGTACAGACGGCGGGAGGGGCTGTCGTTTTCAGGCCGACCCATTCCGCCGATGGACCTTAGCGAGCAGGAAGCCGCCGCGCCGCCGGGCCTCGATTTCGTGGAGGTTCCGGGATTGAAGCCGGCGCGAGTTGCGACAGTCCAATTAGCAGGCAGCGCTCACGAACGGGCGCAAGCCCGGGAGCCGGCAGGCGGCGAAACCTGGACAGGAATGCGGATGCGCCGGGAAGCGGACGGCGGGGACCGCGATGCGAACGATGGCGAACAAGCGCGACTACTACGAAGTCCTGGGCGTCCAGAAAGACGCTCAACCGGACGAGATCAAGAAGTCGTTTCGCGAAGCCGCGAAGAAGTGGCATCCGGACCGCAATCCCGATAACAAGAAAGAGGCGGAGACGCGCTTCAAGGAGATCGCCGAAGCGTACTCGGTGCTTTCCGACGAAGAGAAGCGGCGGCGCTACGACCAGTTCGGCCATGCGGGCATGCAGGGCGTGCCGGGCGCGGATTTCAGCGGCGTTTCGGTGGAAGACCTTTTCGCGAGCTTCTTCGGCGGTCGAGGCGGCGGCGGCAACGGTTCGCTCTTCGAGGAACTCTTCGCCGGACAAGGCGGAGGCCGCTACGGCGGCCCCGCGCAGGGCGCGTCGCTGCGCTTCGAGATGGACATCACGCTCGAAGAAGCCGCGCAGGGCGTCACGAAAAAGATCGAGATCGCTCGCGACGAGCTGTGCGAAGACTGCAAAGGCAACGGCGCGAAGGCGGGCACCACGCCGGCGAGCTGCAACTACTGCCGGGGCAGCGGCTACGTTACGCGCAGCCAGGGCTTCTTCACGATGCGCACGACCTGCCCGCGCTGCGGCGGGCGCGGCGTAACGATCGAATCGCCTTGCCCGGGCTGCAAGGGCACCGGCCGGCAGCGCAAGAAAGTCCGGCTGGAAGTGCCGATACCGGCGGGTGTGGAGGACAACACGCGCATCCGGCTCGCGGGGCAAGGCGAACCCGGCGAAGAAGGCGGCCCACGCGGCGATCTGTACGTGATCGTGCGCGTGAAGGAGCACGAATTTTTCATCCGCCGCGGGCGCGACCTGCTGGTCGAGATGCCCATCGCCTACACGATGGCGGTGCTGGGCGGCGAGATCGAGGTCCCGACCCTGGACAAAAAGGTGAAGCTCTCGGTGCCGAAGTCGACGCAGTCGGGCAGCATGCTGCGGCTGCGCGGGCTGGGGCTTCCGGACGTGGGCGGCTACGGCAAAGGCGACCTGTTCGTCCGCGTGGTGATCGAGACGCCGAAGAAGATCAACAAGGAGCAGGAAGAGCTGCTGCGCAAGCTGGCCGAACTGGAGCACGTGACGACGAAGCCGACTTCGCAGAGCAGCTTCTTCGACAAGCTGCGCGAATTTTTCACCGAGTGAATGGACGAACCGCAAGCGAGCGAGGTTGAAGGACGATGGACACTTCCAGCGAGACGCCCGTGGAACCCGTGGAGGCCGCCGCCCAGGCGGAGCCGGCCGCTGGGCCGGACGCGTATCTGCGCGAAGCGGAGGCGCTGGCGACGGAGCTGGAAAGCGCGGTGCGGCGGATGATCGGCGACCTGCCGAGCCAGTCGCAACTGGCCGAAGTGCACGCGCTGCAATCGAGCATTCGCGAACTGGTGGAGCGTGCGGCGCAAAGCGGGACGCCGGCGCGTGGCGAGTCGGACAAGCTGCGCGGCGAAACCGAACGGCTGCAAGAATCGGTGAAGCGCATGACCGCCGATTTCCTGAATTACCAGGAGCGCGCGCGCAGGGATCTGCGCGCGGCCGAAGAGCAGGCGCTGCGCGGTTACGTGAGCGACCTGCTGCCGATCTTGGACAGCGTGGATTTGGCGCTGGCCGACGCGCGGCGCGAAGGGGCGGGCGTGGAAGCGGTGCGCGCGGCGCTGGAGATGATCGGGCAGAGTTTCGGGCAAGTGCTGACGGTGCGCGGCCTGGAGCGGATCGAGCCGCTGGGTCAGCCCTTCGATCCGAACTTCCACGAGTCGGTCGTCTCGCGGCCGGCCGATCCGTCCAAGGGCGAAGAGCCCAATCGCGTCGCGGAGGTCTGCCGCGCGGGGTATTTGTGGAAGGGCAAGGTATTGCGCCCGGCGCAGGTGCTGATTACGACGGGGCCGAAGAAGAGTTAAGCGTGCGTCGTAAAACGTATCGCGGCCGTCTTCGGGCGACGGGCTTCGCGATGCGCCGTTGGCTTCCTTGCCGTATCCTCGTCCCGATACGGCTCGTTCGGCCGCCTCGCCTCGCTTGCCCGGCGAACCGATGCCGCCTCGCGATCCGGACTTTGGACGCACTCTAAGCCGGTGCCCGCTTCAAATGTCATGAGGCGCCCTTCGGGCGGGCTCAGGGCTTGAGGTGAAAGAGGCGGTTGCGGCCGGCGGGAATCTCGATTTCGGCCACGCCGTCCTTCGATTCCGCTCGTTCGCCGCCATCCAGCGCACGAAGCTTGGCTTTCTCGAAGGGCAGCTTGAGGCTCACTTTTTTGGCCTCGGTTCCGGCGTAATTTCCGAGTAACAGAAGCGCTTCGGCCTCGTTCCCCCAGCAGCTGCACGCGATCCCGGCTTCCTCGACGGCCACGTCCGGAAGCAGGCGTCCCTGCATGATCAGCCCTTCGTGGGGTTCGAGCATGGCCAGCGCACGGGCTTGGGCGAGGAAGCAGCCGGCGGATTCGAAATCGCCGAGGCGTTCCCAGGCGATTCCTCGCGCACCGTTGAGAAACGCTTCGAGAACCGCGGCCTCGATGCGGGAGGGCTTGGCTTTCTCCGCGGAAAGAGAGGGGATTACGTCGTTCTTGCCGAGCTTCTGGGCGCAGGCGCGGACTTCGCCGTGGACGCGCTGCGGATCGAGTGGCGCGCCGAGCAGCGGCATCGCGACGTCGGCGTAATGCGGATAGAGCTTATCGAAGTCGAACGCGCCGTCGCGGACGGCGCCCGGCGCGGCTCCGGCGTAGGCGGTCAGCGGGCGCTGAATCTGCGCATCGCGGCTGGCGCGGACCACGGCCTCGTCGGTGTCTTTTAGAATTTCGGCCACCGTTTCGGTCAGAAATTCGGGCCATGCTTTTCCCGATTCCTTCTGCTTGGCCTGGCAGTGCACGCAGCGCGGAGCCTCGTCCGCGGCGGTCTTCCAGAGATCGACGCGATGGAAGACCGCGTCGGGCCGGGCGCTCTTGACCAGCAGGGCGATGCGGTCCAATTCCATGCGGTAATACTCGCCGCGGTAGCTCAGGCACATGCCCGCGCCGGCGGAGCCGTCCTCGAACGCGTGGTACAGTTCGGGTTTGTTTTTTCGCAGCGCGAGGAGCACGTGCCACGGCGCCTCGTGTTGAACGATGCGCCAGCCGAAGCGGCGCGCTTCGTCGAGCAACAAGCCTTCGTCTTCGTCGGGCGCACCGCCGCGCCAGTAGCGCGGGTGGCAAGGGAGGGCGGTGAAGCCCAGCCGCGCCCAGGCGTCGAGCAGCCCCGGCCATTCCTGGAGCTGCCGGAAATACGCGCCGCCGGCGCTGATGTGAAAGCGCGAGGGCCGGTCCAGCCGCGGGAGGTCCAACAGCCGCAGCGGAAGGGCCAGCGCCAGGGGTTCGAATTCGGGGACGAAAATACGCGCGGCGCCATCGAGTTTCTTCTCGCCGCAGCCCACGTAAATCGTCTGGGCTCGCCCGGGTTTGAAGCCGGCGGCATCGAAGAACGCGTAGCGGCGAAACTTTTTGCCGTCGCGCTCGAAGGCTTCCGGCTCGAGCGACGGCTTGGGCGCAAGGAGCTCGGCGTCGGCGGGCAGTTCGAGCGTGATCGGCGCGGGAGCGTTTTCGGGATCTTCGGCGCGCGCTTCCGGCGGGCGGCGGTCTTCCAGATAAAAGGTGTGCGGCGTCGGGCAGCCGCGCAGGACCGGCCACTCGGGACTGGAGGAGGTGACCTGCATACCGGCCGCTGGGGGAGCGGGTTCGGGCGGCGGCGGGACCTTCTGCACGGCGGGCGGTTCTTCGGCGCACAGACTCGCCGCGAGCACCCATGCCAGCAGGACGCTCGAGGCGCCGAAAACGGCCGAATTGCGCTGCATACTCCGCATAACGTTCGCGTCCCGGACTCCGAGTTGCCCCGCCACCTTACCGTAAGCCGCTTGGCGGCTCCAACGCCGTTCGCCGTGCGCTTTGCTCCCGACCGGGAGCGGCTACAATCGGGAAGACACCGAGCGAAGGAGGACGGCATGCTGATCGGCATTTGCGGCGGGGCGGACCAGGCGAGCGCGCTGAAGGAATTGGGCTTCGATTTCCTGGAAGAAAACGTCCAGCGTTACCTGAAGCCCCGGGAAAGCAACGATGCGTTCAAGTCGCCCGAACCGGGGGCCTTGACGGTGCCGGCCGCCAACTGTTTTCTGCCCGGGGATCTGAAGGTGGTCGGCCCGAAGGTGGACGCCGCGGCGCTGTACGAGTACGCGGACCGGGCGTTCGAGCGGGCGCATAACATCGGGCTCGATACGATCGTTTTCGGGAGCGGGGGCGCGCGTGCGATTCCCGAAGGCTGGCCGAAGGCGAAGGCCGAAGAGCAGTTCGTCGAGGCGCTGAAGGAACTGGGAGCGCGCGCGGAAGGGTGGGGTGTGTACGTCGCGGTGGAGCCGTTGAATCGCGGGGAGTGCAACTTTATCAATTCGCTGGCGGAAGGCGCGGCGCTGGTGCGGGCGGCGGATCATCCGAACGTGCGGCTGCTGGTCGATTTCTTTCATATGCTGCGCGACGACGAACCGGCGGCCGAGATTCTGAAGGTAGGCGACCTGATTCAGCACGTCCACATCGCCGAGAAGGCCAAGCGCACGGCGCCTGGCGTGGCGGGGGACGATTTCAGCGCGTTTCTTGGCGCGCTGAAGGAAGTCGGCTACTCGGACAGGATTTCGTTCGAATGCGGCTGGGGCGATCTGAACGCGGAGGCGCCGAAGAGCATCGCTTATCTGCGCAAGCAGATGAAGGCCGCGGGGCTGTAAGCGGGCGCATCAGCGCGCGTTGGCGAGCTGGCCGTATTGCGCGAGGCGCTGTTCGAGGCGCTCTTGAATGTCGGCGGGCAGCACTTTCGCGTCGCGCAGGGACGCGAGCAGGTGGTACGCGCCGCGTACGGTGTCCTGCGCGCCCTTGTAGAGATCGTCGATCACCGTTTCCCGGAAGCTCTGCGCTTTGGCCTGCCCGGCGGCATCGGGCGGGCCGAGGTGTTTGCGGCAGATCAGTTTGACGAGCGCCTTGAGAATCTCGGGGCGGTCTTCCTCGTCGTAGTGCCCGTCGAGGCGGCGGTGTGCGAGAATCTGGAGTCCGACGGCCAGCGCGGCGCCGCCGGTGCCGGGGGAATCGCTGGCGGCGAGGACCTCGGTGAGCGCGGCCATCACGGGCGGATGATCGACGCGCGGGAAGAGCGCCTTGACGATCTGCATGCGCCATTCGTCGCGCAGCGTGGCGTGGCAGCCGATCTCGCGCAGCGCGTGCACGATCATGATCTGATTGCCCGGACCCCAGACGAGTTCGCCGGCGACGATGCGCTTCCAGCGTTCGGTGAGCAGATCGATCTGCTCTTTGATCAGCGCCGGCGGGCAGTTGCGGCTGGTGGCGATGCGCGCGAGTCCTTTCAGCGCGGTGGGCAGAATCTCGACGAGCCCGCGCTCCTGGTTGATCTCGAAGACCTGCGTGCCGTCCACTTCGGTGGCGGTGGTTTGGAGTTCGTCCTGGATCTGATCGATGATGCGGCGGAGCAGGCCGGTGACGGTGACGATCAGTTCGCCGTCGGCGCGGCGGGAGGCGGCGAGCCAGGTGAGGCCCTCGAGCGCGTCGAGGCGCTTGAATTGCAGATCTTCTTTCACGGATTGCAGCAACGTGCGCGTGACGATCTGCGCGGCTTGTTTGGTCGCGGCGGGGCTGCTGACGAGCTTGCCCATCGCGGTGAAAAGCGCCTCGCGGTCGGGGAATGAAGGCTCGGAAGCGAGCGCCTGCATGCGGCGGAGGGTCTCGGTGAGGTCCTTCGACGCCTGCTTGAGTTCGCCTTCGAGCGGCTTGAGTTCGAGGCCCAGATTGCCGAGGATGCGGATGGCCTGTACGCGGACTTCGGGCGGGCGCTCGGGGTTGATGCGCCTCAGCAGCGGGCCGATGGCGGGCATCCCGATCAGCGCGATGGTGTCTTCGGCGATCTCTCGGTCGGTGGGGAAGCCGAAATCCCAGACGTTGTTGAGGAAGGTGTCGGCGATGCGTTCGCGCACGGCGGCGGGGATGCGCGGCTCGGCGACGAAGCGGCAGGTCATGGCGGCCATGCGGACGCTGCGCAGCGTGGAATCGAGCGCGCGGAGGACGGCGTCGGCGGCGGCGGTTTTTCCTTCGGGGGAGAGATTCTGGAAGCGCGCCAGATGATCGAGCAGGTTGAGGATGTATTTCTGCGCGGCGGGCGTGGCGTTGTTGAAGGCCTCGAGCAGCGGCGGAAGCGCCGCTTCACCGCGCTGCTGGAGGACCATGCCGACGTTGCGGCTCTCGCGGTCTTCCTGCGTATCGCGGGCCAGATAGGTGGCGCACAGGCGGAGCAGTTCGGCCTCGCCGGGCGCGCCCCGGGGCGTGCTTTCGAGCATGGTTTGAAGCAGGAAGGCTTCGACGGCCGGCTGGGCGCTCTTGTCCCGTTCTTCGCCTAGCAGCGGCAGGACGATCGCGGGGGCGGCGGCGCAGAGGGCGCGGACGAGTTTCTGCGCGGGTTGCAGGACGCGGTCGCTGTCGGTGAATGCGGCGCCCTTGCCGGACGATTCGCCGATGCGCACGAGGACGACGCGGAGCAGTTCGGCCAGGCGCGGCGGTTCGGGCGCGAGCGCCGGCGCGGTGACGGTGAGAAGCTCGAGGAGCGCGGCGACGAGCATGGCGTCGCGTTCGTTCTTGAGCGAGCCAATGGCACAGACGGCGGCGACGACGCGTTCGAGGTCCGCGACGGGCCCGGCCATGCGTTTGACCAGCCGGTGCGCGGCGGTGATGCGCGCGCGGGTTTCGCCCTGCGCCAGCGCGAAGATGCTTTCGCGCAGTTCGTCGGCAACGCCGAGGACGAAGAGCAGCTCGACGGCTTCGGCGCGGACGGCCGGATCGCGGTCGTCGAGGGCGCGGAAGAGGAGTTCGGCTTTTTCCTGCGGGGCGATGGGCGCGTGCGCGAGGGTGCGCAGCGCTTCGATGCGGTCGGCGGCATGGGCGGCCGTGACCAGACGCAGGCGCAAACGGTCGAGTTCGATGCGCGAGAAGAGGGCTTCGTTCGCGCCTGCGGCGCCCGGCGCGTTCGTACGCGCCAGTCCGCCCGTGGCGCTGACGGCCAGCGCGCCGCCCGTCTCGGCGTGGGGCGCTTCGGCCGGGGCGTCGGGCGCGGCGTCCCAGCCGCCCGCGGCGTCGAGTTCCGCGGCGT
>BTVV01000119.1:0-18852 GCA_045863855.1 Planctomycetota bacterium | reverse complement strand
CGTGTTCACGCAGGAACCGCTGGCCGCCGACAGCCCGCTGCGCGGCGCGCCGAATCTGATCCTGACGCCGCATCTGGGCGCCAGCACCGCCGAAGCGCAGGAACGCGTCGCCGAAGACATCGCACGGCAGTTCGTGGAGTACTTCCGCGACGGGGCGGTGCGCAACGCGGTAAACCTTTCGGTCTCGCTGGACCCCAAGACGCTGGCCTACGGGCGGCTGGCCGAATTGCTGGGCTCCATGGCCGCGCAGATGGCGCCGGCCGCGGTGCGCACCGTCAAGGTGGGCAGCTACGGGAAGCTCGCGCAGTTGCAGACCAAGCCGCTGAGCCTCTGCGCGCTGAAGGGGCTGCTGGGCAACACGAGCACCGATCCCGTTACGCTGGTGAATGCCCCCGTGATCGCCGAAGCGCGCGGGATCGAGCTGGTCGAGCACCAGTCGGCGAAGGCGAGCACCTACGCGAGCCTGCTGGTGGTGGCGGTGGAGACGGAGAAGGGCGAATTCACGCTGGCCGGGACGTGCTTCGACGACCGCGAAGCGCGGATCGTGCGCGTGGGCGATTTCGAGCTGGACCTGAAACCCTCGCAGCATTTGCTGCTGATGTTCTACGAAGACCGCCCCGGGATGGTGGGCAAGTTCGGGACGATCCTGGGCGAGGCGGACATCAACATCGCGAACATGGCCGTGGGCCGGCGCGAGAAGCGCGGGCAAGCGGTGGTGGCCCTGACGCTGGACGACCCGGTGCCTCAGGAAGTGCTGGGCCGTCTGCGCCAAGCCGCGCGGATCGACGAGCTGTACACGTTGCGGCTTAAGGTGTGAGCCGTTTTCCCAGTACAAAAGCGTGCGGGCCATCCATACCGATTTGAGCGTAGCCCGCGCGAGCGTAAAGATTTCGGGCTCGATTGTCTTCGAAGACCGCCAACTCAGCCGTATGGCAGCCTGCGGCCATTGCTTCGCGCTCGAACTCAGCCAGCATCCAACCGCCCAGCCCGCGGCCCCGGTGTGCTTCCAGCAACTGGATCGAATTCAGGATGGCCGTGCCTGGTGGATCTTGCCACCAATAAAAATGTCCTACAGCTTGGCCCGCAAAATCCATGATGCGTGCCTGCGCAAGATGCCTGACGATCAATTCGCGCGAACTTTGGTCGTCCCACGAACCCGGGTAATATCGTTCAACCTGAGCACGCATGTTTTCGCGGTCGAGCGCTTCGATGGCAGGAATGTCGGCTTCCTGAGCTATACGCAGCACATACCCGGGCGGACGTGCAGCGTTCATTTCCCGTCGAACAGCGCATAACGCTGGTGCGCCTGCGTGAGTCCCTTGAACTGCGCGATGGACGGTTGAAGGCTGGGGTTATCGAAGCCGTCGCCGTAGTGGTACAGGTACATCTTGCGCCGGATCTCTTCGGGCAGCGTCTTGAGGTCCTCGATCCAGGCGTGCACGGGATCGTCGAAGAAATTGCAGTCGTGAAAACAGAGCGACGCTTCTTCGAGCATCGAGGAATAGGCCGGGAAGTCGAAGCGCGTATCGCCGCTGTAGAAAACCGTCTGCCCCGTCTGCGTATGCTTGATGTACAGCCCGTACGACGGCCAGTCGTACTTGCGTTCGATCTGCACGTGGTCGGTGGGGAAGATTTCGAAGCGGTACGGCCCCATGTTGAAGTTATTTTTCTTGGGCTGCCCGGGAATCATGGTGCGAATGAAAAAGTAGTCCTGGAGCAGGCAGTAACGGTTCTGGATTGTGTTCAAGCCGCCCTTAAGCGAGTGGTCCCACAGATTGACGAGGATGTTAATCGTGCTGATCAGCTCGGACTTGAAGGGCTTGCCGGATTTCTTGTCCTTGAAGACGAAGAAATTCATCAACGCCATTTCTTCGAGCCCGCCGATGTGGTCGGCATGCTGGTGCGTGATAAACACTTTGCGTATGGCCGTGTAATTGTTCATTCCGGTTTCGTGGCGCAAGTGCTCGAAGCCCGGCTTCTGCTTCAGCTCGTGAATCGCCAGCGGTCCGGTCATGCCGAAATCGACGAGCAAGGTGTCGTCCGGCGGGGTGGGGGGCTTGGCGCCCTTCCACGGTTTTTTCCAGAACTCGAAGAGGGCGTTGGAGTTGAAGTTGCGCTTGGCGAACGCGGAACCTACGCCCAGAAACGTCAGGGTCAGCATCGTTACATTCTCCCGGCCATGATAGGCCGCGGTGGCAAAGCGCTCCCGTCGCGCTTGCCCTGCGCAACGGGTTCGCTGCGCGTGGGCGAAAAGTGTAGCCGTCCCGCGAAATGCCCGAAAGCTTAAATTGCCGGGTGCGCGGATTTTAGGGCGCGGAAGCCCTGAACGCCCTGCGACGTGCAGCCCTTTTAGGAATGTGGTAGAAGCCTATTGTTCGACAGGCCAACAGGAGCGCACCATGCCCCGCACCAAAACCACGTCCCGAAAATCCAAGCCGGCTTCGAAGCCGGTGCCGTACATCCGCACGGATCTGCCCGGCCCCAAAGCCAAGCGCGCCATCGAATTCGACCGGCGCTACAGCTCGCCGTGTTACACGCGCTACATTCCGCTGGCCGTGAAGCGCGCACAGGGCTGCATGGTGGAGGACCTGGACGGGAACCGTTTCCTCGATTTTACAGCCGGCATCGCGGTAAACAGTACCGGGCACTGCCACCCGGAAGTCGTGGCCGCGATCCGCGACCAGGCCGGCAAGCTGCTCCATATGTGCGGCAGCGACTACTACAACGAGCCGCAATCGAAGCTCGCGGAAAAACTGTGCCAGATCGCGCCCGGGCCTTCGCCTAAGAAAGTGTTCTTCACCAACAGCGGCGCCGAGGCGGTGGAAGCGGCGTTCAAGCTCGCGCGCTACCACACGGGGCGGCAGCGCGTGATTGCGTTCCTGGGCGGCTTCCACGGGCGCACGTACGGCGCGCTTTCGCTGACCGGAAGCAAAATTTCCCAGCGCGCGCACTTCGCGCCACTGGTGCCGGAAGTCCACCATATCCCGTTCGGGCATTGCTATCGCTGCGCCTACAACCTGACCTTCCCGACCTGCCAGCTCGCCTGCATCAGCGTGCTGGAAGAGACGCTCTTCAAGTCCACGATCCCGCCCGACGAAGTGGCCGCGATCTTTGTCGAGCCGATCCAGGGCGAGGGCGGCTACATCGTGCCGCCGGAAGGATATCTGCGCGCGCTGCGCGAAGTCTGCGACCGCCACGGCATCCTGCTCGTCGCCGACGAAATCCAGACGGGCTTCGGGCGCACGGGCAAGATGTTCGCCATCGAGCACAGCAACGTGGAGCCCGACATCATCTGCGTCGCGAAGGGCATCGCCTCGGGCATGCCTTTAGGGGCGATCATCGCACGGCAGCAGGCGATGAACTGGCTGGAAGGCGCGCACGGCAGCACCTTCGGCGGGAATCCCGTAAGCTGCCGGGCGGCGCTGGCTTCGATCGATCTGATCGAACGCGGCTATATGAAGAACGCGGCCAAGGTGGGCGCGTGGATGACCACTCGGCTGAAGGCGCTCCAGAAAAAGCATCCCGACCGGATCGGCGACGTGCGCGGCCGCGGGTTGATGTTGGGCATCGAGTTCATCACCGACCGACGTACGCGCAAGCCCGATAAGGCGCTCCGCGATGCCGTGGTGAACGAACTCTTCCACGCGGGGCTGATCATGCTTGGCGCCGGCGAAGCGGTGTTGCGCTTCTGTCCGCCGCTGTGCCTGACCAAGGCCGAAGCGGCCAAGGGGCTGGCGCTGCTGGACAAGGTGCTCTCGCGGCTGGTGCGGGCCGAGCGGGCTTCTGCGGTTCCGACGGCGCGCGTGGAGAGTGCGGAGAGCTGACGCGCACGGCGTACCGGCATTACGGTTCGTCTGGGGGCGCCGCTTTGGGCTCCGGGGCTATGTACTCGAATTCCTCGGAAAGCCGCGAGCCGCCGTGCGCATTCACCGCTCGCAGCCGGTAAATGTAATGCTTCGTGGGATCGGCGCGGGTGTCGACGCAGCGCGCTTCGCTCAGTCCTTCGGCGACGAGCGCCTCGCGTTCGGGTTTCGGCACATGCTTCGAGAACCGGTAGCTCTTCTTTTTGCTGCGGCGTTCCATGTGCTTGGCTTCGGCCGCGGGGTCGATGCGGCGGTAGCGGTATACGGAATAGGACTCCGCCCCTTCCACCTCTGGCCAGTGCAGCGCGATGGCGCCATCGGGCGTCTGTTCGATCTGCGCTTTCCAGGGCGCGGGCGGTTCGTGGTCCAGCCCGGCTGCGGCCCAGAGCGCCCAATACAATCCGCCGCCCAGCGCCATCGTGGACGGCAGCGTAAAGACCCAGGCGAGCAGAATCTTCTGTCCCAGGCCCCAGCGCACGGCGCCCAGTCCCCGCGTCGCACCCACGCCTAAAATCGAGCCGGTGATCGTATGCGTGGTGCTTACCGGCACACCCAGCTTGGCGACAAAGAGTAGAATAAGGCTCGCGCCTGTCTCGGCAGCGAAGCCGTCCACGGGCTTGAGCCGCGATAGCCCGTGGCCCAGCGTTTTAATCACCTTCCAGCCGCCCAGTGCGGTGCCGAGCGAAATGGACATTCCGCAGGCAATTACCACCCAGAATGGTACGTCCAACGTATCCTGATGGCCCCCAAGCAATAATCCCAGCGTGATGATACCCATTACCTTCTGCGCATCGTTGGCGCCGTGCATCAGCGACATTGCGGAAACGCTGACGATTTGGAGTCGCCCAAAAAGGCGGCCGGTGGGACCGGGGGCCGAGTGCGAAAAGAAAGTGGCAATCAGTTTGTAGATGAATTCCGCGAACAAGAAGCCGAGGATGGGCGAAATGAGCATGGCCGCGAGGATAGTGACGACGCCGCCAGTAAAGACGACCTGAATGCCCGCCTTGGCCACCGCGGCTCCGAGAAACCCGCCCAAAAGCGAATGCGATCCGGAGATGGGCATGCCGATCATCGTCATGGCCGCCGCCCAGATAATCGCGCCGCCCATCGCGGCGATCAGGACGGTGTGGGAGACCATATCGGGATCGACGATCGACCCGGCCACCGTCTGCGCGACGGCCTGGCCCATGAAAGAGCCGACCAAGTTCAGCGCCGCGGCCAGCAGTACGGCGCGCATCGGCGAGAGCACGCGGGTGCCTACCACCGTCGCGATAGAATTGGCCGAATCGTTCCAACCGTTGACGAAATCGAATATCAGAGCCGTGACGATCACGGTCCAGAGTAGCAGGCTGAACTCGGGCATCTCGATGGCCTACCGTCCAGGAGTCGCAGTTAAGCGTTCTTGACCATGATCGAGCGGATCACATGCGCCACCGTCTCGCATGCGTCGATCGCGGATTCGACCAGTTCGTAGAGTTCTTTCCACTGAATCACGAAGATCGGATCATGCCGGTAGTCTTCGAAGAGGCGTGCGAGCATGGCGTGGTACAGTTCGTCGCCCTTGTTTTCCCAACCGTGGATGCGGATCAGCAAATCCGAAAGTTGCTCCGGCTTTTTGAGCGTGCGCAACGCGCGAATGGCATCGGCCAGCATCCGCGCGGTCTCCAGCGCGATCTGGGCCTGCTTGACGTAGTCTTCCGTCGGCCGGCTGACCTTGTACAGCACGATCCGCTGCGCCGCGCAGTCCAGCAGGTCAACCACCTCGTCCGTCTCGGCGATCAGGTGGTGAATGTCTTCGCGGTCCAGCGGCGTGATGAAGGTCTGGTCGAGACGCGTAATGGTCTCGTGGGTAATCGCGTCGCCGCGGTGTTCGGCTTCTCGAATAGCGCCTAGAATTTCCTGGCGCCGGTCGAACTCGGTCAGCATCTCCTTGAACAGCTCCGCGGTTCGAACCATGTTCTCCGCGGCGCGCTCGAAGAGGTCGAAGAAGTGCTTGTCCTTTGACCCAAACAGCATCGTGGTCCCACCATCCCCAAGAGTTAAGATTTGGAAAAGAGTTCATAAAGACTTAGGGGTGCCTTGTCAAATGGCAGGGGGAGCCTTTCTGAAGTCCCTAAGGGATCGATCTATCTTGTTTCAGGGTATGTAGTAACATGAAACTTCGGGGCTTATGACGAGGCCGCGTGCCGGGGAGTCGAATACCTTTACTTTTCGGTTCTTTTATCTCGTCTACACCGCGGTTAAATGTTCTAAGTTCCGCCTGGGAGCGCACATGCCAAAACGTCTGCACAAAGAGTTCGATCGCCTAAAAAAAATGCTCTTAGAGCTGAGCGCGCTGGTCGAGGACGTCCTGCACAAATCGGTGGCCTCCATCGAACGCCGCGACGGGACGTTGGCGCATGAGGTGCTCAAGGACGACCCCGAGATCGACCATCGCGAGGTGGATGTCGAAGAAGAGTGCCTCAAGATTCTGGCGCTGCATCAGCCCGTGGCGAACGACCTGCGTTTCATTGTCGCGGTGCTGAAGATTAACAACGATCTCGAGCGCATCGGAGACCTGGCGGTCAACATCGCCGAACGTGGGACGTATCTGGCCGACCACCGCAACGTGGATATCCCCTTCGACTTTTACGGGATGGCCGAGAAGGCGCAGAGTATGGTCAAGCGAGCGCTGGACGCTTTGATCTATCTCGACGCGCCGCTGGCGCGTCAGGTCTGCGCCGCGGACGACGAAGTCGATGCCCTGGACCGCCACATGTTCGAAACCGTGCGCGAAGCGATGCGGGCGCATCCCGAAAATGTGGACGAGCTGATCAACTTCCTGGCCGTCTCCCGGCATCTGGAGCGAATCGCCGACCACGCGACGAACATCGCCGAAGATGTGATTTACATGATCGACGGCGAGATCGTGCGGCACCGGACGGACGAGTTCAAACCGCCCGGCAGCCGCGAAGGCGGTTCGGGTCCGCGCCCGTCGATTCGCCCGCCGCAAGCGCCGGGGCAGGCAGCCGGCCCGGAAGCGTAGTCGGGCGGTAGCAGATCGGTCCGGGCGTTCGGCTTACTTCTTCCAAAGCTCCTGCAGCACGCCGAAGCTCCGCTTTTTGCGGCGCAAGAAGGGACTGTCGCTGCCGTCCCCCATGCTCAGCACTCCGAACCACTCTTCCTTGCCGTCGTCGCGGGTGGAGTGCGTATTCGGATTGTTGTCTGCGTGCGTATCTTTCCACCATTCGTCGAGATACGAAAAGACCAGTCCGCCCAGTGCGTTGCCGCGGCCTGGATTTCCGGCCGTGTGATACACGATATTGCGCCACGTCCCGCGCAGGTAGGCCGCCTGCTTCGCTTCGCCTGTCGCCGGATCGGGGTCGTACGAGACGCAACCGAATTCGGTGATCAAGATCGGTTTCTCGATGGCCGCCTGGGCGTGATGCCAGAGCGTCCCGAAACCGTCGGGGCCGGGATAGCTGTTCACCCCGATGTAGTCCAGGCTCGGTGCATGCTTCGCGTAGAATTCCACCAGCCCCAGATTCACGTTGCCCACGCCCACAGGACGGCCGTCCAGTTCGTGAATCAGCTTCGCGCCTTCTTCGAGCAGCGTGGCGTACGCTTCGGGATGCTGCGCGGCGTTGGTGCGCGTCGCGTTGACGCCGTTGTAGTTTCCGGGCAGGTTGTTCTCGTTGCCCAGCAACCACATCAACACCCATTCCTCGTTCTTCAGCTTTTCGACGGTCTGGCGCAACCGATCGAGCATCTTCTTGCGCTGTTCGGGATTCGTGTAGTCCGTGCCTTCATCCCATTGGGCGCCCGAGCCGACGCAGTACGCGCCGAAGAAATCCCCCGCCAGCACCCGCACGCCACCTTCGCGGTACATGCGCCGGTACACGTCCACTTCGACATCCGGGCCCACGTATTGCCGGATGGTGTTCGCGCCCAGTTCGTGCAAGATGCGCGCATCGCCGGTGACGGGCTCGTCCTCATCGCGCCGGTTATTGGCGTTGGCGTCGATATAGGAGTCGAAGATATCGATCGTGCCGTTCTGATTGCGGTCGGACTGCGCGATGCCTTTGAACTTCCAGGGTACTTCGCCCAACGGCGTGACGCCGTAGCTGACGCCTTGTACGAGAAAGGGCTTGCCCTCCACCAGCAGCCGCCAATGTCCCGCGCTGTCGCGGACGATTTCTGTGCGTGCTTTACCAGCGGGGGCGGGGATCTTGACTTCGGCTGCTCCGGCTGCGCCCGCGGTTTCGACGATCCGGCCCGGCGTGACGGCCATGCGGAAGCCGTGCTTCACCGCCTTGTCGTCCACGCGCTTCACCGAGCAGCCTTGCAGCGTGAGACCCAAGTCCGGATACGCCGCTTCCAGATTCGCGATGGCGCCCCATGCCGCGTCGGCGATCGACCACGCGTAGGAGCCGTTGCCGCCCCAGCAGACCGATTGGGGGTGCTGGACGATGCAGGCGTGATACGCCTTGATCGCTTGGGTCAAGTGCCCGCCCGCGCGCAGGTGGCTTGCCGCGAAAAACAGCCGAACCCCGGGATCTTCGCGCGCGTCCAGCCACGTGTAGTACGCCAGACGGTGATCGTTTCCACCGTGCACGCTCCAAGGATTGGACGGTTGCGCCAGCTTTCCGGCGGCTTTCAGTTCGAGATAGCCGGGTTCGGACGTGTGTTTTGAGTTGGGCGGGATGCCGGCGCCCGCGGCCTCCGCCAGCTTGGCCGCGTCCGCGGCGACATAGGCGAACGCCACGCTGCCGGCGTTCTCGAAGCGCCCGAACTTTTCGTAATCGAGTATGCGCGCTCCGGTGTCCCGCAACTCGAAGGCCGGAGCAGGCGGCGCTTCGCCCAGCGTTCGTACATCCGGGATGCGCCGGCCCCATGCTTCGGCGCCGTGCCCCGACAAGGGCCACGCGAGCAGAATCGTGATCAGCATCGAACGCATGGCCGGCCTCGCGGAATCGGATAAAGAAGAATACACCGGTACGGCGTTCGGAGGAGCTAGTGTGGTCGATGGATTTCTAGCGTGCGCGCAGGCCAGACGGAAGACCGGCGCGAGCGAGGCGTCAGGCCGTTTGGCTGGGAGCCTCGGCCTCGGCCGCGCACGGCTCGCCGTGGCACGGGCACGCTCCGCCGTCGAGCTGACCCTGAAGCTGGATGATGTCTTGGAGGCTCTTATTCTGGAGGTCCTCGAGAATCTTGCCGCGCAGGTCGCCAAAAAAGACTTCGATGGCGTAGCGACCCACATACGCGCAAGACTGGTTGTCGGTGAGGCAGTGCATCACGACCACCGGACCGTCGATCGCTTCGACCACGTGCCGGATACTGATATCCTTCGGCTCGCGCGCGAGGCTGAAGCCGCCCTTAATCCCGCGGTGCGAACGCACGATCCCGCTGCTCGCCAAGCTTTTGAGAATCTTGACCAGGTAATTGCGCGGCAAGTCGGCGCGCTCGGCCAGATCTTGCAGGAAGAAGCGGGCGCCTTGAGGCTCGCGTGACATCAGCACCAGCGCGCGCAACCCGTAATCGACGGCTCTCGTGACCTGCATGTACGGGCTCCCAGCGGGCGGCGAACCCCAAGCGACAGGTTGCTCAAGCCCCCAAAAAAGACGAGGCGCCCATACAACGGAGCGCCCCGTGACAACCGGTTCGTTGTCCTTACTTGCCCATGCGTTCCATCATGGTGATCATGGGCAGGAACAGTGCGATGACGATAAAGCCGACCGTGCCGCCCATGCCGATGATCAGGATCGGCTCGAGCAGGCTCATCAGCGAACCCACCAGCGTATCCACTTCGCTGTCATATGTGTCGGCGACCTTGATCAACATCTTGTCCAGTTCGCCGGTTTCCTCACCGACCTGGATCATGTTCACCACCAAGTCGTCGAAAACGCCCGAATGCCGCAGCGGTTCGGCGATCGTGTCGCCTTCGCGAATCGAGTTGTGCACGCTCTCGATCGCCGTCGCCACCACCACGTTGCCCGTCGCGTTCTTGATGATCGCCAGCGCGTTCAAGATCGGCACGCCCGACTGAATCAGCGTGCCCAGCGTCCGGCAGAAGCGGCTCACCGAGGACTTTGAGACGATCAGGCCAAAGATCGGGAACTTGAGCTTCACCATGTCGAAGAAGTAGCGCCCCTGGTTCGTCTTGCAGATCCCGGTGTACGCACCCCAGATCACGAACGGCACCAGCAGCAGCAGGTACCAGAAGTTCACCAGCGTGTTCGCCATGCCCAGCAGCAGCGTGGTCATGAAGGGCATCTCGCCCAAATCCATGTCGATGAACATCTGCTCGAACTTCGGAATGATGAAAATCATGATCAGCGCGAGAATCGCGAATGCGATCGAGATGACCGCCGCCGGATAGGTCAGCGCGCCGACGATCTTCTGCTTCAGGCGCTGAGCTTTTTCGAGGTAGTCGGCCAAGCGCGAAAGAATCTGGTCGAGAATACCCGCCGCCTCACCGGCCTTGACCATGTTCACGTATAGCTTGTCGAAGGCTTTGGGATGTTTGGAGAGCGATTCCGAAAGCGCCGAACCGCCTTCCACGTCTTCCTTCACGTCCGCGATCACGTCCTTCAGCAGACTCGGGCGCAAGTTGTTATGCAAAATGTCCAGGCTGCGCACCACCGGAAGACCCGCGTCGAGCAACGTCGCGAACTGCCGCGTGAACTCCGTCAATTGCTTGTTCGGTACGCCGAAGTTGAACGAGATCCCGCCGCGCTTGCGCGCCACCGCCGTCGGCGTCGCCAGCCCCGCGTTGCCTCCGCCACCGCCTTGGGATTGAACTTTGGTCGGGTAAAAATTCATCGCCCGGATCTTGTCGTTCGCCTCCTTCTCTGAAGCGGCTTCCACGGTATCTTTGACCGTGTTGCCTTGACTGTCCATCGCTTCATACATGAAGGTTGGCATGCCTGCGGCCTCCTGCGACGCCCAATCCGGCCTTCCGAATCACAAAACCGCCCGCCCGACCGCTAGTACGGTTCCGGAACGAGGGTTTAGAGTGGTTGTGCGAACGCCCCGAAAGTCTACAAAATCAGCGCGAATTCACAATCGCTCAAACCTTGCTAATTCTGTCCCCTTTACAAACTTCTGTCAACGCCGCAGGCTCCGGATTTGACCCGAATATTCGAGCCGACTACACTTGGAATTTGCACATGGGCATTTGGCGGATTGACCTTGGTTTCGACGCCTCGAAACTGAGGGAATGGACGCCTCAATCGTCTGACCTTGGGCTTGGCGTGATGCACATGTGACTTCAGGCCTGCTGGGCCAGTTAAGCATACCTAAGAATCGGGAGCTGCCTTGCCATGCGTCGTAACCATTGGATCGCCGGACTGCTGGCCATTGGGCTGGCGGCCTCGAGTGCTTGGGCCGGCCCGGAGTTGAAGGCGCCGAGTGCTGTTCCGGAGCGCGCGCCGGGGCAGGAGCAGCCCGCCGAGGCCAAAGTCAACCAGGCCGAAATCCAGAAGCTGATTCAGCAGCTTAACGCGCCCGAGGTGGAGGATCGCGAGAAGGCCGAGCAGGCGCTCATAGCCATCGGTGAGCCCGCGCTGGTGCCGCTCAAGGTCGCGCAGTTGTCGCCCATACCCGAGATTGCCGCGCGCGCGCAGAAGCTTGCCCTGACCATCGGCGGAGTCGGCGCCATGCCGATGGACGGCTATGCGCCGCTGTATCCGGCGCGTTCGATTTTCTTCCTGGAGGCCGCCGACTTCCGCCGCACCGCACTGCGGATCGCGCAGTCGCCGATAGGGCAGACGTGGGCCCGCCCCGAGATCCAGACTTGGTGGCGCAAGTACAAGCAGCAGGAGTTGAGCGAAGACGAACTTGCGGAGGTCGGTTTGTACGGACGCATCGCGGGAATGCTCGACGGCCGCGGCGCGCTGGTGCTGGGTCCGCCCGAATCGGTAAAAGACGAAGATCTGGATCCGCCTTTCGCGGTATTTCTTCAGCACAAGTCGGCGCCGGGCCAAATGGAGCCGGCCTTGCGCGAGTATTTCGAACTGGAGGGCGACACTCCGGACGAAGGCCGCGACGAACGCGGAATGCGCGTCTTCGAGCACGCGCTGGGCGGGCAGTCGATCTTCCTGCCCCAAACCAGCTTCTTCGGCTTCTCGGCATCGGCGCTCGCACTGCTGCAGGAAGCCTTGGCGAAAGCGCCGGAAGCTTCGCTCAAGCCTTACGCCGAGCGGGCGGCCAAGCTTTTTCCCGATTCCGACTTTACGTTGCACCTTTCCCGCGACGGACTGGACCTACTCGAAACCGTCACCGACAACATCATGCTCTTTGACTTCTTCACGACGCTCGATTCTCTGGGCTTCGTGAAGGGCGGCCACGCAATGGGCGCATGGCTGGTGGATGCGACGGGCGTGCAGGAGCGCTACCTCGTCAAGCTGGGCGATCCGAAGGGACTGATTCCCGCATGGGGCCAAAGCGCCGCGGCAGCCGCTCCGGGCGAAGGCCCGCGCGCGCTCGAGGCGCTGCCGCCGCATACCGCGGCTTGGATCTCCTTGCGCGGCAACTTCGCCGCAAACTCCGCTGCTTGCGCCGAATCGCTGCGCCAGTACGAAAAGGCCCGCATGGGTCTGCTTACCGATCCCGGCGTGGCGGCGCCCATTCCGCTGCCGGTCGTGGAAACCACCGTCTCTGCGATCGAAAAGGTGCTCGGCCCGTTCGACGCACTCTTGGCGCAAGTGGAAGGTCCGCTCGAACTGGGCTGGCTGGTCAAGAACATCGGCGAAGACCTACCGCCCGATCCGCCGCTGGCGCTGATCGTGAGCGCCGTGCTGAAGGATCCCGCGCCGGTGCTGGCCGCCCTCGAAGCCGCGTGCCAGGGCGAAAAGGCCGAATGGATGAAGCAAGAACAATCCGGCGGGCTTTTCTTCCGCCCTAAGGACGATCCGGAAGCCGGCGGATGCTGGATTCAGGAACGCCGCTTCGTCTACGCATCCGAGCCGGAAGTCATGAAGCTGACTTGGGCTGCCGTGGCCCATGCGAACGGGAATGAACGCTTGGCCGACCGTGCCGATGTTCAGGAATTCCTCAAGGATGCCGACTTGGCGCCCAACGCCACCGTGGTGGGGTTCGGTAACGGCGGGCAGGTGCTGGAACTGCCTTTCCAGCTTTGGAACAACCTGTACGGCACGCCTAACGAAGCGAATCTGCCGCCGGCCTTCGCGCCGCTCCGCCCGCTGTTGGGCCAGTTGCGCTTCCAATTGATTCCCCCCGCCGCCGAAGGTCAGGAATGGGAAATCCGCGCCCGCTCCCCGGTGTCCCTGCCCGGACTCTTCTATCTGCTGCATCGTCCGTTCTTCGATTTGGGCTGGTGATCGCCCGGCGGCGCCAGATTCCGGTTCCGTATCTTTCTCAGTTGCAGAAAAGATTCTGCGGGTCTTTCTGATTCCGATACCATCCGGACCGGTGGTGGCGGATGAGGGGTTCGTATGGACTATGGCGACGAGATAGAGATCAAGAACGGCGGCGGCTGCCTCATGCTGTTCGGGCTCCCGTTTTTGGGTATGGGATTGATGTTCACCTTCGCCGCGTTGACCGGACAGGTCAAGAATTCCGGTGGGGGTCCTTCGCCGGTCTGGTTTGCCGTACCCTTCGGGCTGGTTTTCGCGAGCATCGGCGCGGGATTCGTCTTCGGCCGGTCCGGCGTGATCCTCAACCGGAGTTCCCGTACTGCCGTGAAGTGGTGGGGCTTGCTGGTTCCCTTCAGCCGCACGGAGATATCGGTTGCGGGAGGCGCGTGGGTGCATATCAATCGCGAGATCCGCAAGACCAAGAACAGCAGTTACACCGTCTTTCCCGTCCGCGTGGTGGCCGGCGCCGAAAAGATCACCTGGAAAGAACCGCGCGTGTACGAAGAAGCGCGCAGCGAAGCCGAACGGGTCGCCAAGTTTCTCGATCTAGGCGTGCGGGACGTCAGCGCCGGGAACGAGGTTGTGCGCGAAAAAGGCACCCTGGACGAGAACATGCGCCAGCGCCTGAAGCGCGAAGGCGTCGTCCTGGAGATGCCCACCAAGCCCGAAGGCTGTCGCGTTTCCGATCGCGTCGAGGGAGATGCCGCGATCTTCGATCTTCCGGTGCCGCCGCAAGGCAGCGCGATCGTGCTCTCCATCGTTTTCGTCGCCGTCTTCGTCGGGATTTTCGCGTTCGTCTTTGGCGGCGGCATCCTCGGTGCGTTGGGCGTCGGTTCTCCCGTGGCCATCGTTGCGGTCGGGCTTTTGGCGACGCTGCTGGGAGCCGGACTCGTGGCGCGGGCGATGATTCACTCCTCGGTGAAAGCCGAACGGCTCACCGTATCCACGCGCGGTTTGGTGCTCGAACGCGAAACGGGGAAGGGGTGGGACCGCAAGGAACTTTCGTCCGACGAACTCGAGGAGCTCAGCAACAGTTACATCGGCACGCAGCATTTGAGCGGCGGCAAGGGCGCCCTGATCGCCCGCAGCGACCGATTGAACCTGGAGTTCGGGCAGGGGCTCAACCACGACGAGCGTGCCTGGCTGTGCGATGTGATCCGCTATCTGGTCACCGCGCCTCCGCGTTGACGAATCGCTCCGGATTCTTGGGAAGGACGGGTACGTTTCGTGGGACGCCGCACCCCCGCCGGTCCGCCGCGCAACGGTTTGTGTATCGTCGATAAACCCCTGGGTGCGACGAGCATGCACGTAATCCGCGTCGTGCGCCGCGCCGCCGAGAACCATCGCACCGGACATGCCGGCACGCTCGACCCGCTTGCCACCGGCGTTTTGGTGGTCTGCCTCGGCAAAGCGACCAAGTCCGTCGAGCGGCTGATGGGACTCACCAAAGTCTACGAAGCCGTCGTGGATCTCTCGGCCTTCACCGCGACCGACGACGCCGAAGGCGCGCGCGAAGCGGTGGATATCCCTATGCCGCCCTCGCGTGCAGCCATCGAGGTCGTGCTTCCGCGCTTCATCGGCCAGATCGAACAGCAACCGCCCGTCTACAGTGCGCTGAAAGTGGGCGGCCGCCCCGCCTACGCCTACGCGCGCAAAGGGCAGGAAGTCGAACTCGCGCCACGAAAGGTGCGCATCGATTCAATTGATGTGCTCGATTACGCCTGGCCGCTGCTCAGCTTGCGCGTTGTTTGCGGGCGCGGCACGTATATTCGCAGTCTGGCGCGCCAAATGGGCGAAGACTTGGGTACGGGCGGGCACCTGGCCGCGCTGCGGCGCACCGCCGTCGGACCGTACACGGTGGAGCGGGCCTTGAAGCTCGATGCGCTCCCGCAGCCCTTGTTGCAGGAGCATCTCATTGAATGCGACGAAGTGGGAGCGCCAAAGGATAATCTGTAACGTGTAACTACGGCGATAGCGAATGCTGCTAACTGAACGCGGCCTTGTATTTTGAGATACGCGCTGTCTTTCTTATTTTTTAATTCCCTCGACCGCCAAATTCTCTATTTCGACCGGCCGCACCAATCGCCACGAGATCGACATCCGGTCATTGGGGATCAGGCCGTCAACGCGAAAGATCGCGTACAAGTCCGTATTCGTGTCCAACGTACGCACCAGATACATATGCCCCAGCTTTGCGGGCATGTTCGGGCCCACCCCCGTGGTCGGCGGGCCGGGCGGGAGCGCCGGAAGCGGCCCCACATTGCTCCATTCCCTTGGTCCGAGATCGAGCAGCGCGCTGCGGTCGTCGGTCACCGTGCAGACATTCAACTCGTCGTTCTGCCCGTTCCCATACTCCAGGTCCCAGTCGTTTTTTATGATGCCGAAATAGTCGTCTCGCAAGCCATGCTCGAAACTAAACGTCGCCTTCTCGTAGTCCCCGTGTTTGCCACGAGCGTACAGCGTAGCCGTCTGCAAGCCCTCCGGCGTTTTCCCGTGGACATACAGAAAACCGATTCCGGCCGCCAGCATCGCCGCCGAGCACGCGAAGAGCGCCCACGCAACCTTTCGCCGGCCGGACATCGGTGCGCGAACGGTCCGGCCCTCGTCTACCGCGGACGCGATCAGCGGGCGCACCGCCCATTCCGCGATCCCGCTGCACAGCGCCCAGCTCGCCATGCTCGCCAAACCCAACCCGGCCCAGAACACCACCCATTTCGCCCCCAGCCATGGACGCACCTCCGCCTCCGGCAGCCGAGCCACCGCGCGCGCGTACATCTCGATGCACGGCGATCCGCACCAGATCAAGAGCATTGGAAATCCAAATCCGATGGGAGCGGCGATTGCAAGTACCGCCAGCCGCCGACTCTGCGCCTCCACCCCCGCCCGCGCCAGCCAGCGCACCGCCAGCCACCACACCCAGCCCTGCAGCAGCCAGAGCGCCCCCACTTGAACCAGCTTGATGGCATCGTTCACCCATGGGAACAAGGAGAAGATCAGAGCGCCGCTCAGCGCCATCTGCGCCAGCAGCACGTAGAGGTCCGCCAGGCGGTAAGTCGTCCGCGCCTCCGTGGCGGATGATACCGCCACGCGCTTTAGCGGACGCAGCAGCAGGAATCCGCAGGCGTAAAGCACGCCCATGAATATGGGAATAACCAGCAATTCCACCAGCCCAGTCAGTACGTTCAATGCGTCCTTCTCCTCATCGAGCGAACAATTCGCTCCGTCCCTGCTTTGCATTTACGCGGAGAGTCGGCCTATTATTACGCGCTCCGTACAAACTCTTTCGCCCCCTGTCCCTTGGCCGTGCCAATAACAACAAAGGCGCCGCCCCCACCGGGAGCCGCGCCTTTGCTGTCATTGCGTCCTACGCTTTACGAGCTTCGAATTACTTCTTCTTCCCCTTCGCCTTCTTCTTGCCGCGCACCGCCACGGCCTTGCGCGCGCTCTTCGCCGGCTTGGCCTTCGCCTTGCCCTTCACGGCTTTCGCCGTCGCCTTGCCCGCCTTCGCCGCGCCGGCCTTAGCTTTCGCCTTTTCTTCCAGGACCGCCTGAGCCGCGGCCAAACGCGCGATCGGGACGCGGTACGGCGAGCAACTCACGTAATCCATCCCGACCTTGTGGCAGAACTTCACGCTCGAGGCTTCGCCGCCGTGTTCGCCGCAGATGCCGATCTTCAGCTTCGACCGGGTGGAGCGGCCCTTCTGGATGCCCATCTCCACGAGCTGTCCCACGCCGCTGACGTCCAGCGCCTGGAACGGATCGGCCTTGAAGATGCCGGCCTTCTTCTCGTCCACGTACTCCGGCAGGAAGCGCCCGGCGTCGTCGCGCGAGAGGCCCATCGTCATCTGAGTCAGGTCGTTGGTCCCGAAGCTGAAGAATTCCGCCACTTCCGCGATCTCGTGCGCCATCAGGGCCGCGCGCGGGATCTCGATCATGGTGCCCACCAGATACGGGAGTTTCACGCCTGCTTCCGATAGGATGGCGTCGGCCACCGCGCGGGTGCGCTGTTCCAGCAGCTTCAGTTCCTTCCGGTCCAGCACCAGCGGGTGCATGATCTCCGGCAGCGCCTTGATGCCCTTCTTCTGGCACGCCACAGCCGCTTCGATGATCGCCCGGACCTGCATCTCCAGGATTTCCGGGTACGTGATGCAGAGGCGGCAGCCGCGGTGCCCCAGCATCGGGTTCGATTCGTGCAACTGCTCGCAGCGCTCGCGGATCAGGTCTTCCGGGAATCCGGTGGCCTTGCTCAGCCGTTCGATCCCCGCCTGGTCCTTCGGCGTAAACTCATGCAGCGGCGGATCCACCAGCCGGATGGTGACCGGCTTCCCGTCCATCGCCTTGAAGATGCCGATGAAGTCCTCGCGCTGGAACGGGAGCAGCTTTTCCAGGGCGCGTTTGCGGGCTTCCAGCGTGTTCGCGACGATCATTTCCTGGATTGCCAGACGCCGCTCTTCGGTATCGAAGAACATGTGTTCGGTCCGGCACAGACCGATGCCTTCCGCGCCCATCTCGATGGCTTTCTGGCTGTCGTAAGGCGTATCGGCGTTGGTGCGGACCTTCAGGCGGCGAATCTGGTCGGCCCACTGCATCAGCGTGTAATAGCTTTCCGGCGGTTCGGGCTTCACCAGCGGCAGTTCGCCCAGGAAGACTTCGCCCGTCGAGCCGTTCAGGGTCAGGAAGTCGCCCTGCTTGACCGTATGCCCGCCGACGACCATCTCGTTCTTGTGGTAGTCGATGCGCAGCGCTTCGCAGCCGACGATGCAGCACTTGCCCCAGCCGCGCGCCACCACCGCCGCGTGGCTCGTCTTGCCGCCGGTCTGCGTCAAGATGCCCTGCGCCGCGTGCATCCCGCCGACGTCCTCGGGGCTCGTCTCTTTGCGCACCAGCAGTACGCGCGTGCCCTTGGCGGCCAGCTCTTCGGCTTTCGCCGCCGAGAACGCCACTTCGCCCGATGCCGCGCCGGGAACCGCGTCGATCCCCGTCGCGATCAGCCTGGCCTTCAGCACGTCCTTCCCGATCTTGTGGTCGATGATCGGATAGAAGAGCCCTTCGATGTCCGCCGACGAAATGCGGCCGACGGCTTCTTCCTTGGTGATCAGCTTCTCCTGCACCATGTCCACGGCGATCTGGAAGGCCGCCTGCGGCGAGCGCTTGCCGGTGCGGCACTGCAGCATGTACAGCTTTTCGTCTTCGACGGTGAACTCGAGGTCCTGCATGTCCTTGTAGTGCTTCTCGAGCGTCTTGCGCACGTCGCAGAGCTGCTTGTAAGCCGCCGGCAGCTTGGTATCGAGCTCGATCAGGCGCATCGGCGTGCGAATGCCGGCCACCACGTCTTCGCCCTGCGCGTTGATCAGGCAGTCGCCGTAAAACTCGTTCTTGCCGCTGTTCGGATCGCGCGTGAAGCAGACGCCCGTGCCGGAGTTGTCGCCCTTGTTTCCGAAGACCATCGTGCAGATGTTGACGGCCGTGCCCTTCAGATCGGTGATCTTTTCGACGCGCCGGTAGGTGACGGCCTTATCGGCTTCCCAGCAGTTGAAGACCGCCGAGATCGCGCCCCAGAGCTGCTGCGTCGGATCCTGCGGAAAGGGTTCGCCGCGCTTTTCCTGGTAGAACTGCTTGAACTGAACGCACAGC
>BTVV01000118.1:0-19036 GCA_045863855.1 Planctomycetota bacterium | reverse complement strand
AGGTGGGAATCGTCAACGGCGCCCCGCACGTCGTCGCGAAGGTCTGCGATGATAAACGGCACGCGCACGGCTTCTTCGTAGAGGCACGTTTTCTGATTCCAGCGATGCGCGCCGTTTCCGTCGCCGTGGTCGGACGAGAAAATGACAACCGTGTTTTTCTCCAATCCAGACGCGCGCAAGTCCTTCAGGATGGATCCCACCAAGGCATCAGCCTTCTCTGTAAAGCGCGCGTAGCACCATCGATACTGGCGCCAGAGCTCTTCACTCCAGCCGAGGGTGGGGTACGCTCTCGGGTGTTTCCGTTGGATTAAGCGCAAAACATCAGGTTCTCCATCTGGTATCTCGAAGTTGGGAGGAAGTCTTGGACACGCTTCAGGCCCCGGAATTAAGCCAAGATTGTCTCTGAGAAGTTCCTTACGGTCGGGGATGGGGAGCGCAAGATCCCTTGCGGCCTCGCAAATTCTATGGGGATTCGAGATCGAGACCACAAACAGAAATGGTTTGGAATGCTTCTCCTGAAAAAAGGCGGCGCTCAGATCTGGAATCTCCGGATCCCATGTTTCCTCGTGCGCTAATTCAAAGCCGTGCGTTTCTACTTGGGCGGGAGCAATCGGCTGATGCCATTTCCCCCGATAGGCGGTTCGGTAGCCGCCATCCCTTAAAATCGCTCCCATCCAGGTTGAGCTGACGGCTTGCTTCGGCTCCTTCCTAAAACCGTAGTTGATTGTGATACCGGTCTGATGAGGGTAAAGACCCGTTGACATGACACCGCGCGAAGGGACGCACAAGGGATTGGCGCAATAAGCTCGTTCGAATCGCGTGCCACGCGCGGCCAGCGAATCCATCGCAGGCGTTTGCAGGTCCGTATTGCCGGCGCAACTCATCATGTTGGCCGATTGTTGGTCGGTGAAGATGAAGAGGATGTTGGGCTGTTTCATGGAAGAATGTCCCTTTACTGCCGAGCTTGCAGCGGAGTTTTTCTGAAAATACTTGCCGGATCAGCAACGCAAAGGCAGAGAAAAAGCAAGGCGATCCCGGAAGATTCGTTCGTCATGAGGCATGATTCGTTTTAGAAGTGCGTCCTCACTTGATCTCGGTGAGCTTTACCTGGCTGTACTGCGCGGCGGATTCGTACACCTGCCGAAAGCCGACCCGCCCGCCCGCATACGGCTGGTCCCTGTCCTCGAATTCCATAAACACCTCGCCGTCCACCTCCAGCTTGATCTGCCCCATAGTCTTCGTGAGTCTCACATGCACCTTTTTGTCCTTGGGCAACGGATGGTCGAGCTCCTGCTGCTTAAGAAGGTTCTTTCCCGCGTTTTTGCGCAGGTTACAGTTGGCCTCTTCGTTGCGGCGATAGCTGATGTGATATCCGTTCCGCGCCAGGGTGTATTTCATGAAGAGCGTCTGGTGTTTGCGGTCGTTCAGCAAGGCATCCGCCAGGATGTCTTCACCCTGGGTCCCCTTCTGGCAGAAAAAGAGCAGGAAGAACCCGCTCTGCGACTGTGGGATGAAGTCATATTCGAAGATGAAATTCTTCGGCAGCTCCTGCTTGAGCCAGACCTGCACTCCGTCCTTCCCGGCGCCCGTTTCTACGCACAGCTTGCCGTCTTCCACCTTGGCTTCGACCTTATCTTTGCCCCACTTCTCAATCACCCAGTGCTCCAAACCCTTGGTGAAATTGTCCTCGAACAGCGGCGCCGCCGGTGCGCCCTCGCCGCCCCAAGCGGGCAGGCTCAACCCGAGCAGAGCCATGACCAGCATTCCTCCTCGCGCGATCATCATTATTAGGAGGTTCCAAATATTTGGCTTCGCTCGCGGAGTGTAGTAAATGGGCGCGTTCGTTGCGGAGTCCACCAGCGTTTTATCGGATGCCTTATCTTCGACAAAGTAAACGCCCGCCCAAGCCAGCCCCAATCCAAAGAATGCCATGAACGACAAGTCATTCACAAGAATCTCCTTCCTCTGCGCCATGAGGTCTTTCTCCGATTCACCTCCGCAGCGGCCAAGGTATTAATGAATCATTAGACTTATATACACCATTACCAAACTAGATGTTGATAAATCTTAAGATTCAATTATTATTTACTGGCGAGACTGGGGATTCGGATTCCGGTGGCATTGAAAGGATGGTGTTATGTCTAGGCCTCCAGACGTATTTGATACAACATTAGCGTGGCTTCGCCAGCAGACGGTGCTTCTTGCCGATTCTTGGGGGCAACTGCCACCAGAGCGAGAGTTGGCGAATCGGGCAAACACGTGCGTGGCGACCGTGCGCAAGGCGTTAGCGCAGTTGGTCAAGGAGGGCCACATAGTAAGACGTTGGGGAAAGGGAACTTTTCTGAATCGTCGCTTTGCCAATGCCGTGTTGCCAGCGGACCAACAAGCAACCCCAACTTCTCTGAAACTGGGTCTTTTTGCAACCCGTGGATGCTCTTGGAATGAAGCCATAGGTTCTATTGCCGGATACGCGGGTATTTACACCGGAATGCTCGCACGGGGAAAGCAGTATGGATGCTCGTTTAATCTATTTTTAGCGCGGCCGGAAAACGTTGAAGAGGAGTTGGATCGCATTGAGACAATGTTAGGCGACGGACAACTGGGAGGCGCGATTCTGTTTGGAGTTGACGACCCCATACTTCAGCAACGTATCGTTCGGATGGGAAAGCCTGCGATCATTGTAGATCACTGGGCGCACGATGGCGTGGTGGTAGATAGCGTAGAACCGGATTCGTACGAGGACGTAAAAGCACTGGTTGCTGCTTTGTCTCATTTGGGGCACAGACATATCGCATTTGTCGACAGACCGTTGACGTCACTAAATCCAAATTGGAAACGCGGCTTTGACGATGGCGCTAGGGAGAACGGTGTGTTCACCTGCGATAAGTGGCAAACTGTCGCTCGGCTTGAGAAAGAGTGGCGATTCTCCGACGCCAAGCGGATCTTAAAGGAATGGTTTCAAGATCAAGTTCGGCCCACCGCAGTCATCGCAATCGATCCTAGAGTCGCCCAATGCTTTGCCGAGGCTGCAAGGGATCTGCGCATTGATGTTCCTTCGCCGTTGAGCATAGTTTCCTACGCAACCAATAAACGAGTTGGGAGTAACCAACTCTTGCTTGGCGGAATAGAGGCCGACTGGGTGGGGCTGGGCCGCAAGGCTATTGAGTGCCTGATGTCCAGGATTGGTGGTGACCGGAGTGCTCCCAAGCGAATCCTTTTGCGAGGTACAATCTGTCTTGGCGATACAGTCTTACCCTGCTGTTCAGGTTCAATGGACACCGAGACGCGCTAAGGATTTGGGATTGGGACTGGGGGAGGCGACATGAAAGCAGCGATGGGTGCGCTGATTCTGTTGTTGGCGTGTCACGCCCTGGCGGGCGAGGCCGAGACACCCGTCGAAGGATCGGTCAAGGCCAAAGAGCTGAACACAGAAGTGACGTCCGAAGATAAGAAAATTGTCGCGAAACCATTGCCCGACCTGACCGCCGAGCAAAAGAAGGCAGTCGAAACGGCGCTAAAAGACTTGGAACATGAGGAGTTCGCCGTGCGGGAAGCGGCGTCGAAGAGGATTCTCGACGCTGGTCCTGGCGCTATCGTCATCTTGGAAGCCGCGCTGCAAGCTCACGGCGGCGACCCCGAACGCACTATACGCATGAAGCGATTGATTGGGCAACTCTCAACCGCAAAGTTCGTCGGACCGGATGCCGATTGGCCAAAGTGCTTGATTCAACTCCGCGATGTGCATCCCCTCCACGGCGGTGTGGACATTGATCTTCAGGGCGACGGCGCGTGTTTGATACGAATCGTTGGCTTGCCTCCAAAGCGCCGCGAGACGAAGACAAGCCTGCAACTCACCCAGGAACAGGCGCAGGCGTTCAGGACCCTCTGTATCCAGAACGACCTGATTGGCCTCAAAATCCCGGTGCGCCCAGGCATGCCTGGTGAGGGACGGCCGAGTATCGTATTAAAAAACGCCGCTGGCCAGACGTTCCAAATATCCAAGTGGTCGAGCGACAAGGAGCCCAGATTCGACGACTTGGGAAAGGCTCTATATGCGATCGCCAAGGAGACGATCGTAAAGGAGAAGATTGCAATGGAGAAGTCAGAGCAAAAAACTGATCTAAAGGCGCGCCCGTAACACTCGTAGCCGGCAACGGGGCTTGGATCAGAAAGAACCGCGGGCATGAAAAGTGCTGGCTTATAGCCTACAGTCCAGTGGCCGAGGAGCGGACATGAATACGGTTTTCATCTTAACTGATCAGCACAATCCATTTTTCACGGGTTGTTACGGCCATCGGTTGGCCGAAACGCCAGCCCTTGATTCTATCGCCGCACGGGGCACTCGTTTCCAGTATGCCTACTGCAACAGTCCGCTCTGCGTTCCTGCGCGAGCTGCGCTATTTACCGGACGCTATGTTTTCGAAAATGGCTGTTGGGATAACGCACTGCCTTGGAACGGCTGTATGCGGGGCTGGCCGCACTTTCTGCGCGAACGCTCGGTTCAGCTTACGACGATCGGCAAACTGGATTTTCAGCCAGGTGTCGATCACGGCATTGGCCAGGAACTGCTCGCGGGGCACCGAAGCAGCCGCGATATCCACGGACTATTTCGGCACGAGCCGGACAATCCGCCGCGCTGGTCTGAATATCAATCCATGCAACGCTCTGGTCCGCGCACCGATCTCAAGGAAGAGGATTTCAATGATTACAAGGTCGCGCAACGGGCGGCGGAATGGCTGTTGAGCGAGCGCCCGACAGACCGGCCCTGGGTACTCAATGTAAACTTTGTCCAGCCTCATCCCGCCTGGCCATGCCCTCCGCAACTTTGGGAGAAGTGGCAGGCGCGCGTAAGAATTGAAGACCTGGAACCGAAGTACTTCGAACCCTTCGAGAAGTTGCACCCCTATCATCAAAGCTTTGCGCACCATTCGTGCGGGATGTACAGCGACGACGAACTGCTGCGGCGTTGCTATGCGGCGTATCTGGCGCATTGCGAATTGGTCGACCGGAACATCAAACGGGTTCTTGAGGCGCTGGAAGCAGCGGGCATTCTTGACGAAACGTGCGTCATCTGTGCGTCCGACCACGGCGAGAACTGCCGCGCACACCGCATGTGGGGCAAGATGAATATGTACGAGGACGCACTGCGCATCCCGCTGGTGATCATGGGGCCGGGGCTGCAGCGCGGTGTTGTCGAGCAATCGCCCGTATCGCTGCTGGACATCTTTCCCACTGTTGTAGACGCCTTAGGGATCGAACGCACTGAGGATTTCCGTGGAATCTCGCTGCTGCCTCAATTGCGCGGGCATCCCGACGCGGTCCGCAACGAATATGTGCTAAGTGAGTATCACGCCAACGGCATCCCGGCGGGTGTCTTCGCCGTCTCGGACGGACGCATGAAGTACGTCGAGGCCGTGGGCGCGCGCCCCATGCTGTTTGATCTCCAGGCAGATTCACAAGAGCTGCATGATTTAGTCGTCGAAGAATCGGCTGCACCGCGAACACGCGCCACAATTTCCCGCATGCGTGCGTGGTTATGCGCGCTTTGCTCACCACAGGGAGTGGATCTGCGCGCAAAGAACGACCAAGCCATACTACGGCGCGAAATGAGCGCGGATGGGACGCTCGCGCAGGAGATCTTTAAACGCGGCTACGAACTGCGCATCGACCGGCTGGTTCCTCGCTCGGAGTTTGTGCCGCGTGAGATTTGAAAATCCGGCGCCACGGCAGTGGATGGGGCGGCAGAATGATTCACATTAGAATGAGGAGAACTACGGCCATAGCGCGAATACTGGATTTGTGTTTGTTGTTGCTGGCCTGTACTTCCGCTCTTCTGACAAACAAGACCTATGGGCTGCCCCTTCGCCAGCTCCACCTCCGCCTCTCGAAGTTTGGAAATGATCTGCTCCGGCATGAACCGCTTCTTGGACATAACCGCCCCCTTTCTGCGATCAGGCTACCGAGTTCTCACTCTGCGCCTGGATCAGTTTTCGGGGGGCACCTCACTCATCCTGCGACCAATGCTCTCTCGAACTCTTGCGTACGCTCACCCTATTGCGACTGTTAATGAGCATCGCCGACCGAACTTCGTCTTAAACTACGCCCAGCCATCCTTACTTTGGCCTCATAGGGGGCGATCTTGAGCGGCTCAAAATCGTTCAACCCCCTCGAACATCGCCCGTTTACGCCGCGCGATCATTTTTGAGAGATACGGTGAGTTTCCATCGTAGACGCCCGCTTGGGCAGTTACGCCAGGAACCGCCGTCGAAGCGTACGCGGTAGGTTTTGAAGTTGGGTGTCGCGCTGCGCAGGCGGACGTCGAGTACGTGCGGCGCGCGCTGCCGGGCGACCAGCCCGGGCACGCCCGGCGTCCAGTCGATGCCTTCCTGGGCGCGCACGCGGACGAACGCTTGGTTTGCATAGGCCCAGTGCTTGACCCGCGCTGGGCCAGCGTTGCGGTACCAGGTGCTGCGCCGGAAGTATAGGTTGTCCCAGACCAGCAGCCTATCTCCGCCGCTGAAGTGCGGGTGCGTAAAGGTATCGGTCCGCATGTGGTAGCTGACCCACCAGTAGCCCAGCCCGCTGCCCTCTACCTTGCGGGGATTCTCCATCGCGGTCTTGCGGCGGCGCAAGCCCCGGACCTTTACGATTCCGCGCACCCGGCCCGAGCGTGCGGCCGCGTGGAGTTCAGCGGCCGAGAGCGGGACGCCACGGCGCGCGAAGTGGATATCGTATTTCGCGTCGAGGACGACCCACTTGGCGAAGGTGTTCGACCAGACCTCGTTGACGCCGTGGTGGCTGCTGCGTCCGAGCAGGCGGAAGTCGCGGTCGACGCCGAGGTCCCGCACCACGAAGCCACAGGCGGCCAGCACCGCGTGCTGCACGACCATCGCATGGTGGCAGTGGAAGCCCGCGCCGGTCTTGGCGTGTTCCAGGATCGCAAAGGCGTCACCCTGGAAGTTCTGTGCGTTGTCGATGGGCCAGCGGGTATGTACCCAGTGGCGCAGCCGCAAGAGCCGTTCGAACTCGCTCTGCGCACCGCGCAGCACGGCCGGCAAGCGGTACTCTCGGCGTAACCGCGCCAGGCGCGGGTGGGCGTGGTCCTCCACGCCGACCGGGAACGGCGGGGCGTGGAAAGCCGGCCCCTCCAGGCTGGCGCGCAGTAGGTTCGGGCCGGCGTCCTTGATCGTCCAAGGTCGGTGTGTGTTGGGCATATTGACCGCTCCCCACGAACCCCGCTTTCGGGGCCGGTAAAGACAAAAAAGCGTGGCTCAAGTCCAATTCTAGGTGTATACACCAAGAATGGATTGGTCTCCTATTGGTTTCCTGGGTAAAGCGAATCTCTAGGATGTCCAGAAAAACGAAGATCGACGCGACGAGCCCCTATCCGCTGCCCATCCAGGTGCGGGAGATCTTGGACCGCGAGATGGTAGACGGAGTATGGCCGGCCGGTTCACGCCTGCCGCCCGAGCGGACGCTGATGGCGCGTTTCGGAGTGAGCCGCAAGACGGTTCGCGCGGCTTTGGAACTGCTGGAAGACGAGGGGCGTATCAACCGCCACGTGGGGCGGGGGACGTTCGTATTGAACGCGCGCCGCATCCATGACGCCGCGCGTACGGCCACCGCGCACGTCGGCATCGTGTTCCTCAAGTACACCGACCCGACCCAGGACCCGCTCACCACGGACCTGTTAACCGGCATTCACGAGGTGCTGCAAGTTGAGGGCTGTCTGTCGACGACCTTTGGCCTGAGCGTGCAACCAGGGGACCATTTCGCGAAACTGCTCGACGACGTGAGAAGTACGCCACTGGACGTGATCCTGCTGCTGCCGGAGTCACGTCTGGAGGTCTGGGAGGCGCTGCACGCGCACGCCTCGGCGCTGCAGGTCGGCTACGCGTTCACGGACCGCGGTTGGGATTACGTGGGCGGCGACCTGTTCGGGGGCGTGGAGCAAGTGCTCGTGAAGCTTGCGCGGCTGGGGCATGCTTCCGTCGCGTACCTGACGACCGAGGATGAAAAACACGCCGCGCGGACGACCATCCCGGCGCTGAAGATCGCGGCATTCCGAGAAGCTCTGGCAAAGGTCAAAGGCGGGCGCCTGAAGGGCCGTGTGATCTACGCCGGACGCTGTGAGGAGTTCTTCGACGCTCCGGACCGGCCGAGCGCTTTGTTCACGTCGCAGACTAACCAGGCGAAGACGGTGCTCAGGCTTGCGCGCGAGAGGGGCTTTTCCGTGCCGCGGGATTTCAGCTTAGTTTCGTTCGACGACGGGCACATCGGCACGCATACCGATCCGCAGTTCTCGGGCCTGAAGGTACTGACGGTGGACGTGGGCCGGGCGGCCGCGCGCGCGGCCGTGGCCATGGTGTGCGGCACGCTAGAGCGCCCGGTGCGGCAGGTGCTGCCGTTCGAATTGAGCCTGCGCGAGACCACCGCGCGGGCCTTGTGAGCGAAGCCGGTCCAATCAAAAGGGAGGGGCATTATGTTCTCGCGAGGTGTGTTGCTCGGAGCGGTCATGTGGGTGGCGTTTGGAGCGTTTGCCTCAGACGAGCCCGAGGTGCCCAGGATCGACAGTGTAGATCTGGCGGCAGAGCAGTCCTGGAAGAACGATCCCGCGGTTATCTGGTACGACAACTTCGACGGCGACGAGTCCGTGCAGCAGAAGTACCACGAGTACGCGCACCGCGACAAGGAGAATGTGCGCGTAGAGGACGTGTTCCTCGGCGCCAGCGGACAAGCGCTACGGATGTTTTATCCCAAGGGCAAGCAGGGCATCGGCGGGCGGAAGCTGGTCTTCGGCGACTGCCCCTTCGGCGCGCCCATCCGGAAGGGAGAGAAATTCGAGGAGCTTTGGTGGCGCGTCTACGTGAAGCACCAGTACGGCTGGATGGGCGGTGGGCCGAACAAACTTAGCCGCTGCACTTCCTTTACTTCCGGCCAGTGGACCCAGGCCATGATCGGGCACGTCTGGTCGGCCGGCGAAGGATTGACGCTCGACCCGGCCAGCGGGGTGAAGGACGGGCGCGTCGTCACCACCAAGTACAACGACTTCGAGAATCTCAAGTGGCTCGGCAACAAGCCCTCCGGTCCGTTTCCGATCCACGCCACGGGAGAGACCGGACGTTGGGTTTGCGTCGAGGCCCATGCGAAACTCAACACCCCGGGACAGAAGGACGGCAGCATGCATCTGTGGATCGACGGGTTACTCCAGTGCGACCGCAAGAACCTCAACTTTCGCGGGACCTACACCAGCCAGGGCATCAACGCGGTCTTCCTGGAGGCCTACTGGAACAAGGGCAGTCCCGTCGATCAGGTCCGCTGGCTGGACGACTTTGTGGTGAGCACCAAGCCCATCGGCCCGCTCGTCGCGGCGGCCAATCCCGTGCTGCATAAGACGCCGTTCCGTGGAGCGGAGGGCGCCAAGCAGGCGGCCTGGGAGGTTCAACTGGCCGAACGCGCGGAGGGAGCCGGCGGCGGTGCCGAGCAAATATCCAAGCGCCTCCCCGACGAGTGGGGACATCAGAAAGGCGAGGACGCCTACGTCCGGCCTGTCTGGCTGTCGAAACCGGTTGAAGGCGCGGGCCTGACCGTGACGGCGGATGCCGCGCACGGCGCTTTCGTGGGTCCACTCAAGGACGCGACGAAACTTGAGTCGGGCAAAACCTACTTCTGCCGCAGCCGGCAGCAGGACGATGCGGGACGCTGGAGTATCTGGAGCAGCTGGCACCAGGCGTTCGTCACCAAGTGAACGGACCGGGCGCGCTCCGCGTTCTGTTTGCGACGCCGGTCACGCAGGCCCAAGAGGTGGAGTAATTTCCTTCCGACCTACGCAAAACCTCGGAGCGAGGCGAATTAGGGCAGAAAGGGACCGTCGAATAAAATGGGTCCGCTCGGTCAAGAATGAATGCCTCGACCACTTCATCGTGGTCGGCGTCCATCACCTCGACCATCTCGTGAACGAGTATGCGGAGTTCTACAACCGCTATCGACCGCACCAGGGCTTGGGCAACGTACCGCTCTCACCGCAGGCCACATCACCACCGGGCGATCCACCTAAGGCCAGCGAAATTCGATGTCAGGAGTTCCTCGGCGGCTGGCTCAAACATTACTACCGCGAATCGGCGTAGTCTTGCGCGTCCGATGTCGTACCTGGAGCAAGCGGTCACGCCGACCCGCGTATGCGCTGTTACGCCTCTGCGATTGTCAAAGAGCTTGGCCGAACCAAACAACACCTTAAACGGCAACCATTCAACCTTACTATGGCCACATAGCGAGCGATCTTGAGCGGCCCGAAAATCATTCAATCATCTCGCACTTCACCTGTTTACGTCGAGCGAACATTTTTAATACAGACGGTAGAATACAATCCCTTTTCGCCTGCGAGCCGAATCGGCGCCGCGGAATCTCCCTATTTCGCGGGGCTCGGGGCGGGAGCCCGGCCGGGCGCGCCGGCAAACGACAGGACAACCGCCTCGTTCATGGTCCAGTCAAACTTGAACTGCTTGCCGCTGCCGAGGTCCTTGCCGGCGCGTTCATCGCGGACTTCCTTGACCGGTTGAGCGAACGACAGCGTCACGGGAATCTTGTCTTTCTTAAGGCCCACTGAATTGCCGCCGCCCATCGTTCCTGCCGTGATCCCCGGCTTGTAGCAGAGGAACAGAATCGTTCGCTCGCCCTGCGACCAATAGGTGATTTCGTACCCGTTTTCCTTGTCGCCTGCGCCCTCGAGTTGGACCCAGCGCGGGCCAACGGCCTTCTTGACGTATTGCGTGAATACATCGCGCTTCGCCGCCGCCTCGGCATACGGCCGGCCGCGATAGGCGCTGTACCACTGCGGGGAGAGGTTCAGCAGCACCGTCGTGCCGTTGCCAAACTTGCCGACCGTGCACACCTCCATGTTGCGCACAGCCTTGTTGTAGCCGGACTTGTCCCGGATGCACTTATTGTCGCTCAGCAACTTCTCGCCTGACTGGTTGAAATGCGCGTCCTGATTCGTCTCCGCCCAAAGATTGCCGTTCGCGCCGCCCTGGAACACATCGGCCGTGCCCAGGTTGGGGTCGTGCTTGACGCCGAACATGTCATCCAGCACGCCGCCGGTGGGGCGTCCCTTGCCGTGCTGGTCCCAGAGACCGGGCATGTAGTCGGCGATGACCGTGCCGCCCGCCTTGCAGAATTCCTTGATCTTCTTCGCTTCGGCGTCGGAGAGGCAGAGGATGTTCGGCAGAATCAACACCTTGTATTCCTTGGGAATACCGTCCTGGATGACATCGGCATAGCTGATGAAATTGTACTGCAGGCCATCGTCCTTCAGCATGTTCTCCCAGGCTTCGCGGCACATGTTCTGGCCGCCCATGCCGTCGGAGTTGCGATTGCGCCAGGTTTTGCCGTGGGCCTGGGCATCCATGATCCAGCCCAGTTGAATCGAAGCGTGGCTGTAATACACCGCGACGCCGTCATGAATCCATTCAGCGCCCGTCATCAGCGGACCAATCTTTTCGGCGGCATCATGGTAGTTTGGGGCAATGCGCGCGACTGCCTGGTCGTCGGGCACCTTCTCCACCCAGCCGATCTGCCCTCTGTTGCCGTGGGCCACGTTGTACCAGCACTGCCAGACGGTGTCGTCCACACTCGTGAAGAAATGGGTGGTGACGATCGGCAGCGCATTGTACGGATTGAAGGAACGGATGATGCCGCCGCCACCGTAGCTTTCCAGAACCTGGATTTTGCGCATGTATTTAGCCACGTCATAACCGCCGAACGGGTTGGCTCCCTGACCGCCTTCATAACCGCAGGGAATGTCCGGATCGATCGAATTGGCGTACTCGACCAGGTCGCCGAGGAAGTTGTTCCAGTACGAGTCGTTGAACGTCCACTGGTCCATCAACTGGCTGGCATCGAAATCCTTGACCTTCCATCCCGACAATCTGCCCAGCAGGCTGTCGTACGACATCCAGCCGTTATATTTCGGCGCATTGGCTTCGCCGTAGATTTCCTTCAGCCAGGCGGGAAACGCCGACTGATCGTCCGTGATCTGCCACATGCACGGCTTAGAGAAATGGCCCCAGCTTATTTCGTCATCCAACATGTAGGCCAGGCGATTCGGCGAGGCTTTCACTGATTTGATGTGCCCTTTAATGAACCCTTCAAGCTGCGTCTTCATGCCCTGGTTGACCGGCTTAACGCGCATCCCGGGATTGAAAATCTCCGGGTGTTTGCTACCGCCTTCCCAAAGATGGAGAAACCCCTTCTCGGCCGCATGGTCGCCATAGAAACGCAACTTGTGTTTTTCGATCCAGCCGAGACGCCCCGTGCCGCCGCGAAAGTCGATGGTCTGGCCGTTCCAGCCGATCTTCTTGTAGTACTCCGCCGCCTTGTCGTCGGTCCCCAGAGGCGCCTGCCAGGGCATGTAGACCCAGCTTGGCCACGCCTTGAGCGCCCAAGCCTTGTCCTGCTTGACGCGTTTGAAGTCCTTCGATGTCTTGACGTACTTCTCGTACGGATCGTCGCCCTGCTCTGCCGCCCGCGCTTCGAACGCGGCCAGCGCGAGAAGGATCGTCGCCGCCAGCATGCAAGCACAGAATTTCTCCGAGCAGAACACGATCCGGATCAAGGCTGTTTTCATTTGCTTACTCTCTCCCATGTTTTCCATGTTTCCAGAGCACACTCATTGTGACAACCCGGCGCATCGCCTGCCGCCTGGCGATCGCCCGCGCTGACCGCGACAAAGCCCAGGCACTGGCCTCCCGCGTGAACCTGCAACTCTCCGAGGCGGCGTTTACGCCAGAGGCAAAGGCAAGTTGCGCCACGCGCGCGCCCCCTACTTTGCCGGAGGTCGGCAGCCAGTTTCACGGTAACGGTCGATCCGCGATCGGCGGCCCCCCACACGCGAGCTGGCGAACCGCGCTGCAACACCATCCCATCTCCGACGATGGCATCCAAGCGAAGCTCGGCGGCCGTCAGGATGGAGGCGATGACCAACAGTGCGATGATGCGGCGAGACATGGTTCCGGTCACTCGCGGGCAAACAGCATGGCGTTGCCCAAGACCACCATATCCAGTCCCAAATGCTTCGCGTCGGTAACCGTTATTTCGAACCGAAGTGTCTTCACGTTGGCGAGATCGAGATCGACGGGCTCCGGCTTCCGTCCGATGTGATCCGTCAACGTCCCGTAACTAGCCGGCTTGGTCGCGTAGACCTCCTTGCCATCCAGCAGGATCCTCAACCGCACCTTCTCCCACTGGGAGTCGTACATGCCGGCCTCCAGCAGGAGGCGCGTGTATTTCTGATCGAGGGCGTACTCGAGCACTCCCTGCTTGTGGGTCTTCTTGACCTGTACACCGAGTCCATACGGCATTTTCCTGCGCGCATATTCGGGGACCGGATTCGGCTCGTAGCCGTCCATCCGGAAGGCCAACGATTGTCCGGGCTTGTCTGCCGCCGCGGTCACGATGTCCATCGGCGCACCGTCGAAGGTGGCGGTGGCCCTCGGCAGGTCCTGTAAGAGCGTGGCCTGGGCGGGTTTGGCACCCAGACGAACGGCAACCTCGACCACCGCCGAGCGGTTCTGCCAGGCGTCCACGGCCTGCACGCCGACCTTCAGTTCCTGACCCCAGGCAAGGTTCGACAAGACGATGCCAGGCTGCTCGGTGCGGTACTGCAAGGTGCCGTCGACATAGACGTAGTAGGCGTAGATGCCGCTGGCGTCGCTGGACGGTTTCCAACTGAGCTCAGCACAGTTTCCACCACGCACGATGTTCGCCTGGATGCCCGCTGGCGCAGACGGCAGCACCTTCTCGACATCGCCCCAACGCTTGAGCGCCAGACGACCGAACAGGTTTGGCCCGCCGTGGTGGTGTCGATTGTTACAGTACAGCACATCCCCGAGCGGATCGTAGGCGAAGGAGTGGCCCCACGGTTGATAGGTGAGAGAGACGGGCAGTTCGGCCAGCACATGCCAAGTCTGACCGCCATCCAGCGTCTCCACGACCGTGTTAAGGAAGAGCACCAGCATGTGGTTCTCGTCCTTGCCGAACAGCGGCCCTGAGCGTACCGGCCCCCACTCCTTGGCCCCTTTGGCTTTGGACGGGAAGGGCTTGCCCACCACGGTCCACGTCAGCCCCTTGTCCGAACTGGTGTAGACGCCGGTGCTGTGCAGCCAATAGACCTTGTCTTTGAAACGCCGGCTCAAGCCCTGGAATGTTCCCGGAGCCATCTTCCCGTCAGCGCCGCGTACCGGTATCGGCACTTCTACGACCGTCTTGCCATAGTCCTCGGTGCGCAGCAGCTTGGAGTACGGGTACTGGGCATCTAGGCAGAACAGCAGGACGTCGTCATCCATCAAGGCCATGGTCTGCGTGTTGATCTGCTTGGTGATCTCTGGCGAACATTCGGTGAAGCTTGCTCCGGCATCGCGGCTGAACCACATCCGCGCATGCGGCCAGGTATGCGACCGGGCCACGATCATCTTGCCGTCGCCTTTCCCGTCCCAGTTGATGAGACCGTCTTCGAAGCCAAAATTGATCGTAAAATTCATGTACTTCCAGGTCTTGCCCCCGTCCAAGGAGAAGCCGCTGCGCTGTGACGAGAAGATCCGCAGTTTCGACCCCTCGGGGCTGATGCACATGCTGGTGGGCGATTCATTGAACCCCCAATCCCGAACCTCTCGATTGAGCCATTCGAACGTCTGGCCGCGATCCGTGCTGAGCCACAGTGCACCATATTGGGGAAAGGCATAGAGCCAACCATTGGTCCGATCAACGCTGACCATCGGTGCCTGGAGAACCCCACCACCGAGCTTGGGGTCTTTCTTGCGGGCCTGCCCGTATGCGTCCAGCAGGTGATGGCGCAGGCTGGTCCATTGCGAGGCTGTCGGCGGAACCCAATCCTGCATCGGGTATGGCTGTTCGCTCCCGTGCAGTACAAGCGGCAGCAGGCACAGGCCTACACCGAGGCTGATCAGACGCGTCACACCCAGGGGGACGAAGTACATGCGTAACTCCTTGTAATGAAGATCGTCTTTTATCAGGTGCTCAGGGCTTTCCGCATATTTTACGGCGGCCTTCTGGATCCTTCGCTGCCCAAGCCCCGAGGAATTGGTCTTTGGCGATGTCTCCAGGGGCTTCTCCGGCATATCGGAGCGCCAACGCCACGGCCCACCCATGACGAGTGCCAGGGAAGATGGTCAAAAGCCGCAACGCAGCAGATAATGGGCGACCTTGCCCGCGTCCGTGCCGGGATAGTCTGCCCCGCCCAAGCAGCAAAGACTGCCGCCCAAGCGGAAAACCGCCTCGCCTGAGCGCGCCGCCTGCCAGGCCACTGGTCGAGCAGTTTCGGACTTGTTCGCGCAACGCCGTCGCGCGCCGGTCCGTCCCGCCACTGCGGCCAGTCGGTCTCGACGGAGGGGTTGTCCGGCGCGCGCGAGCGACGCAACAAGTCCTAGGCCCGAGTGCCAAATTGTACTCGTTCATGGCCTTACCTTTCTCCCGTAGCGCTTATCGATCAAAGCGGATTCCCATTTTCACGGACGGAATCGCGTTGCGGTAGATGGACATAAACATGCCGGGCGCTTCGTCCAAATCCACAATCGGGTCCAGCACCCCGTCCGAGGTCAAGGACTTACGCCGGAATAAGGAAATCAGCGCGCGCCACATGCGCGCGCGGTCCCAGGCAGGATCGCGCGAGGGATTACCCCAATCGGGCAGGCTGCAGATCAGGTCCAGCCGGTTGTGCAGCCATTCCGCGCCCAGTTCCAGGTCGGCGCCGCCCCCTTCGGCCAAGTCTGCAGCAGTTTCGGTCCGCCTTCCACGACACCATTTCGCGCCGGACCCATGAAGCACGGCCACTCGGCCGGCGCGGCTGCCGGCTCCCCCGCTTGCGCGCTCAGCGCTCCCACCAGCCACAGACATACCAAACGGGGGTGAACTCGCGGGTGCATGTGGCATCTCCTTTTTGGAATACAGTGTGTTCGTCCCTGCAGACTGTTCATCGCTCTATTCATACACTGAGCGAAAGGGCCGCCGTGGATGGATTGGTGTCAAAATACCGGCCTGCTTTGCACTTTTTTGCACTGATCGGACGCGCCTATTGTCTGGCGCGCGCTGATTCCGCCGCGTACTGCATGGGCGTGGCTTTTTCCAGACGTTTGAAAACACGGCAAAAATAGGCGGGAGAGGAAAACCCGGTCTGACAAGCGATCTCCTTTATGGACGGCGCGGGTTCGGATGTCAGCAGTTGTCTGGCAGCCTCGATTCTTATGCGCTGCAGACAATCCACCAGGCTCTGCCCCGTCCCGCGCCGAAACGCGCGGCTCAGATACCCGGGCGTGACCGCCAGGAACCGCGCAACCTCCGCCAGCGAGATACCTTTCGCATAGTTGAGCTGCATGAACCGGCGCGCGCGCGTGACCAGCGCCCAGGTAGCCGGCGAACTGCCCCTGATATTCTCGTGCAGCAGCCGGTCTGAAAAGACGCGATGCAGCGCCGTGATCAGGTGCCCGCAGATCTGATGCGAACCCATGTCCTCAAGGCCAAATACCCGGGAATAGTCCCGCAGTTCCAGCCACAGCCGCGCGATGCCGGACTCGCCCGCAAGACTCAGATGGCGCGGCAGCAGCCAGCACGGCGACGAAGGCATGTCGCGCAGGCACCGCTCCGCATCGTCGCGCGTGGCCAGATACCGTATGGCGGGTATCTCGAAAAAACTGAAATGCAGCCACAACATCTCAGTGCCCGGTTGGCAGGGCGCGGTGCTGTATTGGATGATACCCGGCGCCACGAGATGCAGTTCGTTCGCCCGCACCAGATACGTTTCAGAACCGTCCGGAAGATCGTCGCAGAGACGCAATTCGCCTTTCAGCACCAGAAACATGACAAAGCAGACCGTATTCCGTTTGGGTTGAGGAACCGGAGCATCGAGTTGCAGTCGGCCTCCACCGGTGAAGTGGATCGCCAACTGCGGTTCGATTTTGTATCCGAACAAGGTTGAGCTCATTTGGCCTCTGAAACGGCCCGTTCCCGTACAAGGAATGCCTCAGCGCCGAAACCGCAAACACCCCCTGATGCAATGCAACAATTTCCTCTGCAATGTCCAAGATGAACTTTTCCGACAAGACCTCCTTAAGAAGTAGGTTGATTACCAGTTCTTCAATTTCCTCGCCACGGACCTTCGTCTTGTTGGAGCATGCCGTGCTCCCGTTCATGGAGCCACGGCACCGATAATAATGGTAGACGCTGTCGCTGCTGAAATTTTCGTTCCTGTGTCGCATGGAACGTCTTGCGCAGGGCTTCGCCGTGTTTGTCAAAACTGAAGATCACCAGTGTTTTCACTTCGTGGAAGAAGTGCTGCAGCTTCGTCTTGCCGCGCACTTTGCCACGCTTGGATTTCCTGCGCCGATGCTGCGGGTCGACGCGTCCGAGCATGGTGCCGTCAACCGCAATGGCCAGATTCTCGCAGGCTTCTTCGGCCTTTGGCGTTTGCGGCGTGTGCTGGCTGGCCGCTTCACGATCCAGCGCGCCGCGTACGCGTTTGCCCAGGCGTGCGCAGACCTTGCGCACCGTGCTGGCCGCCACGCTCAAAATCCCCAGACGCTCGAGATTTTGGGACGCTTTCTGAAAACCCATGTCTTTGCCCGCGATCGCAATGCGCTCCACTGTCGGTTTTGGTCTGCTAACCAAAGAATCGGCAGCCTTGTGCGAGGCCCTCTCTTTATTTCGCGCCTGTGGGGTCCACTTTTCGACTACGCACCCCGGTCTTGGGTCCAGCCCATTTTCCAGTTGACGTTACGCCACGGCTCACTTATATGAATTTGAATTCAATAAAATGAATGGAATTTCATCCATGAAGACGATTCGGGACGTTCGGCGACGGGCTGTTGCAGAGTCCTTCGTTCTCGCCGCGGAGAAGGTCTTCGGTGAGAAAGGATACGAGAACACCCACATGCAGGACGTTGCGGAGGAAGCCGGCTGTGCCATTGGAACGTTGTACCTCTATTTCAAGAGCAAGGACGACTTTTACAGTGCCATGGTGACCAGGCATACCAATGCCATCGCTGAAATGCTCACGGTAGCTTTCGAGCAGGGTAAGGATCCCCTGGACAAATTGAGGCGTAAGACTGAGGCGATTCTCTCCTATTTCAACGACCACAAGACGTTTTTTCGTCTTTTCTACACCGCCAGTCCGGGGGGACGCGCTTATGTGCGCTCCAACCTGCGGGACGACGCACTTGAGTCTTACCTGGACTTCAAACGAAAGGAAGAAGCGGTGGTAAGGAAGGGTCAAGCCGAAGGCCAGTTCCGAGACGACATCTCTGCAGCAGAGCTGGTTGAGTTCATTCATGGAGTGACCATCTCGACCTTGGCTCGTTGGAGCGCCGAAGACGGGGAAACGGACCCTGGCGAGCAATTACGTCTTCTCTGGGCATTCCTATATGGCGGATTGGGGGCGCGCTGATGCCGCTTTCAGGAAGAACCGTCCACCCAGCTCGGGTGCTGTTCCTCACGGGCCTGCTTTTGGCCGGTTGCAACGCTCCGAGAGTGAAACGTATTGACGAGGTGGACCGTTTCAATTCCACCATTAGTGCGCGGATGAATGATCTCCATCTCGATGCAAGCCACCCGCTTGCCCTTTCAGAATGCGAGAGGATCGCGCTGAAGAACAACCTCGAATACAGGGTGAAGCTCCTGGAGACGAGGTTACAGGACGACGAGGTACGCCTGGCGTTCTCTCGGGCTTTGCCGGAGGTCACGACGGAGTTCAAGACGACCCGCCGCAACAACGAGCCGCTGGTCTCCAGCCAAGGCGGTGGAACGTTTGCATTCGAAGATGTCGAGGTCGATCGCTTCAATATACGCGCCCTAATCCCCATCTTCGACTTCGGTTCGACCTATTTCGCGTACCAGGTAACCAAGGACCGCCGCGTACAAGAAAGACTCACCGCCGTTCGCGCTAGGCAACTTCTCCTGCGCGACGTTCGGGTGTCCTATGCGCGGTGTGCGTCAGCCATACGGCAAGAACGCATGGCCCGAGCCGCGGTCGAAG
>BTVV01000117.1:0-19036 GCA_045863855.1 Planctomycetota bacterium | reverse complement strand
CGCTGCCCAATGCCAGACTTCGGTGCACGGCGTAGCCCTTATCGGCGTCATAAACGCGATAACGCAGGCGATACCTGCCGTGCTGGGCTCGGAATTGCACAACGCCTTGCTGCATAAGATGGGATTTGAGTTCGACTATGCGCGCCCACAGCGCAGCTGGAATCCGCTCTTGCAAGGCGCTGAGCGCTCTCGCGTCCGCTTCAGCCGGCGGCTGCGGCGCATCCGGAGGGGTTGGATGGTGCTGGGGCATGAGGAGGGCCCACCGTTTCAGGGGGTACGGGCGGAGCACTGAACTTGTCGATCGAAATGCAGTCTGGCGCGAGCGGCGTCGCTCGCCACCATTCGTCGCCCACTTTTTCCCAGCCGCAACGGCGCAGCCGCTCTTCGTCCTCGGGGGTCTTCGAGACCATGACCCGGCCGACGTGGGGGCCTGGCGTGATCTCGACCGTAGGGGTTGCCGTCGTCTCGGGCCTGCGCTCAACTGGCGCAGTTGCTGCGCCTTCAACGCCGGCACGCGTGTGGCGTCGAACCGTCGCAGCGGTCTTCAGCAACTCACATACGGCACGTTGAATGGCGAGCATTCGAGGCAAATCTTGAGCAACAACCTTTTCAGGCAGATCCAATTTGTCGCCGTATCGAGCTTCGTCGTTGCGAATTTTTTGCCGGCACGCGACCTCGGCCTTGCATAGTTGCGTCATGGAAAACCGCAACATGTGAGCCATCGCGACCTCCATGATCTCATCGATTCCTGAAGCGGCGACAACATCCAAAACCTTTCGGATCAGGCGCGATTTGCCGGCGCCGCTCACGGATTCGCCCTCGTGACTCGACAGTCGGTCGAGCAACTCGTCCAGCCGCCCGTCCTCGGCCAGTTCGTCGAGTGTAGGCTCTGGCGGTTCGGGCGGCTCTCCCCGCCGGCGACGCTTGCGCCGCGGTTTGGTCGCGACAGGCACGTCATTGAGAATGGGCGGTATGTATTCTTCAGGGTCGCGCATTGTACCTCCCCCACGCCGATCTCCCCGAATTATAGTGCCCGCAAACCCTAAAAAATAGCCTTCCCATACTCGAAAATGACTCTATGTGCCCATCTCCGAAGCGCCGCTTCTGAAATATATAAACCAAGGCCGCGCCGTAGTTTACCGGCGCGGTCTGGTGGACTCATCGTGTCGGCGGCAGAATGTCCGCCCCGAACGCTTCCAGAACCAGCGCGCCCAGTTCGGCTTTGTTCTGGGTGATCCGGCCCGGCGAGACGCGCAGCGCGGCAGCCAGCTCGCGCTGCTCCCGACCCTCCGCGAGTCCTGTCAGAATCGTCCGATGGCGAGGGGACAGCCTTTCTGCGAAGGCATTCCAGTCGAGCCGAACGCGGACCCGTTCCGCGGGCGATTCGCGCTCGCCGCTCGTGAGAGCTGCCGACAGGCGCCGGGAGTCGGCGGTTGCCGTCCGGCAGCGACTGCGTTTGCCTCGCGACGAACGCTGATAGTTCGGCAGGCTCGCCATGCGAGCACGCCCCCGCCGCTGCGCGCGAGGATCCATGACGTCGGTGACCGACGAACCGCCTGTCGCCAAACAGCCCGAGCGAACGCAATGCCAGGCGACCCAGGCCAGTTGCGAGGCCAGCAGCCAAGTGCCCCTGCGGGCCGCGCTCCGGTAATTTAGCCAGGCGTGTGCGATCACTTCTGCAGCGGCTTCCTCCTGATCGACCGAGTTGCGGGCGACGGCGCGGCCGATCCGCTCAGCCCTGCTGTTCAACTCGGGGAGCAGGGCTTCGAACTGTGTGGCGATCTCGGCGTCTGAGGGGGCGGCATCCGGCAATGTGACGGCGGCAGCAACGTTCATGTTCGGCTCCTGGAGTGGGGCCGCGCTTAGCCGCTGCCCCGACGCCCACGCGCCGGAAACAGCGGGCGTGGGCGGGGCCGGGTCGGTACGGCGGTCAGTCGGGGGCATCGTCGTCACGCCCGTAGATCCAGACGAGAAGGATGACGACGGCGAGCGCGAGAGCGCGAAGGTCGAATGGATCCATGATATTTTCCTATATTAGGAGTGGAGCTTGCCGTGCCCGACTGGCACGTCATGATCGCAGTCACGTGAGCGAGGGGCGTGTGCGTGGAGCCGTTACGTTGGGAACTGCGGAAGATCTGGCCAGACGAGCTGCTGCGGCAGGTGCTGCGTGTCAGCGTGAAGACCGGCATTGGGGACGATTACCTGGCCACGGTGCGCACCGTTCATCGGAACTCGCTGAGGCGATTTAAGGCGCTGGACAAGAGGAGCCGCAAAGGCAGGCACTGGCGGACGCGCATGGCGACGGACCTGTACGCTTTGCTATGGGCATGGCGCGCGCAGGTGATGGCAATGAACGTAGAGTACAAGATGCCGAGTTGGCGGCCGTGGATGATGCTCAACTGCCAGCCCGCCGGCGGTCGCTGGACGGCCGATCGATTCGAGGAGGGTTATACGGGCAAGCGCTGCGACTCCTATGGATGTCCGTGGTGCTACATGCGGCGCTGCTCGCTGTTAAAGTCGATTCTGATGAAGGACCTGGGGTTCAAGAAGGATTTGTCCGTGGCTCGATTCGTGGTGACCACCTCGAACCTGACCCGGGCCTGGGAGGATCGCGCTGCGCTGACGCGATACGCGCAGGTGCAGCTGCGCCGCAGTAGCACGATCAAGACGGCGCTGCGGGTTACGACGCCGTTCGCCGTGGTGAAGAACGATCAACTCGTGACGGGCCACGTGCTCACGTACGTGCACGACCATCCGTACCCGCCCGAAACGGTCGGTTTGGTGGAAGCGAACGTGAAAGGTCTGGGGTTCTTGAAGCAGAGTAAGTTCTCGTGCTTGCCCCGTTGGAAAGCGGTTTTGCTCGCTTACCCATATCCGGCAGCCCTCTTGGATGCCCGGCATTTGGCAGCGTTTTTCTTGTTGTTGCGCTCGCAGCGCGGAGCGAGGGTGCACGGGATCGTGGGGAAGAAAGGGCGGAAGGGGGCGGTTCAGGACGGCGATACGATTTCCCTTAGCGCATAGTCCAGAAGGTGGAGGGCGTCAGCGCGGTTGTCGTCGTCGATGTGCATGGCGGGGAATCGTTTTTGCGCAGCGTCGATCATCTCCTCCTTGGAGGCGTTACCACGCCCGGTTGCGAACTTCTTGAGGGTTTGTACGCCGACGGGCTGATAGCGGACACCAAAGAGTTCGGCATAGAGCTGAATGATGCCTATGAAGGCACCGTACAGATGGGCTGCGGCCGTACCGGAATGGCCGTGCTGCTCCTCGTATACGATTAAATCGAGTGGCGCGCTTTTGTCGAATTCGCGGAGCTTCAGGTAGAAGGCCAGGAGCCGTTCGCCGGGACGCTGATCAGTGTGGGAGATAAGATCCCACGTACCGGAGGTGATGGTGTGGTCGGCTTCCTTAAACGCCCAGCCGGTAATGGTGCCCGTGTCCAGTGCGAGGATACGCATGTTCTGGATACCCTGCGGGGTGTTCGAAAGTGCTCACAAACGCGCTTTTGGCGTTTATGAGGCTGGCGATTATCTTCTTAAAAAGAAGATTAAGGAACAAAATTACAACCAATCGGCCATTTGTGCACCATGCAAAATCCATCACGTGAGAGCAGAGGCCTGAAAGCACAGGGGCGTCCGGATGCCCAGCACCCAAACCGACCCGCCCAGCCGTCCCCTCACCCACGCCGAGATCCGCCGCTGCCGCGTCCGGCTGAAACGCCCGCGCACCCTACATTCCTGCTGGTCCGTCGGCCGCGCGCTCGACGCCGCCCAGGGCCGCCGCCGCGCCGAGTTTGGGCGAGGTACGCTGCGGCGCTACGCCCAGCAGGTCGGTGCCACCGAACACGTTTTGAGGCACCTGCTCCGCCTCGCGCGCCACTGGGCCGAACGCGAGGTGCTGGCGGCGCAAAGAGCGGGGTTGGGGTTCCGCGCCGCCCAGGTTCTGGCGGCGCTCGATAGCCACGGCCAATCTGGGCTACGCCGCCGCCTAGTCGAAGCGTTTTGCCGGGGCCGTCTGGACCGTCCCGGACTGTTTCGCCGCATCCGCGCCGCCAAGACCGCCGGACCGGACCGCCTGAAACCAGGTGTGCGCCTGCGCGCGCTGCTCGACCTGCGGCGCGCCGTCACTGGAAGGCTCAAACAGGCGCTCAGGCGACTCGACGCCGACCCAGAGGTGTGGCCGCGGGAAGAGCGAGCGCAAGTGAAGAGGTTGAAGGCGCGGCTGGAGCAGGCGCAGGGCGAACTGGAGCGGATGTACGTGCATGCGGCCGAACGGGCGCGGAAGAGCAGGCAGCGGTCTTAAACGCGTGTAGAACCAGGAACCGCTGCTGGAGCACGCGATATTCGAACGTAAGAAGGCGACTGGGTTAGCCCATAACGAATTCCCCTTCCACCGCAGAAAGCACCGAGCCGGAGGTTTTGTTTACTGAGTCGCTCGCCGCATTCGGTCGAACAGCAGCGATGCAGGGCCACGCACACCCTGCATCGCTCCAGCTATTCAAGAATACGACAGCCACGAGATTGAAGTGCGTGCCGTCGCTCGTATCGAGATCTATGATTTCATAACGCCCAGCCACTTCAACTCACGGCGAACCGGCGGCAAGTTATCCAGCGCACTATCGCGCCGGCTGATAGGCGTCTCGGATCTGGTGCAACTGGTTCAGGAAGTCCGCGTTGCGCCGGGCCTCGTCTTCGATCAACTTGCGCAGGCGGGCTTCTTCCTGTGTCTGCGCCGGATACGACCACTGAATCCGCCCTCCGCTGTATGCGTACCTGATATTTCGCAGTTGCTCGGCGAAAATCTGGTTACGCATGGCCTCCTGCTGGATCATTTCCTGCAAGTCGGTGCTCTGGTTAAAGGCGCCAAAAAGGTTCTGCCTGCTGCTCGTGCCGGGCCCGCTAAATCCTTTTGGGCCGCTTAAACTGCTGGCCCCGACGAACAACGCCAGCACTAACGACACTGCACCGCTCGAAAGCACGGCTATTCGTACGCCAAGCGACGGCGAAGGGGCGTCCTCGTGTCCGATCAGGATGTTCGTGGCTTGGCATTGCCGGACCAGCCATTGGGTGGTTAGCGCGACAACGGCCGTGGTGAAATAGAGCAGTGCGCCTGGTTTGGGAAACGCCAACTGCTGTAGCAGCATAAGGACAAAGGCGACGCCAACGGCAATACCTAACGGCTCTGGCGCCGCACTTTTTAGTCCCTTCTCTTTCAGCGCTTCATTCGACTTGATCGACAGGCCATGGACGGCTTTGAAAATTAGCGCGAGATTGGCAACGGGAATCCAGGGTGAAGCAGCGGCAAGGCCGGGCTTAATGGATTGGTGTTTCCAAGCGAGCGCCGACCACGCGTTAAAGAGAAAGATCGAGACGCGAACCCAAAAGGCGACGCCGCAGACCAGGGCCACGAAAAGAAAAATCAAGTATCCGACAGGACTGCCGGCCAGGCCGGACAGAACGGCAAGACCAATGGCTCCGATCAAAACGAACGGAGCGATCACAGCATCGTTCACCTTCAAAGCGGGCCGCGTTGGCTTCGGCTTTGGTTTCTCGGATGCTGGAGCACTCGTCACCACGGGCTCAACGGTAATGGGCGCTGACTCCTGACTTCGACGGTTCATTTGGGCTTGCGGTCCAGTTAGTGCCGGCGGCATTGCAACAGGAGTAACCGTGCCTGCTTGGGGAGGATCTACTTCGAATCGAAAAGATCTGCGCGCTTGCGTTGCCATCGGAGCGGACTTGGGTAGCGGGGGTGGTGCGGCCGTGTCATGGAGCAGCGGTGGCGTTACAAAAAGCCCCGGCACTTGACCGGCAGGCGTCCACGCCGGCATGCCCTCCTTCCAAACCAATCTTTCGCGCGTCAGTTTACCGTCTTTGACGAGAGCCTTCAGTTCTTCGTCCGTGACCGGGCCGTATTGCTCGCTGCCGTTGCTGTAAAACCATGCTGAGGCCATTCTAACACCTCCAGTCTAGTCCTGAGCATGAATGGGATACTGAGTTCGTAGAGGCAAGGGAGAACACAGCGGATCCCATTCCTCACGTGCCGACGCATGCTTGGCGGGATTGCGGCGCGGTCGCGGACACGCCCACGCACGTGCGCCGACTCCAGAATCTAGAACCATTCCTTTAGCTTCTGCGCGGCTTTATCCCGATGCTCCGGTTTGATATGGAAGGCGACGACCACCAGGGCCGCGGCCAGAACCAGCAGGTCATCGGAGTAGCCGACCCCCGGTACAACGTCGGGTACGACATCCAGGGGAAAGATAAAGTAGCCGAGCGCACTAATAATGATGCCCCTTGCCCATGCGGGGGTATCCGGATCCAACAGGGCGAAGTAGAGCATCAACGCCTTTTCAATAACCTGCTGTCCAGCCTTAATGGCGAACTTGTAAACCGTGTCCCAGAACCCCTCTTCTGAATAGTGCTTTGCGTACTCGCCTTGGTTCTCCACAACCTCGTATGTATTCCGCTCTTGGTCCCAAACAATGTAGCCGCGTTGGAACCTGCTGACCCGTCCTTTACCTCCCAGTACCGGCTCTTCGTCCGAAACGGGATAGCCCAGGCTGCTCTTCTCCCATCCCATTTCGCCGTACTTATCGCGGATAGCTCCGTGGACCTCGTGTGCTCCCGTCTCCGGGTGCCAATAAATATGACCGTGCTGGAACTGGCGGTACCGACCTACGCCGTCGGGACAGGCGGCCTCGTCTTGGAGCGCATCCCCGAGAATGCCCCCCTTACCGCCCAGCGCTTCCCATTTCGCGGTGATCTCGCTCATCGGCCCAGCCTCCGCTCAACGGTCGCGATGCAATTCCCTGGGTGCCCATCAGCCCGTTGGATACCCGTGAATGTAACTACGGGCGCGAAGAATACAATCATGTATGTTCATAGATAGTATCGTGTGTATGCACATGTTTCCTCTCCGGCCGATCTCATCGGAGAGGGATCGTTATGTCGAAAGCGAACAAGGCCCGTCGAAAAAAGGTTGCCCTGCATCGCGCCGAAGCGGTGAAGCATTTCGGCCGCCGCGTGCGTGAGCTACGGACCGGTCTGGGCATGAAGCAAAAGGACCTGGCGCGACGAGCGGCGTTCAGTCTCAGTTACATGACACGCTTGGAAAGGGGCGAGGCCGAGCCGGGTCTTGAACTCGTCGTTCGTATCGCGGAAGCGCTGAGCGTCGAAGCGCACGAACTACTCCTGGTCAGCCCGGTGGATCCATGGCCCGCTATGGAGGCTCAAGCGCGGCAGCGCCTGGAAGCGATCCTGGAGCGCCGCGATCGGGACGCGCTGGCCGCCGTACTTCCGCTGCTCGCGCTCGCCGAAGACTCCTCCGCGCGCCGGATGAAATAGCCTAAGCAGGAGCAGCGGCCTTCGCCATCTCCGCCTCCAGCCGGTCCACCGCCGACAGGACCGGCCGCGTTCGATCCACCAGTTCCAGCGCGAGATTCCTGCCGTTCACGACCAGCAGGTAGCGGCTCGCGACCGCACCGTCGCAGCTCTTCACCGTGAGCATCGCGCACGGCGCCGACTCGCGACCGTTGCCGTAAAATCTCGGCGTCAGCGCGAGCGTGCCGTCGCCAAAGGCCGAACCGTCCACGTCATCGGTAAGCGTGATTTCAAGCGTAGCCATCGATGCCTCCACGTAATGGGGTTCAAACTCCGGCACCATTATCGCACGGGCCATCGAGAAAATAGAGGGAATCCCCGGCTACGGCGGTGCTCAACGCTCGACCTGCCCACCTGCGCGGGTTCGTGCTCACCCTGCCGGGCCGGCGCCCTGGGGGCTGGATGGTAGGGAGTGGCCCAGACCAAGGAATGCTAACGCTAAATTCGGCCGTGATTTAGATAGGCGCACGCCACTACCCCGCCGCCCACACCTCCGACAATAACTCCGCCTGCATGAGCACCGTCTGCACGGCCTCATCCTGCAAGTCCGGCGGGTAACACCTAATGACTTCTCGAAGAAACTATTGATGCTCTTGGAGGCCATGTAATCGCTCCGTGGGCGCCCAGCAAATCAAGTTTCCACCCGCTCGCTCAGGGGTCGCTCGAACCACGCCTTTTGCGCTTGGGCTTCCCGTTTTCAAAGGGGTCAGAGGTCCGTTCGGCGCAGATGCGGTCGAGGAGGACGGAGGCGGGTTCGTAGGGGCGGCCTTCGCGGCGGGCGAGTTCGGCTTCGGTGGGGACGAGTTCGCCGCGGAAGGCGCGGGCGAGGAGTGTGGTCAGCCGGAATCTCATGCTTTCAAGCGCTCCTGATTCTGTCGCGCTCTCCTTCTTTCCAGCCGTTCCACCAAGTACGCCACCATGCCAACCGCAGCCAAACCGAAAGCGAGATTGACCGCGATCGCCCAACGCTGCCGGTAGATGCGCCGGCCATCCTCGAGGTAGCTCTCCTTGTATACCACCGCCGGCCAGCCATACGCGGAACCCGATGTGGTATGGATCGTTACGTCCAATGCTTCATGTTGCCACCTCTTGACTGCGGCTTCGCGCTCCTGGAAGTTCGCCCACAGCAGCAGCGCGGCCGTGAAGGTCGCGGCGAGCAGGGTGGTCAGCCGGAAGCGCATGCCTTGCAGGATACCGCGCGGCGAAAATCCTTCCAACTAACGACCGCTTCTCAAACACGTTCGAAGATACGTTACCGCTTCTGTGCCGACCGCAGTCCTTCCCACAGCTTCGCGTAGTTAAGCAAGATGTCCTTGATCCCGCCCTGGATCGCCGGCGAGTTCAGCGCCTGCGTGCTCATGGCGTTATGCGCGTCCAGCGCGCCCATGATCGCGTTCATGATCTCGCGCTGCAAATCAGGGCTGTTCGCGAACTGCTCCTTCGTGTTGTTGGCCGCTTGCTGGCGCAGGGTCTCGGACTCCAGCAGCTTACCCTTGATCACGTTATTTACGTAGACCAGCTTGTCTTGCTCGGTCAGGTCGCCCTCGAACAGGTCGTTCACCTTCTCGATGATCTCGCGCAGCAGCGCCTTCTCCTTCTCACGCACGCTCCCGCTGCCCGCTTCCGTGATCGGCGCCAGCTTCGGCGCAACGCCGGCGCCCAACGGCAGGTCGCGCTTGCCCAGGTTCTTCAGGTTGTGGTGCGTCAGGACCACTTTCGAGAGGTCAATCCCCTCGCGCTCGCGCCCGAACTCCAGCAGCGGCAAGAGGCGCCGGTAAAAGATCGCGCGCTTCTCGATCGCCGTATTGCCGTAATCGAAGATCTGTGAGAGGAACGTGTACAGGCGGACGTACGCGCCCATATCCGTCTTGAACAGGACCAGCGCGTTCAGTTCCGCCTTGGCGGCCTCGATCGCCTGCTCGTCCTGCCGAGCCTGCGCGGCCTTCAACGCCTCCAGACCGACCCGGTAGCGCTTCATCAGACGGTCTTGCACCGGATCCAGCGCGTTGACCAGATCGCTTTGCTTCGAGCGCGGGTCCAGTTCGGCCTTCACGACGCGCTCCACCTCCGCCTCGTCGTAATGCCCCGCCCCGTCCAGCTTGGCGCGCAGGTTGAAGACCAGGTTGGGGTCGGTCGTCGCCGACAGTTCCACGGTCGCGTGGTACGTCTTGAACGCGGCCAGGATCTCCCCGGCCTCGTTGACGAAATCCAGCACGTACGTCGTATCCTTGCCCGGATACGCGCGGTTGAGGCGCGATAAGGTCTGCACGGCCTGGACGCCGGCCAAGCGCTTATCCACGTACATCCCGCACAGCAAAGGCTGGTCGAAGCCGGTCTGGAACTTGTTCGCCACGAGCAAGATCTGGTACTCGGCGCCCTTGAAGGCTTCCCGGATGTCCCGGTTCTTCAGGTTCGGGTTCAGGCTGGTGCTGCGCTCGGTAAAGCCATCCGGTCCCGATTCGGCGTCTTTCACTTCCCCCGAAAACGCCACCAGCGTCCCGATCTTATAGCCGTGCTCCCTAATGTACTTCTCGATCGCGAGCTTCCAGCGCACCGCCTCCACGCGGCTGGCCACCACCACCAGTGCCTTGGCCTGCCCGTTCAAGAGCGGCGCCACGAAGGCCCGGAAGTGCTCCACCACGATCTGGACCTTCTGCGCGATGTTGTACGGATGCAGGCGCACCCAGCCCATGATTCCCTTCATTGCCGCGCTGCGCTCGACCTCATGCTCGTCCAATTCTTTGCCTTCGGTGGCCAGCTTGAACGCGAGCTTGTACGGGGTGTAGTTCTTCAGCACGTCCAGGATGAAGCCTTCCTCGATGGCCTGGCGCATCGAGTACACGTGGAAGGGCGCCGGCACGTTATCGGGAGCGGGCTTGCGCTTCGGATCGGGGCGCGTGCCGAAGAGTTCCAGGGTCTTGGTCTTCGGCGTCGCCGTGAAGGCCACGAACGTGATGCCCTTTTCGTCGGCGCGCGCGGCCATCTGCGCGGCCAGGACGTCTTCGGCGCTCACGTCCCCGCCGTCGTCCAGTTCCTTCAGCTCTTCCGCCGTGAGCACCGCGCGCAAAGTCGCCGCGGCTTCCCCCGTTTGCGAGCTGTGCGCCTCGTCGGCGATCACGGCAAAGCGCTTGCCCTGGGTGGCCGCCAGTTCCCGGACGGCCTCCAGCGCGTGCGGGAACGTCTGGATCGTGCAGACCACGATCTTCTTCGCCCCCGAGAGCGCCTCGGCCAGTGCGCCGCTCTTGCTCCCTTCCTTGCCCGTGATCGTCGCGACGACGCCGCTGGTCCGCTCGAAGTCGAAGAGCGCGTCCTGGAGCTGCGCGTCAATCACGTTCCGGTCCGAGACGACCAGCACGGTATCGAAGAGCTTCTTGTGGCTCGTATCGTGCAGTTCGGCCAGGAAGTGCGCGGTCCACGCGATCGAGTTGGTCTTGCCCGAGCCGGCCGAATGCTGGACCAGGTACTTCCCGCCCGGTCCGTCGGCCAGGACGGCCCCCTGGAGCTTGCGCGTGACGTCAAGCTGGTGGTAACGCGGGAAGATCAGTTGCTCGATCTGCTTCTTCTTGTTGCGCTGGGCGATCAGGTAGCGGCCCAGGATCTCCAGCCAGCTTTCGCGCGCCCAGACCGATTCCCACAGGTACGAGGTGCGATGCCCGCCCTTGGCGTGCTCGGGGTTACCCTTCCCGCCGCCGTCGCCCCGGTTGAAGGGCAGGAACTCCGTGGCCGGCCCGTCCAGCTTAGTGGTCATCATGACTTCGAAGTTGCTCACCGCGAAATGCACCAGCGCCCCGCTCTCGAAGGCCAGCAAGGGCTCGGCCGCCTGGCCCTTCGGGTGCGGCAGGCGGTCAAAGCGGTACTGGTCCACGGCGTCGCACACGCTCTGCGTGAAGTCGGTCTTGAGTTCCGCCGTGGCCACGGGGATCCCGTTCAGGAAGAGCACCAGGTCAATACTGTTCTCGTTGTGCGGCGAATAGCGCACCTGCCGCACCACGCGCAGGCGGTTGGCGGCGTAACGGGCCCATATCTCGGCGTTGAGCGCCAGGGCCGGTTTGAACTCGGCGACTTTGAGCGCCTGCTTGAGCCCAAGCAGCTCGATCCCGTGGCGCAGCACGTCCAGGGTGCCGCGCTGGTTGAGCTGGTCGCGCAGGCGCGTGAGCAGGGTTTCGGCGGCGGCGGCGCCGTGGTGGGCGACGAGCGTCTCCCAGGCTTTGGGCTGCGTGGCCTGCACCCACGCCGTCACGTCGGCCGGAAAGAGCGCCCGCGCGCGGTCGTAGCCGGCTGCCTCGCCTTCGGCGTAGAGCCAGCCGTGGGCGCTCAAGTGCCGGCAGATCTCGGCCTCGAAGCTGATCTCTTTGTGGACGCTCACGCGACCTCCGCGGGGGAATGGGCGCGCACGTCAATCTGGCCCGTGACGGCGGCGGAGATGAGCGCGGTGCGGCGCTCTTGGAGCAGGTCAATGGCGCGCTGGGCTTCGGCGGTGAGGGCGTCGAGCTTGGCGGTTTCGGCGTCAAGGAGTGCGACGATGGCTTGCTGTTCCGGCAGGGGTGGCGCAGGGATTCTCAAGTTTCCGATTTGTTCGCAGGTAATCGCTCCTTTCGTGGCACCCGCTTCTTCGCTATCGCGGCGAAGCACTAGGTAAGCCGCTTGGAAAGTCCTGAATAAGAAGTTCACGTCAAGGTCAGGGATGCGCGGCTTTACGTAGGCCACGTGCTGATTGATGGTGGCTTTGATTCCAAGCATCGAAGCCATTCCGCGTGTTCGGCCTTGCCCTGTAATCCCAAGAAGGACCGCGGGCGGAATCACAACGGGCAAGTGGCATTCGCTGAGCGCACGTTCGGTGACGAAGCCTTCCGCTTCTGTGACAAGCGGGGAGTTCACCACTGAACTATTAAGCCACGGGAATCCGCTTTCGGTCCAATACTCAGGAACTTCGCGATTCGGCGTGGAGCCATTGCCGACTTGGGCAATATGCTTGATGGGCTTCACTTCCCAATGCGCCGGCACGTCGGCGAGCCACTCGATGCCCGACGGTTTCATGGGCGCGGCGGGGTTCAAGCCCTTGGTGACGGCGTGCGAAATCACGGCCTGGCGCTTTTCCTTCAAAAGCTCGATCAGCCGCCGCTGCTCCGACACCAACGCGTCAATCTTCGCCGTCTCCCGGCCCAGGAAGGATAGAAGACTCTCCATTTCATCAGCCGGGGGTATCGCGACGCGAATTGAGCCGATGGTGTCCGTATTCAGGTTGAGCTGAGTCCCCCACTTACCGAGACCGCCGTAGCAAACGCCGCCTTCGAATATCCGGTACAGAAACAGTGCGGGAATTTTCAAAGCTGGAAAATAAACGAACCCGTCATGGATACATGCCTTTATCGCCGAAATGCACGGCTTGCCGACAGTGCCGGCAATGCTGACGAAAAGATCGCCCGGCGCGATCTTGACGCTGAGCGAACTTCCAAGTTCTGAAAGTCGCTGTGTGGTTTCGTTCAACACTCCATTACAAGCAGAGACATCGGCAATACGCACCCAAGCGAATTCGCCTTCATCGTCGAAATAGGCTGGGTCGTCAATCGGACGTGGCGATGCGCCTCGCTTCACGGGAGACAACCACTTGATCGAAATCACTGCCCAATGCTCCGGCACCTGCCCCAGCCACTCCACGCCGCTTTCCTTGTACCTCGGGTAACGCGGGAAGCTCATTGCGTAAGCCCCCCGATCATGCCCAGGATGCGGTCCGTCACGACCTTCAGTTCCGCGTCAATCTCGCTCAACGCCCGCGGCGGCTTGAAGACGTAAAAATGCCGGTTGAACGGGATCTCGTACCCCACCTGCGTCTTCTCGTGGTCAATCCAGGCGTCCGGCGCGTGCGGCAATACCTCCCGCTTGAAGTACGCGTCCACGTCCTCGCCCAGCGGCACGTTCTCGGTATCGCGCAGCGCCGGATCGGGCTGGGGCTTCCCCTTCAGCTTCCCCTTCGTGCCCAGCACCGCCTGCCCCTTCTCGTCGCGCAACGGGCGCTCCACCGTGATCGTGCGGTACCCGAACGCCTCGTTCTTGAAGATCAGGCTGACCGGGGCACCGTCCTTGCTGGCCTTCCGGAAGTTCCCGAAGAGCCGCGTGATCTCCTCGATATGCTCGGCGCTCAGCTCCTTGCGCTTGCTGCCCAGGCTCTTGCGCATCTTCTGCCAGTAGCCGCTGGCATCAATCAACTGCACCTTCCCCCGGCGCGCTTGGGGCTTACGGTTGCTCACGATCCAGACGTAGGTGCTGATGCCGGTGTTGTAGAACATGTCCGTGGGCAGGCCGATGATGGCCTCGACAAGATCGTTCTCCAGCACGTAGCGGCGGATCTCGCTCTCGCCGGAACCCGCGCCCCCCGTGAAAAGCGGCGAACCATTCAGGACGATCCCGAAGCGGCTCCCGCCGTCCTTGGCCGGGCGCATCTTGCTGATCAGGTGCAAGAGAAAGAGCAACGAGCCGTCGCTGACGCGAGGCAAGCCAGGGCCGAAGCGCCCGTTGTAGCCCTGTTCCTCGGCTTCCTTGCGAATCTCGCGCTCGATCTTCTTCCATTCCACGCCAAAGGGCGGATTGGACAAGGCGTAGTCGAAGTGCTTCCCCGGTAGCCCATCGTCGGAAAGCGTGTTCCCGAAGACGATGTTCGCGATGTCCTGCCCCTTGATCAGCATGTCGGCCTTGCAGATCGCGTAGGACTCGGGGTTCAGTTCCTGCCCGTACATGACCAGGCGCGCGCCGGGGTTCAGGCCGGCCAGATGCTCGCCGGCGACGCTGAGCATGCCGCCGGTGCCGCCGGTAGGGTCGTAGATCGAGCGCACGACGCCGGGCTTGGTCAGCGCCTCGTCGTCCTCGACGAAGAGCAGGTTAACCATGAGCCGGATCACTTCGCGCGGCGTAAAGTGCTCCCCGGCCGTCTCGTTGGACAGTTCCGCGAACTTGCGGATCAGTTCCTCGAAGACCGCGCCCATCTGGGCGTTGCTGACGGCCTCGGGGTGCAGGTCAATGCGGGCGAACTTCTCGGCCACCAGGTACAGGAGCTTGGCCTTGGCAAGCCGCTCGATCTGGGCGTGGAACTCGAAGCGCTCGAAGATGTCGCGCACGGCCGGCGAGAATGCCTGGAGGTACGCGCGCAGGTTCTCCGCGATGTGGTCCTGATCGCCCATGAGCTTTTTCAGGTCCAGCGGCGACGCATTGTAGAAGAGCTGCCCGGACTTCTTGAGCAGGAAGGGTTCTGGGTTCACGCCGGACTTCTTGCGCTTGGCCAGTTCGTCCAGGACCGCGGCCTTGGTGGGCTCCAGCACGCAATCCAGCCGCCGCAGGACCGTGAAGGGCAGGATGACCTTCCCGTACTCGGACTGCTTGTAGTCGCCGCGCAGGAGGTCGGCGACGGACCAGATGAAGGACGAAAGATTCGGCTCGCTCATGGTACCCATGCCGTGGTGGTCCCGGCGCGGTGGTCCGCGCCGCGTGATGCCCCCGGTTGCCCGGCGGTACAAGAAACTGGAAGTGAGCCCAGCTTAGCGGCGGGCGAGACGTACGCCAAGGGCGCGGCGGACAGCCGGGTGGTCAACGAAGTAGTCAACGCCCCAGACAGCCCAAGGCCATGGATCCAGCCAGGCTACGCCGCCAGCCACCCGCACCCAATTCCCTGCTCAAGGTGTGGAATCGCAGCCCGCTTCCTCATGGCACAACCCGTGCTCACCCCCACCCAGGATTATCGAATCGCGCCCGGATGCTCCAAAATGCCACAGGGCAAGCCCCTGAACCCCAAACGCGTGCGCCACTTGATCGCCTTGGGGCAGTCCCCCAGCCAGGTTGCCAAGAGCTTGGGCGTGACCGTGAACGCGATCTACAGGCATACCGAGGTGCGCGCGCGGAAGAAGCGCGGACGGCAGCGGCCGTAGGTGCCGTGGGAATGGACCTGCTGCGCCATCAAGACATGCACGACACGAAACAAGCCGGACCCTTCCGGCTTGACCCGTATTCCAATACCACTACCGTAAGTGCATGTCGCCGCGCAAGAAGAGCCTCGACGAACTCTTCGAAGCCAATGGCTTGAAGTTGTTGGTCGGGCTGATGCTGCTCGCCGTAGCAGGGGCCGGGATCTTCTTGTTGTTCCAGAATCTGTAAGCGTTGTAAACGCGCGCTGCACTAGATTTCCGGATTCGCCTGCCCCGTTGCTCGCGTTTACTGGACTGGTCCAGTAAAAAGGCCGGCTGCACCCGTTCGGGCAAAAGCCCCAAGAGTTTGGGGTATTTCCAGAACGACGAGATGCCGGCTGCGATTCATGCCGTCGAAGGCGCGCCCAGCAGGCCCGTCCCGCGCATACGAAGGCGCTACGAGGGCTTTTCGACGCGCGTACTACTTCGGGACGGTCCCGGGCGTACAAAGCCGCTACGGCGCAGCCACGCAGGCTGGACGGGTAAGGTTCACGTCCGCCAACGATGGCGTCGTAGCCGAGTTAGCGGACGCGAACATTGCACCATGTTCAGCACCAATGCCGTCGCGCGGCTCCAGGATTGGCTCGAACGCCAGCGCCAAGCCGGCCCTCCGCCGACCGCGGCGCCACGTCATGCGCCCGTCCGCCCGATCCGAAGAACGTCGAGCGCCTCGCCGAGATCTTTCGGCGCCAATTCGGCAACGGGCCGGCTTGAAACTACGACCAGAGCGCGGGAATCCTGACCCGGCCTGCACCGTCAGCGGAAAGTTACGACGCCAATTCGGGAATGCCGGCTCGAAGATGCGTTATCGAAAGGGCTTGGCCTACGACGCCAAATTGGGAATCCGCCCAGGGAGCGCCACGGAAATTTCTGGCAATTCGGCAAGACACCCCAGCGAAAGCCGAACATCCACGACAAACTAATTCGGTAAAAAGTTCGATCAGAATTTAGTCGGGTACAGCGCGCGTGTAATGCCCCGCGCGCGTACTGCGCCGAGCGGCCGTGCGTTCGTAGCGCCTGGCCTGGCAGAGTTCGTCGGCCTCGGCGTCCAGGAGCGCGTTGAGCGTCTCCTCGACGCTCTGCCGGACCTTCTCGTCCAAGTGCGCCTGGATGCGCCCCTCGTCGATCTGAATGACCTTCTTCAACTCGTTCTCACGCCTTGCGTTAGCGTCCATCCTCGGTTCTCCTTAAGTGGCGACCGAGACGGCTCTAACCCATTTTTCAAATGTGCGCAAAAGAACGGACGTTATCGCGCATGCCGATGTCGTACACAAAAGTCCCGACGTTCACGCCATCGTACTTCACGTTGGAAAGCTGGTCGCGGGTCGTGAACGTCTGCGCGACGACTTTCCCGTTCGGGTACGTGATGGACGTGCGCCGGTCGGCGGCGTCATACGCGCTGGTGGTCGTGTACGCGACACTGTCCACGGTCAGCTTCTCGCTCGTCAGCCGGCTCCCCGAATCGTACGTCCGTTCCACGAGCGTATTGTAGCGCCCGCAGTTCGCCGCGGTCAACCGGCTGGAGAAACTACCGCTTCTTGCGAGCCTCCTTTTTCATGGCCCTCATCTTCGCTTTCTCCGCTCTGGCCGCTTCAAAGCCGGCCCAATCCGGTCCAAAACGCCAGCGGAGCAAAAGTACGGATCCGCCTAAAAGAACCATGATCAAGCAGGCGGTGTGGCCCATATTCCAGGCGTACTGCTCTTGCCTTAAATCATAATTGGGCCTGAACCATTGAACGATGAAGCGAAGCGAGCCGTAAAGAACAAAGGCCAAGTACAGCAGGCTTCCACGGAACTTGTTCTTGTAGAATAGCCACAGACAAATGCCCGTTATCGAGAGGCAAATCGCCATCCAAATAAGCTGCATGGGGATCACAGGCAGAGACTCGGCTTCCCATGGCTTCACCAGCCCAGCCTCCATTTGCTGAAGGAAGCATGGAGTTCCACCAATATCACCTGAAGGCGTTAGGAACTTGGGAAAGCGAACACTTATAGAAGTGTCAGCGACGGGACCGTAGCAGCATCCATTGCAGAAGCACCCGATACGCTGGACTCCTTCACCCAGAATTATGGATGGGGCGGCTATATCTAGAACATCGGGGATAGGCAGTTTGCGAAAGAACGCCCAGATCAAAGCGGCTAATAGACCGCCAGCTAAGCCGCCAAAAGAGACTTCACCGCCTTTGCTTAAGTCCCCATATTCCACGAAGCCGGGGTCAAACAATATGTATCCAATGCGCGCGCCGGCAAAGGCCCCAAGGACGGACAGCAATAGCATCCACCAAACTTTCCAGAAATCGAGATTGCGGCGTAGGGCTAAATGGGATGCGATCCAAACTGCAACTAACATTCCAAGACCGTAAAAAAACCAGTAGCCGTAAAGGGGACCGCCCAATAGTTCAGTCAGAACAGGACTCATTTTCACGGTCCTTGTTCGTTACTCAGGATACGCAGTGCCCTAAGTGCTTCTTCTCGATACGGGCTTTCAGGCTCATAGTACAATATCGCTAACTCAAGGTGGTGAATTGCCTTTTTCCGTTTTCCCATTTTTTCCAATAACGCAGCGTATGAAAAATGAACATCGGGATTGTACTTATTAATCCCAATAAGTTTCTCATAAGCAGCTTCCGAACGAGCAAATTCCATCGAAGCCTCAAGTGCCTTTGCTAAATCAAAGAGGCCACTCATCCCTTCACTAGTTGCGTATTGCGGCCCCGAACCTTTCAACGAGTCCTGCTGTTCAAGTGCAGGCGCTGGGAGCCAGAGCACCATTAAAATAATACTTGCTAACGATAAAATGCCTGTAATGATGGAAAATATAGTTTGGTTGCGCGCCTTTTCAAAGGCCCTATAGGCAGCAATAGCAAAAAGGCCGCTGATTGGAAGCCCCAGAACCTGACACCACCTGGAGGCGCAAAGATTTACCCAGGTACCATAGACAAACAGAGCTATAAAAAAAATGCCTATTCCACACGCTATTTTAGAATGCACGCTCTATTTCTCCACTCCTTCCTTTTGCACCTTCTTTTCGCGCAATACCACCAAGACCCTTTCCACAAAAGGCCCAAGAATTCTTTTGTCGTATTCATCAATATCCATTCCTGAATCCTCCCAAGACTTTGGCACATCGCCCACGCCCCAAAGGGTTGCTAGCCCGCATGCGATCTCATATCGAACTCGCCAATGAGTATTCTCTAGTAATTTCGAATGATTAACAAGAATGTCGAAATGACCCATTGTCCTTAGCGCATAAACTGCATTTGCGCAAACCCCTACGTTTTCCGATGTCAGTAGTCGCTCTAGGGGCGCTCGCAAGCATTTACTCTTAGCATTGGCTAACGCAAAGCACAGAGAATGCTGAATTAGAGTCGAGTTTTCGTACAGCAAAATCATTCCAAGTGAAATCGAAACTTCATGCTTTGTTGCGTCAAATAAACGGACATATTTTGCCAAGCCGCATTCCAGTGACTCCATAAGCCGCGAATCGCCCGCCGCACTAGCACTCCGCAATCGCCCAATGGCCAACATTAAAGCTTCAAGTGCCTTGGAAGAATCCCGTTCTACTGCCTCTTTGAGGAGACTTTGTGCGGCAGATCTGGATTCATGTGACTTTCCATCTACTGACTGAAGGATTAGGTTGTATATGGCCTCTTCGGAAAGTTTTTCTTCCGCTAATACTGGAAAATATCCAATAGTAACTCCCAG
>BTVV01000116.1:0-19437 GCA_045863855.1 Planctomycetota bacterium | reverse complement strand
AAATCGCGCAATTTGTAGGTGGTGCGGCAGTGCGTGACGATGTTTTCGAGTTGCGAGCAGAGCGCCGCGGCTTCGCGCACCAGAGCCATGGAGATGGTGCGGCGGCGGCGCTCTTTGTGGTCTTCAGCCGGTGAGGATTCGGGAGCGGGTTCCGGGCTCGAAGGGGCCGGCGGCGCATCGGTATCGTCCAGCGCCATGATCTCGGGTTCGGGATTGCCCGGCTTGCCGACTCGAATAACCGGCGATGGCGCCAGATCGTCCTGCAAGCCGTTCGGCATCTCGGCGTCGCCGCCTTCCGGGCCGCCGGGCGACGAGCCTTCCTTGGGGATGCGCCGCGTCAGGCGGCCCTGGATCATCCGCGTCAGACGCGGCGAACGCGCCGCGCCTGTCGACGGAGCCGGAGCGATGTCGAACAGGATCTCGGCTTCGCTCTTCTTCAGTTCGTCGGCTTCGAGGATCGTCGCGCGCAACGCGTCGGCGAGCACTTCCGAAAAGCGGCGGCTCCCGCCGATGAACGTGCGCGCCAGAAACAGGCTCCCGCCTTTGACCAGCAGCGCGGTGATATGCTGGGAGCCGATGTCGACGATCAGCGCGGTCTTGTCGGGCTCGAAGCCGTGCCCGTGGTAGTACGCGTTGTACAACGCCAGCGCGGGCAGGTCGACTTCCACTTCGCCGGCCTTCGAGGTGCGGCCCAACTCCAGCGCCCAGCGCGCCGCGCGTTCGGCGCAGCAGCCCACCAGCACCGTGTACTGGCCGCCGATGTCCGGTACGTCGAGAATGCGGAAATCGAAGGTTCGCGTGTCCTTGTCGCTGGAGCGTTCCTCGACTTCGTATTTCGCGAGCATCTCCAGACGCCACGGCGGAACCGGCGGAACGGTCAGGTAGCGCAGTTCGGCTTCGTGGATGGGCAAGGAAAGGCGGCGCATGGGGGCCTTGAGGCCCGCGCCCTGGACCAGTTCCTTGAGCTTTTCGGCGATGGCCAGGCGCTTATCTTCGCTGTCGGGCATCAGCCCGATCTCGCCCAGGGGCATGGTTCCGGCGGAGACGACCTGCAGCTTGCCTTTGGCGGCTTCGATGACCACCCCGCGCAGGGCTTCTCCGCCGATATCGATGCCCGTCGCTCTGGCCATGGTCCGCCTCGAAAGTTACCGCCGCGGTTTCGCGTGCGCTATAGACATGCTAACCGCCAGGAGGCCGCCGGGGTCTCGAATACTCGCTCGGGAATTCTGCGAGCCCGGCCGCACTCGTGCGTGCTTACGGCGCATCCGGATCGACCACCGTCGCTCGCGCCGAGGCCGTATCGTTAGGACGCTTCTCGCGGGCCGCAGGTTGCGCGGTGGCGGGCGCTTCTTCGCGCGGGCCTTCTTCTGACGCCACGGCCCACGTCCCGGCTTCCCGGGAAGCGGAAGCGCGCTGGCGCTGATCCGCCGGTTCGTTACGGCGGCCTTCTTCGCGCGGCGCGGGCGCTTCGGGTTCGGCCGGAACTTCGTCCGGCAAGCCCAACGCGCGAGTCACGGGCTTGGGCCGTACGAGCGGCACGGTCTGGCCGGGCGCGCGCGGATGCCCGCCTTCGCGGATGTCCACGTCGTCCGGGACCGGTTCGGTGTGGTAGGTCCGGCCGCGCGCCGAAATGATCTGCGCTTCCACGATGATCACCAAGTTGCTGGTCGTCTTGGCCGTGCTCTTCGACTTGAAGAGGTGGCCGAGGTACGGCATGCGGTGCAGCCCGGGAATCTTGCGCTCCACCGTCTCGTATCGATTGCGGATCAGGCCGCCCAGGATCACGTAGCCGTTGTCCTCCAGCACCACGTCCGTCTCCAGGCTGGTCTCGTCGATGATCGGCTGCTTGATCGACTGCTGCGCCAGTTCGTCGCCGCTGATGACCGAGAAATCGCTGAAGTCCGTGAACTGCTGGCCTTCGCCCAAGCTGTCGATGATCGGAGCCAGATTCAGGTTGATGGTCTTCATGTCGCGGCCCACCGAGGGCGTAGCCACGAGCGTGAAGCCCAGCTCTTCTTCGTCGAACTCCGGCACCAGCGCGGCGATATTCTGTGTTGCGGGGCTGTCGTTGGCCGTGGTGGTGGTGGTGATCTCTCGGTAATCGGTGATGTAACTGAAGCGCCGAATTACGTCGATGATCGCCGGTTTATTGTTGATCGCCAGGATCTGCGGCTCGCTGAGGATGCGCGTATTGCGATTGTTGAGCAGCGCGTTGACCGTGATGCCGAATTGCGGATCGGTGCGCCGGCCGGTGATGCTGAAGAGCAGGCCCTGTCCGAGCGTGCCCGGCAGGTTGGTCTGGGTGTTGGCGGCCAGAGCGAACGCGCGGAACGGATCGCGAATCGTCGCGCCGGTGGCCGGATTTCCGGAGTCGTCGGTGGGCGTCAGCCGCGTAGCCACGTTGTCGAGGTTCACACCCAGCGCCTTGTTGTCTTCGGTGCTCACCTCAAGGAAGCGCGCCTTGATCAGCACCTGGATCGCCGGCTGGTCGAAGACGTCGAGCAACTCTTTGACTTTGGCATGCCCGGCTGGGGTCGAGAAAACCAGCAGGTTGTTCGACTGCAAGTCGATGAAGTATTCCGAGCCTTCGGGGAAGGTCTGCGGGTCCTTGGTGTCCTTGAGGTGCTTCAGGACCGACTCCAGGTAGGTGCGTTCCCCCGCCGCGCCCTGCCCGCCGCCTTGGCCGCCTCCTTGCTGCCCGCCGCCCTGGCCTCCGCGGCCGCCGCCTTGATTGCCCCCTCCGCCCCCGCCGCGGCCGCTGCGCCCGCCGCCCGAAGGCTCCTTTGTCTGCACCAAGCCATGATGCAAAGGATACACCTTGGGGAACATCAGCTTCTTGAGGTCCGATGAACTGGTCGCGGTTATCCAGATCGCGTCTTCGGTGACCGAATACTGGATCCCATCGTTGTTGCGTACGATGAAGTTCAGGACTTCGCGCAGCGGCAGTTCTTCGACATGCAGGGTCAGCGTCTTGCCTTCCAGCGCAGCCGGGTCGGCGATGATATTCACGCCGGTCAGGATGAAGAGCGTATTGAGCACCCACTCCAGGTCGGCCTTCATGAAGTCGACCGTGACGCGCTGGCCCAGGCGTTCTTCCATAGTTTTGCGGCGTTCGGTGCCCGGATCGTCATCTCGAAGCGGAAAGCGAGGGCGCGCTTCGGGTACGCGCACCGGCGGGCGTACGGAATGCTCTTCGGCTTCCAGTAGCGCGTCGTGTTCGCGGCGTTCGGCGGCCGCGCGGGTGACTTCGGCATCCGCGTTGGCGATCTTCTGGTGGGCCTTGCGCAGGATTTCGATGGCCACCGGATGGCGCGGGTCGGCCGTCAGCACGTTGCGCGCGATGGCCGCGGCGCGCTCGTAGTCCTTCTTGTCGTAGGCGCGTTCGGCCTGCTTGCACATCGCCCGGAAGTATTCCTGCATCGCTTGGCGGCGTTGTTCCATCGTCCGCCCGTTGCCGTCGATCTCGGCTGGCGCCGGCGGCATGGGGTCCAGCGCCGGCCGAGGTTCCTGGGGATCGTCGAGCCAGCGGCGGGCGGCCGGAGCTTGCGCGTCCGGCGCAGCGGGCTGAGCGGCCGGCACGGCCGCGAGGGGTTCTGTCCGGGGTTCGGCTTCGGGCACGGCCGTGGCAGCGGGTTGGGTGGCGGGCTTGGGCGCGGCGCCAGGATCGTCGAGCCACGCCGCGGCGGGTTTCGCTTCCGCGGGGGCCGTGGGAGCGACCGCGGCCGGTTGCGGCTTGGGCTGGCGGGTAACGCGAGGCGGAGGCGAGTCGTCGGTCGGCAGCGCGGGAGCCGTAAGATCCTGGGTCAGGGCCGGACCGGCCCAAAGCGCCAGGAGCGCGCCCGCGAAGAGCCCAGGTTTCGTGGGACGACGCCGCGCTTGCGCGGCGCACGTAGGCGTGCGGCCTGCCGGGTACGTCATCTCACATCCCCCCATCATACGGCGTGTTCAGGCGGTCAAGGCGAGCGTACCGGCATCAGTACCTTGCCGACCACCTGTTCCGGCTTCAGCGGACCGAAGTCGCGGCTGTCGAGCACCTCGCTGGAGCGATCGTCGTTCAACACGAACACTCCGCCTTCGGGCACCAGCACTTCTGCGCGGCTTGGCCGCGCTTCGCCAACCTGCGCCTTGCTCAGGTACTCTTCGGCGGCCTTCGAACCGTTCAGCCGCAGGCGCGAACCGTCAAAAAACACGTGCTCGCCCGGCCTGCCCACAACCCGGCTCATCAGCCGTATCGTCCGATCACCGCTCCGAACTGCATACACAACTGCATCGCCGTGCTGGAGTTGCTCGGACGTTCGTACGCCCGTATGTACCAGCACCAAGGCTCCGGGCCTGAACTGAGGCGGCATATGCGCCCCATCGGGTGGAACCTCGTAAATTGTGTAAGGCCAAACTCCGTAAACGATTAACGTAACTACTAAGCACAATCCCACCGGGCGAATCCAGCGCCGCCAGCGAGGGCCGGGTTCGGCCTGCGATTCCGCCTTCGCCTTGGCCTCGTATTTCTGCTTCAGGGCCGCCAAACCGCCTCGCGACTGCTGCTGCGAGTTGGGTGACGCTTCGGCGGGGCGTTCGACCGAATTCGAGGACTCGCCCATCCGGCCTTCCTTACTAAGTTCCGCTTCTCCCCGCTCGTCAAGGCGCGCCTGCAGTTTCCGCAAGTTACGGTCTCGCTTGGATTAACGCGAAGATCGTGAGGGTTCTCAACCCGCTTCCCACGGGTGTGGTCACGCCCCTTTTGCTCCGTGCATTCCAACATCAGGAAGGCTCCCGCTCCGTTGCTAGGGGCCTTCCGTGTGCAAACCTTAGAGAAGCAACAGGTCACGCTAACAGAGCCCAAGCTCAAGGCAAGTCTCAAGTTGGACACGGTTTGGAGGGATCGGGCGGAATCGTTTGGAAAGCCGCCTGCGGTCTTTGAACGCAATTCGCCAGACTGCGATGATTAATGTGGAGGCTCACCTATATCTTACACGTTATAGCAACAGCCGGAGGTGCAATGAGCCATGCCCAGCGATCCTAGGAAAGCCCATATCGCGTTCGTGCTGCTGTGCCTGGCAGGAATGGGTGTACCGTCGCATGCCCAGACCGGTCCGGCGCCCCAAACAACAGCGCCGGCACTGGACGACGCGCTATTCGAACGCGTCCTGACGCTGAATCGGGTTCAGGAACCAGAATTGGAGGCGCCGCGTGCCCGAGAAGCGTTTGCGGCGCTGTTGAACCGCATCCGGCCGGCATTGGCCCAAGCGTCTACGCCCAAAGAGAAAATTGCGGTCCTGAACCGCCAGCTTCTAGCCGACCGGGAAGTCGCATACCTCTCGAACCTGTATTGGCGCGACGCGACGCTTGCTGCGAGCTTGTTGCGCGGCAAGGGCAATTGTCTTTCCACGTCTACCCTTTACGTGCTCGCCGGCCGGGCGCTGCATCTTCCGATTCGCGTCGTGTTTATTCCGGGCCATGCTTTCGTACGCTGGGACGACGGACAAACCCGGATCAACATCGAGACCACAGCGGGTGGCCGGGAAATCCCAGACGCGCGTTACCGCGAGCAGGCCAAGCACCCCACCGAAGCGGACGCACAAGCGCTGGGCTGGTTTCGCTCGCTCGACGACGATGCCTTTCTGGGCGAACTGACCATGGTGAGCGCCGGGCACCGCCTAGGCGAAGCCAATCTGGAAGAAGCTCTGGTGCTGATCGAGCAGGCGTTGAAGCTCGTCCCGAAGCGCGTGGACTGGGAGTTGCAGCGCGCGAAGGTGCTGTCCGATATCACGGGACGCCGCGACGAAGCGCGCCTGAAGATCTCCGAGATTGCCGCGAAGCCCGGCGTGCCGCCCACGGTCGTTACCGAAGCGCTAACCTTCCTCGCCGCCGAAGCGGCCGGCCGGGGCGATCACGATACCGAGCGGCATTATCTGCTGGAGGCGTTCAGCGCAGCGCCGAAGAGCGCCCAATTGAGCGTGCTTCAGCAGCTCGCGTTCTGCCACCGTGCGCTGAAAGATTTCCGTGGCGCCGTACGCTACATGGAGCTGGCCGTGGCGCTCGTCGATCCGGCCGATCCGAATATGGCCAACGTGCTCTACAACCTCTCGATCCTGCAGAAGAACGACAAGCGCCTCGACGACGCCCTGGCGAGCATCCGCAAGGCGCGGCGCATCAATCCAGAGAGCTGGAACCTGCAGACGATCGAAGCCGGATACCTGGTGCTGAACGGGCAGCAAGAGGCGGGTTACAAACTCTTCGAAACCGTGAAGCCGCCGCGCGCGGACCGCCAGTTTTACGAAGTAATGGTCGCCTGGTTTTATGCCGTGAGCCGGCAGCGCGAGAAATTTTACCCGGCCTTCGAAACCGCGCTCGCGAACAGCCGCAACACGCACATCCTGGAATGGATCGACCAGGATGTGGATCTCGACCTTTACCGCGAAGAGCCGGATTTCAAGGCGCTGGTGGCCAAGCACAAAGAGCGGCTGCTTGGCGCGAAGCCTTGACCGGCCCCTTACAGGTCGAGCATGAACTTCAGCGCGCGTTCGTTCCAGCCGGGCAGACCTTCGTGTCCGAAGTCGGGATACAGCACGTATTCCTTCGGCGAAGCGATCTTATTGAACGCGGCGAACTGGGTGGAAGGAGGGCAGATCGTGTCCATCATGCCCACGGCCATCAACACCTTGGCTCGGATGCGCTTGGCGAGGTGCTGGTTGTCGATGTATCCCAAGCGCTCCCATACGGCGTCCTCGCGCTCGTGGCGCGGATCGAAGTTGCGGAAATAAGTATTGAGTTCCTCGTACGCACCTTTGGCTAGATCCATCTCCCAGACGCGCTTGTAGTCGCACAGGAACGGGAAGACCGGGGCGGCCTGCTTGATGCGCGGTTCCAGTGACGCGCAGGCCAGCGTCAGGCCGCCGCCTTGACTGCCGCCGGTGGCTCCGACGCGCGCAGCATCCACCTCGGGAAAGCCCATCACGATCCCGGCGAGCTGCGCCGTATCGAGGTAAATGTTACGGAAGAGCAGCTTCGCGGGACTCTCTTCATCCAGCCCGCGGATGATATGCCCGCGCAGCGTGTTCCCGCGCACCGAGCCGAGGTCCTGCGACTTGCCGGCCTGCCCACGGCAATCCAGCGCCGCCACGCAAAAGCCCTGCCCGACCCAGGCGAGTTTGTCGAACCACTCGCCGCTGCTGCCGCTGTAGCCGTGAAAGAGCAGGACGGTGGGGTGTTTCTTCGAGCCGGCGTTGCGGGGACGCAGGTATTTGGCGTAAACCCGCGAGCCGCCCACGCCGGTGAATGTCAGATCGAAGCATTCCGCGCCCGGCGCCTGGAAGGCGGCCGGCTTGAGGTCCACGGCCGCATCGAGGCTGCGCATCTCGGCGAGGCTTGCATCCCAGAAGGCGTCCATGTCCTTGGGGCAGGGGTTGCGGCCTTCGTATTTGAGCAGTTCGGGAAGCGGCTTATCGACAAGCGGCATGCGTGCATCCTCGCGGGGTTATGCCGAGGATTCTGCCGCGCCGGGCGGGCGCGTCCAGTGCGAGTCCTGGAGGCTACTCCCCTGTGCCGAGCTTCTCCAGTTTCTCCTTGGTGCGCTGGAGGTATTCGGCCAGCGCCGCATCGGATTCCGCGCGCTTGAGAAACTCTTTGTAGTGTTCGATCGCGCCGCGTTTTTGGCCCTGGAGTTCGAGACAGTTGGCATACGCGAAATAGAGCAAGGGTTCGGGGCAGTTCTGCTTCACGGCTTGCTCGAACCATTCCTGCGCCGCCTTGAACTGGCGCATCGAATGGTACAGACTCCCGATCTCGTACAGGTACACGGATTCCTTGTCGGCGTTGATCAGGCTGGCGGCTTTGTAGCATTTCACCGCTTCGTCAAGCCGTCCTTGCCGCCCCAGCGCGCGGCCCAAATACGCGTGGAAATCGCTGTCGCCGCCGCCTCCGCATAGGCCGATGGCCGTCCGGAAACAGGTCTCGGCCTGTTTCGAACGTTGCTCGACGCCGAAGAGAACCCCCGTGTTGAACCACGTTACGGCGTGGGACGGATCTTCGCCGAGCGCGAGCTTATACTTAACCAGGGCGTCCCCGTATTTCTTGGCGGCCAGCAGGTCGTTGCCGATCTTCAGGTGGTCGTTGCGCGCGGCCGGACCGCCGTTGGTCCGTTCGATCTGGCAGGTCTTCAGCGCCTCGTCCAGGCCGTCGTAGGCGGTCTGGGTTACGCCCGCCGCCGTGGTCTTTTCTTCGTCGCCGAACTTGGCCTGCAGGCGGGCCAGCGCCTCGGCGCGTTCCTGCGGCGTCTTCTCGTGCGGGAGTTTCTCGGCCGGATCGCCGGGCAAGAGCGCGAATCGCAACGGGAAGTCGGTCCGCGCGCGCACGACCACCCCGCCCGTGAAATCGGCCCGGAAGCCGGTCGTGCGGACGGTGATGCCGTAGGTGCCGATGGGCAGTTCGAGCATGCAGCGCCCGGATGCGTCGGTGACCTTTTCCACCGCTTCGCGTCCACCGATCCGCAGGGCCGAAACGTGCGCGCCGGGGAGCGGCGTCTCGAACGAATCGCTGACCAGGATCGCGAGCGTGCCGGTTTCGGCGGCCTGAGCGGCAGCCATACTTAAGCCCAGCCAAATGCTCAGCAGCCGCCCCCTTCGTATCGTTCGCCGCATCAAGCCACCCTCCGCTCCGTTTGTCTTGTAAGGTGAGACGATCGTCAGACCCGGTACGTGACCGTGGTCATTTCGTGGGCGGCGCGGCTGGAGGCGGAGGCGGAGTAAGCCACTTTTCCAGCGTTTCGCCGGGCATTTCCTGGCGTTTGGGATCGGGATGCTCGGCGCTCAGATCCACCAACCGGCTCCAGGCTTTGTTGTATTCGTAAAAGCGGCCGCCACCGACATCGGCCAGCAGCCGATACGTGGACTTATGCTGGGTGCCGTGGATCGACCGGATGTACAGCGCGTTGAACTGGACGCGATCGTGCGCCCATGCTTCCTGGATGGTGCTCACGCACAGCCGCAGGCCTTCTTCGACGGGCGTCGTATCGCCGACGACCAGCACCACCTTTCGCGCATTCGCGCGCCAGCCGAAGGCCGAGATCGCGTGCCGGATGCCCAGATGCAGGCCGCCCGAGCCGCCACCAAAGGTGGCATCGAGGATGCTGTCCCGCGCTTTTTGCACTTCGCGCGTGAGCGGAAACGGTTTGATCAGATACGTGAGCGTTTGGGTTTGCGCGTCGGCGCGGTACCGGACGCTGCCCACGCGCAGCGAGCGCGCGGTCTTGGACATCTCCTGCATGACCGCATCGATCGCGCTGCTGACCTCTGGCCAGATATGCAGCAGGCTGCCGGTGGTATCGAAGACGACCACAAAATCGATGCAACTCTCGCCCAGAGGCTTTTGATACGGATCGCGGTAGCCGGGGGTGTAACCGTCTTCCGCGCCCGGTTGCGCCGGTGCGGGTTGGGGCGCGCGCGCTTCGATTTCGAAGGAGCCTTCCGCGTGGCGCTGAATCCACTCCTCCCACTGCACCAGATTGTAGCCGTACTTTTCTCCGCTGAGTTGCTCCAGCGCGTCGGGGAGCGCGGGGCGCAACTCGGCGCGTGGGGTTTTCAAGCGCTGCACCAGGGCCGCGACGGCCTTTTTATCGCCCAGGATGCCCAAGCCTTCCGCCGCGGCCACCGCCACGTCGTCGTCGGGATCGTCGAGCAGCGCGATCAACGATTCCAGGGCGCCCGCGCCGCCCAAATGCGCGATCGATTGCACGCAGCGCCAGCGTCCCAGAGGCTGCAAGACGCGAGCCTCGGGCTTTAAGGCATCCTGAAACCGTTTCGTCGCTTCGTCGCGGCCGAGCACATCCCGCAGCGCTTCTGCCGCCGCGCGCCGGATACCCAAGAGCGGATCGGCCAAGGCCGCTTCGAAGAGCTTGCCCTGTACGTCCGCGATGCCCAACTTACCCAGCGCGCGCAGTGCCAGATTGCGGCGATCGGCGTCGCCGGTTTCATAGAGTTGCCACAGATGCGGAGCGGCTAACGGCGATTGGGTAGTGGCCAAGACTGCGGTGGCGGCCTGAACTTTTTCGAGGTTGGGTTCTCGCAGACTCGCGGCATGCAGCAGGACGAGCTTCGGTGCGTCCGGAGACGGGGCTTTCGAGTCTTCGGCCAGCAAGCAAGCGTGCATAAGAGCGCACCACCCGAGCCCTAAGGCCAGGAATGCGCGATGTGCGTGATATGGCATTGGTTTTTGGACCTGCCGCTGCACGCTTGAACCCTTCCCTTTACAATACACAGACGCTTTTACCACGGTCGCCGGAGCCTGCATTCTTTTCCATTCCGATAAAGTCTGCGCCGCAGGGATGTGTCGAGGGGGTTGGTCATGGAACTGTTTCTGATGCGCCACGGCATCGCCGAAGACCGGCAAGTCTGGTTCGGCCCCGAGCGCCAGCGCCCGCTGACCGCAAAAGGACGCAAGCGCACGCGCGCAGTGGTGGTGGAACTGAAGCACCTCAAGCTCCTGAAGCTCGATGCGATCTGGACCAGCCCGCTGGTGCGCGCGAAGCAAACAGCCGAGATCGTTCGCGAGATCTACGACGTGCCGGTGGTGGAGGTGAAGGAGCTGGCCACCGGGGCGACGGTGGAAGATCTGATCGGCGTGTTGCGCAAGCTCGAGCCGCCCAAGCGCCTGATGCTGGTGGGGCACGAACCCGATTTGGGCTACATGTACGCCGAACTGGCCGGGATCAAAGATCCCTTCCCGTTCAAGAAGGCGGGTGTGGCCTGTCTGAGCGGAGATTTCAAACCCGGCGGGATGAAAGCCGAGTGGTACCGGCGGCCGAAGGAACTGCTCAAGGACGCGTAGCGAGAGGTTCACGCATCTTGCGTTGCAAGGCCCTCGTTCTCGGATAGTGAATGCAGCCATGAGCACGTCCGATACGCCCACGCCTGCATCATCCGAGCCTTCTATACGGCCGGCGAAGTCGGTAGTGCGCCCCGCCAAGGAAGGCGAATGGAAAGCCATTCGCGGGCTGATCGCGCTGTTTCCGCAAAAGCTCGTGCAGAGTCCGCTTCCGAAGCTCAATCATTTTTTTGTGGCCGAAGTGGACGGGCAGATCGTCGGCTGCTGCGCGCTGGACATTTATTCGCGGCGCATGGCCGAAATCCGCAGCCTCTCGGTGCGCCCCGAGTTCCAGGGGCGGGGGATCGCCACGCAACTGATCGAAGCGTGCGTGAAGTACGCCAAGCGCCGCCGCATCCGCGAACTGATCACGATCACAAGCAGCCTGGGCCTATTCGAAAAGGTCGGGTTCGGCCCCTTCAAGAGCGAGCGTCTCGCGCTTTTCCGGCAGTTGGAAGCTCCGCCAGCCCCGCCGCTTCCCGCCAGCGATAGCGATGGACCGCCTGCGTCATGAACGGGGCTTTTGACAGCGGCCTCCATTTCGCGACAATGCATGCTTCGCCGGCAACGGAGCACCTCGATGGCGCACCCTTGGCATGACATTTCCTTGCCCGATTCGGGCATGGAGACTTTTCCGGCGGTGATCGAAGTGCCCCGCGGGAGCAAGAACAAGTACGAGTTGGATAAGCACAGCGGTTTGTTGATGGTCGACCGGGTGCTCTACAGTTCGATGCACTATCCGGCCAACTACGGGTTCATACCGCGCACTTTGGCGGAGGACGGCGATCCGCTGGATGTGCTGGTCCTGGGCCAGGAGCCCGTGTACCCGCGTACGATCGTGATCGCACGGCCCATCGCGAGCTTTCGCATGCGCGACGAGAAGGGCCTCGACGACAAAGTCGTCTGCGTCCACGTGCACGATCCGGCTTTCCGCGCGTACACTGACCTGCAGCAACTTCCTTCGCACGTAGTCACCGAAATGATGCACTTCTTCGACAGTTACAAACAACTCGAGGGGAAGCTCGCCGAGGTGGGACGCCTGCAGACGCGCGAGGAGACGCTGCGCATCATCGTCGAGTCGGTGGAGCGTTACCGGCAACACTTCCCGGAGAAAGCGACGTCATGAAGACCTACCGCCGCGAGTTGGCCTTTCAAATCCCCGCGCGGCGCGCGTTCGTAAACATCACGCCGCAGGTTCAGGAAGCCATTCGCGAAAGCGGCGTGCGCGAGGGGCTCTGTCTTGTCAATGCGATGCACATCACCGCCAGCGTCTTCATCAACGACGACGAGAACGGACTGCACCAGGACTACGACCGCTGGCTGGAGCAACTCGCGCCGCACGAACCGGTGAGCCAGTATTTGCACAACCGCACCGGCGAGGACAACGCCGACGCGCACCTCAAGCGCCAGGTGATGGGCCGTGAGGTGGTGGTGGCGATCACGCACGGCGAACTGGACTTCGGACCGTGGGAGCAGATTTTCTACGGCGAATTCGACGGCCGCCGGCCCAAGCGGGTGCTGATCAAGATCATCGGAGAGTAACCTCCGCCATGCCCCGCGTGCATGTCACCCGTAACTTGTGGCGCTTTTTTCCCGGGCTCGCGGAAGGTCCGTTCGAAATTCAGGCCGCCAGCACGAAGGAACTGATTACGGCGCTTGATGCGTGCTTTCCGGGGCTCGCCGGATACCTCGTGGACGATGCCGGCGCGTTGCGCCAGCACGTGAACCTCTTTATCGACGACGAGGCGGTGCTGGACCGTAAAACGCTCGGGGATACGCTTTCGGCCGGTTCTACGGTCCACGTGATGCAGGCGCTCTCAGGCGGTTGAGCGCAGACTTCTCGGTAAGGATGCGCGTATGGCTACGCTGCTGCTCTTGGGTACTCGAAAAGCGACGCTGATCCTGAAGCGCGAGGGCACGGGCTTCTTGCCGGTACACACGGCACACCTCGGCGCGGGCGTGCCTTACGCTTGCCAGGATCCACGCAGCGGAACCCTTTGGGCGTGTCTCGACCACGGCCATTGGGGCGCGAAGCTGCAGCGTTCGAAGAACGGCGGCGAGACTTGGGAAGAAGTCGCGCCGCCTAAGTATCCGGAAGGCGAGAAGCGAGGCGATGGCGAACCCGCGGCGCTACGATACCTGTGGTTTCTCGCGCCGGGGCATTCCAGCCAGCCCAAGCGCCTGTACTTGGGCACCGATCCGGGCGGACTATTTGTAAGCGACGACGGCGGCGAATCGTGGGCGCTCAACCGCGGCTTGTGGGATCATCCCAGCCGTCCGAAGCAATGGTTCGGCGGCGGGCGCGACCAGCCGGGCATCCACTCGGTGATCCTCGATCCGCGCGATCCGAACCGGATCATGGTGGGCATCAGTTGCGCCGGTGTCTTCGAAACCACCGATGGCGGTACGTTGTGGGCTCCGCGCAATAAAGGCTGCCGAGCCGACTTCCTGCCCGATCCGGCCGCCGAAGTGGGCCAGGATCCGCACTACGTCTCCGCCTGCGCCGCCCAGCCGGATGTGCTATGGCAACAAAACCACTGCGGAATTTATCGTTCCGCCGACGGGGCGCAGAACTGGACGAAGATTTCGCAGCCCGACGCGCCGGCCGATTTCGGTTTCGCCATCGCCGCCGACGCACAAGATCCAAACACCGCCTGGGTCGTGCCCGCGATCAAGGACGAGACGCGTGTGGCCGTGGCCGGTGCGCTTTGCGTCAGCCGCACTACAGACGGAGGCAAGACCTGGCAGGCGCTGCGCAAAGGGCTCCCGCAAGCACACGCCTACGACGTGACGTTCCGCCATGCGCTGGACGTGCGCGGCGACCTCGTCGCGTTTGGTACGACGACGGGGAATGTGTATTTCTCCGCCGACCGCGGCGATTCGTGGGTCTGCTTGGGAAATAATTTTCCGCCGGTGTATTCGGTTCGCTTCGCGGAGAGTTAGAGATGGACACCGTTCATGCAGATCGATTAGAGAGGGCCAGGCTGGCGTTGGAAGGACTTTCGATTGGCGATTCATTTGGCGAGCGCTTTTTTGGGCATACGTCCGAAAAGCTAGATTGGATGATTCAAGCTCGTGTCCATCCTGAAGGGGTGTGGCATTTGAGCATACTCCGACAGGGGATACGAAGGACGGTATTCGTAATGCTATAGCATTAGACCCTGACCATGCGGTTTCTACAGCGATTCAGGTATTAGGGAATGGCTCGCGGGTGCTTTCGTCAGATACGGTGCCGTTTGCCCTTTGGTGCGCGGCAAGACATATGAAAGATTTCCACGAAGCAATGTGGTCTACCGTATCAGGTGGGGGAGACCGCGATACAACCTGTGCTATGGTTGGCGGTATTCTAGCTTGCGCGTTAGGCGATAGTGGAATTCCCGCCTATATGCGAGCCGCGCGAGAACCGCTCCCCATCTAATGGTTGTAGTTGGTTATCCCTAACGCCTCGAACGCACCTTCATGCCCCAGCAGGCGTGCCAGCGCTACCGAATCCGAACGTAAAGCGCCGGCAAGCGTCGCGTCCCTCGCCCACGGTCCGGCCAGCAGCACTTCATGATACGCGCGAGGTTCCACGGCATCGGCAGCCAGTCGGCCCAGGAGCAGTGGTCCGTCGGCGGACCAGCGTTCCAGCGCGCCGCGCAAGCGCCGGTACTGGTCGGAGTAGCCCGTTCCGCGCGGAGCTTTATTGTACAGGTAGACGAGTACGGTCGAGCGCCGCGCGGCGCGTTTGAGCGCCGGGAGCCACGCACCCCAGTGGTCGAAGCAGTCGTAGGGGTCCACCAGGATCAGATCGGCCGGCGACGCGGCATCGCGTTCGAGTTCCAAGGCGGCTTCGCCGCTGGGCACGTTCAGGACGTTGACCCGTTCTACGCCGCTCCAGGCTTGGCGGTGCACGGCCTCAGCGTCGAAGACGGAGGTATCCACCCGCAAGCCTCGTGCGTGCCAGACCTCCAGCAGTAGGGCGGCGGTGGAGCCTAATCGGTCGCGTCCGGCGAAGCCGGATTGCGTGCCGGCAAAGGGTTGCTCCGGAATCTCGGCGAGCCGCTCCAGGCGCGCGCGCGATGCGGGCACCAGTGGATAGGTCGGCGCACCGGCGTACGGATCGAGATAGCGGACGGCGCCGGCCGGAGCGGGCAGCGCGCGGGCCACGCGGACGGCCCAGGTTCCCTTCAGGACGTCCCCCCAGTTGCCGGGTTCGTAGCGTAGATGAAGTTCCGCGTTGGCGGCCTCCGCGGCGACGCGCCAGTGCCAGGCGCGAGCTCGGTCGGGATCGGCGCTTTCGTTCATGGAATGCTTCCATCAAGCTGGAACGAGTTGCGGGACGCGCCTGAGCAGCGGCGTCTTGACCCGCTAAGGCGAAGGCTACTATACTTCCCAAGGATAATTTTCGCCGGACACCGTGCACTCGGGAGAAAGTCGGATGCCGCGTAATGTCGTCGTGGCTCAATCCGGCGGACCTTCGCCCGTCATCAACAATTCGCTTCGAGGCGTGTTGGACACCTGCTCGCGTAACCGCGAGCGCTTTGGTCGCGTGTACGGCGGGTGGCACGGCATCGAAGGGGTGCTGAAAGAGGAGCTGCTCGATCTGTCCGCGCAAAGCGCCGAAGAGATCGCGCTGCTGCGGGTCACGCCGGCCGCCGGGGCCATCGGCACCTGCCGCTACAAATTGAAGCACAGCCAGCAGGAGGATTTCGAGCGCGTCATCGAAGTCTTCCGGCGCCACGAAGTAGGCTACTTTTTCTATATCGGCGGCAACGATTCGATGGACACCGCCAACAAGATCAGCAACCTGGCGCGCGAGAAGGGTCTGGAACTCGCCGCCTTGGGCATCCCCAAAACCATCGACAACGACGTCGGCGACAGCGAGTTCAAGCTGATCGACCATACGCCCGGATACGGCAGCGTGGCGCGCTACTGGCTCAACGCGATCGCCGTGGCCAACGAAGAGAACGCGGGCTCGTGCACCTCCGATCCGGTCCTGGTGGTGCAGACGATGGGGCGTAAGATCGGCTTTATCCCCGCCGCGGCGCGGCTGGCCGATCCGCAGCGCGAATGGCCGCTGCTGCTGGTCTTGGCCGAGGCCGGCTTGTCGCTGGAAGACATTCATGCGCAGGTCAACGAGACGCTTGCTAAGCGCGGCCGCGCGGTCGTCGTAATTGGAGAGGGCTTCCACCTTCCCGAAGTCCAGATGGGCGCCAAAAGGGACGCCTTCGGGCACGTCGAGTTCAGCGCCAGCCAAACCACCGTCGCACAGGTGCTGGTCAATTACTTGAACGACCACGGCCTCTGCGTGCCCGGTCACGCACGCGGACAGATTCCGGGAACGGATCAGCGCGGAGGCATCTTTCTGGCTTCGCAGGTGGATCTGGAGGAAGCCCACCACGTCGGCGTCAAGGCCGCCGAACTGGCGCTGGAAGGGCAGCACAGCCAAATGGCCACGATTCTGCGCCGGAGGGGTTCGATTTACGGGGTTCATTACGCCGGCGTGCCGTTGCACGAGGTCGCCAACAGCGAACGTGCCTTTCCCAAGGCTTGGCTGGCGAAGTCCAAATTCGACGTCACCGACGACTTCCTGGCCTACGCGCGCCCGCTGGTAGGGCAGGACTGGGTCAGCGTTCCGCTCGTCGACGGTCGCCCGCGCTTCACACGCTTTAAGCCCATCTTTGCCGAGAAGAAGTGCCCTCCATACGTTCCGGTGGGCTTGCGTCCCGCCCCCTGATTCCGTCCTCCCGTTCGAACGGGCAATATCTGGGTTCTGAGCTATTTTTCCGCTTTATCCTCCAATACGTTGGGGATAATTGAAGACATGGGCGTCCTTTAATGTGAAAGGTCTTCATTAGGGTGCTGAACAGGCAGGGTGGACTTGTACTTGCTCCCAAGCCCTGTATAGAAGGTGGCCTGCTTTCCGGGTGTTAGGGGACCTCGGCGGTGGATGCAAAGATTTCCGCTGTAAGTCCAACATGGTGCGGGCAATCGGCCTGGAGATGGTGTAAAACATTCGACCTTAAATGAGTCTATCGGGAACGCCTGGAGCGGGTCGGTGAATTGGCCGATTCGGGTCCGGAAGCTGAATCCCGATCGCTGACGCTCGTGGAGCGGGCGGAAGCGCTTGGACTCGGCAACGTGGACTAAGGCCCCTTGGTGGGCCCAGCTACCGGAGATGCTCCCCTGAACACGGCAACCTTGACCCCCCCCGAGGCTCCTCCCTCGCATTCCGTGCAGACGCCCAAACCCGAAGTGATGGTTTCCGTTTCGGAGCCCAAGCGTGCGTTTTTCCATGCGGTGCCATTCATTCTGCTGCATTTGGGCTGCTTGGCGGTGTTCTGGGTGGGCTGGAGCTGGCCGGCGGTAGCCATGGCGGTCGGCATGTACGTGGCGCGGATGTTTGCGATCACGGGCTTCTACCATCGCTATTTCTCGCACAAGTCTTTCCATACGTCCCGCGTGATGCAGTTCCTCTTTGCCGTGGCCGGCAACAGCGCCGTACAGCGCGGGCCGCTCTGGTGGGCCGCCCATCACCGCCACCACCACCGCCACTCCGACGAACCCGAAGACGTTCACTCGCCGGTGCGCCGCAGCTTCCTTTACAGCCACGTGGGTTGGATCTTCGAGCCGCGCAACTGGCCGACGAAGCACGATTTGATGAGCGACCTGAACAGCTACCCCGAACTTCGCCTGCTCGACAAGTACGACAAGGTGGTCCCGATGCTGCTCCTCTTCGCGGTCTTCTTCGCGGGGTACCTGATGGAGCATTACGCGCCCAGCTTGGGCGCTACCGGCATGCAGATGATCGTCTGGGGCTTGATCTCCACCGTCGCGCTCTGGCACGGCACCTTTACGATCAACTCGCTGGCCCATACCTGGGGCTCGCGCGTGTACAACACGACAGACACCAGCCGCAACAATTTCTTCCTGGCGCTGATTACGCTGGGCGAAGGCTGGCATAACAACCACCACCATTTCCCCGGCTCGGCGCGCAACGGGTTCCGCTGGTGGGAAGTGGACCTGACCTACTACGGCCTTTGGATGATGTCGAAGATCGGGCTTGTTTGGGATCTGCGCCCGGTTCCCGCGCACGTCATGCAACGCAATCAGATCGAATCCGCCGCCAAGAAGTAACGCGGCAACGGGCAATCCTCGGCGGGCAGCCGTTGACCACGGCTGCCCGTTTTTTATGCCATGGCAGGCGCTCAGGACGGTTTGCGCGCGGCCAGCAGGATGCGCTTAAACGGAAAGAAAAACGGTCGTTCGTCGGGTAATGCGGCGAGCAGTCGCTCGGCGTAGGTCTTCAGGAAGCGTTCGAAGAGATCTGGAGCGAGCCGTTCTGCGTAGCCCGTCAGCGTTGTGCCTTGGACCCATTCCAGCACCGCCGCGCGATCCGGCAATTCGTGGCCGTAGACCTGCAGCCGCACGGACGCTTCGCGCATACCCCGCTCGTAGAGCAGCCGCGCGTAGGCTTCGGGCTCCAGCACGGGCGTCTGCCCGACGTAGCCGTGCAACGCCACCGCGAAGGGTGCTTCTCGCGCCAGCGCGGCGGCAAGGGTGTGCGTGGCGAAAGCGTGCATGGCGGGCATCTGTACGGCCAGTTGCCCGCCGGGGGCCAGCAAGCGGACGAGCTTCGCGAACAGGGCGGGGTGGTCGTCGAGCCAATGCAGCGCGGCGTTGCTGAAGACGAGATCGTACGCGCCCTGCGGCGCTTGCGACGCAAAGGCCTGGATGGAACTTCGCTCGAACCGCAGGCCCGAACGAGCGAAGGCGGCGGCGCGCGCGAGCATCGTTTCCGAAAGGTCCACGCCCGTCGTTTCGGCGCAATCCAGCGACTCGTGCAGGCGGCGGGTCAGTTCGCCCGTCCCGCAGCCCAAATCCACGGCCCGGCGGACCGGCCGGTCGCGGCGTACGAGCGCCGCCAAATCGTGAAACGGCTGCTCGCGCTCGGCTTTGAAACGCTCGTATTGAGCGGGGTTCCAGATCGACGCGCTCACGGCTTGAGCCGGTGGAGCACCTCGCCGGCGTGGTCGACTACGAGAATGCCTTCGTCCTCGCGTCCGCGAAAGTGCGAGACTTGGATGCTGCCGGGATCGCGGTAGTTGAGGTTCACCTTCCGTACACGCGATTCGGGAATGCGCGTCGCCAAGGTGACCGTTACGCGCGGCGTTTCGATCCCGTCCTTGTAGCCGCCCATGCCCTTCACATGTGTCGAATGGGCCAGCGTGCCCCAGGGGTAGTTCCGGAACTTCTCCCATTGCTGGACGAAGTATTCCTTGGTGTGGTAGCCGATCTCGTCGAGCACCTTTCCGTGCGTGTAGCTGATCTCGTCGATGTGCGGCGCGTAAATGATCAGTTCCCCGCCGTCGGCGACGATGGGCTCCAGTTTGTACATGCCCTTCCCGGCCACCCAGATGTCGTCGTACATCTCGGGCATCACCGCGAGCACCTGCTTGTAGGGCTTGGCGAGGTACTTCACGTGAACTTGGGAGGAAAGTTCGGCCGCGGCCGACCAAGCCGCCGAATCATCGCTCACGTACACCCCGTGCAGATGATCGTGCGAAGTGACGTAGCAGACAAAGAGCTTGGGCGTTG
>BTVV01000115.1:0-20124 GCA_045863855.1 Planctomycetota bacterium | reverse complement strand
GCGAAGGTCGGCATTCTCCTTCACGCGGCCGGTATTCATGAAGCGCCGGATGTTCCCGTAGGTGCTCACGTTGTTGAAGCCGTGGTCGTGCACGCCGATATGGCTGACGTGTTCGGCCATGCGCTCGATGGTGTTCTTGAGCCCCAGTTCGTAAAAGCGTTTCTCCCCTGTGGCCTCGAATTGGAGCAACTGGCAGCCGTACTGGAAGCCTTGGGTCCATTCGGTCCAGCCGCGAGTGGTGTAACGGCCGCGGACCGTAAACACGGGGGTGCCGTTCGCAGGATCCCACGTCTTCTGAAGATCCAGAATCTTCCTGCCGCTCAGCTCGAAGAATCGTTTCAGATGGGGACGCAGATCCTTGGGACGCAATGCGGTTTCGATGCGCATGGAGACTCCTTGGGTGTGGGCAATCGAGTACCGGTATAGCAAACCGTTCGCGAACGGCAACGCGCGGGCGTGCATGTTATGATGAAGTTCGTGGAAAGGAACGGCCGCCCGATGGAGCCCCCGCTAGACCGCACCCTCAGCGAATCCGCGCACCCGCGTACTTTTCGCGCGTTCACCTACGTTTACCCGGTGCTCTCGCGGCGCAGCGGCGGAATTTCCGTCGGCATCAATCTGAACCCGGACAAGGCCTGCAACTTCGACTGCATCTACTGCCAGGTGGACCGTTCCAAGGCTCCGGCCGAGTTCTTCGTCGGACAGCCGAAGCTCGAAGCCGAACTGCGCGCCGTCCTGGGCGGCCTGCGGCCCGCAAGCGCCCTCTGGAGCGAGCCGGAATTCGCCGGCCTGCCCCAGGAAAAGCGTATCGTCACCGATATGGCGTTTAGCGGAGACGGCGAGCCCACGACCTTTAAGAACTTCAGCCAGATCGTGAAAGCCTGCACCGCCATCAAAGAAGAACTGGGCTTCGATGCCTCAAAGGTGGTCCTGATCACCAACGCGACGGGGCTCGACCGGCCCGACGTAAAGGAAGGGCTGCGATATCTCGACGCCCACCGTGGCGAAGTCTGGGCCAAGCTCGACGCCGGCACCGCCGACTACTTCCGCTTGGTGGACGGTACCGATTTCCCTTTCGAGCGAGTCCTGGCTAATATCCTGGCCTGCGGTCAAGAACGCTCGCTGGTGATCCAGAGCTGCTTTATGCGGCTCCGTGGCGCGGGTCCCAGCGCCGAAGAATTCGAGGCCTACCTCGGCCGCCTGGAAACGCTGCTGGCTGGCGGCGCACAAATTCACCTTGTGCAAATCTATACCGTAGCGCGCCCACCGGCATATGGAATCGTATCCAGCCTCAGCGCCCAAGAAATTGATGCCATGGCCGCCAAAGTGCGGTCTCGAACCGCGTTACGCACTTGCGCGTACTATGGACAAGTAGATGAAAATCAAGGACTTCTCGGAATAGAACCGCCCCCCCAATAATATGCATCCGAAAAGTTGAAGTACACCCACAAGTGCACTAAGATCACCCTTCTTCGTTCAGTCAGGACCAAGTCAAAGGCGTACTCAGGGGCGTAGCGCGGGGCATGGTTGCACCAAAGGGAGGCTGTTGACATGCGGAAGTTCAATCTAGGTCTTGCACTCGTCCTGCTTGGGTTAGGGGGCTGGGTGGCTATTGAGCACGCCTCGCAAACAGACCAAACGGTTGGTCTGGAACCTAAAGCACCTTCCCAACCGCTCCTCGAAGCTTCTGCATCGCCCAGCCAAGTCCAGCCCGTCGCGGTGAAAGCTCGCGCGCAAGCGGTGGGACGGTTTGAGCAGACGGAGGCAGGCACTTTTAAGTCGGAAAACGCCAAGCGCTCGGTCGAGGTACAGGGCGACCGCAGCGTCGCGGTCTACAGCCGCATGGATCACGCGAACACGGTTCCGGCGACGGAGGCGCGCGGGATCGTCTGGACGCTCGAGTCGATTCGGCACGGCGAAGCGGCTCTGTATTCCGTTACCGATTCCAAGCCCGCCACGGAGATCAAGCTGGCTGCGGGAGAACGCGAAGTGCGCTTCGAGCGCGGCGCGCATATGGCCGAGCGCCTGCGCTTGCTGCCTGACGGCGTCGAAGTGCTGTGGGACCTTCCAGCACTTCCGCCGGGCTCGGGCGATCTGACCTTCCAGGCCAAGCTGGATACGCCGGGCTTGTTGGCGCGGCCGGCGGCGGAAGCCTCGGGCGGCGTGTACTTCCAGGACCGCACGGGCAGTCTGGCGATGCGTGTGGGCCGCATGCTCGCTCGCGATGCCGGCGGACAGGAAATCACGGTCGAACCGACATGGGAAGCCGCGGAAAACCGGATCGCCTATGCCTTGGACGGACGCTGGCTGGCCGATGCGGCGTACCCGGTGACGATCGATCCGATCATTGTCCTCGATGGGAACCAGTTCGTGATTTCGAACGTGGGCGACACCGACCCGACGAGCCCCGGCATCGCGGCGACTGATACGCATGCGTTCATCATGTACAACGACTTGGCCAACCGCAAAGTCCCCGTCATGCGCGGGAAAGTCATTTCGCGGGGCAGCGTTTCGGCCAATGAAGTTCAACTCACATTACCCGCGTTCGGAGAAGTGCCCTTGGGAATCGCCCCACAGCGCACCCAAGTTGCCAGCGACGGCGACGAATTCCTGGCCATCTGGATCGACATTTCCCTGAATGTCATTGTCGGTTCGGTGATCGAAGAAAATGGGAGCATTCGCGACTTCGGCGATGTGGACGATCCCCAGGTGCTTATCGGCGTCGCGATCACCAGCGGTAAGATTGCCAACGAGCTTCCGCTGATCACGTCCATCGGTCCGGACCGCTACGTGGTGGTCTTCCACGATCGGGTCGGCACTGGAACACAAATGAAGTACGTCTTCGTGGATACGAACGCCGGGACGGCTTCGACGCCTCAACTCATCCCCGGCCCGAGCGTACCCGTGCGCAATCAGTACGGCTTCTTCCTGACTGCCGGCCCCGCCGACACGGCGCTTCTGACCTTCCGCGAAAGCAACGAGCGCCCGGTGCAGACGCGCGTGATCCGAATCGAGGACAGCGGCGCCAACGGGGCTTTGCTGGATCCCCAAGGCATTAGCGTTTTCAACGACAACCGTCTGGATTTAGGCTTCGGCGCCCCGATCGGGGTCGGCTGGGACGACGCCACCGACACATGGCATATTCTTTCGTCGCACGACCAGCGCGGCGAGACCAACATATTCCGGCACTTGGTACGCGACGACGGGTTTGTGACCCCTTCCGACGGCACAGTCTTCACCAACTTCGGCTTGGCGCCCAGCGGCCTGACCCTAGAGGACGCCTACCCCACCGCCTTCTTCGGGGCCAACGTGGCCCTTCCGGCCGGCGGTACGGGGCCGATGTGGTTCATGATTCACAGCTTCCGCACGTCGACCACCGCCTACCACTTTTTGGGTAAGCGACTGCTCCTGAACGGAACCGATTTGGACCAGGAGCCCTTCCAAATCGACGACGCCGACACGACGCCGCGGCGCAATCCCATAGCCGCAGCGATCCCCGATTTCTTCAATACGGCTCCCGATGGCGACACCAGCCGATTCCTCGCCGTCTGGCTGGAATCCGGAACCTTCGTCCCGAATATCGGTTTGTCCGTGGATGGCCGCTACATCAACACGAAGGGCGACCCGGATGCCACCGACGATCTGGTGGCGCGGTTGGATACCAGTTCGCCCGGCGGCGACCCGGTCTTCATCAAGCAGAATGCGACCGTGGATTTCGATTTCGCGGGTTCGTCGGGCTTAGCGGGTGTGAACGAGCAGCGCCTCTTTTACGGCGACGGGGGAACCGTACTGGTGCCGGTGGGTACGGAGACCGCATCGCGCAAGATTGCCAAGACGGGCAAGCTCTTCTCCTCCATCTCGCTTAAGGACGGCTCTTACCTCAGCCTGGACGTGCTGCCTATCGTATCGGGCTTGGGCACCGAACCGATTGGGCCAGACGTTCAGGTCGATGCCGCCGGCTTCCCCGCCGAGACCGCTAATTTCAACGGCAACATGGCGCTCAATCGAATTCAGTTCACGCTGGATTTCTCGCAATCGACGCCCAACGACACCGTGCTGATACAAGGCGTGCTCGACCGGCAATTGCTGCCCGACGAATTGGCCGGGCAGGCGGTGACCGTAAGCCTGGGCAGCTTAGCGCTCACTCCCGGGAACGGGGTCTTCGATAACGCGCCCGTGGACGGCCCTTTCACGGCCACCTTCTTCATCGATCACCAAGGCGATTTTCTCTCTAGTGACGGCCTTGCGGAAGACCGCATGTTCTTCGATCTCAACCCCATTACCGGAGCGTTCACGTTCCAGATCGCCAAAGGCCGGCTAAGTGGATCCAATCACCGCTTCTTGATCACCGACGAGGATGGCACGTACGTCAATCCTTCGCGCAAACGCCGGATCCAGTTCGGCCTGGATGTCGGCGCCAGCGACTTCGGTAATTCGACGGCGGTGGTGCTGTACACGGGCCGCCCCGACCAGAGCGGCGTGGGGAACTACTTCGACAAAGGCACCGGAGAAGAAGACACCGGCTTCCTGACTTTCAAGACGGCCACCTTTACGGAAGTCGCGGTCAACAACAAGATCACCCTGATGGTCGACTCGTTCCATACGGTGACGCTGGCCGGACGCTTGATGCAGCCTGGCGGAACGGTGACGACCACCGATTTGATCAGCCTGCCCGCGGACCTGACCGGCAAGTCGTTCCGCTTCCAAGTGGGCGAGTTCGACTCGGGGCCGTTGGATCTGGCTGCCGCCTTAGCAACCAAGAGGCTGATCGTTTCGACCTCTACGATCACCTATAAGGGTGTCAAGGGCGACCTCGTGACGAGTTTCAAGATCAATCGGCTCACCGGCGACTTTACGCTGAAGTTGCTCAAGGTGCCGGACGGTGCTCCGGGCATTGGCCTGCCGCTGGCGAAGCTGGGCAAGGGCGCCGAAGAATTGGGCGTGCTGGCCGATGTCTTCGTCGGTTTCCGCCTCGACCTTAGGGACATGCCAACCGCCACCGATTTCACTTACAACGCGAGCGCGTATACGCGCATCTTCCGCACGCTGGCCACCCAGAGAGCCTGGAAGATTAAACTGAAGTAACGGCGTGGCGACCGTTGCAACTGCCATACCTTCTTAAAGCCCCCTCCCCAATCGGGAGGGGGCTTTTATTTGGCAGCGGTTACACTTGCACATTGAGCTTGAAGCAGGGGCCGGACTCGAACGTCCCTTCGAAAGCCTTTGCCCGTGCGTTACGGGCATTGAAGGGTATGAGGAAAAGCGTATCCTGACCCGGTCGGTTCACCCAAGTTGGAGGATGTTCCTTGGCTATTTCCTATAAACAACCGTACGGCTCTAGGCGTATCGCTGCGTGCCTGCTTTGGGCGGCCTGCGCGGTATCGGCGGTTCGCGCGGCGGAAGATGTGCCGCCCAGCGCCGGGGAGATGCTCCCCGACAGCACGGTGCTGGTGGTGCGATTCGGCACCTGGAGCCAGTGGGCGAACGACTGGAATCAGACCAGCGTGTCCAAAATCTTCGGGGAGCCCGAGGTGCAGGCGTTCCTCGCCGGTCCGCTCGCGAAGCTGCGCGAAATGATGGCCGACCCGGCCGCGGCGCCGGCCGACCCGGTTCCTGCCGGCGGAAACGATGTGTCCCAAGTCGTAGCCACGATCATGAACTGGCTGCACGACGTCGCGCCCGGCCCGGTGACGGTGGCCGTCTGCCGCGGCGCGAAGGATGCGCAAGGCGCCGTCAAACCGCCGGCGACGGCGTTGATCATGCGCAGCCAGAACGTCGGGAACATCCTGACGCTGGCCCAGATCCTGCAGGACAAGCTGCTCTTCAAGGTCGTGCAGCAGCAGGACTATCAGACGGCGAAGCTCCTGGTGGTCCCGACCGAACACTACAGCTTCACGATCACCGAGTACGGCAAGCACCTGATCTTCACGACCGACTCGGACCTGTGCAAACAGATCGTCGACGGAATCGGCGGGCTGTTGCCAAACAAGCTGGCGGCCGCTCCGGCGTTCAAGGGCTGCGGGCTGACCGGGGCCGAGCCGATGGGCGCGTACCTGGACGTCGCGGCGCTGCGCGAGATGGTTGGCGCACAGAAAGACCTCGAGAACGGACGCCTTAAGCAGACGCTCGATTTCCTGGGCGTGGAAGACCTGCACGCGGTGGCGTGGTCGATGCGCCTGGACGGGCCGGCCTTCGCGTCACGCGCGGCGTTCATGAGCAAGGATGGGCGTGCGGGGCTGCTCGCGGCGCTCGACGCACAGCCGCTCTCGCCGGAGTCCCTGAAGATCTGCCCGCCACACGCCCCGTTCGCGATCGGGCTGAAGGCGAAGCCCGAATACCTCAGCCGACTGCTGCGCAACGCGATGGGCGGCGGCGACGCGCAAGCGCGCGAACGGATGAGCAAGGTCTGGGAACAGGCCAAGGCCGACGGGCGCGACCTGAGCAAAGAAATGGCCGAGGCGTACGGGAACGACTTGGTCGTCGCCAGCTACCAGGATCCCGAGAGTCCCACGCTGGGCGCAGGGAATACGCTGGTGGTAAGCCTTTCGGTAAAGGACGCCGCGAAGTCCGAGGAACTGCTGGTGCAGGTCTTGAAGCGCTCGGTGGCCGCGCGCAACGCCGAAGGCGGCGTCCAGGTCGCGCTGCAGGAGATCGACTACGAAGGGCGCAAAGTCCGCTACGTCCGCGCCGCCCAAGGCGGAACGGGCACCGAAGCCAAGTATGTCGTGACCGCCGACCGTCTGGTGGTCGCGATGGACATGCTGATCCTCAAGGCCGCGCTCAAGAACTTGAAAGACCCCGGACTGGCCGGCACGGCGCGCTTTCAGGAGGCGCTCAAAGGCACCGGCGGCTCGCTGGGCAGCCTGTTCGTCTACGTCGATTGGGGCCAGTGGTACGCGGGCGCGTTTAACGTGGGCGCCACGGCGCTGAAATTCATCGCGCCGTCCGCGATGCTCAAGGGCTTGGGGCTGGACCTGAATCTGCTCCCCGCGCCCGAAGCGGTCACGAAGCACCTCTTCCCGGCCTTGGCGGTGGTGGAAGCCAGCGAAAAGGGCGTAGTGATGACCAGCCGCAGCCCCCTGCCTTCGCTGGAAGTCGTCGCTCCGCCGGTGGCCGCGTTCGCGGCGGTCCTGGCCACGTTTGGCCCGCGCTTGGGCGGCGAGAACGCGGAGCAGAAGTAAGCGCTGAAGGGCGACGGAAAGAACGTGAATGCTACGGCGCCAAGCGAAGGCTTGGCGCCGTTTTCTTTTACTGCGGCAGGCTCCCAGCGCTTCAAAAATCCATCCACTCCCTATGCCGCATCCATGGTTCGAACGGGATTGGAGTTGTAGAGTTCCCGCGGATCGAACACGCATCGAGCCTGTACGACTGAGGTCGCCAGCAGCCCGTTGAAAAAGGGCTTGGACCGCGTACGGACAGGGCTTCAAGGACATCGAAGCAGCCACAGACGGGCGCCCTTGGGCGACCCGACGGAGGCGTCGTGTCCGAAGCGTGGCGAAACGGACGTCGAACCTTCAAAGGAGCCGACTCATGAGCGTCGCCTTGGACTTGCCGCAGGTCTCGGTGGAACAGATCGAAATCCATGCCGAGGATCTGGATCCCGCACGCGCGGCGAAGATCTACGCCGAATACGGCGCGCTGGTGGTGCGCGGGCTGATGAAGCCGTACGTCGCGAAATTGCGCGAAGAGATCGAGGCCTGCGCGCAGGAATCGATCGCGCTGCTGGGCGAAGCGAAGAAGATCACCGAAGGCTGGACGACGCCCAACGGGACGCTCTTCCTCCCCGCCCCGGCCCACTTCAAGCGCCCGCAGCAGATCATGGTGCTGGGCTTCAATTACTACACCAGCGCGACCTTCTTCCGCAGCGCCTTCGACCCCAAGACGGTCGATCTGGCGCGCGCGGTGCTGGGCGAGAACGTGGAACTCTTCATCAATGGACAGTGCCTCTACAAAGAACCCGTCGGCGGGCACCCCAAGCACCTGCACCAGGACGCGGCGTATTTCGAGCACCGCTACGAAGGGCCGCTGGCCATGCTGGGCTACGTCGTCGACACGAACCTCGAGAACGGCGCGCTGCATGTCGTTCCCGGAAGCCACAAGCTGGGCGTGCTGAAGCATGTCGATACGTTCTCGCACCTGGGGCTGGAACACGAGGAATGGCCTTGGGAACGCGCCCTGCCGATCTGCGGGAAGGCCGGCGACGCGATCTTCTTCCACGTAAAGACGATTCACGGGAGCAAGGAAAACCACAGCACGAGCGCGCGGCCGGTCTTCATTCATCGCTATCGCGCGGCCGACGATTACGTGGTGGTCAGCGCCACGACGACCGAGAGCCGGGCCGCAGCCGAGAAGAAGAAAGACGCGGTCAAGAAAGAGAACCAGCGCGGGCTGATGGTCTGCGGCACGCGGTCGTACGATGCGGGGCGGATGGCGTAGGACGCATTCACCGCGGAGTCGCGGAGCACGCAGAGAACGACAAACACACTTCGGGGGGACGGCTTGGGAAGCGCAGCGCGGCTTGAATCGCGCGCCGTCTTATGTTTCGTTTTCACGATATCCGTTGCCGTTCTCTGCACCCTCTGCGTCTCAGCGGTTTAATCGGGCTTCCCGGCGCGAAGCGCCCGGGGGCTCGCGCCCAGCGCGGCGCGGACGACTTTATTGAACTGATGCAGATCCGGCAGGCCCACTTCGGAGGCGATGGCTTTGATCGGCTGCGAGGTATGCAGGAGCAGATGGCGCGCGCGCTCCAGACGCCGCGCACGAATGTAACTCACCACGGTCCCCCCGGTCTGTTCGCGAAAAAGCCGCGTCAGGTGGTTGTGGCTCAGCCCCACGCGCGCCGCCAGGTTCGCAACGCTCAACGGTTGGTGCAGGTTTCGCTCGATGTGCTCCCGCGCCTGTCGCATGGCCGGATGGCCCTCGGCACGCGTCCCGCCCGCTTCGTCCTGTGCGCGGCGCTCCGATAACTTCCACAGCAGTTCCCACAAGCGCGCTTCGGCGCGGCGGCGTTGGGTCGAAAACGCGCCGACAGCTTCCTCCATGGCGCTCCAATAGGCGGAGAAGTCGCCGCCCAAGTCATGCATGGCCAGGACCGGCGTAAGCGGAGCACTGGGGCTTTCGGCCGGCAGATCGTAGTGCGCATAGACGTAGCGCGGGCGTACGTCGAATCGGTACACGAGTTGTGCCTGCCGTGGCGTGATGCTGGCGCAACCGGGCCGGATGGGGAATTCCACGCCGTCGATGCTCAGGTCGCCCGGCGTTGCAAAGAAGTGCAGACACCAGAAGTTGAGTTTGTACGGCCAGAGGCCGACCGGATGCTGAGCGACGGCGATGGTGCGCAACCGGGGGGGCTCGTCGAGGGGCATGGCAAAGCGGACGGTTTCCCAATTCATGGTGAATTTATACCACTTATGGTGAGCGAGGGCTATTGCGAACCGGGTGCTGCACAGGGGAAAATGAGCCTATCTGGCTGGAACGAGGCGGAGTCGAGAGCCGCCGCAACCAAGCGCTCCAAGCCCGCTTTTGAATCGGCGGAATTGGAGCAGGAAAATAGACCACCGGAGACTCGCATGTCAAGCGCCGCCTGCTCGTTGCTCACCGCCGCCCAGATGACCCAGTTTAAAGAAGAAGGATACGTGGTCGTCGACGATGTATTTAGCGCGGCCGACCTGCAACCGGTCATCGACGAGGTGGCCGCGGAAGTCGACCGCCGCTCGCGCGAACTGGTGGCCGAAGGCAAGCTCAGCCGCGACTACGCAGAGCTGGATTTCGAGCGCCGCTTGGCGGCCATCAGCCTCGAGACGCCGGAAGTCGCGCGTTCGATATGGAACGGCACGCTGGCCGGGCCGGCCTTCTTCCACCTGATCACGCATCCGCGGCTGCTGGATGTGGCCGAACAGTTCTGCGGCCCGGAAATCATCGCCAGCAGCGTCTATCGGCTGCGCCCCAAGATTCCGCAGCACGAGTACAGCGCCGTGCCGTGGCACCAGGACAGCGGCTACATGGAGCCCTATTGCGATAAGGCCACGGTCCTGACCGTCTGGCTCCCGCTGGTGGATGCGAACGAGGAAAACGGCTGCCTGTGGGTGCTCCCCAAGGCGCACCGCGGCGGCGTAGTGCCGCACCATCGCCGCACGAACAAGCCGTATCTGATCATCGTCGAGGAAAATCTACCCGGCGGGCAGCCGACGTGCGTGCCGGTGCGCAAAGGCGGCGTGTTGCTGCTTCACAACCGCACGCCGCACGCGAGCTTCGAGAACAAGACGGATCGCGTCCGCTGGAGCATGGACCTGCGCTACCAGAGCGCCGCGCTGCCGACGAACGCGAAGATCACGCGCCTGCCGAACGAGGATGTGGCCGACGGCAAAAACGGCGTCCCGATCGCGTGCTATCCGCCGGAAGCCGATTTCCTCGTCCGCAGCCAAGCGCGGCCGAACGAGGTCGTCACCGAGCCCGCGGTTTTCCACAAGCTGCGCAAGACGCATCAGTCGAGCGGGATGACGAACCGGTGGGCGGAGAACGTAACCGAGCGCTAAAAGTCGAGCCTTACTTTCCGGCGGCCGACTGCCACGCCGTCAGCGCGCCGGCGCCTTGGCGATCCACCTCGTTGTAGCCCTCGCGGGTGATGATCTGTCCGTCCGGCTTGAGCACGATCAGCGTGGGAATCGACTCGATGCCCAGATCGGCCGCGATCTTCATCCGCGCGGGGGCGTCGAACTTCACGGCGGGCCATTTCATCTGCGCTTCCTGCATGTACCCGGCCATCTCTTCCGCACTGTTGTCGGCGCTCACGAACAGCACCTCGAACCGGTCGGCATGCGCGTCACGCAAGGCGACGAGCTTGGGCGTGAAGACCTTGCACGGCGGGCACCAGTGAGCTGAAAAGTACAGCCCGATCAACTTGCCTTGGTACGCATCGGCCGAGACGCTCTGACCTTGCGCGTCGATCAATCCTGCCGCCAATACCGGTTTCAAATCCACGTTCGGCCCGTCTGCCGTTGCTTCCGCCGCTTTGACGGGCGGAACCGGCACATCCGTCGAACCCTTTGGCGCGGACGGCGAACCGCAACCGCTGAAGACCAAACTTCCCAGCGCTAGTAATGCCAAACCGATCGTAAATCGCACGCGCAGTTCCTCCGCAAACCTTCTCTTGAAAACAGCATGTACAATCAGTGAGCAGATATTCCGCGTTCATACCGCACTGGTGCGTCAATTTCAGGTCCGCTTCGGATTGTTCCGTGCGGTCTATTGAGCTAAAGTAGCCTTGGTTGTATTCCTCCCTTTCAGGCTTCGGCGCGAGATTCGACGCGCATCGCCCGGGAAGCTCGGTCGGCATGGGACCTCGAAGGACTGCTTTCGCGATCCTGAGTTGTCTGCTGGTTTGGGGTAGCGCGCTTGCGGCCTCCCAGGCCCGTGAGACGATTACGCCCCCACGTACGCTGCGGCAGGCGTTTACGGAGCATCCGCGCGGATGCTGGCATTGCCTGCATGGCGCGGGAGACAGCACGCGACTCTACGCGGTCGATCCCATGGGGCAGCGCAAGCCCAAGCCGCTGGTGGACTCGCGCAGTGTGGGCAAGCGCGCGGCACCCGGCAGCCCGATCACCGTGTACCTCGATTTCACCAGCTTCGCGGCGCGATTGACCGAGTTGGCCGGCGGCGCGGGCGTGGACGATTTCAGCCTCGCCGAGCGCACTCAGCTTCAGGACGATGTGGAAAGCCAGCTCGAAGAGGCCTACGCGGCCTACACGGTTACGTTTACGCAGGATTTACCCGTGGGCGATTTCGAGACGCTCGATTTCGGAACGCCGCGCACGACCATCCTTCCCACCGGAGCGGGCACGCTGGGCATCGCGATGGGCTTCCCCGATTTTCGAAACCAAAGCGGCACGGACTTGGGCTATGTCTTTCCTGAGGAATTCGTTTTTATCCTGGATGAGTTCACCGGTGGCACGAACCGCGCGCTTCAGCTTTCGCAGCTTACGCGCGGCCTTTCAAGCACCGCGGCGCATGAACTGGGGCATAACCTCGGCTTACAACATTACGATCCGTACGGCGACCCGCGGATCGTGGACCCCGACGATACGGGCGAAATCCAGAACGTGCATATCATGGCCACGTCGAACACCGGCTTGGGCGAAGCCGCGCGTGAGGCCGTCCGCACGTTCGGTTCGCTTTCGCGAGCCAAGCTGGCGTACTCCAGCGGATTGACCGCCAGTACGCCGGCCAGCCTCAGCGAGACCGCCGGCGCGCACGGTACTGCGGGCACGGCCCAGGACTTGGGGCTGGACGGAGACGATCCGCCGTCGGCGTTGACGGGCACGCGGTCGGTGAACGTGCTGGGCGAGATCGCGAGCAACGGCGAACTGGACTACTACCGCTTTACCGCGCGCGCCGGACAACTGATTCTAATCAATACCATCAGCGACCAGATTTCTCAATCCTTGGATTCCTACGATGACCCCATCGACTGCTTCGTGCGGTTGCTCGATACGGACGGCACGACTGAAATCGCGAGCAATGACGATATCAGATACGGCTGGTCCACCATTGAAACCGGTGAAACGGGTTACGGAACCGATTCGTTGCTGGCGAACCGAATCATTCCGGCCGACGGCACCTATTACATCGTGGTGAAGGATTTCAGCACCGATACCGGCTTCTACGAGTTATTCGTTACGCTTACCGACCCGCCCCCCGTGCGCTACGACCCCGCTCAGGATTTGGTCAGCGTCGGAGACGAAGCGGGCGACGACGACACCGTCGTCATCACCCAGACCGGGATCGCGCTCAAGATCGATTTCAACGGTACGCTCTGGACCTTTTTCACCAATTTTACCTTTGTCGATAACATCGAAGTCGAACTAGGTGCGGGGAATGATCTTCTGCGCATCGATTGGAACGGTGGGAGCAACCCCATTCCCCTGATGGGCGCCATCGATTACGCCGGCGGACCCAACGGCGGGGCGGGCGATACGCTGGAGGTGCTGGGCGACGGCGTCGTGGCCCCGACGTACGCGCCTCATGCAAGCACCACCGGTTCGGGAACGCTGAGTTTTACGCAGCGGGAGATCGTCTTCAGCGGCGTTGATCAGCCGTTGCTCGTCACCGGCATGCAATCGCTTACTTTCGATCCGCCCAACGGTTCCACCACGATGACGCTGGCCAATCCGCAAGCCGGATGGGGCCGGCTCAGCGGCTCTGACGGCGGCGTGAACTTCGCCACGCTTACTTTCACGGAGGTAGGCGCGCTGACGCTGGATCTAACGGCCGGCAACGGACTGAGCGAAGACACCGTGACGCTCGGCCCTGATTTGTCGCTCGGCTTCGGCGGTACGGTCCCGCTGGCAACCGTGGACCTGACCACCGGCCCCGGCGACGACACGGTCACCGCCGGGCTTTCGACCACGACGGAAATCGACCTCGATGGCGGCAATCCCGCGCCGCCGGCCAGCCCCGGCGATCGGTTGATCTTCAACGCGCTGGGGCTCGACGTGACCGCGACCGGCGGCGAGCCCGATCCCGGCACCTTCGACGCCGCCGGCTATGCGCAACTCGGTTATCAGAACTTCGAAGCGCAGGACACCACCGGACGCCTGCCGCTGGGACTCTCCAAGCTGCGCTACCAGTTGTTCTATTCCAAGCGCGCCAAAGGCTTGGGCGAAAACGTCGATACGCTCCTGGCGCAAGGCATCCTGAACTTCGCGGACCTGGAAGCGGCGGGCGTAAACGTGACGAGCTTCGCGGGCGCGAGCCTGACCTTTTCGCTGCAAGGCGCGGAGTTCGACTTCGGTACGCCGGCCTCGAACAACGGCAAGACCGTGATTTGGGACTTCCTGAATGCTCCGGCCAGCGCGCGCTTCACCCTGACGCTCGCCACCGGCAAATTCACGCTCACCGGGAAGGCGCTGGACTTGGATAACGCGCTGGCGCCGCTAGGCGCCGACAACCTGATCCCCCACCCCAACGATGCGGTGGAGGTGGTGGTGGGCCTCGAGATTGGCGCGTGGCAAACGACCGCTGCGGTTACTACGCTGTATAAATTGGCCAAGGTCGATTCGACGGGAACCGGCCAGTTCAGCTACGGCAAGTCCGGCTCGGACTTGCCCGAAGGGCTTTTCGTCGTCTCGAAAGCGCAGCTTCAGCAGCGTTTGCACAAAACCCTGGGCTTGCAGCAGCGATTGCTGCTCGATGTCCTGCATCGCCCGCCTAACGGCACGAGCTTCAATCCAAGTGCGAACGGCGTGGAACTGATCCTCGGCACGTTCGTGGAGACGGTGGGCGACGGCTCGGTGGGCGGCTCGGTCTTCGTGAATTCTGGCACGGCTTTCACCTATAAGCGTCCCACCAAGACGCCCGGCGGCGCGGCGATTCCGCTCGACGGTGTTTCCAGCGCTCAATACAACCTGACCAAATGGACAGCCCGCCTGATGACCCACTGGCTCGCCGACGGCGACTTGGGCATCGACCCGGTGACCAACCCCGCCACCGATCCGTTCAGCGTGGACCTGTTCGTACGCCAGACCACCGGCGGGCATACGGCTCAAACCACAGTGCGCCTGGTGCGTACCGGAACAAGTACGCTGTATCGCCGGTAAACGTCGATGCCAAAACGAGTTGACACCCCCGTAATCCGTAGATAATGCGTCGCTTGTGCTGAACCTTTAACCGAGTGACCGAAGGAGCTGGGCCGAAGCATGCCGAAGGAAAAGAAAAAGATCGTGCTGCCGAAGGTTGAAGAAGTCCCGACCGCCAAGCCGATCGCCGACGAGATCAAGGAGTGGACCGATAAGGCCGCGAAGGCGCGCACCGGCGCGACCAAAGACGGCAAGTTTAACAAGTACGATCCGAAGTACCGCACCGCGCAGAAGCACCTTAAGCGCGCGCAGCGCAAGCTGAAGAAGGAACTGTACCGCCAGCGCGCGTTGGCCGCGAAGCCTGCTGAGGCCCAAGCCAAGGCCGAATAGTCCGCAGGCCGGCATTTCGAACAACTTCCAAAGCCCCGCCCCTAGGCGGGTTTTTTTTATTGGGTGGCGGCTTCTTCCAAGCTCTCGCCCAGCACGCGCCCCAGCAGCTCGATTTCCGATGCACCGATCGTGAGCGGCGGAACCGCCAGCACCAGGTCGCCGATGGTGCGCAGGTTCACGCCGCGTTTGCGCGCCGCCACAACCACGCGATGCCCGGTGCGCCGCTCCCACGGGAAGGCTTGGCGGGTCGCGCGGTCGGCAACCAGTTCCAGCCCCGCCATCAGGCCCATTCCGCGGACTTCGCCGACCAGCGGCCGTTCGCGCAGGCCGTCCAGCATGCGCCAGAAGGCCGGAATGGTCTCGCGCCGGATACGCGGAAGAAAATCCGGCGCGGCCAGGATGTCCAACGCCGCCAGCGCCGCCGCACAACCCAGTGCTGAGCCCGTAAAGGTGTGCCCGTGGAAGAAGGTCTTGCGCTCGCCGAAAGCGCCCAGGAATGTGCGGTAAAACGATTCGCCGGCCAGGACCGCCGAAAGCGGCAGGACGCCGGCCGTCAGTCCTTTCGCCAGGCAGACGAGATCGGGCTTCAGGTCCAGTTCTTCGAACGCGAAGAGCCGGCCCAGCCGGCCCATGCCGACGGCCACTTCGTCGAAGATCACCGGTACGCCATGCGCGCGCGCGGCCACGACGGCGCGGCGCAGGTAGTCCTTGGGCTGCGGGATGACGCCGCCAGGGCCCAGGATAAAGGGCTCGATCACCAACGCCGCCAGCTCGGGCGCACGCTGCGCAATGACTTGTTCGATCGTTTGGGCGCATTCCAGCGCGCAGGTGTCCGGATGGCGCGACCACGGGCAACGATAGCAATACGGAGCGGGCACGCGCTCCACGGGAAACAGCAGCGGCTTAAAAGTGGCGTGAAAGAGTTCCACGCCGCCGACCGAGACCGCGCCCAAGGTATCGCCGTGGTAGGCCTCGCCCAACGCCAGAAAGCGGTAGCGCTGGGGCTCGCCGCGATGCACGTGGTACTGATAGGCGAGTTTCAGCGCAGCCTCGACGGCCTCGCTGCCGGAGTCGGCGAAAAACGCGTGATTGAGCGGCTCGCCGGCCAACGCCGTGAGCTTCCCGGCCAGTTCGGCGGCGGGCTGGTGGCCCAGACCCAGGAGCGTGGAATGCGAGAAACGCTGAAGCTGCGCGGCAATGGCCGCTTCGACGGCGTGCGGCCGAGCGCCAAGGGCCAGACACCAGTAGCCGCAGTTGGCGTCCAGGTAGCGCGAACCGTCCATCGCAATCAGCCAGTTGCCTTCGGCCCCGACGATCAGCGGCGGAGCCGGATCGTCGTCCAGGTAGGTCTGCATCTGCGTGAACGGATGCCATACGGCGCCGGCATCGAGCCGGCGTAAGCGGGCTTGCTCGTCGGGCGAAAGCGGGGCTTGCATGCGGGCAAGGTACCGCCGCACGAGCAGCACGGCAACCGAAGGCGCTCCGCCTTGCGGAAAAGCGCGCCCGAAACTACGTTAGTATTCGTATGGAGGCCCGAACCCGCCCGTGAAGCCGTCCCGCATTCATCTTCTGGCATCGGTGTGCCTCGCCGCGGGGATGCTCGCCGGACTTGCGGCGTGCAGCCGCTCGAAACGAGCCGCGATTCCGGCCGCCGATGCGGCTCCTCCGTCGCAGGCGTTGATCCTCTCGGGCAAGCAGACGTCGGTGTACCACTTCTGCACGTGCCCCTACGCGAAGGATATTGCCGAGAAGGATCAATTGGGGTTTGCCAATCCCGCCGCGGCCGAGCGCCAAGGCAAGATTCGCTGTACGTTCTGCAAGCCGTACGATGCATACGAGGAATACCAGCGCACGCGCGCCATCGAGGACGCCAAGCGCACCGAATCGGCCGCAACCCCCGCCCCAGCGAGCACGCCATGATGCGCATGAACCCAATACGGTGGCTTCTGCTCGCGTGCGGCCTCGCGGCCGTGTGCGCGCGCGCCGGCGAGCCGCAGCCCGTGGAGTTGATGGCCGAACTGGAAGATCTCAAAGTGCCCGCCGAGACGGTTTGGGCGCTGGAGCAGCAGTGGTGGCGCGACTTGCAGGCGCAGGAACCGCCGCAGACGCCGCCCGATGCCGAGCGGATTAAGTTTCGCCGGCACGCGAGCGAGCGCGAATTGGAGCAGCAACTGTTGCTGCGATACGTACGCAAAAACGAAGTGCGGGCGGATGAAGGCAAAGTCGAAGAGCGCCTGAAGAACATCCGCGACGGCCTCGCGCGGAGCGGCCGAAGTTACGACGCTTACCTTCACTCCATGGGGAAAAGCGCCGAACAGCACCGCGCGCTGCTTGCGGCGCAGGTAGCGATGGAAACGCGCTTGGCGGAGCACGTAACCGCGGAGGAGCTTCAGGAACTCTTCGCGGCGGCCAAGGATCGCCTGCCGCTGAGGCGCTGTTCGCATATCCTGATCATGCACCGCGGGAGCGTGGCGGCGGCGCGAGAAGGCGTCACGCGCTCGCCGGCCGAAGCACGAACCCGCGCGGAAGAGGCGCTGGCAAAACTGAACGGCGGCGCGGATTTCGCCGAGGTAGCCAAGGCGTACAGCGACTGCCCGTCCAAATCCAAGGGCGGCGATCTGGGTTACTTCGGCAAGCGTGACGCGCAGGCGCCGCTGGTTCCCGCCTTCGCCGATGCCTGCTACGCCCTCGAATCCCCCGGTGCGCGCTCCGCGATCTTCGAGACCGATTTCGGGTTTCACATCGCCAAGCTGTTGGAAACGAAAACCTTTGCCGATTTCGAACCCGTGCTGAAGCAGCAGGCCGTGGCCGAACGCGTGGCGCAATTCCTGCAACAGCTTTCCTACCACCAAATGCAGCGCGCCACCTTTTACGAAGATGTGCTGAATCGCCGGCCGCCGTGGGACCGCCCCGCGGAAACGCCCCCCAAGGAAGCTCCATGAAGAACCATGTTTCCGCGAAGGCGGAGCGCTTTACCGAGTCGGTGATCCGCGAGATGAGCCGATTGTGCGCCAAGCACGGGGGCGTGAACTTGGCGCAAGGCTTCCCCGATTTCCCCGCGCCCGCCGCGATGAAGCAAGCCGCGAAGGATGCGATCGACCGCGAGATCAACCAGTACGCGATCACCTGGGGCGCCAAGCCTCTGCGCGAGGCCATAGCAGCCAAAACCGAACGCTTCGCCGGCTACCGGCCCGATCCGGAACGCGAGATTGTCGTCACTTGCGGCAGCACCGAAGCGATGATCTCGGCGGTGCTCGCCACCGCGAATCCCGGCGACGAGGTAATCGTCTTCGAGCCCTTTTACGAGAACTACGGGCCCGACTGCATCCTCTCGGGCGCCGTGCCGAAATACGTGAAGCTGCGCCCGCCGGACTGGAGCTTCGATCCGGAGGAACTGAAAGCCGCGTTCGGTCCGAAAACCAAAGGCATTGTAATCAACACGCCGCACAATCCGACCGGCAAGGTCTTCACTCGGCCCGAACTGGAGTGCATCGGCAAGCTGGTTCAAGAACACGACGCGCTGATTTACACGGATGAGATTTACGAGCACATTCTTTACGAGGGACGCACGCACGTGTACCCGGCTTCGCTGCCGGGATTGCGGGAGCGCACCGTCGCGATCAGCGGATTGAGCAAAAGCTACAGTGCAACGGGCTGGCGCATCGGCTGGTGCATCGCTCCTCCGGCGCTGACCGACGCCATCCGCAAGGTTCACGATTTCCTGACCGTGGGTGCGCCCGCGCCCCTGCAAGAAGGCGCGGCGGTAGCGCTGGCGTTCGAAGACGCGTACTACGCGAAAATGCTCGCGGGCTACGTCGAGCGGCGCGCGTTCTGCCTGCGCATGCTGGAAGACGCCGGCTTTCGGTGCTTCGCGCCGCAGGGCGCGTACTATGTGATGACGCAGTACCCCACCGGCGCGGGCATTACCGGCGACGATGTGAAATTCGCGCGCTATCTCGTGGAGCATATCGGTGTGGCGGCGGTGCCCGGCTCGAGCTTCTACCGGCCCGACTCGCCGGAAGGAAAACCGCTGATCCGCTTCAACTTCGCCAAGCGCATGGAAACGCTGCAAGCCGCAGCCGAACGCTTACGGAAACTGCCGCGCTGACTCGGCCTCACTTGGCCGGCGGGAGGAACAGTCCGTACGCCAGCGCCGTGCGCGCCTGATTGATCACCACCCCCTCGGCCATGCCGGGCGAAGCCTCTTCGGAGAAACAGTACAGTTCCGGCCACGGCCCGTGCGGATAAAAGCTCATCGCGGGCCAGTCGCCCATGCTCTTGCCGCCCGGCGAACCCGCCGGCTTGCCGCGGCTGGGGCCCTCGCACTGCAAGCCCGCGACCACGCCCTCGGGGCTGTTGATGTCCAGGTAGCTGAAGGCATGGTGGACGTAGCGCTTGCCGATGCCCACTGTGAAAACCAGATTCATCGGATGGCAGCCCAGCGAGAAGTCGTTGGTGAAGAGGATCCAAGAAGTCAGGCCCGCCTTAAGTTCCGCGTTTTCGCTCGCGTGCGCGGCGACGGCCGGGAAGTACGTCCAGACCGGCAAGCCGCCGGTGCCCCAACTGTTGGGGGCGTGGGAACTGCGCATGTAGCGGTAGGTGGTCGTCTCGGCGCAGGTTTTCCAGTAACCGGCCAGTCCCTCCATCGAAGCGCGAATCTTTTTCTTTAACTCCGCGTCGCCCTTTTCAGCTTCAAGATACTGCTGCATGCCGGCCAAGTGATCGTGCTTGCGGTATTCGAACGGCGGCGCGGCCGGATGCTCCGAAGTAATCACCTGCTTGCGAAAAACCTCGTCGAAGCGCGCTTCGCCGGTAGCTCGGAAGAGCGCCGCGGCGGCGTGCACGAGTCGGTCGCGTTCGCCGGGTTGGCGCGGCGCTTCCGTTTCGGGATGTGCCTGCGCCCACGTCCAGGCTTTCAATGCACGCTGCAAGAAGGCTTCGGACTCGGCGGCTTTACCGTTGCGCTTCCAGAGCACCGCGGCGTGCGCGGCCATCGCAGTGAAGTAGTAGCTGGCGGTGCTGTCTTTCGCGTAAGCGAATTCGCGCAGCCGGTCGGTGGCGGGCGTATCGCCGGGCAGCGGGTCCTTGGTGGCTTCGATCCCGTGATGCACCCCGCCGTCTTCGTCTTGCAGGCGCGTCCAGAGGTCCAGCGCCCAAT
>BTVV01000114.1:0-20163 GCA_045863855.1 Planctomycetota bacterium | reverse complement strand
GGGGTGGGCGGCCGGCAAACGGTTCGCTTGATACGCAGCGGGACGTCATGGAAACGCTAAGTCGCCGGCCCATGCATCCCCTTGCTGTCCTCTAAAGTGGCATTCTTTTGAGTTCGTTGATGGAATCGACCTTCCTCGCACTGTTGCGATCGTAACCACGACCTTTCAGGCAAGCCGCGGCACACTTGCCGCGCGATCTGCAAAAATCCAAGTTGAGCGCGTGCCGACAAGCTCGTAAGTTGAATTATTCAAACCATCGAGAACTCGAACATGCCCAGCCTCGAACTGATTCGGCGCGCCGAAGGTCACGCCGGCCGGACTGCCTTGGTCGCATCTGAAGGCACCTTTACGTATCGAGACCTGCTGGACGCGGCGGTTCGGGTGGCCGGAGCGCTGCGAGGTGGGAGCGGAGACCTGCGCGGTGCGCGAGTTGCTTATCTTGTGCCCTCGGGTTTCAAGCACGTTGCAATTCAATGGGGCATCGCTTGGGCAGGCGGCGTAGCGGTTCCGTTGTGCGAGCAGCACCCCAAGCCCGAATGGCTTTATGCCGCTGGGTTGGTTCGTGCATCGATCGTGATTTCGCATCCGGCAACCGAAGCAGTCTTACGCGAGGTCGCTCAGGAGATCGGAGCGTCGTTCTTGAGTACCGACCAAGCCCTTTCCGGGCGCCCGGTCACTCAAACCACCTCCGGTCCTGGCGATCCCGCCATGATTCTGTTTACCAGTGGCACGACCGGAAAACCCAAAGGTGTGGTGCATACGCATCGCAGTGTAGCGGCTCAGATCGAGACGATGATCGACGCCTGGGGCTGGAGCGCCGACGACCGCATCGTTCACGTGCTGCCGCTGCATCATACGCACGGGCTGATTAACGTGCTGAGCTGCGCGCTTTGGAGCGGCGCGACCTGCGAAATGCTGCCCAAATTCGATGCAAGCAAGCTTTGGGACCGACTTGCCAGCGGCGAAGTCACGGTATTCATGGCCGTCCCGACGATTTACGCGCGTCTGATCAAGGCGTGGGAAGAAGTGCTGCCGGATCGGCGCGCGGCATGGTCGGCAGGCGCCCAAAAACTGCGCCTGATGGTCTCGGGTTCCGCCGCGTTACCCGAACCGGTGCTCGAACGCTGGCGCGAACTGACTGGACATACTCTGCTCGAGCGCTACGGCATGACCGAGATCGGGATGGCCTTATCGAATCCTCTCCACGGCGAGCGGCGGCCGGGCCACGTCGGCGCACCCATGCCGCGCGTCGAAGTTCGGTTGGTCGACGAGCAGAACCAGCCCATCGACGAGGACGAGAAGCCGGGTGAGATCCGAGTGCGCGGCCCGAATCTGTTCAAGGAGTATTGGGAAAATGCCGAAGCGACACGCGGCGCTTTCGCAGATGGCTGGTTCAAGACGGGCGACATCGCCGTCCGCGATCGCGGCAGTTTTCGCATTCTCGGCCGCAACAGCGTCGATATCATCAAAACCGGCGGCTATAAGGTTTCGGCGCTAGAGATCGAAAGCGTGTTGCTCCAACATCCGGCCATTGCCGAGTGTGCCGTCGTGGGCGTGCCCGATCCGGAATGGGGTGAGCGTGTCGGCGCAGCGGTCGTTTTGCGCGCAGGCGCGGTTCTGGAACTCGATGCTTTGCGCGGGTGGGCCAAAGAGCGCCTTGCCGCTTACAAGGTCCCTTCCCGCCTCTTGCTGTCGGCGGACCTTCCACGCAACGCGATGGGGAAATTGACGAAGCCCGAAATCGTTATGCTGTTCAAGTAGATTCGGCGCTTACTCGCCTTCGCTGGCCTTACGGATCACATCTTCTTCGGCGAAGATCGGGCAGCCAATGCGAACGGCCAGCGCGATGGCGTCGCTGGGTCGCGCGTCGACCTCCACCTTATTGCCACCCTGCTCGATAACCAGCAGCGCATAATAGGTGCCTTCCTTAAAAGCATTGAGCACAACCTGCCGGAGTTTGCCGCCCAGTGCGTCGATCAGGTTCTGGAGCAAATCGTGGGTCAGGGGGCGCGGAACCTGGAACTCCTTAATCTTCCGGTCGATCGCCATGGCTTCGTTGTAGCCGATGGAGATCACGAAGACGCGTTCCGTGTGCTTCTCTTTCAGAACGATACTCTGAACATTGGAACCTTCGGTGATTACGACCTGGTAGAGTTCAACCTCGACGAGCATGGGGGAGCCACCGGTCCGTTGCGCCGATACGCGCTCCCTCGAACCTAGCCTCTTGTCCAGGCAGGGTCAAGCCGCGCTGAGCGTCGCGAGGCGCTCCAGAGCACGAAGGGCTTTTCCGCTGTCTATACTGGCCGCGGCCAAGTCCATCCCGGACTTCCAATCGCTGGCCAGACCCGCCACTTGAGCGGCGGCGGCAGCGTTCAAGACCACCACATCCCGGGCCGGTCCGGCCTGACCGGCCAGTACCGCTCGAATGGTCGCCGCGCTTTTTTCCGGTCCGTCGACGGCAAGCGCCGCGGCACCCGGGGTCGCGAGGCCCAAAGAAGCCGGAATGAACTCTTCTTCCAGAACTTCCCCGTTGCGCAAGCGGGCGATCAGGCTAGGCCCGAAAGTGGATATTTCATCCAGGTGCCCGGTTCCCCCTGCTCCCGCGCCGCAAACCACCAGCGCATCGGTGCTGCCCAATTGGGCGAGCACTCGGGCAAAAAGCGCGCAAAGCCGCGGTTCGTAGACGCCCAGGACTTGGCGTTTGGCAAAGGCCGGATTCGAGAGAGGACCTAGCAGGTTAAAAACGGTTCGAATGCCCAACTCGCGCCGCACCGGAGCCGCATGCTTCATGCCTGGATGGAGTGCGGGGGCGAACAGAAACGCGATGCCTGCCTCGCGCAGACACTTCTCGACGATCAAGAGCGGTGCGTCGATGTTTACGCCCAACGCCTTGAGGACATCCGCCGAACCGCTGGCGCTGGAAACCGAACGATTTCCGTGCTTGGCCACTGGAATGCCCATACCGGCCGCAACCAGGGCCGCAGCCGTAGATATGTTAAACGTCCCACTTGAGTCCCCACCGGTTCCGCACGTATCCACCGTGCCTTCCGGCGCCTGAACTCGGCGGGCATGCGCTCGCAGTACCGCGGCAAAAGCCGCCAGTTCGTGCTCCGTTTCGCCCTTGGCACGAAGTGCCGTGAGAAACGCAGCCATGCTGGGAGCCGGGAGCCGGCCCTCCACTACAGCCGCCATTACCGCGGCGGCAGCGACTTCGTCCAGATCAACGCCACTAAGCAACGATTCCAAGTAGGGTTTAATGACTAGGGGGTCCTGCGCATGGCTGCTCATTTTGCATACACCTCAGGTCGTATGGGTTCATTCTAGCGAAACATTTCCAGTGGTGCATGACATCTGGCGTATACAGCCTAAGTCCGTAATGCTGTGCACGCTGGATAAACCGGACCGATCAGGTACAGTTTAGGGTTACGTCGCGCGAATGGCCGGAGTCTCTGTGGACGACGAAGCGCTCGTATTCGACATGGGACTCTTCCCAGCGGTGCTGCCAGTGCGGCTGCGATACTCGGAGATTCACTTTTGGTTCGATGTTAAGGAGCAGGGAACGCGGTGCGGTTTGACCAGTTACGCGATGCGGCTCCTGGATGACGTCTTCAGACTAGACTGGAAGGTAGCCGAGGGCCAGGAGGTACGCGAGGCCGATCCACTGGGCGAGATTGAAAGCACCAAGGCCAGTTCGGAACTGTACGCACCCATGACCGGGCGACTGGTGGCGATCAATCGCGAAGTGGTGGCGAGCCCCAGGCGGCTGACGGTGGATCCGTATGCCGAGTGGCTGCTGGAGTTCGAAGGGCGGCCCGAGCAGACGTTGGATGCCGCCGGGTACCGGGATTATCTCGCCGCGACGTGGGAGGAGACTCAGCGGCTGCTCAAAGGGCAAGCGTAGCGGTTGGAGGCAGGGCATGGCGGTCCGCGTGATCTTGGTGGGCGGATTCCTGGGCGCGGGCAAGACGACCTTGCTCCGGCAAGCCGGGCGTCGTCTCACGTCGCGCGGGCTCAAGGTAGCGATGGTCACCAACGACCAAGCCGCCGACTTGGTGGACACCGAAACCCTGCGTCGCGAAGGCTTTGGCGTTGAAGAGGTCAGCGGCGGATGCTTCTGCTGCCGGTTTCGCGATTTGGCCGATGCCGGCGCGCGGCTGCTTGAACGCCACGCACCCGATGTGCTGCTTTGCGAGCCGGTGGGAAGTTGTACCGACTTGGCGGCCACGGTGCTGCGTCCGCTGGCGCAGTTCCTCAAGGACCGCTATACGATCGCTCCGTATACGGTGCTGGTCGATCCCGAACGGCTGACCGGCTTGCTGGAGCCCGGTCCGCACAATCCCTTTTCGGAGAAGGTGCGCTACATCTTCTCGAAGCAATTGGAAGAGGCCGACACGATCGCGCTGAACAAGTCCGATGCGTTGCCGGCGCCGGAACGATCAGCGCTTCACGAGCGGCTTGGCCAGCTTTTCCCGCGTGCGCAGGTTCGAGCGTTCTCGGCGTTGAACGGCGACGGGCTGGACGACTGGTTGGACGAAATGCTTTCCGAGCGCCCCTCCGCGCGGCAGGCGATTCATGTGGACTACGATGTGTATGCCGAAGGCGAGGCCGAGCTAGGCTGGCTGAACGCGGCCGTTCGGCTCCACGCGACCGAAGATCGGGCGTGGAAGCCCGTATGCCTCGATCTACTCCGCGCATTGAAAGACGCTTTTGCCTCAAGCGGGGCCGAAGTTGCGCACGTGAAGCTGTCGCTCACCGCCCCTGGACACGCATTAATCGGTAATTTGACCAGCAATCGCGGAACGCCATTCCTGCTGGTTCAGGGCACTTCGGAAGAACCGTCGCGGAAAGCCCTGTTGATTCTGAATGCCCGAGTGCACATGGCTCCCGCAGAACTGGAACGTGCGGTTCGAGACGCGCTGACGCTCGCCTCGACCTCGGGCCTGAGCGTCGCGACCGAACGCTTGGAATGTTTCAGCCCGGGCCGGCCGGTTCCGCAGCATCGCCTGCCGCTGCCGGAAGCGTGCACGGTCGGCGCCGAGAATCCGTGCCAGATTTTGCGCGATGTATTCAAACCCAAGCGCGGGCCAAACAAGGGAGGCCGGCCATGAACTTTATGGCTAGCGCCTTGGCTGGAACCGCGTTACCCGTGCGGACCGCAACGGTGGTCTATTCTCGCGTACCGCAAGAGGAGCGGGGGCAACTCCAACAGGAATTCGAAAACCTCGCGGCCGCGTTGCGCGCCAAAGGCGTCGGGTTTCTGGAAGTCGAATCGATTTACGACCGCTATGAGGAAGACGACGACACCCGCCTTCTGCGAGAGGCTCCAGGCGATCTGATCTTCATCGGATGGCATTACCCGCGCGCCCTGAAATGGATTCTTGCGCGCCATGGAATCGACGTAAACGGGCGCACGCGCGCGCTGCATTGCCTGGATGCGCGCGAGGAGGAGCCTGCGGTGCTGGCCGAACGCGTGAAGAAGATTCTCGCCGGTAGCGCCAGCGCCGTAGTAACCGCTCCACCCAAAACCGATCCCCCCTCCGATGGGCTTACGCCGCGGCAACGAGGCGACTTGGCGGAACAGGCACTGCCGAATCCCGAGAACGCGAAGCTCTCCGCTCGCTGGTACCCGGTGGTCGACTACGACGCCTGCACCAACTGCATGGAGTGCCTCGATTTTTGCCTCTTCGGCGTCTACGGCGTGGATGCGGACGGAACGCTTCGCGTGACAAATCAGGACGAATGCCGCAGCGATTGTCCGGCCTGTGCGCGCGTCTGTCCGGTGGGCGCCATTGTGTTCCCCAAGTACGCGACCAATGCGGCCATTGCCGGCGGCCAGGACGACGGGGACCGTGGCAGTTTGAAACTCGATCTCTCAAAAATCTTCGGGAAGCCCAAAGCGCGCCACCAAGCGGCGCTCGAACGCGACCGCGAATTGCTCAAGGCCGGCCGTAAGCCACCCAGCGCCGATGAAGTCGAGAAGCTCACCGACGCTTTCGACCAAGTGGATCTTTGATGACTCAAACAACCGCAACACCGGCCTCCACCCCCAGCACGCCACTGGCGGCGTCGGCGGTTCTTCCGCCGTTGGATACGCGACGCTCGTTCGTGCGTGAGCATCTGAATCTTGCCCATATGGGCTGGCGCGCCGCGCGCGACCTTTCCATTCGCGCGCTTTGGAAAGCCGCCTACCTGTATGGATGGAAGGGCTTCAAGGCCATCCGCGCCTATAAAGGCCGGCTCGATCGAGGCGAACTGTACCCGCCGTTCATGTTTATCGCGCTCACCAACACCTGCAATTTGCGCTGTCACGGATGCTGGGTCGAAAAGGAAGGAACCGCCTTCTACCTCACGCCCGAGGAAATCGACCGGATTATCGTGAGCGGCAAGAAGCGCAACGCGTACTACTACACGCTCCTGGGCGGCGAACCCTTCATGTACAAGGGGTTGCTGGAAATTTTCGCGAGGCATCCAGACTGTTACTTCCAGGTCATCACCAACGGGATGTTTTTCAACGAGCAGACGGTCGCGAAGCTGGCCGAATTGGGCAACGTCACGCCGCTCATCAGCCTCGACGGATATGCCGATCAGAACGACCTGCGCCGCGGATCAGGCGTATTCGAGGCCGCCGCCAAAGGCTTGGTACGACTGAAGACGGCGAAGATCATGTTTGGTATCGCCACCACGGCAACCGGCAAGAACATGGCCGACGTGATGAGCGATGCATACGTGAAGCACTTCATAGACTCCGGCGCGCAGTACATCTGGTACTACGTGTACCGCCCGATGAGCCCGCAACCGCATCCGGAGTACTGCGTTAGCAAAGACCAGTTGCTCTGGTTCCGCAAGAGACTGCTCGAACTTCGGCGCACGCAGCCGATCCTGGTGATCGACACCTACTGGACGGCCACGGGCGAAGCCTTCTGTCCGGCGGCCACGGGCCTGGGATTCCACATCGGCCCGCAAGGCAGCATCGAGATCTGCCCGGCGCTCTCCTTCGCGCGCGAAACCGTGCGCGACGGCGCGGACCTTTATCCAGTCATCAACGAAAGCCCTATGTTGCGCGGCTTCCAGAAGTTCGTGAAAGAGCGGACCAAAGGTTGCGTGATCCTGGAGCACCCGCAGGAACTGCATGACTTTCTGAAAAGCACCGACGCACGGGACTTCAGCGGCCGAGGCACGGCCTATCAGGAATTGAACTCGATTACGCCACGGCACAGCCAGCATTTGCCCGGCGAGGAGATACCCGAGGATTTCTGGTTTTACAGGTTGCTGAAGAGCCAGGTCTTTTTCGGCATGGGTGCGATTTCGTGAGCCTATCCGATAAATCCATTCCCCCTCTTGCGGCTCGTGAACTTCGGACCGATGCCGAGATCGAAAGTGCGTTCGCGCTGACGCAGGAATTGCGCACGCATTTGAAGCGCGAGCAGTTCCTCGCCCAAGTCCGGCGGCAGGAAGCCGAAGGCTATGTCTTGATTGGCGGATTCGCTCCGGAGTTGGTGGTACTGGCCGGCATTCGATTTTCGTGCACGCTGGCGCGTGGGCCGCATATGTTCGTGGATGATTTGGTTACCGCTTCGAGCGTACGAGGCAAGGGCTACGGGCAGGCATTGCTGCGCTGGCTGGCGACCTACGCCAAAGCACACGGGCAGACGCGGATCTACCTCGACAGCCGCGACACCGCACTGACCTTCTACAAAAAGATCGGCTTCACATGCCTGACGTCGGTACCCTGCTGGATTGAAGCCGACACGTTAAAGCAGGACTGAGTACACTCAATTTTAGGCGGTGCATGCTTGGGCCTAGATTCCTTGGAACAAAGCCGTTCCCGGGCGCTGAAGGCGCTTCGCGCGCAACGCCATCCCGATGGGTATTGGGAAGGCCGCTTGGCGACTTCGCCACTCGCCACCGCCGTGGCGCTCGCCGCTTTGGCGCACGAGCCCGCGGTCCTTCTCGACCGCTCTGCCGCGGCCGAGTACCTGCGGCGTACCCAGAATCCCGATGGCGGCTGGGGCGATACGGATCGCTCGAAGTCCAACTTGGCCGCGACGCTGCTCGTGTTAAGCACCGACGCGCTTCAGCGGGAACAGCTTTGGGCTCGTGAGGCGTCCTCGGTTGCCCTGCAACGCCCAGCTGCCTTGCTCACTGAAGTTGCCCGCGAGCGCGCTGAGCGTTTCGTCGATAACCTTGGCGGACTTCGCCAAGGCTTGGCGCGCGTCTACGGCCGCGATCTGACCTTCCAGGTGCCGATCCGCATGGCGGCGGCGGCGGCGGGCTTACTTGACTGGCGCGAGGTCGATCCGCTTCCGTTCGAGTTGGCCTTGGTGCCGCGGGGCGTCATGGGGGCGATCGGGCTTCCGGTCGTAAGTTACGCGCTCCCCGCGCTTGTCTGCGTTGGCTTGTCACGGCATGCCCAGGCGCCGAGCGCTTGGCCGCATGTGCGCGCGCTTCGAGCCTGGAGTGCCGCACGAGCGCTGAGGCTTACGGCTTCGATGCAGCCGAAAAGCGGTGGCTTCCTTGAGGCAATCCCCATCACCGCATTCTGTTTGCTGGGTTTGCATGCGGCAGGTCAATCTGAGCATCAGGTCGCACGGAACGCAGCACGCTTTCTGGCGGCCACCCAACGCGCCGATGGCGGATGGCCGGTGGAAGTGCACCTCGCCACCTGGAACACCACGCGTGCGATCGATGCACTCCACGGCGCCGGCCTGCTGGAGGAAGCACTGGACTCTTCCGAGCGCGCGAAGACGCGCGACTGGCTGCTCGCCTGCCAGACGAAGTCCCACCATCCGTATACCGGCACCGCGCCCGGCGGCTGGGGTTGGAACGACCTCGACGGTGCGGTGCCCGACGCCGACGATACGGCCGGTGCAGTGCTGGCGCTACGTGCGCTAGGCGTTCCTGCCCAAGCACCTCAGCTTCAAGCTGGCTTACGCTGGCTGCTCACGCTTCAAAACCGTGACGGTGGAATCCCCACCTTTTGCCGGGGCTGGCAGAGGCTCCCGTTTGACCAAAGCGCTCCGGATCTCACCGCCCATGCGTTGCGCGCGATGCAGGCATTAGGGGCCACGGCGTACCCTGCTTACGCCAAGGCGTGGAGATACTTAGAATGTGTGCAGCGGCCGGACGGCTCGTTCTCGCCGCTCTGGTTCGGCTGCGAAGCGGCCTCCGATGAATTAAACGCTACCTACGGAACCGCCCAGGTTCTCTTGGCGTGTGCGCACGAAATGGCTCCGATGCCTTTGCGCGACCGCGCGCTGGCTTGGCTGCGCTCCATTCAGCATGAAGATGGAGCTTTTGGCGGAACTTCAGACGCGCCTGGCAGTGCCGAAGAAACCGGCTTGGCGCTGCGTGCCTTAGCTGCACACCAGAACGGGCGTGCCGATCCGGCCTGCGCCCGAGCGGCTCGGTGGCTGATCGAGCACCAGCGGGAAGACGGGTCCTGGGAACCCTCCCCCATTGGATTTTACTTCGCGGTGCTTTGGTACTACGAAGAGTTGTACCCGCTCTGCTTCGCGCTAGGCGGATTGGCGACGAATAAGGCAGGCGGGCTTGCTTCCGCGCGGCAACATGAAATGATCGCTTCGAATGGGCAGTAAACCCAAGCCTTAGAGAGTCTTGTTTCATATGGCCGCACATACGAACGACGATTACGAACCGCGCGCCGAACCTCTGGTGGGCGCTCCGTATCCGGCACCCGTCTGGCCGCGGCAAGAGGCGCGCGGCCAGACCGAGGAACTTGAGCGCAACGGCGCCGAGCGCACCGTCAAGGCGCGCGCTCCGCAGGCTTATCGGCATGACGAATGGCGCCCGGCCGGCGAACTTTTCAAGAGCATTCCCGAGCGCAAGGAAGATCGTGAGTCTTTGCGGCAGGCGGCCGCACGTTCGGCACACTTGATTCCGCGGGACCGTCCGCCCACCAAGCAACGCTTGGCCGAATTGGGCCGTGACCTGCTGGGTCCGTTGGGCTACGACGACACCTACCTTGGCTTCGCGATGGTGATGCTGAATAACGAATACTGGCGCGACCAGTTCGCTACGGTGCCTTTCGAAAAGCGCCTGTTCAGCATGCCGCATTGCCTTAAGCAGGCTGAAAACTGCACGGCGAAGCTCGACGAAGTCCAGCTCCACTGCAACAATTGCGGACTCTGTTCGCTGGCCGACTTCGATCAAATCGGAAAGCGGCTGGGATACAACGTCTTGATCGCCGAAGGCACTCCGGTGGTGCTGCGCCTGATTGCCAGCGGCGAAGTCGAAGGCATCCTGGGCGTGGCGTGCCTGAACGTGCTCGAAAAGGCCTTCGACCGCGTGCTTCAACTCGGCATTCCGGCCATCGCGATTCCGCTCCTGCGCGACACCTGCCACAACACCGAGGTGGACGAAGATTGGGTCATGCAGGCGCTGGGCATTCAGCGAGTTGGCGCGCAGCGCACCCGAAGCTTCGTACCGCTGCTACGCGATGTGGTTCACGATTTCGACCCCAAGCCGCTGGAGGCGCTGGTTCCCGCCGATCGTGCGGAACTTCCGCGTGGAGATCGCGTGGCCGAGACCGAGCGCATTTCGGTAGCCTGGATGCGCAAAGGCGGAAAGCGGTTCCGGCCGTTCCTGACCCAAGCGGCCTGGCAAGCGCTAAGCGACCGGGATGAAGTTCCGGATTCGGTCAAGCGCGTGGCGGCGGCGATGGAGTTCTTCCACAAAGCATCGCTAATCCACGACGACATCGAGGACGACGACGACTTCCGTTACGGAACCGAGACGTTGCATAAGAGCCATAGCGTACCCGTGGCGTTGAATATCGGCGACTACTTGTTGGGACGCGGCTATCGGATCGTCGCCGAGCAGTTGGGCGAGATTGGCGCGGATGCCGTGGCCAAGATCATGGGCAAGCTGAGTGAAGCACACGTGAAACTGGCCGAAGGGCAAGGCGCCGAGTTGCTCTGGCGCAAGAGCCGAGATAAGCAGATCGCGCCGTTGGACGTTCTGCGGCTGTATGGATTGAAGACCGCGCCGGCCTTCGACATAGCCTTGTATGCCGGCGTGGTGCTGGGCGGAGCGGCGGGAATATGGGACGAGGAAATCGAACGCTTCTGCAAGCATCTGGGCGTCGCATACCAGATTCAGAACGACCTTAAAGATCTTCAGCCCGATCCGGGCAATAAGGTTAAAGCCTGCGGCGATATCTTGCACGGAAGGCCAACCATTTTATTCGCGCTGGCGCTTGAACGTGCAGACGACATTCAGTCCGAGCTGCTGCTTCTATCCGCGCGTGAAGAACCCGAATCGCTCGAACCCGAAGCCCTCCAAGCTCGGCTCGCCGAACTGCGCGATATTTATTATAAGCACGAAGTGGCCGTAACCGCGGAGTTACTCGCTGAGAAGCAGCGCGAGCGCGCCATGCAAGCCGTCGCAGGCATCGATCACGGCGGCATGCAAGCGCTCTTCACATTTCTTACGGCCACGTTGCTGGAGTAACCCACACAATACGATGACTGTACTTAGCATGGGCTGGCCCTCGCAAGCCCAATCGATGGATGGGTTCCGTTGCGGTTGACTAACCGCATTGAGTACAGCAACCGAACGCTTGACCCGCAAATCTGGCGTGGATGATTTGATGGACTTCCTTCAGCTCTTGCATAACGAGTTGCGCGGCGGATTGCGCAGCACTCCAGCCTCGTACCGCTCCCGCCACGCGGCGTGGCTTGCGGCCCAACAGCTCGAAGGAGGCGGCTTCGCGAACCGGCGCGGTCTGCCCGATCTCTACTACACCACCTTCGGATTACGCGCGCTTTCGTGCCTGGACGCCCTCACACCCGCCATGGCTGCACGGGCGTTGGAATTCCTGATCACCGAAACCCGGGCGACGCGACCTCCGTTTCGAGATGCCGTCCACGCAGTTTCGTGGTGGGATGCGGCCAAACTCTGCGAAGAGGCCGGCGCGGCCCTAACTGTGGTAGCAGGAGACGAAGCCCGCGAGCGGACACGTTTGGGGCTTGCCGCTTTGCGCCGAAAGGACGGCGGCTGGGCGAAGCATCCGCAAGAAGGAAACGGAAGCTTGTACCACACGTTTCTGGCGGCTTTGACCTTTCGGCGCATGGGTGGGACGGTTCCCGAAGCCGAACGCTTGTCGCCGTTTTTGGCAGGCTTGATCGAAGCGTCCGGGGGATTCCGCGAGAATGCCTACAGCAAGCGACCCGGCACGAATGCAACCGCCGCCGGCGTCGCGCTAACCTTACTACTCAAGTCCAGCGGTTTGCCGGGCCTATTGGCGGGTTGGGACGCGCTTCGGGATGCACTGAGCGGTTGGGCCTCACGAGACTTGCGCACGCACGGAACGTTTTTGATGGAGTTGCAGAACGACGAGGGCGGCTTTCAAGCCACGCCAAATGCGCCGTTCGCGGATCTCCTGAGCACCTACACGGCGCTCTTTACGCTTAAAAATATCGCCGCGCTGGACGATCGCTCGTTGGCTCGAGGAGGCTCCTATGCGCGTACACTGGAACTTTCTGAAGGCGGATACGTCGGCTTCGCGCTCGAGGCGGACCCCGATTGCGAATACACGTTTTACGGATTGGGCGTGGCGAGCCTGGAAGCAGCTACTTCTTGATGGCGTGCTGATGCTCAACGAGTTTGGTTAGCGGCGTTTTTTGAAATAGGGTCAAAACCTTGCCGCGCGCTTCTTTCCAGGCAAAATGAATTGGGCAAGCATCTTCATCCCGGCATTCTTTCCGGCCCAAAACGCACGTCTCGTAGCGGCTCATCGGCTCAACGGCAGCCAGTATATCATACAGACAAACCTGCTTGGGACTGCGAGCCATGCGGAAACCACCATTGCGGCCGCGCTGGGAGTCCAACAGGCCCGCACGCGCGAGCGACTGCAAAACTTTGCTCAGGTAGTTGGGAGGGATATCGAGCGTCTTGCCAACATCGCGGGCTAGTGCATACTCGCCTTCCGGTCGATCGGCCAAATAGGCCATCGCACGTAGGGCGTACTCGCCGGTGACAGTAATCAAAGATGTGAACTCCCGCGACTGGCGGCCTATCCTTCAGATACCACTATCAGGATATCCATTTGTCGCTTAAAAGAAAAGGGCGCAAATCGCTTGGTGCCCAGGAACCGTGGAACCGACCGCCACTCCCACCACTTCGCCTGCCCTGTGTCCGCTTTGCGGCGAATCGTCGCCTGATGGAACCGTCGTGTGCATGTACTGCGGCTTTCCACTCACTCCGGAAGGCCAATCGCAAGTGGCCGAACTGGAACGTACCGCGCGCCTTGCGCCGATCCCGCCCGCCGAATCGCTTCCTCCTGCCAGCGACCGTGTGGCATGGGTGCTGCTTGCAATAAGCTGGCCAGGATTAACGCTGCTTACTCCTTGGTCCTGGTGCCTGCCTGTCGGCGGCTTGGCTTTTGCGTCTTACTGTTTGCTTCGCAGCCAATACCGGCGCGCGCGAGGGTATATCTACAGCGCGCTGGTGGGATTCGGCTTGTGGCTCGTCGGCTTGATGGGCCTGCTGAATCTGTAATTTGAAAGCACCGGAAAGCGCCAACTGGTATGCGTGTTACCGACGAAGATCGCATGGAGTAGTGCGCAGCGCGCTGGAACTCCCGCCCGACTTTGGTATGTACGCCGCTTCAGCGGAGATCAGCCCCATGCCCCGACCGACCTTCGTTTGGTCCGACCCTCACGGCCGCGGACGAAACGTTTTCGTCCTCTTCCGTCGCTCATTCGCCCTAGCCTCGGTTCCTCGGCGCGCGGAGCTTCGGCTTTTCGCGGACACGCGTTACCGCTTGTGGGTCAATGGGCGTGTGGCGGCGTACGGCCCGGCTCGATTCGCGCTTCGAGCGCCGGAATTCGACAGTATCGATCTGGTGCCATTCTTGAAAGCCGGACGCAACGCGATCCTCGTCGAAGTGAACAGCAAAGGCGCCAGTTCATTCGAAGCACAACCCAGCATCGGCGGATTCGCGGCTGCAGGTAGCGTCGGTAGCGGCTCGGGGGCCATCGACCTGACAACGCCGGGCGCCTGGAAGTGCCGCCGCGCTGATGCATGGTTCGACTGGGCGCCGTCCTTCAGCTTTGCTCAGGGGCCGACGGAAATCGTCGATTTACGCCGCTTGCCCATGGAATGGTACGGGCCCAAACTCGACGAGCGTGGTTGGCAAGAGCCCATCGCGATCGAAGCGCAAGATCATTGGGGCGAGTGGTCGCCGCGCTCGATTCCCATGCTCGGGATGGACGAGTGCCTCCCCGAAAAGGTGCATCTCGCCGCGCCCCTCTTGCAAGATGAGGTTCGCATCGGCTACCAAGAGCCCGGTCCGATCGGCAAATCCGGCTCCCCGCGACCGCGCACATGCTACGCCACTTACTTGCACTCTCCGGTCGCTCAAAAGGTCAAGCTGGCGCTGTTCTGGGGTCCGCATTACTTGAACGGCGTCGAGTTTAAAGGGACTTATGCCGCTTTAGGCGGCAATCGGCAAGAGGCGGATGTCGAATTGGCCGCAGGCGCAAACTTCCTTTACGGCGAGCCGGAAATGCTCACCGAGGGCTGGGGATTCCTGCTTGGTTGGCCCCATTCGTCGGGCCTCGTGGCCTCCACCGACGCCAATCCCTCTCGAACGAGTGGAGCAGTCCTGTTGCATGCGGGTCCCGTGCCTACGGAAGAACTCGCAGCCGTTCGAGCGGCGATACCGAAAACCATCGAGGAACTTCCGGAGTTTTCGCGTCCATGGGTACGCGTTCCGCGCGGGGCCGAACCGCCCTTACCTGCTCGAGAGATGGCTTGGGACCGACCCGGCGAAAGTGTGGCGCTTGATCCGTATCAAGTCGGCGGGCTGGACCTCTCGTGCGCTCCGGGCTGCCCGATGACGGCCGTCTTCGACTTCGGCCGCGAAGTACTGGGCCATACGATTCTGGAAATCGACGCGCCTAAAGGCGCTATTGTGGATGTGGCGCTCGACGAACGCCTGCGCGAAGACGGCTGCGTGGCGCTCTTTAAAAGCCACTTCATGGTAAACGCAGCCGATCGCTTTGTCGCTCGGGGCGGCGGAGAGCGCATCGAGGGCTTCCATCCACGCGGCGGTAGATACCTTCAAGTGACCGTCCGAAATTCGGATCGACCGGTGCGATTGAAACGCATCGCGTTGCGCGAAACCGTGTATCCGCTTTCCGAAAAGGGCAGCTTCGCTTGCGGCGACCCACTCTTTAACTGGGTCCACCAGACCGCATTCGCAACCCTGAGAGCCTGCATGGAAGACGGCTACATCGACTGCCCCTGGCGTGAGCGCGGCGTTTACGTGGGCGATGCTTGGGTTCAGTACCTCGTTCAGCGGGCGTACAATGAGGACCCCAGACTGGTGCGGCGCTGTCTGAAGTTGTGGGCGGATACTCAAAAGCCCTCCGGGCAAATGTTCGATGTCGTTCCGGCTTGGCGTGAAACCGACTTGCCCGATTACACCCTGATCTGGCTGTTGGTGCTGCGCGACTTTTGGGCGCTGACGGGCGACCGCAAGCTGGTCGAGGCCCTTTGGCCTTGCGTCGAAAAGATATTCGCAAGTCCGGTGTGGCGTGAAGAGCCTTCGGGGCTCTGGAATGCCGACGGTTTGCACGTGTATCTCGACGCCATGGCCATGAAGGACGCGAAGCAGGGCGAAAACGGCGCATTGAATGTCTTCCGCATTCAGGCCTTGCGAGCAGCATCCGAATTGGCCGATGTGCTGAAGCGTCCCAAAGAATCCAAGCATTATCGCCGCGAGGCAGCGCGCGTCCTAAAATCTATAAACCATACGCTCTGGCTTTCCGACGAAGGCCGCTTTGCCGCCACGCGAAAAGACGGCGCGCTCTTACGCGAAGGCGCCCTGCACGTAAACGCCCTAATGCTGGCCTTTGGGCTGGCGCGCCCTAAGCAAGCTCAGAGCATGCTGACGTATGTAGAGCGGTGCGTGGAAGAGAATCCCAAGCGTGCACCGGGATCATTCGGAAGTTACTTCGCCTTTTATGTACTGAACGCGCTGTACGACCATGGGCGGTCCGATTTGGCAGAACGACTCATCCGGCGAAACTACGGCCTGATGCGGGCTGGCGGAGCTTGGACGCTTTGGGAATTCTTCCATGATCGCTCAAGCCTGTGCCATGCATGGAGCGGCGCACCGGCGCATTGCTTCGCCACTCGAGCCCTGGGTGTGAGGCAAAACATTCCCGGAAAGCTGGACGAAATTTTGCTCGCACCGGATTCCGCGACGCTGACATGGGTGCGAGGCGCCGTACCGCATAGACGAGGGCTCATTGAAGTCTCTTGGCGGCTTGAAGCAGGCGGATTGGTGCTGGAAGCGTCCGTACCGCGCGGACTGAAAGTAAAGGTCAAGCCGGCGGGTGCCCTGTCACGCCTTCCGTTCACATTCCAAGTGCATCGAAAGTAGTCTCAAAGGACGGATACGCGTGCACCGTCTCCGGGTTGGAGGAGCATCGCCAATGCCAGTTGGAGCCCGCTTAGACGACGGTAGCGCTCCCGTACCAAAGCCACGAGTGCCTCGAATCGATCTGGTCGGACCAAAGCCAGTACACATCCGCCAAATCCGCCTCCCACCATTCGCGCACCAACCCCGGCGAGCCCAGCGCCGTTTTTATCCAGCTCGTCGGCGATCCGAATCACACTGCTCAGGACATCCAGCTCGCGGCAACTCACTTCATAGTCCTTGCGCAAACTCTCGTGGCTTAAATTCAAGAGATGGCCCATCTCGTCGATATCGCCTCGAGCAAGCGCATGGGAAAACTGAATGGTACGAAGGTTTTCGGTGACAACGTGCCGCACCCGGCGCTGTTCCGTTACGTTGAGCTTCGAGCCACGGGTCCGGAGTTCTTCGAGTCCTACATCGCGTAACGCGGCTACGCGCAGTTTGCGCGCGGCGTCCTCGCACTCCATGCGGCGGTTGTTGTACGCGCTGGAGGCCAGCTTGTGCCTCACGCCCGTATCGAAGAGCGCAAAACTCCAGCCTCCCAGCTTGACTGGAACGTGGCGAATTTCGATGGAACGGCAATCAAGCAATAAAGCGCACCCAACTTGTGCGCGCGTAACTACGGTCTGATCCATGATGCCGCACTTCACGCCCGCAAATCGGTGCTCTGCCTGCTGGCAGGCAAATGCCATTTCCTGTGCGTCGCATTTTTCCCCGGCCGCATCCAAAAGCGCATGAGCCACGGCTACTTCAAGGGCGGCCGAGCTGGAGAGTCCCGCGCCTTCCGGAAGGTCGGCCCAGATCAGCAAGTCCACCCCTCGTAACCGCACCCCGCGCTCGCTCAATACGGCCGCGACCCCGCGCACGTAATTCGACCACTTTTTCCGCGCGTTGCGCACTGGACTGAGACGCCGGGCATCGGCCGCGAACGAGTCGACTGCATCGTAGTGCCTGGGATTTCGATTCGCGGCATGTACTCGAATTTGCGCGTCGGAACGCGTGCGGTAAACCACGGCCACGTGCCGATCGAGAGCCATCGGCAACACGAATCCGGCATTATAATCGGTATGTTCGCCCAAAAGATTCACTCGTCCAGGCGCCAAGGCCACACGCAGACGAACGCGATTCTTGCCAAAGCAAGCTTCGAAACGCTCTCGCAATCCGGCGCGCGTAGCCGCGTCGAGTTTCACTTTCCCGCCTCCGGCTGCGTAGCCGCCTTACGATAATCGGCCAGGATCTGTTCCATCTGTTCCCGAACTCGACCTTCTGGCGCGTTCGCGACGGCGGCCGTTTGCACCTCTACGGCATCTGCAAATCGGCCTAAGGCGAAAAGTGCGCGAGCTTGGCTAATCTGCGCGGCGAGCAGTTTCCCACCCGTTGCGTCGTAAGCCTGCTGCGCCGCCTTCGAAGCCAAATCCAGATCGCGAGATTTCAACTTCGGGTCGATCAAGATGCCGTAGGCAAACCGCGCGAGCTGTTTGGGGTTTTTTGCCAACCCTTCCATGAGCCGAGTCCCCAGTTTGGCTGCTTTCTCGTTATCGCCGGCATACGCGGCATCGAAATAGGCGGGAACCTGTTTGATCGCCTGCCTCACTTTCTTGGCGGTATCGAGATCGTAGGTTCCAGCCAACACCTGCGCGACGGTTTCGTCCAGCCCGTCCAAAGGGTGGCCGTGCCACACGATACGATTTTTGGAATCGACCACAAATGCTTGCGGAATGCTCCGTTCTCCGAAGGCAAGCATATACGCGCGGCGCGTGCGGCTCCCTTCGTCGTGAGCCATCCGAAATCCCAGCTTATCGCCTTGTGCGGCCACAAAAGCCCGAAGCTTTTCGGCGTCTTCGGCGCTGAATCCCAGCACTTCCAACCCTGCCTGCGCATGTTGCTGCTGCAACTTCGTCAAAACCGGCACGGTCTCCAACGACGGAGAAAATCCGGTCATCAAGAAAACCAGCACGCGCACCGGACGAACACGCGTTCCCTCGACCGAAGGGGCATCTCCGTTCAACCAAGCGGATGCATGCCACGAGGGAGCGGCATCGCCAAGCTCCAGTGGCTTTACGGCCGCATCTTCCGGTTCGCGTGGCGCCTCTTGGGTCGAAATCGTCCCTGCCGCCAAGCAGAACATCCACCCAACTGTCCAACTCAACTGCCGATGCATGAACGCGTCCTCGGATTCTCAAAAGCTTTCGAATGTCATTCTAACGCCATAAGGCTCTGTGGAAAGCAACGCCTCACCCGCCGGCCCATTCCAGCAGGATCCGTTCCATTTCTGGAGGAACCGGCATCACGCTGAGCCGAGAAATCTTCAACAGCGCAAACTCCTTAAAACGCTTGTCGGCCTTGATCTGCTCCAGTGCGATGGGCTTCGCGAGATGCCGATCCGGTACGAGGTCGAAGACCACAAACTTGGGGTCGCTGGCCTTGGGATCCGGATACGAATTGCTGGTGGCCTTAGCCAAACCCACGATCCGCTTTTCTCCGCCGGTATGATAGATCCATATGCGATCGCCTTTTCGTATCGCACGTATGTGAATCAGGGCCGTATTGTTCTTAACGCCATCCCAGACGGCGTGTTTGTCGCGCACCAAGTCAGAATAGCTGAATGTACCCGGCTCGGTCTTTAGAAGCCATGAAGCCATGCTCGTCCCTTTCAGCTTACGGCTTTGTCACCAAACACGCCGGTCATGTGACGCAGCAAAATTTCCTGACTCGCCTCTGCGCGGGGAATCTCGGCCACGATACGGCCTTCGCGCAGTACCAGAATCCGCGTGGACAAACTCATGATCTCGGGCAGCTCACTGGAGATCAATAGCACGGCGAAGCCTTCGCAGGTCAGCGAGTCGATAAGCGCATGAATCTCGGCCTTGGCGCCCACATCCACGCCGCGCGTGGGCTCGTCCAAAATCAGAATCCTGCAGCCCGTAGCCAGCCATTTAGCGAGTACCAGCTTCTGCTGGTTTCCACCGCTCAGACCTGCCGTTGGAAAATCCGGGCTGGGTGCGCGTACACGAAGCCGTTCGAAATACCGCTTGACCAGGCTCCTTTCCTCGAGCAAGCGAATCCAACCCGCGCGAGCAAGGGTACGCAGCAGCGGCAGCGTAACGTTCGCAGCGGAAGACAGCGCGAGCACGAGTCCTTGACGCTTGCGGTCCTCGGGAACGAAGCCAATCCCCAGTCGCATCGCATGGTCGGGGCTACGAATGCAAACCTCGGCGCCATGCACCGATACTTTTCCGGTCGCGCGCGGGTCGAGGCCGAAAAGAGCTTCGGCTACTTCGCTGCGTCCGGCACCGATCAATCCCGCCACGCCCAATACCTCGCCTGCACGCAAGGCAAAGCTCACCTCAGAGAACTTCCCGGGACTCGACAGCCGCTCAACGCGCAGAGACTCCTGTCCGGGTGCTGAAAGCAGATGGCGAGGCGTTTGCGCCGGTACCTGCCGACCGATCATGAGCCGCACAATGTCGTCCTGGACGAGTTCATTTACCGGATGGGTTGCCACGTGCTTTCCATCACGAAGCACGGAAACTGAATCGCAGACTTCAAAAATTTCATCCATGCGATGCGAGACGTAAACCGAGGTCACCCCGCGCCCACGCAATCGGAGGATTAATTCCAATAGCTTCTCGGTTTCGTGCCGCGAAAGGCTGCTCGTGGGCTCATCGAACACGATAACGCGCGCGCCGCTTCCGACCGCCGCAGCGATCTGTATA
>BTVV01000113.1:0-20285 GCA_045863855.1 Planctomycetota bacterium | reverse complement strand
TCGGCTCGAATGAAGCGAATCGCCGACGGGCTTCCGGCCGAATCGGTGCGCGGGACCTCAGCCGCTCCGTCGCAGGGTTGACGGGGGGCGCGTGTACCGCGGAGCCGGTGCGGAACACGGCATACAAAATCGCCACCAGCATCGCGCCAGCCAGCCAGGCGCGATGCGCTTCTTCTGCAACCATCCAGACCAAGGCCGCACCCAGTAGGGCCGCATGCAGTGCGTGCGGCAACAGCCACAAACTCCACCACCGTGCCGGGGGGAGTGGTTCTGAACGGGCCGGTGTGCGTAGCCGGTGCAGGCAGGCCGCGGCGGCGTACGCGCCCAAAACCAGGCAGGCGCTCATCGCGCTCCAGCGTAAGTAGAGGGGCTCGTTCCATCGAAAGTCCCAGACCGGGGACTGCATCCAGACCCCGGTCCAAATTCCGGTATGGGGCGTCACGAGCAAGCCTTCGGCCAAGCCGATGCGCGGTCCGCCAAGCGTGCGCAGAACGGCGACGCAGGCCAACACCGTTACCAGCAGCGCGACACAGGCGATGGAAAGAGGAGGCATCCAGGTAGGTACGTGAGGATTAAAACCCTCATTATTAAATAAAGCCCCGCGGCCTTGGCAAAAGAGCAGGAAGATAGGGATGGCGGCCAGCAACGCCAGAACGGCGCCCCACCGGCCCATAAAAGTGGATTTACCGTAGCGATGGGCCAGCCAAGCGTGGGGCATGGCAAGCTCCTCCCAGCTTCATCTTGCGGATGCCTTACCCGATCTTTCGACGCTATCGCAGTGTGCTGTGTGACAGTCTACCAAGAGACGCCTACCGCCCGACTTGGCGTTCGAGGTCGGCCCAACTGAGTTCCACCGCCAGGGGGCGGCCGTGGGGGCAGGTGAATCCTTTGCCGCCGACGACGCGGACGAATTCGGCGAGCAACCCTTCGAGCTGCGCTTGGTTCAGGCGTTCGCCGGCTTTGAGCGCACCTTTGCAGGAACAGACATAGGCGGCTTTCTCGCGCAGGATGGCGCGGTCGAGCGGCTGGCCGCGGTGTTCGTCGGCCAACGCGGCGAGCGCGTCGAGGATTTCGCCTAGGAGCGCGCCGAGGTGGCGGGCGGGCAGGCCGAGGGGGACGGCTTGGAGCGCCACTGCGCGGGGGCCGAAATCTTCGAGTTCGAAGCCCAATTCGGCCAGGGTCGCGCGGGAAGCGGGGTCGCTCCAGGCGGCCGCTTGCGTGACGCTCAGTTCGACGCTCTCGGGAATCAGGAGGCGCTGGGCGAGCGGTTCGCAGCGGCGGGCGCGGGCCATGAGCTGCTCGAAAAGGATGCGTTCGTGGAGCGCGTGCTGGTCGATCAGTTTTACGCCTTCGTCGTCTTCGACCACGAGGTACATCCCGCCGGCTTGGCCCAGCACGCGGTAGGACGCGGCGGCGGACGGCGGGGGCTCGGACGGAGGACGCGCAACCCGGCGCGCGGGCTCGACGCGGGCCGCGGCTTCGGACGGGACGGCCTTCGGCACGGCGAAGCGCGACTCGGGCGGCGCTTCGGCGGCGCGAGGCGCGGGCGTGTCGGAATCGGGCATAGGGTAAGCGCGCACGGCCGGAGCGGGAGGTTGTAGATCGATGCGGGTCTGGACGGCGGGCGTCTCCAGCGCCCAAGGCGGCGCAGGTTCGGGCGCGGCGGGCGGCGCAGGCGTCTGGGCCGTAGGCGCGGCGAAGGTTTCGCGGACGGCCTGGTGCAGCAGGCTGTAGAGCAGATCGTTTTCGCGGAAGCGGACTTCCGTTTTGGCCGGATGGACGTTGATATCGATGCTCTCGCCGGGCCCTTCCAGGAACAGGACCGCCGCGGGGTAGCGCTTCGGCGGGAGCAGCGTGCGGTAGGCGGCGGTGACGGCGTGGACGAAAGCGCGGTCTTTGACGGCCCGGCCGTTGACGGCGAGGTACAAGTTGGCGCGCGTGTGGCGCGCGGCGGCTGGGGGGGCCAGGAGTCCGAAGAGGCGCCAACTTCCGGCGGGCGTCTCGCGCGTGATGGCGCAGGGCGCCAGCGGATCGGTGAAGGCCGCGCCCAGGAGCGCTCGAGCGCGCTGGAGGTAGGCCTCCAGGGGCAGGGCCAGCGCGGTGGATGTCCAGAGCAGCCCCGCGGAGGCGGCGGGTCGTTGCGGCGCGGAACCGGAACGCCAGGCCGGGACGTCCAGCAGGACTTGGCGGCCCTGGACAAGCTTGAAAGAGACGTCGGGACGGACGAGCGCCAGGCGCAAGACGGTGTCGGCGCAGGCGGCGGCTTCGGACCCGGGGCTCTTGAGGAACTTCCGGCGCACGGGCAGGTTGAAGAACAGGTCGCGGACCTCGACGCTGCAGCCCACCGCGGCGGCGGCCGGTTCGGGCTGAGCGACCCCGCCGCCTTCGATGGCCAGGCGCCAGGCGTGTTCGGAATCCGGGGTGCGGCTGGTGAGCGTCACGCGGGCGACGGAGGCGATGGCGGGGAGCGCTTCGCCGCGGAAACCGAAGGTGGCGAGCCGGGTGAGTTCCGCAGCGTCGCGGAGTTTGCTGGTGGCGTGGCGCTGGACGGCCAGCAGGAGTTCTTCGCGGGACATGCCGTGCCCGTCGTCGCGGACACGCAGGAGGTCGCGGCCGCCAGCGGCGAGTTCCACTTCGACGGACCGCGCGGCGGCGTCGAGGCTGTTCTCGACAAGTTCTTTGACGGCCGAACAGGGGCGTTCGACGACTTCGCCTGCGGCGATGCGGGACTGGACTTCGGTGGGCAGGAGCCGGATGCGCGGGAGCGCGTCGGTGGGGGCGGGCGTGAAGGACATGGACGGTTTCCGGAGGAAGCCCGGGAGCGCCAACGGGGCGGTCCCGGCATCACAGCCTATAGTTTAGGCCCGGTTGCGGAATGGCCAAGGAAAAAGCGGAACGGTTTGGGGTGTACGGAGCCGAAAGCAGGTGCAATAGGTTCGAAGCCGGGGGCCGGGGTCCGCCACGCCGGGGCAAGCGGTCGCGGCGGATCAAAAGATGCCCGGCAGGAAGCGCCACGGCACGCGCTTGCAGTATTCGCGGTAATGCTCCTCGCGCATCAGGTGCCGTTCCTCGGTGTAGGCGCGCAGTCCGTAGAGGATATTGATGGCCAGCAGATGCAGACACCAGACGCAGCGCGTGAACCAGTCGGGTGAGGCGCAGAAGGGGAGCGCCTCGAACCACCACGCGCCGTTCTTGCTGATGTAAGCCGGATGCCGGATGTACTTGTAGGGGCCGGTCAGAATGATCCCGCGGTTGGTCAGGTTGGAGAAACGCAGGCCGAAGGCGTAGGTGGCCCAGACGTAGATGGCCATCAGGAAGAGGCTCATGAAGTTGGCCATCAGGCTCCAGACGGGCTGGTCGATGAAGTAGTGAATCCAGCCCTCGTTGCTCCCGTAGCCGAAGTAGACGCTCGTGACGCCGGCGTTGATCGGCGGGTAGCACAACAGCGCCACCACCCATCCCATCAAGGTCGGTTCGGCGCTGGTGGTTTGCGTATCGAGCAAGCGCATGGCGGTGAGGTAGCCGATGACGCCGACGGTCAGGTCGATGCAGATCAGGTAATTCAGAATCGAGAAGTGGAGGTCGCGGAGCAGATAGGAGACGTGGTGCGGATCGGACCAGACGATGGGCGCGCGTTCGTAGAGCCACAGGTGCCCGCCGTTCTCGACGTGTCCCCAGCAGTTGAGGCACCAGGTGAGCATCAGCGGGGTCCAGAAGAGTTTGACCAGCAGCGCGCGCAGCAGGTTGTGCGCATGAGGGTTCTTGACGGCGGCGGCCGCGTCGGCGCGGTGCGCGCGCAGAAACAGTCCCGTCAGCGCGCGGCGTACGACATGCCAGAAGACCAGCCATTCGTCGACGGGCCCGTCGCGGCGCGCGTGGCGTTCGACGAGGTAGAAGTAAGGGATGCTCAGGGTCAGCGCGGTGGGCACGGCGAAGACAAAAAAGAGGATGTACTTGGCGTAGAAGTGCCGCGGCAACTCGTCCAGGGGCGTGCCGCGCAGCGCGTCGCCGAGGTGAAAGTAGTGGAAGCTGTACTCGCCGAAGCTGATGTAGACGATGGCCGCGAGGGCGAAGCACAGCGCCAGCGCCAGCCAGCGGCGCAGGATCCGCGCCCAGCCGTCGAGCCCCACCGGATGGGCGCGGGTGAAGTCAAAATGGCGGCGGTGCACTTTGAAGACCAGCGTTTCGACCAGGAACATGGCCAGGAACGTCAGCAGCAAAAACCAGGGCCCGCGCCAAGCCCAGCAGGTGCGAATCGCCTGAGCCAGCATCGCGTGAAGGTTTTCGGGGAGGACGCCGCGGAGAAATTCCAGCGTCGGAGCGGACTGATTGACGGCGACGCAGATCGAACCGAGCGTCACGACGGCCAGGCCCGCGTAGCCGGTCAGGTTGCGCTGGTTCTGGTCGAGCGACCAGCGCGGATGGCTGCGGATGACGTGCCCGCCGTGCTCGACGTCCTTGCCGTATTCGGGGTCGGCGAACGGGTCGCGCGCGGGCGCGCAGCCGGGTTCGGGCGCCGCGTGGGCCGACGCCGCGGGTGCGGCGAGCGATTCCAGGGTCGAGGGGTGGCTCATGGATGGTCCCCGGCGGGCACGGCGGCGGGCTTGGGCGCGCACAGCGCGCGCGCTTCTTCGGGTCGCGGCGGCACGAACGCTCGTACGGCCAGCAGCAGCATGAAGCCGTCGAACGGAATGCGGTAGCGCGGTTCGCCCAGCGCGATGAACGCGGCGAAGACGATCCCGCCCAGCGGGGCGAGCGTCATCAAGTCGCCCGTCCAGGCCGGATCCAGGCGCAGCATGGCGCGCCAGTGCCGGCAAACGTGGACGATCATGGGCAGAAAGACCAGGCAGAGAAAAACATAGCTGTAGAGGATCACCCAGGCGCGGTTGCCCGGCACGCAGTTGCTGGGCCAAGCCAGCGTCCCGTAGAAGAGATCGAAAACGTGCTCGACCGAATACAGCAACGAACGCCAGAAGTTCTCGCGGGTCCAGCGCCAGGCTTCGTTGAGCGCCGCGCGATTATCGTAGGCTCCGAAGTTGACGTCCACCTTGGCGCGGTAGCCCTTCTGCACCGCCGCCGGACAACCGAACTCGTGGTGGATGTTCCGTTCCCAGTCGTGAAAGATGACCGAACCGATGTCGCCGTAATGCCCGATCAGCACGTTGCGCGCCGCGTCGTTGGCCACCAGGCACGGTTTCCCGCTCAAGCGCGTGGCGCGCACGGCCAACGGCGCGAGCACCAGCAAGAGCCCCAAGCTGGCGGCGAAGAGCGGCCTCCAAAGGCCGCAACGGTGCTTGCGTTCGTAGGCGATCAGGAGCAGGAAAACGCAGAAGGCCGCCGGCAACGAGACGGTCTTAAGCGCAGCCGACGCGCCCAGCACGATCCCACCGGCCAAGCCCCAGGCGATCCGCACGCCCGGACCGCTTTTGATGCTGAGGACCAGCGCGTAAAAGGAGAGCGTCATCAGGAATCCGAACGGCGCTTCGGAGAGCAAATAGCAGGAATAATCGAAGAGCGGGTAATAGAGGCTGGCGAAGACCAGCACCGCCCAGGCCGCGCGGCGGCCGAAGAGTTCCCAGGCGATGCCGAAGAGCAACCAAGGGTAGAGCGCCGAAAGCACCCACTGCATGGCCATGATCAGGTTGTAAGAAGGATCGATTCCGTAGAGCACGCCGAAAAGCCAGCGCGTGCCAGGGGGATGCACCGTATCGGCGATGCTCTCCACGTAGGACGGGTCGAGGAAATTCTTGACCGTGCCCAAGTACCCTTCCATGTCGCTGAAGAGCAGCGTGTAGACGGGGTTCCATTCGAAGATGTAAAAGTACCGCACCGCCGCGCCGCCGGCGTAGGCGAGCAGGCACAGCGCGATCGCCGGCCAGCTCAGGAAGGCCGCGCCGGCCCCGCTTCGCCCCAAAGTGGAAGCTGAATCTTCGGAACGCCGCGGCGCCGCGTGGAGCGTCGAAAAGGAAGTCTCAAGCACCATGCGGGTCAGCTTATCGGGGACCGGGCTGGAGCGCTCGTAAAACGCCCGAGCGCTTCCTCCTAGCGCGAGGCTACCGCGCCTCGACCGAAGGAAGGTGGGCTGACGCAGCGGGGTTCATACTCCCTTTTGGGGAATCCTGGTAGGCCGCCCCTGCCTGAGAACACTCTATAAGGATGCGCCTGATTCCTGCGCCTTTGGTAGGGGCTGGATGTCCGGAAGCCAGTTTCCTCCGTTAAAGGAAACGAATCCGATACCGAAGCGCCGAATGCACGAGTGCGGAAAGCTGCGGAAAGTGACTGTCGTACACGCGCCAGAATTAACTAAGTCTTTTTGTATAAATGGGTTACGGAAAAGCTAAGAGCGCGATTCGCAGGACCCGAAAATTCCCTGTCTGGACCTGGATGCTTGGCGCGACCTGTTGCTGACGCGATAACCCGGTACGGGCGACGGATATGAGAGGATTTGGACCATGCTGATGCGTGTGTTGGCGCCGACTCAGGCGCGAGTGCGATCCGGCAAGAGCGAGCGCGAAGAAGGCGTGACGCTGACCGAACTGCTGGTCGTGATTTCCATCATGGTCATCCTGATGGCGATCATGGCTTCGGCGCTGGGTGCGTTTACGCACACCTCCCGCGTCGATGCCGCGGCCGACACGCTGGTTTCGGCGTTCCGTGAAGCGCGGTTCTATGCGATGAGCAAGAACGTGAACGTGCTTCCGATCATCCTGCGCGACCAGAAGGGCAAGCACACGATCGTGTACGGCGCTCGAGCGCTGAACTTCCGCGGCAGCCTGGCCGACACCGACGCGCCGCCGCAATCGTACAGCGGAGCGTCGAATCCCTGGACGATGTACCGCGAAGAGCTGGACGGAGCGAGTTTGGCCAACGGAGCCTTCGTCTACATGGTCGGCACGAATACACTGGATCTGAGTGGTTCGGTTCCGAACCAAGCTTACTTCGAGATGACCTATATGAAGGTAACGCCGCCGGCGTCGGCGATGGAGCGCGGGGATTCGTCGAAGTGGACGTACGAGATCGTCGGCCGCGGCATCCACAACACGGCCTACGGCACCTTTGACTTCATGACGACGAACTACGGCGGAGCCGACGGTTACGTGGTCGTCTCGGGTACGGGCGCGAATTACACCTTCGGCACCGAAGCGCAGATGCGCGACTTTACGCTCAGCGGTTTCAACTTGCCCGACCACATCGTCGTCGACCAGGCGCCGATGCTGAACACGCCCGCTGCCTACGAAGAACGCGTGGCCGGCATCCTGCACGCCTACGCCGGGCGCTTTTACGAAGATGCGCTGCTGACGCCGTCGTTGGATCCGACTAAGCAACATTTCCCCAAGGAGTGGTACCCGCTCTTTTTGCCCATTTTCCAACCCGACGGGCGCGTGAAGACCAGTCCCAACACGAGTTTCCTAGGCGGACTGGAGGAAGACACTGGGGCACTTTCTGGGATTCGCAACATGGTCCTGCGCGTCATCGATACGGTCACGCGCGAACAGCGTTACGTGGTGATCGGCGGGAGCAAGGATGGGCAGGGCGGCGGGTCCACCGGCGCGATCTACGTCAGCATGACGCTGCCCAAGCGCTACGGCAAAGGCGGGGAATCGGCGGTGCCCGATTACACCGACGCGTACGACCTCTCGAACTCCACGACGACGAATTCGGCGTCATCAAACTCCAGTAATAGCACTTCCTCGACGAACTCCAATTCGACGGCAAGCACGTCTTCGAATTCTAGCACATCCAGCACCGGTACAGCTTCGACTTCTGCGAGCTCGACGGCCTCGAGCAACACCAGCAACACGAGCAACAACTCAACCAGCAACTCTTCGAATAACAGCACGGCGTCGACTGGAAACACCACCAACACCAGTAATAATAGCAACACGAGCTCGAATAGCAGTACGAGTAATGCCAGCACGTCGAGCACGGGAACGGCGTCGACGTCGGCGTCCAATTCGTCGACTTCTAGCAGTTCGAACAGCAACACTAGCGCCGCCAGCACGGCAAACAGCAGCACGTCGAACACGTCGGCCAATTCAACTTCGAACACCAGCACGGCCACGACGACGGGTACGCCGAGTTCGAGCGGCGTGTCCAGTTCGAGCGGCGGGACAAGTAGCGGCGACGGGACGTATCCGTAGCCGTCGGTCCGGCAGATCGAAGTGGTTGGCGCGAGTTTAAGACGGAGGCGGTATGCGCAACTTGAAGAGGATTCGGTCACCGGGCTTCACGATGTTCGAAGCGATCGTGGCCATGTTCATCCTGCTGATGGGTGTGCTGGGCGTGGTGGCGGTCTTTAGCGCGGGGATGCATTCGCGCGTGCGCGCCCAGGAACTGATCATTTCGCAGGACCTCGCCAATATGTGGGCCGATTGGGTTCGCTTCCGGTTGAACGACGACGCGACCGCGGGGGTGCTGGTCAGTGGCGGGCACCAGATTACGTTGGCCGACCTGACGACTGGCAAGAAGGGCGACTTCTACGCCGGCACTGCCGACGCGCCGTTTCAAGTGGGCGCGGTGGGCGCAACTGGCAACCTGCCCACGTCCGGTTGCGGTGCGTACCAAGGCTATACGTGGGCCATCACCGGAGCCTCGGATTACACGCCGAAGTGGGTTCCGGAGGCCGGCGGTAGCGACAACGACTGGACCGAACGGATCGACGGCGCGCCCATTTACAACACGGCCGATTTCGGCGCCCTGCCGAGCAACCTCAAGACGGTCGAACTGAGCATCTTTCGCGGCGCTCGCAAATACACCTTCCGTTTTGTCTTCTCCGGTGTGGGGCTAAAATATGACGCGCTCTAGAAACCCGCACCGTCGAGTTGCGGCCGGCTTCACGCTGGTGGAAGTGATGGTGGTGACGGGCATCAGCGTACTGCTAATGACTGTGGGCGCTTTGATTTACAGCGCTTGTTTGAGGGTGTATCAGAACAGTCAGGGCACGACGGATGTCTTCGAGACGGCCAAGTTCATCAACAACGACATGCGTACCTATCTGGGCCAAACGATTCCGCTGAAAGGCACCTGGATCAAGCCGATCTGTAAAGGAATTACCGGGTGTAGCGGTGTGTACGACGCGACCAATTCGAACATCGACCAGAACTACCTGGCCTCGGGCAACACTGATTTACAGCGCGACTTGGCCAATGGGAACGTGACCAGTAAGGCGCTCGCCTACACGCGCGACGAAAAGTACGACCCGTGGTTTTCAGGCGCGCAGTATGCCAAGCGCGTTTCGCTCAGTGTTGCTGGTGATTTTTGGAAGGACAGCTTGGGTTATGTCATGAGTACCAGCACAAACTACCAAAATTGGCATTCCGAATCCGTGACTTACCCCGGCTTTCGCGGTTGGTGGCTGCCGGCATTTTACGGATTGAGGAATGCCGTGGGCGGCGAAAGCGGAGTCAGCGCCACGGATCTCGCCTCGTTCAACGACGTTCGCGTTGGAGCCTGGGGCTGGCCGCGACCCGACTATCGCCTTGATGCCGACGCCGACAAGATCACGGGCGGTACGGCCGCGCTGACCGACGGCGGCAACGTGGCCTGCTGGTTCTACGCCGAGGAGCGCGCTTTCAACAGCCCTTACACGTTGACGCTCGATAACGCGAACATCGTCCTGGTCAGCTTGAAGTTCAGCATCGCCGACGACGGAGCCCGGCAGTCCACCCAGTTGTCGGTGCTGAGGCACCAAATCGTGGGCTTCGATACGCCCACCTACGGTTTGGTCCGGGCCGACCACAGCTACGGGAACCTGCTTCGCCGCATCAAGATCGATCCGCTTTTCTTCAATCCGGCCAACGGAGCGATCGAGCGGGCCAGCGCGCAGGCCGACCAAGGCGATACGCTGCTGGGGTGGAATCTGTCCAACGGCGGGCCTACGCTCGGGGTCACGGACGGCGACCGAGTCCCATGCGCGTTCGATGTCGAATTCGTGTTGCGCAATCCACGTAATATGCAGGGCTACCGCTTTGCCACGCGCATTTTCCAGTTCGGCAATCCGCAGTAAGGCAGACGGGGAGAGTACGTCATGAAGCAGAGCGCCCCATGGGCCGAGAAGGTGCTGTCCCAAGCCAGGCAATCCGGCGACCGGCGCGGATTCGTGCTCATCGTCATCGTGGGCATGCTGGCCGTGCTAGTAGTGCTGGGGTTATCCTTCGCCGAGCAAGGTCGCATCGAACTGATCGGCGCGGCCAATTCCCGCGACGCCACGGCGGTGGATTCGCTGGCCGAGGCCGGGTTTCAGATGGCGCTTCGCGTGTTGCACGACGACCGTAACGTGCTCTCCGCGGCCAACCCCAACTTCACAGCGGAAGCGTCTAACGGCGGCGTGGGTTGGACGTCCCGCTACGGCTACAACCCCTACTACATGGTCGATCCGCCCACCGGTGTGCGCACGAGCGTAAACGATATTCGTCTCACCCCGGCTACTAATTTGGGGGTGGGCATGACAGGACCTGCGCCCAGCCACGACGTGGTCGCCAGTTCCTTGAACGCACGGAATTTCCTCGACACGTGGCAGATGCTCTTCTGGAACGAAGAGACGTTGGGTGGCGTGGGCGGCGACAACACCCCCTTCGGATACCGCTTCCAGTTCATTCCCGGAACTTCCGCCAAGGCGGGGGATACGGCTTGGTCGCAGCGCCACCCGCTGGACCCCAAGGAACTCACGGACATCTGGCCATTCATGACTTCGGCGCGCGTGCGGCGCTTCCGCGTCAACGCCGGTTCGGGTTACGGATTCGTCCAAGTAGGCATCACCCCCAAGGACGGCGGCTTTAACTTGAACGACGTCTTCCTGCCCGAGAAAGTACGCATCGAAGAGGGCATCCGCGGCACGGACGTTAGCGTTGAAGAATCGGGGATCTACGAGACGCTGTCGCGCATCGCACCTGATTACCAAGGCAAGGCTGCAGTAGCTACGACACGCACCAAATACGCTTCACCTGACCGTCGCACACTGGAATATCTGTTGGGCAAGCGCCCTGAGATGGCTAATCGGCAGTTTGAATGGCTTAACAGCGCCGTTTATCCGGGGCCAGCCACGAGCTGGAGTGCGCAAACACTTATGGGTAACAAACGCCGTGATGACGGAGTGTATGTGTTTCCGGCGGTTATGCTACCTTGGGGGCGAAACCGCGACCAGGCCGCTCTTCTAACCACTGGCGGTTCAGCGAACGATATAAATTCTTCGCCAATGGACGGCTACGGAACGTTGGCTCAAACGTTTACGAACGAGCCCACTACCTTTTACAACGCCAGCCCCGAGCATCCCAATCGCTACAATTTCGAGGCGCCGCGCTATGTGATGTGGGTTCCTACCTACCCATTTTCCCTCCGTTACAGCAATTGGACGCAGATGGGCGGTGGAGCCGCCGACAAATGGCTGGTGTCGGATACTCGTAAGGACTACTATCGCTGGTACGCAACCGGGCGTGGTACTTCGGAAGGACGCTTAATTGCCGGTAATGCGACTGGTAGTGTCGGTGGTGAGATCCTTCATCCCGACTTGGTTTTCCAAGGCTTTGGCTTTGATATCCAGGATCCTATTCGCGGTGGAGTAGGCGCGGCGCTTGGGGATGTTTTTTACGGTGCATTAGTAGGAACCCTTCGACCTGCGGCTTATGGTCGTCACCGCTATATCGGCGCGGGTGTGTACGGGCATCCTAAGCGACGGCCGTTTCAGCTTCATATGGTCCCGCAGGTCGCGCGCGGGCGATTCTGGACCGACCTGATGGCGGCGTGGTATTTCGGCGGTGCGCCGGGGTATACCTCGATGCTGGGCATCGGCCCCGATCCAAGCGGGTTGAACTACAACAACTGGGCGCATGTGGGCAGCAGCTATGACTCGATCGGCATCGGCACGCACTGGATGCCACCGACGGCGCACATCTGGATGGCCGGCAAGTGGAACAAGGGCCGGCTCTCGGCGGCCGAACGCAATATGGGACTCAACCGTTATCCCGGCAACATGCCGCCCACCAAGGCTGCGGCCACCTACAACAATCCAATGCGCAAGTTCACGGACGATCAAGGCTTTGGCGGAGCGCACTTTAACTTTTCCGGCTATCGCTTGGCCATTCGGGCCTACGGCATTCAGGAAAACTGGGGCAATCCGTTAGACCCGAACGCTCTTGGAATCAACGTGGACCCCCGTAGCGTTTTGCCTGAAGAAGCCAAGTGGTACGACGCGATTAATGTGAACGTCAGCCTCTTCCCGGTCATTTACGGTTTGCTGACCCCCGAGAAGATCCCGTCAATGATGAATCGCACTTCGGTGGCGCCGCACCTGCATTGGAAATCGCGCTTCCTGGACAGCGAACTGCGGCTTTGCAATCCGAATCAGCCTTTCGACGCCAAGAAGAATTACTACATCCCGGTCATGCTGGGTTTGAAGAATCCGGCCCTGCCGCGGCCCCATCAATGGGATCCGGAGACCAATCCATGGGTGGCTTTGCGCCTCGAAGCCGCCACGCCGGGTAAGCCTTGGCATCCGGTCCATAACCCATGGGTGAAGCCGGTTCTGGAGGACCCGCTCATTCCGTACAATCCCCTGACGAATCCATTCCTGAACGATCTCATAGCTTACCCAAACGGACCAGAAATTGATCATGTGTCGGATGAAGATTGGATCCTCCGACCGTACTTTATCTGCATGAAGCATGATTCAGATAACAAGATCAAACCGTTTATGGATCTTGGATTGCCTTTCGATCAGAACAACAACCCTATTATGCAGGCAATGGTGATTTACAACGCGACTGCTCCGTACGATTCAGTTAACAATCCGCTGTTGCCTATTCCAATTCACCATTGGAATCGTGTCGGGCCTGCGGCAACCACACCTTGGGTAAACGGTGATCCAGTCTTCCCGCCAGCGCCCCCGCACCCGTGGGACGATGGAGTAATTGTTGATTCATCTCAGCCGTATGCCTACGACACGGGAGGTTTGTGGGAGCCCTTGATGGACATCGCCTCGGCGGCGGGTGCCAACAACCCCAAAAACCCGGGTTGGTACGGCTATCGCTTCGAACCGCGCGAATACAACACTCGGACCTTCCCCAATGCGGTTACGGCGGACAATCTGTACCAGGAGCTGATCGCCGAAAAGACCGCAGGCACGCTTGCGGACCATGTCGCGAACGCTCAAGGAACGACCGCGGCGGCGCGAACTCTGGGCAGTTATTCGTACCACCGGCACATCGATCCCGAGCGGCCGTATATGTACTTGGGCAAGATGGATTTCTTCACGCCGGAGCCGGTAACGTACACTTCTTGGAATGCCACGACCTTCCGGGGCACAGGGGACATCGCCGACGATGTCTTTGTGGATTGCCATTACGACCAAGCGCTTTCACCGCCGGTGCAGGACACTGCCCCAAACGATACGTTGCTTTTCTCGCGCATGACCTGCCGGCCAGACTTCCGACACAATTGGCCCGACTGGTTCCGACAGCGCGTCCGCCCCATCCCTGCCATCAAGAATACCGGCGCATTTATGAAGCCGGACGACAACAAGGTGAACGGTACGCTGCCGTTCCCCGAAGGCCGCGTACCGGGGTATACCGGCAATCGTTTGCAACTCGGCACAGCGGTCTACGGAGCCAACAACGCCACCTTTAACATTCCAACCACTTGGAACTCACCCATGCCGCATGCGCTGCACGGCTTGCCCAATCCCGACTACCTGCTGCTGTATCCAGGCTCGGGGCTGAGCGTGCACTGGGCCGATCAGTTCAGGCGTTACATGCCGATTTACACGGGCATCTACCCCAGCTTCGCGGGGCAGCAGCCCGGCGCGCCGCCGTTGAGCACCAAGCTGATTGACGACGACGATATCGCGAATACGGCGCTGGCCGACCAGCAGCCGGTCGATCCGATGATTCCGGTGCCCAAGGAGACGGGGTTCCTGACCGAGTTCACGCCGTTCGCGCCTCGCATTAGCAAGGGCGATGCTTGGCGCTTGACGCGCGTGGGCCGTAAGTACCAGGAGTTGATCGCCGACGAGATCATGGATTACCAGATCAATCCTTGGTGGCCCAACCCGGTCCAGCAGTTGCCGTTCCTCTCGTCTTCCTCCACGGACGTGGCCAACATCGCCATCCCGCTGAACGAGACGCCGCATCGCGACGGGGGCGTGGGCTTCCATGACCTGGAAGCGCATCCGCGCTTAGGTCTGGCCTATACGAACAATGCGACGAACCGGCTCAAGAATCCCATCTGGACCAGCTACGGCGACCACCTCGATAACACCAGCGCCGTGGTCGTGCCCGACTATTTCACGACTTACAACCGCTACTGGATGCGCGGCAATCAGATCTACAACCGCCGATTCACCGGCGCGATGAACGAGCGCCCGTTCGGCGAACCGTATCGCGCGGAGGAAGGGATGGATATTCCGGCAGGCGGCGGCCCACAGCCGATCAACCCCATCGAAAGCCGCGGCCTGTATCCGCAAGCGTTGCAGTACTGGGGCCAGTATCCGCCCGGGGGACCGGGTGCGACATTGGCGCAGGCTTCGGCGCAGATGGACCGCGTACTCGACTTCCCCTACAACACGCTCGAAGACGCCCTCGGCGGCGACTTCCGCTACCTTCACCATACGGTTCGCAATCAGACCGAGCCCGAAATGCGCTCGGCGCCCGTGCGCAACCATCCGTTCCGCACGTGGGCCGATTTCGTGGCGATGCTGGGACACATGGTGTACAGACCTCCACTTCCGGTGAACGTCGAAGCAATCAACGCCAACGCGAAGCCCTATCTGGATGGTACTACGGCAGGAACCGGTATCCCGGGTCCACCCGATACTACACGGTACTACGTGCATTTACGAGACCCCGTATTGGGCGTTAACGCGTTTTCGGTGTGCCACAGCCAGCCGCCGGGTGCCGTAGTTCCGGTCGATTGGCCGGTCGATCCCCGCAATTACCCTGCGTTTTTCGATGGTTCAAAAGTGGCGTCAGGACCTAGTTTGGGACCGGCTGGCAGGGGCGGCCCATTCGTAGACCGTGCGCTTGCAGATGCGCTAATGGGCTTCCGTCCCAATGCAGTCGCCTCGCCCAGGCTTTGGAATAAAGCCGTGGTGGCTATCGATGGACACTGGCCCATTAGTGGCAACTACGGGGCGTGGCCCAAAACGATGAACGTGGACGGCGATCCGGTCGACCCGGAAGGGAATCCGATCGCGCTACCTTCTTCCTTGGCCTTCCTATACCCCTACATGCCGCCTCCATTTCAGGGTGTGACCACGATCCGCAACTGGCAGTATCGCGTGGATGAAGTTCGTGGGCGCGATGCGGCGGGCCTGCGCATCGAGCATCATTACATCAGCGAGCGCGCCGCCAACGACGTGCTGGTCTCGCTCAGCAACGGGCGCATCGGCGCGATCGATTTCGACGGCGACGGGCACATCACTATGACCCGGGATGCACGCAATCGTGGCGTAGTCGCAAGTACTGCTGCGACGGTGGGTACTGGTCAGGTCGTTGCGCGCGGCGATTTCACTTGGGCGCATAATATCGTGCCCAATCAACCCTACAACAGCTTCTGGATCGTTCCGCGCGGTTATCCGTACCATAAACGCATCGATTCGAATAATCCGCATAATTGGGTGGAGTGGGAGAACCCGACTGTCGCATCTACTGCGGCTGGTGTTAGCTACGATTCGCCAGGGACTCCGGGTTACGGCGTGAAGATGAAAGCTATCAATACTTCGTGGCAGAAGGCCAACATCGGCGAAGTCATCAACGACGCCGTCACGCTTCCGATCAAGTTCCGCTCGAACACCTTCCGGGTTTCGGTGGTGGTGGAAATGACGGACGCTCGGTATCAGGATGTGCTCACCGTGCGGCGTTACAGCCGGGTATACTCGCGCGTGCCGGGCACGCCGACGGACCGGCATGTGCACGGGCCGTATACGGGCGAGTTCATCATGCACGGTTCGCGCACGATGATGGGCGACGTGGACCCCGAACTCTTCTACATCGGGGCGTCGATGGGCCAGTAGACGCGCGCGAGCGCGGAGTGTGGCGTGCGGGATAATCGGGAGCGGCGGCGCTCGAAGGAGTTTGGCATGACGACATACCATCCGGTGCGGCGGGCGCGCGGCTTCACGTTGCTCGAGATGCTGGTCGTGATCGCGATCATCATTCTGTTGATCGGGCTGCTTTTGCCCGTGCTGGCGGCGGCGCGGCGGCATGCGCGCGCGGCGGCCACCAAGTCCACGATCCATAACCTCAAAATCGGTCTCGACAATTACCGGCTCGACTGGGGCATCTATCCGATCCAGCCGGGCGGCAGCAACATCATCTGGGACGACGGCGGCGGGTCGTACAACCCGGGCTACTACCAGATTCCCTGCGTGGGCATGAACCTCACGGCGAACCTCGCGACGCCGGCCGAAGACAACCGTGCGTTGACGACGTTGCTGCTGGACCTCGAATTCCTGGACGTCAAGAAAGAGAACGTGCAAGGCGACTACCTGATGGACCACTTCTCGGTCCCGCTGGTCTCGCGCTTCTGGATCAAGGCGCCGACGACGGTCTCGGCCGATTCCCAGAAGCTCTCGGAGAAGCTGTACATCTTCTCGTACGGCCCCGACAACAAGCAGGGCGTGGATGTGGACGCCGGGCATACCGTCGGCGCCGCGCCGGACTACGACAAGGACCTCATCACGCGTGCCGAAGCGACGCCGGCGTCGGGCGCCGACGATTTGACGAGCTGGAAATAAATCATGCGCATTCCGCTTTCGATCCGCCGCGAACGCGGCGTCACGCTGGTCGAACTCCTGGTCGTGATCGCGATCATCCTGCTGCTGCTGGGATTGGTCGGAGTGGTCGCTTGGTCGGCGCGCGAAAAAGCCCGGATGAGCCGCACCAAGTCGATGCTGGCGCGCGTCAAGCTCGCCATGGTCGAATACCACGTCATGTGGCGCGACTACCCCAGCGGCAACCCGATCAGCCCCACGGCGTCCGATCCCGAACAGTGGCCGACGGCCAATACTTACCAAGGCGAAGAGTTCGATGTGCGCTACCTGACCGAGCGCGATCCGCCGTGGGAATCGCACCAGGAAAGCGACCGCCACCCGGACAACGACAATTGGATGGCCGACGGTTGGGGCGCGCCGTTTCGATACCGGAAAGTCAGCCCCGACGAATACCTGATCTGGAGCGTCGGCCCGAACGGGATCGACGACATCGGCGGTACCTCCGACATCCGAATCAAGAAGGCCGAAGATGACGTGACCGTCGAGGACGTGGACTACTGATCGCAGGTGAACAGCCCGGCCTTACCGGGAGTTGCCGCCATGCCGACGCGGACCGACCGACGTTCCGGCTTCACGCTGGTGGAAGTCCTGATCGCGGTGGCGATCGTGGTGCTGTTGGGCGGCCTGCTGCTGGCGGTGCTTGGACGCATTCAAAAGTCCGCTCGTGAAGCGGCCACTCAGACGCTGCTGGACCAACTCGGCGCCAGCCTGGTCGCCTATCAACTCACCCCCAACGGCGGTACGTTCCCGCTATCGGATTCCAGCCCGGCCGACCTTTGGTCGGGCGGTGTCGAATACCTGGAAGTCGAGGCCGCCCCATTCGGCGCCAAGAGCACCGGAGTGGAAGCCAATGGCGAGTTGGTGAACCTCTTGAAGAAGCAGACGAGCTATACCTTTGCGCAGAAGAACCTCCGCGATGGAGTATTGGTGGACGAGTTTGGACATCCGGTGGTGGTGCGATTTTTCGTGCTCCCGCCGCCGCCCGGGCGCCTCAACGGCAACCTGCGGGAAGTCGGCTTGGTGTTTTCGTACGGTCCGAACGGCATCAACGAGACGCGTCTGACGCCCGGTTACGTTCACCAGGGCCCGCCGCTGTACGACCAGGAGGAATTCGAGCGGGCGCGCGCGTCGGCCGGCGACGATCTGCGGAACTGGGTGCAGCCTTGAGGTCCCGCGCGCCGGGCGTCACGCTCATCGAGTTGCTGGTCGTTTTGGCGCTCATCCTCATGCTGCTGGGGCTCGTGGGGGTGCAGGTCTGGAAGGCGCGCGAGCGCGCCCGCGCGGATCGTACCTTGGCGTTGACGAAGTCGGTCTCCGCGGCGCTGGAAGCCTATAACTCAATCCACCGCGATTACCCGACGGGCGATCCGGCGCAGCCGCCCACCTGGCCTTCGCCCTACGACACGCGCGGCGTCGAGTTCCGGACCGACTGGCTGGACGAAGAACCCAGCGGACTGCCGCCCGATTCGATCGATAAGGCGAATCCGGTCTTCCTTAAGGATGGCTGGGGACGGCGGATCCGGTATCGCAAGACTTCGAGCACCGAGTTTCTGGTCTGGAGCGTCGGACCGGACGGCGTGGACGATCTGGGGGCGGCGGCCCGGGCGCCGCGGGGCGATGATCTCTGCCACCTTGACACGCGGTAGGCGCGCCCCTTTCGGATGTACGCCTTCGCCCGCTCGATAAACCCTGGTACACTGAAGCTTCGCGCGCGGGCGGCTTAGACCCGCGGGCCCGCGTCAGGAATTCGTTCATGCCTCATGCGCACCGGCACCTCCTTGCGACAATGCTGCTTCTGCTGGGCGCTTTATGGCCCCGTTCCGGTTCGGCGGCCTCGCTGGACGCGTGCGATGAGGCCGAGCGTTGGCGCGGGATCAGCGGGCAGCCTCCGCCGGAGGTCCAGACGGTACAAGCTCCGTCCGGCAAGGCGCTGCACTTCAGTTTCGCCGAAAGCCGCCAGCCGCACTTCGCGGGACGTTCGTTCGTCGCCGACGAAAGCTGGGACCGCGCGGCGGGCATCTCCTTCCGGTTTCGCGGCAACGGGTCGGACGATTTTGTCGCCGTCTCGCTGGTCGATGAAACCTTTACCATGCGCTACGCGGCGCTGATCGGGCTTCAGTCGAAAGAATGGCGCACGGTCCGCTTGCGCTGGACCGACTTCGTTCCCGAAGTGGTGACGGCCGACTGGTTCGGCGCGCCCGGAACGGCGATGCAGCCTTCGAAGATTCGCGGAATCTGGTTCGGGCGCTGGTTCTACTTCAAGCCTTGGGCGGCGTGCACCTTCGAACTGGACGAACTGGCGCTGGAGGCTGAGATTCCGCAGACCGATCCCGCCCTACCGGATGCGCCTGGCATGCCGCGTACGCTGGCTAAGCTGCGCGCGAAGGAACTGGTCACGCTGGTGGCGCTGGGCGATTCGATTACCTACGGTACGCACATCAAGGACCGCGCGCGGGACGGGTGGCCGGGTCGCCTGCAGGACGAACTGCGCAAAGCATTCGGCTACGATCAGATCCACGTGGTCAACAAGGGCATCGGGGGCTTGGAGACGCGCCAAGCGATCGCTCTTTTGCCGCGAGATGTCGCGGCGATGAAGCCTGACTTGGTGCTCGTGCACTTTGGCTACAACGACTACTCATCCCTGCTGCAGAAGCGCAGGACGCCCGAAGAACAGCGCGACATCGCTCGAGGCAACTGGCGGGAACTGGTCCTGCGCGTGCGGCGGCTGACGGAAGGGCAGTCCGAAGTGCTGCTGATCGCGACCATCCCCGGAGCCGACGAAGCGCGCCGCGAGAGCATGAACTTTTTCGGCGAGACCGCTCGCGAAGTGGCGAGCGAGCTTCGTTGCGCCTACACCGAGGCTCCCCGTAGCGCGTTTCAAGCGGCCCGCAGCAACGGAACGCTGGATACGCTCTTTGTGCAATTAGAAGACGGGAAGCCCGATGTAGCCCATCCCAGCGAATCTGGCCAAATGCTCTTTTCGGGTGCGCTTGTCCCCGATTTTACAACCCGCTGATGTAACTCGTTACGAAGCAACGCATTGCTTGTGATTAGGTAAGAGTTAAGATTATTAGGATCGAATGAGGCTTTGCAAAATTCCTCGTGGGTTTCCTATAAGGTGCGTTCATAACAGTGTTTGCAAGTTGCCTCGATTTGAAGGAAAATACTCAAGTCTCGTCAGAGACGCAGACAGTGTACGGGCGCGAATGGTTCGCGAACCGGGAAACCGCACTGTCAGAGCAGCGAGGAAAGGAGTTGTAGTCATGCGGTACTTGATGGCGCTTCTGTTGGGTCTGGGTCTGGCGGTCAGCTCGCCGATGGTGAATGCTGAGGAAGCCAAGACCGAAGCCAAGACGGGCGAAGAGGCCAAGACGGGCGAAGAGGCCAAGACGGGCGAAGCCAAGACGGGCGAAGAAGCCAAGAAGAGCGAGTAATACTCACGCACTTTGGACTTCTGTCCCAACGGGGACCGTTCGAAAGAACGGTCCCCGTTGTGTTTACAGACTTCCAGGTAGCTCAAAAC
>BTVV01000112.1:0-20328 GCA_045863855.1 Planctomycetota bacterium | reverse complement strand
GTGGGCTGCACCGGCCGCGCGCGCCAGACCCACGGCCGCGGCGTGCGCCTGGAGCCGGTCGGCGGGAGGAGCTTGCTGAATTTGCTTCAGCAGCGTTTCGAAAAGGGATTCGTCGGCCAGATTGGCCAGCGCAATCTGGCATGCCAGCACCACCGCCGGCTGCCGGTCGCTCAAGCCTTTCAGCAGGGTCGGTACGGCCTGAGCGCCAGAATTTTGAGGGTTCAGCCAGCCGAGGAGTTCAGCCGCACGCCTGCGGATGCGCTCGGAGCGCGCGCCCATACCGTCTCGAATCAGCGCTTCGGCGGCGCCTACCGGGTGCGCCAGCAGTTCGCCCCGCACTTCGCTATACGCCGCATCGTCCTCCAAGCTTTCCACCAGTACGGAATAAGCCGGGGCATGCGTCATGTCCGCCAACGCCGCGGCGGCGCGACGGCGAGGTAGGGGCTGTCCGCGGTTGTTCAATGCAGTCAACAAATAGGGGGCGCCGGCATGGCCCCACGCGGCAAGCTCAACGCGCGCTTGCCGGAGTGCCGGTGCGTCGGAGGCGCCCAAGTAGGCCGCGGCAAGTCTGCGAACTTCGGGTTGGATGGCTTGCGGAAGATCGGTAACGGCCGCGAAGAGAACGCCTCGTTTGGTAAGCACATGCGCCAAGTGGCGAGCAGCTTGCAGATCGCGCTCGGATTGAAATGCGCGCATTAACTCGAGCGTGCGTGCGGCCGGCAAACCGATCAATTCCTGCTCGACCTTTTTGATTTGTGCAAGGTCCGCGGTTCGCAACTGATCGATTAGCGATTTGAGTGGAACCTTTGCATCTTCGGCTGCCGCCTGCTGCCCGAGGAACGCAAGCAAGGCACACCCCAACGCCAAGGCGGCTTGGAAGCTCGGCAACCACGTCCGAGTCATACGCATGATCTGCATCCGTGGACGACGCCCTTGGTATAACCTATTGATGGGACGTCCATTCGGTGGACTTTGTAACCACTTAGCCGCCGAGTTCGCAAGGCAGACGCTTGTTGCACTGGTGCACTTAGCCGAAAAGTAGACTTGGCTCGGGCTTCGGAAAAACCTCGTAATACAATTCCAGGCTACGACTTGCAACTACTCCACGGGTGGTCCTTCATAGCCTGAGGGCATCGGGACCACCTTCAAGGGTGTGGCGCCACGCCAAGCCTTATAAAAGCGCGTGTCGACCTTGTTCCACCAGACGTAAAATTTCGGGTGTGGACGCTGCGACCGAGTTACGCGCATGTACAGGTCGTGAAAGACGATGTGATAAATCTCGGCTTCGGCGGACAAGGATTGTGCGGAGTGGAAAGATTGATTCAATTCCAGGTAGTTAAAGAAGGCTTCCGGCGATCGATCGTGCCAAATGCCCCAGCCGTTTCGGTTCTTGGTGTCAGGATCCATCAGGCCGTTCCACTTAAGCATGCCAGTCTTGCGATAGCGATCGATAAAAGACATGCCGTCCGTGGGTTGGATGCCGATAAACTCGAAGTACAACTCGTTGGCGATTTCACGTCTTCCGCAGATAAAACCCTCGAACCAAGCCAATTGCAGCCAGTAGTCCGCTGCCCAATGGGTGCTCCGTTCGTTCTCCGGCGCTTCTTGATAGGCTAGGCGCAGCTTGTCACGCATAACCTCAAAGCCGGTGGACGAGAACACAAACCCGATCCCGCCCAGGAAAAGCACGGCAATTGCAATCGCGGCTCGCAACTTCCAGTTGGCCGGCTTGGCCATGTTTTGGATACTCCCTAAAAGTGCTGAACGCCCCGTTGTGCATATTACCTAGTTCAATATGCGCCTGCCAGTCCATGACTTAGGTTTTACGCACGGTAGCGACCGTGTACCGTGGCAGGCACTGGTCGGTTGAGCCGGACGGCGGCCGCATGGCCGCGCTTGGGGTCCATTTGGCGCCGAGACTCACGTGAACGTTACCTCACGCACGTTTCTATGGATGGCATGGGTTGGGGTCTGCTGGCTCCTGCCTCTGGCGCTCCAGGCTGAAGACTCCGACGTACTCGTGCTTCCCGACCGCCCGCCGGATGCCGTGCGGTGGGCGGCAGGTGAAGTCCTGGGCGTGCTGGAGCGTTCAGGCTCTCTTGCAGGACTTCCCCCGCAGTCGATACGGGTCGAAATCCCGGCTTCCGGTTCGACGCTTGGCGCGGAAGCGTACGACCTTTTGGCGCCCACCGACGGGCCTATCACGATACGCGGCGGCGACGGCGCCGGGGCGATGTACGGCTTGCTCGAATTGGCCGAACAATTAGCGGATTCCCAGCCACGCCAGGACTGGAAGAGCGTGCGCGCCCGGCTGGTTCCACGTGCGCAGCGTCCGTTCGTGGACTTACGAGCCCTAAACCTGTTCCTGCATGTCGGTGCCCATGGTAAGCTGGCCGCCTGGTTCGAAGACGCCGAGTGCTGGAGCAAGCTGTTGGCTTTGCTCGCTTACAGCCGCTTCAACCTGATCGATCTTCACGGCACGTATCAACCGCAGAGCACCGCCTTTGGCGATGCGGTGGTGCTATTGGGTGGAGCAGGGGAGGATGCGGCTCGGTACCGAGCGGTCTTGAAGCGAATCGTCGAACATGCTGCTGCGCGCGGTATTCGCGTGGGGCTCATGAATTACGGTCGGGGCAAGGAAGAGCGCATCGAAGACGACGCCGGCGCGGCTGCGCGAATCGTGCGTGACGTTCCCGGCCTTGCCTGGTTCGGGGCGCGGCTCAAGCGGTCAGGCGCCGACGGCGTCAAGTTTTTCGAGGAGGTATACGTAGAGCCGGCTCGGCGAGCGGGCTTCCAAGGCGCCTTCTACACGCGCTCTTGGGGCACCGATCTCGATACCGTGCGCAAACTTTCGCGCGCGGCCGGCGGCGCGCTGGGAGTGGAACTCAAGTTCAACGGCGAGCATCTGGGTCTGCCTTACCCGGCGGTTCACGGCCGCGGCGAAGATTACGGCTTTCAGGACTTCCTGCTGCCGAATCGAAATTTCCAGCCCGTCTGGCAGGTGCGCGCGGCAGGGACGCATCGCGTATTTCGATGGGCCGATCCGGAATTCATACGCACGGCGGCGCGGAGTTTCCGCCTCGGCGGCGCACGCGGCTTCTCGCTGGAACCGGCCTGGGCGTACGGTGCGCCCGAACTGAGTGCCCGGCACCGCAATCCGCCGCCGGGCATGCGTTACGAATTCGAACTGAATGCGGACTTCTACCGCAACTGGGGCCGGCTGACTTACGATCCGCTCGAATCGAACGGCGTACTTGCGCGCGCGGCAGTCCGACGCCACGGACCTGAGTCCGGCTTGCAGGCCTTTGCTCTGCTTGCGCGCATGAGCCGTATCGTGCCTCAGGTTTACGCCGGCGCGTGTCCCGGGCTGGATCATCGCGAGTCGGCGCCGGAGTTGGAGCCGGGATTGCTCGAACGCGGGAAGTCCGGCGCGCCTCGTTCGCTCGAGGCTTGGGCGGCGCTGGCGCCTTTGGACAGCGCGCGCGGATGTTCGCCGTTGGAATGGGCCGCGGCTGTGGCCGAAGGCCGCCAGGAATGGCGCGAATCTCCTTGGCAAGCGGCCGCGACGTTGGATGTCAATGCCGCCGAAGTGCGCAGAGAAGCGAATGCGCTTTTGGCGCGTATCGAAGCCGCCCACGCACCGGAGGCGCTCATCGAGCTTTGCGCCGAAGCGCGCGCACTGGCCGCGTTAGGCGCTTCAACCGCCGCACGCTGGCGAGCGCTGTGCGCTTGGGCGTTACTCCGCAAGGGCGTCGATCCGCGCTGGGCTCGCATCGCCGCGGACGAGATGAACGCATCTGTCGCGGCGTGGCGAGTGTTGGCGGACGAATCCGACCGTGTCTTTCTGCCCGTTCAAGATCCGCTCCGCGCCGGCGCCGATTTCACTTGGGCTTCCATGACGCCGAGATTGGTGCGCGTGGCTGAGTCCCTGCAGCGTCTTTCCGAGCGCGGTAAGGAAGGGACCGATTGGGTCGATAAGCCGCGCCTATGGGAGCGCGCGACCCAGACGCCCGCGGACCTGGATGTGCCGGCATTACAGGTGGAACTCCGTGAAGGTAGAACGCGAATCGAGCTGCGCTTTCCGCCGCTGGGGCGCCAGCCTGTGGGAATCGAAGTGCTGTTCAAGCCCTTGCGCAGCGAGCGGGATTGGGAGGCGCGAAGCCTTCGGGGGTCCACCGGTTTGTACGCGATCGACCTTCCGGCGCCTCCAGGCGGCCTCCTGATTCGGTTTCGAGGCGCCGATGAGCAAGGTCGCGGCTGGCAATGGTCCGATCCGAATAGGGGAATGCCGTATGTGTGGACCTCCGAACCGCCCTGACCGCAGGTGTCAGTCGCGTTCGGTCAGTGCGTTCAAGCGCGCCAGAATGGCGGTTCGCTCTTCGGGCGAGTTTTCGCCGACGGTGAAATCAAGCGCGAGATCCAGTTCCACCTCCGAAATCGGCTTCGACAACCAATAGGCGATGCCGACCTTGTGACAGGCCATGATGGTTCGTCCAGAGGCTTGCCGCGCAAGCACCACCACTTGCGTTTGGAGGCCGTCCGCGCGCATACGGTTGAGCAGGCCCATCCCGCCGCCGCCCGGAAGTTCAAGCCCCAACAGCACAAGATCGAAGGCCACTCCGGATTGCAGGCGCTGCAGGGCCGTGAACCCGTCGCCGGCCGCACAAACGTCCAGGCCGCGGCCTTCAATCATGCGACTCAAAACTTGTCTGCTCCACGTATCGCCCTCGACCAACAGAACACGCTTCGGCCGGATCGCGGTCTGTAACGAGCGGTGCGCATCGCCCTCAACATCGGCGCCGAGCGGGATGGCTTGGGGGCGTAGTTGCGTGGAAGATGCGCTGGCCGAGCGGCCCGCGCCGGCCCAGAAAGCACGATGCGCTCCGGGTTGGGTGATGGAAAGGTTGCGCTGCCTGTGTCGGACTCCAGGACCGGCATGCGAGCCGAGGTTGCGGCGCTGAGGTACTTCCGTGAGGAGCAAATGAAGCTCGTTCATGGTGCATACCCTCTGCGGTCTGCTCCCCCTGGACAGACCGCCTATTCGCGTTAACCATCAGCCGAAATAAAAACCATCGGCCGTCAATAACTCCAATTCGATCTTGTCTGCCCGTACGGGCGGTAGATCGTCCAGAATGTATTCCAGGGCTTTAGCCAGCAATTCCGTATCGAGCGGCTGGGTCAGGCAGAACGAAGCGCCCGCAACGTACGCTTCGGCAAGCTGTGCCAACGAGGCCTTCGCGGTCAGGACGACGACGGGCAATCCGGGTCCGCATAAGCGTCGGAACATGCGCACGTCTTGAGCCAGCGTCTCGCCGACTTCGGCGGCATCGAGAATAACGAGATCCGGCGCTCCGAAGGCGCGCCAGTAAGGAATCGCCTGGGAACGCCGGGCCAACTCGCGAACTTGCCAGCCTTTGGATCGCAAGAGCCTTCCAAGCGCCATGCGCGTGGGTTTGTCGTGTTCCACCAGCCATACGTTCTGGTTGTGCGGCATAAGCGTGCCCTCAAATCGACGGGGCTACGTGCCGACCTTATCCCGTTCAGGTTGGTTGCATATTCTCGGGACACCGTATCGGCTCGGGGGCATGCGGACCCCCTCATGCTTTCACCGAACCATACTAAAACGGATTCGTCAACTCGAATGGGTGGGAGTACGTACCTAACACGTGGAATGCGCGGCATTAAAAGAATCGGCGCGAACGCCTATCGGGTCATTCGCGCCTTTGCAATTTTCTGCTAATCCTTCAGGACGACATACAGCGCATCGGTTGGAAGCTTTAACTTGTTTCCGTCGGCAACGGCTTCAAGCGGCATCTCTTTGAGCGGCATGAAGTTCGCATCGCAGACCACGGCAACACGAAGCTTCGAATTCTTAACCGTCAAAGTGGCATCCGTTTGGACAATTTGCCACGGCGCTTTTCCGAAGGAAACGATCTCTTCGCCGTCGCGCTTGCCTTGATCCACCTTGCTCGGCTTGGTAGCCCAGCCCGCAGGGCGCTCGGTGGTACCGACTTGAATCAGGATCTTCGCCGATTCGGCGAGCGGCTTGTCGTCGAGACTCACCGCGAGCAGCGTCGCGTACTCGTTGGCGGTGGTCAGTTCGATCGTCTCCAGCTTGAAGGCGCCCGTCTTTTTCAGGAATCCCGAAACTCCCTGCGCTTTGGGGCTGTTGAGGGTGCAGATCCCTTGGCCGTAATCCAGCACCAGTTCGCCGGTGCTGCTGCGGACGGTCTTCTTTTCTTCGTCGATGAAGGAAGCCAAGTCGATCACTTTGCTTTTGGCAGGATCGCCGTCGTATTTGACCACCACCGGCCCCACGAGGTACGCCAGCGGGTTCGCAATGCCCTTCACGCTCGACTCGGGCGGCAAGTAGGCCGCGTCGCGGTTGGGGTCGAAGCCGGCTTCTTCCGGCAGCAGCGGCATCGAGCGATTCCAAATGTCCTCCAGCTTGCGTTCCTCGTACACGGCCGGCTCGGCGGCCGGCTTCACGTACGCTTTGCGAAACAGGAGCGCCGCCGCCGGCCATTGCCCCGCCAGCATCGGCGTCGTGCAGATCCACTTGCCTTCGGAAGGCAGGAATCCGTTCGCGCTGCCCGGATCGCGCCAGTCTTCCTGGTCGGTGGCGAACCAGTAGTATGCGTCCACGCCGTTCATCGCGGTATACGCCGCGACCAGGAACGGGCCTTCGGACTGGTAACCCAGAGGCGGCACCCAGGAGCTTTCCGGAATGATGATCGGCGCGCCTGCCACTTGCCGCAGCGTAAAGGGCAATTCCCGGGGACGCAGCAGCCCCGACTCGTCGGTGAACTTATCCCCGTTGACGATCGCCCAACCGGCGTGCTGGCCTTCGTGCGCGCCGCCGTAGTAGCGATTCACGCCTTGGACGTCGTTGGCCGAATACGACCAGCGTTCGCCGTCCAAGAGCATCTTATTATCCGCGGTGCGCCAATTTCCGGCATTCACCAGCGCATGGCAGCCCAGTTCTTCCTTCAGATACTTGCCCATGGCGGCATTGAAGGCATGCATCGTCTTGCAGAAAAATTCGTGCTGGTCGTTGATGCGCTTCTGCAGGCCCGGCGAACCGCGCCGCTGCGTCATTTCCCAGACGATGGCCAGTGCCGCCTCGCCTTGGGCGAAGTCGTCGGGTTTATCCTGATCTCCGGCCACCACGGCGCCATCGCCCCAGCTTTCCGCCGCTTTCTCCAGGCTTCCGTATTTCTCCTTCAGAAACGCGCCGAATTTCTTGCGCAGAACCTGTTTCGCTTCCCCTTTTATGCCTTGCTGAGTCCAGAACAGGAGGCTGTCTTCGTTTTGAAGCTGGAAGATCGCCAAGGCCGGGTCTTTCGCCAGCGGGATGCCCGTGTGCGGATTGGGCTCGCCGAGAAGCGCCTTCAGCCACGACTTGTACGCCGCCTGCAGGCGGTCGTCGAAAAAGAGCAGACCCCAGTTGTTGTTCCCGCCGTCGTTCAGATAGCCCATGGAGGGATTCAGGGGCGTGTGGCCCATCCAAATGGGAGAATAGGTAGTGTAGATTCCCGCCTTCTTGAACGCAGCCACCGCCTTCCAGGTCGCTTCACGTTCCTTTTCGTTAATTTCGTGGAGTTTCTGCCCCTTCTTGGGATCGGGCGCGATGCTGGAGTGCAGGCGAACCATATTGATGCCGCGCTTGGCCAGCCAGCGCGCATGCCGCTCCAGGTCCACGTTCGCCCGGTGGTTGGCGCCGGTATTCACAGCCCAGAATCGAATCGCTTCGCCGTTGCCGCGTACGAAGCCGTTGCCGTCCGGGCTGCGCCGGACGTAACCGGACTCTCCGGCTACCTGCTCATTCAAGCTGCGTAGATCCACCAACGCTTCGGATTTGAATTCGTCGCGTGGCGCCGCGAATGCCCAGCGGCCTTCCTCGCTGACCACCTGGATGGGTGCGGCTTTTTCGTCCGGCTTGCGCTTGCCGTCGGGGACGAAGGGCACGCGCGAAAGCAGAAAGCAGTCCAGCATGCCGTGCTTGTTGTTGTCGCTATGGAATTTGAAGGCGAAGGAGTGCTTGCCCGCGGTCAGTTTCAGTTTGTCCACCTTGGCCCAGGACAGAAAGCGCACGTCGATTTTGCCGTCCGCCGCAATATTGACTTGATCGTGCTTCAGGCTCTCCATGTCGATCGGCGTCCACGCGCCTTCGCCGAGCTTATAGGAAAGTTTCGTGCTTGCGGAATTGGCGCGCACCCAGAATTCATACGCGGCTTCGGAGGGAACCTCCACGTCGTAGCGCACCTCGCCGGCCTGCTCGCCGCTCCAGTGCGAGATGAAGTCGCCGCCCGAGAGAAGTTCCTTATTCGCCTGATCGTACCACCAGGGATGGCGCTGGACCTTTTGTTCCGCGGGCTTTTCGCCTTCGACCCAAAGGTACTTGGGCGCTTCGCCGGCTCGCAGGCCGGAGATCAGCAGAACACTCAGTCCGCAGGCCGTCAGGATCGCGTTACGCATGAGGATCGTCTCCCGGGCTCGATGGCGCCGAAATTCAGTACACGGCTCGGCCACTAAGATTGGAGGCTTTCTGAGAAGTAAAGTCCGCAGCGCAATCGACGCACATGGTTTATCAAAAAACCTATGCTTGGAAGCCCGTTGCCGGTTCAATCGCCCTGACTCTGTCCCAGTTTCTGCTTGAAAGCCCGCGGCGATACGCCCATGGCGCTCTTGAATTGCGCCGAGAAGGTAAACGGATCCCGGTAGCCCAACTCCGCGGCCACGTGCTTGATCGAGTGGTGGGGTAGGAGTTGACAGGCGCGCTGCAGGCGCTGTCGAATGCGGTACGAGCCTGGCGAGAGTCCGGTCGCTTCGCGGAAGCGTTTGCGGAAGGTCGCGTACGAAAGGCCCAGTTCCCGGGCGATTTGTTCCAGCGGTTCGCGGCCGTCGGCCGCTCCGGCCAGCAAGCGGCAGGCTTCGTCGATCAGTTTCTTTTCCGTATCCTGCTCGCCGCGCAACCGCGCTCGTTCCCAAAGCCCCTGGAGAAATTGAGTCGCCTCCCACAACGCCAGCCGGCCTGGCACTTCGCGTTCGGGTGCTTCCAAGCGCCGCAACAAGTGCCGAAACTCGCGCACGATGCTGGGCTGCACGCCGACATTCAACACCGGCTCGCGCGGGAGCATCCCCGATGCCGCTAAGCCCTGTCCGGAATGCTCGTCGAAGACGACGAAGCACTCCGCGTAGTCCGTCCCGGCGTCGTACAAGCTGCTGTGCTTGCGCCCGGGAAAGCGGTGGAACAGCACCCCGGGCTCCAAGCGGTAGGACGTACCGCTCGAATCGATGTAACGCCCGGTTCCGCGCAGGACCAGATTGGCGGCGAAGCCCGGCAATACCATGTCCGTATGGCTGTTGGGCGGATTGGGATGCTCGATAAACATCGCGACCACGAAGCGCACGCACCCGGGCTCGTGCAGCATACGCGTCACGCCGCTGCGCGGAAAAACTTCCGAGGGTAGGGAGAACGTCCGGCTCATGCGTGCGGCTCGGGAATGATACGACCGTGCGATCTCAAGCTCCGCGCTCCAGGAGTTTCAGAGCCGCTTCTTCGTCGGGCGCATCGGTGTAGAGTTCGAAGAGCCCCATCAGCCGCAGCGACTCCCTTGTTTCGCCCTGCGCACCGACCAGCACGATTCGCGTTCCGCGGGCCTGATCCTGGGACCCGCTGCAGGCGATCAAAACGCCCATGCCCCAACTCGTGATGTAGGTCACCTTGGAAAGATTGATTAAGAGCGCCGAAGGCTTGGCGTTCAGCTCGCGCTGCACTTGCTGCTCCCAGCCGCGCGCCGAATCGTTGTAGATTGGACCGGAGGCGCGCAAGACCATGATGCCCGGTTTGAGTTCGGATACGTGAATCGAGAGTTCCATACGTTCTCCGGCTGCTAGCCTTCTAGAGCAGGCATCCTGATTATGAGGCGTACTTTCGTTCTGCGTCAAGGACGAGGCGCGGACTTCACGTGTGCACTTTTCGACTGCCGTATTGCCGCTGGATGCCTAGCCCGTAATAATGGACGCACGTAACCGAGCGTTTGAGCCGTCTGCTCTCAAGGAGTTTTGCGCTCCGTATATGACTGCCGGTTCCGATCCCGTTTCTTCGCCCATTCGGCTTGAGTGGCGCTTGAGCCCCGCTCAGTTCGAGGAGGTTGAACGGATCGTGGCATCCGTCGAGCCCGAATTACTGCGTCGCGGCTTTGACGAGCAGCGCGTCAATTGGTTCAAGATCGCTTTGCGCGAATTAGTCGAGAACGCGATCGAGCACGGTTGCCGTGGCCGCCCGCACGGGGAAGTGCGCGTGGCGTGCGGGCTGGAGAAAAGTGCGCTGCACCTGGTCGTGCACGACGACGGTCCGGGCTTCGATCATGCTCAGAAACTTGCCGCCGAGAGCGACCGACTGATGAAACATGTAAACCGAGGCCGCGGCTTGCTTTTAATCTCGCGCATGGGCGCCCAAATTCAATTTGACGTACGCCAAGGCACACGTGCGGAGGTCACCATTCAAGGCGGGTAAGTTCAGATTGTCGAAGAATGATGAAGGTATTTGCAAGCGCGTGCGTTTCCCATTTTGGAGGGGCGCTTTACCTGTAAAGCTAATGGGCTCGAGGTCAAGTAGTTGCGGGGTATTTTCGATGGGCACGAGACCGCTGATAATTGGGTTTGTCTTTGCCGCCATTGCCTTGGCAGGTATGGGCGGCTTTGGAAATATCGCACCGGTTAAGCTCGCCCCATCCCGTATTCACATGGCTGCGAGTCGGGATCTTCCGCACGAGGCCGGACTGTCGTTCCATTCGCGCAATTCGATCGAATTGCTACAAGTCCGTTGTGGCGAAGATTCGGAGGAATTGCGCGAGCGTTGCCTGCCCTGCGGTTGGACGTTATCCGGCATGCTCGGATGGACCGGGCCGGCGCTGGCTTCGAACGAAGCTTTAAGCGCCGGTGAGATCATGCAGCGCCAACTCGGCGACCCGTTACTCTGCGCCTCACGCGGTCCCCCCTTCGACCTATAACCGTTGTTCCTTTTTTCATCCTGATATTTTGCGACTCGCCCGCCTCGTGGCGGCATGCCACGGCAGTGGCGCTGTCTCCCTTCGATAGATTCGGCGCATTCGTGCGCTTGGGAGGTGGCCATGATGACGCGAACATTGCCATTGAACTTGATACATGAGCCGTTGGTGGGACGGGAGATCTGGACGCAGGATTTCTGCACAAGGGAAGCCTCGCGAATTGAGGTCGGCGCACAGCGCGTACAGACTTACATCTCCGTTTCGCGGGAACCCGGAGCCGATGGCGAGGCGATTTGCCAACGTCTGGCTCAACGGTTGAAGCTGCGCTATGTCGGCAGGCCTCTATTGGATCAGTTGGCCTTGGTCTTACACACCACACCCGAGCGGCTTGAGCAATTGGAGGAAGGTCCACCTACGTGCCTGGACGAAGTTCTGCTGGGCTTGCTCCAGCCCCAGGAGCCCAGCATGGAGGCTTATGCCATACGCCTGGGACGCGCGGTGTATGCGGCGGCTTGCTTGCGTTCCACCGTCTTTCTAGGCGGGATGGCCCAATTCTTCCTGCCCCGGTTGCAAGGCGTCTGCGTTCGGCTGATTGCCGAACCGCGAGAGCGGATTGACTTTATCAAACGGACCAAAGGATACACGGAGGCGAGGGCGTTGCATTGGATCGCCGATACCGACCGGCGCAAACGGGAGTTTTCCTTGCGCTTCTTCCGAAAGGACATCCAGGCGCCCGAACACTACGACCTGATTCTGGATGCGACGAGGCTGGGTATTGAACGTTGCGTGGACCTAATCGCACATGCGTATGAAGGGCTGTACCGAGCCCCAGGAGGCGTACTTTATTGATTCAGGTTTCGTTGCCCTCGCTGCGCGAAACCGACGTCCGCCGGACCGCCGAACGGGGCGGCCGGCGGACGATTTTGATTACGCTCTTCGTGGTCACTAAGCCCGCGAATACTTGACGCAAAGCTGCAAAAGGCGCTGCTGGTCTTGCGGCCGGATTTCGACGACTTCCAGACCGGCGAGAAACTCCAAGCCTTCCGCACGGCCACCGGCTTCGCGCAGCCAGCGCACCTGGCAGACGGCTTTTACTTCGTACTCCGGGTCCTTCAGCGTCACCTGCGCGTACACGTCCTTCGGCCGGCGCTCGGGAATGGCGCTGGGCACGCGGGGCAACCCCAAGACGCCCAGACCGCCTTGGCTGATGTCCACCGTCGTCACCGTGCGGATCGCTTCTTCGATCGGCGTGCCGATGCGCGTGCAGAACTGCAACTCAACCGGAATCGTCGCCTTGAAGCGCGTGAACTGCCGCGGAATGCGTCCTTCGTAGAGTTTGTCGCGGCATTGATCGACCAAGCGTTCCTGAGCCACGAAGAGTTTCACGGGCCGGCGGCAGCCGTACTCCAGTTCGCGCAACGCGCTGAGTTTCAACGGTTCGGCGATGGCCAGGCAGACGTACGAGGGCGTTTCTTCAAACGGCACGCAGCGGTGATCCTTCAGCGCGCGGTACGGAAATATGCGGTTCAGGGCTTCTGGAATCTCTAGCGTGCGCAAGTCGGCGGTCGGTAAGTTCGCCTGCAAAGCCACGGCGTCACGAAGTTCCTCGGGTGTGATCCACGCTTGCGCCACCAAGTAGGCGCCCAGTCGCAGGTTTAACTTTGGAGCTTCAATCAGGGCCTGCTGCAAGCGCGTGGCATCGAGCTGCTTGCGGTGCAGAAGAATCTCGCCTAGCCGACGGTCGTTTGGGGATAATTGTGCCATGCCGATCCACTCCGCGCCGAGGGATGGCATTGTAACGCCCAGCTTGGCTTTGGGAATGCAGCGTAGGGAAATCCCTCTCCCGCCCATGGCGGACGGGAGAGGGCAGAACCGCTTAGAACTCGTCCGGCTTTCCGCCGGCTTTCCCAGCTCTTTCCGGCCGACCGCCGCCCTGGCCCGCGCCATCGGGCCGACCGCCGCGCTTGCCGACGCCTTCAGGCGGACCTCCTCGATTACCGAGACCTTCGTCTGGCCGGTCGCCGCCCGCTTCGTCACCTTTATCCAACCCTTTTAGAACTCGCTCTTGCGCCTTCTTCACTTCATTCATCGCCTGCTCGATGGAAGCTCGGGCTTGTTCGGGTGCTTGACCGGCAACTTTGGCTAGCGCATCGAGCGGTTTGGCTGCGGCCTTGTTGACCGCTTCCCTCGCTTTGGCTCGACCTTCGGCGCCGCGCGCTTCACCGGCCGCTTCCTCCGCGTCTTCTAACTCGACTTCCGCCTTTTCGAGCGCCGCCATGGCCTCTTCCAGCCCCGCATGGGCTTCGGCAGGTGTCTTGCCCAAGGCGTTCGAGAGTGCCGCGCGCGCCGCGCGGAGCCCCTGCTGCCGATCTTTGTTCGCGTTGGCGACCGCGCGACCCTCCTCGCCCGCGTCCTCCTCTGCGAAGACTCGGCTTTCTCCAGCGCTCAACGTCACCCGTTCCCCGTCGCGGCGTACTTCCACGCGCCCGGCCAGAACCGCCACGGCCAAGGCCAGACCCAGCTTTCGACTCGTGTCCATATCGTCCCCACCTCCCGTAACCGGCTGTGGCGGCACCCCGCCGCGCAGTTCCACAGAAAACTCCGTTCCCAGCACCTCGATCTCGCCCCGTGGCGTCCAAACGCGGAACGGTTCTGATCCCGGCACGACTTTGAACCGCCCGCTCCCGTCATGCAATTCCACGCGCCGAGGGGCAGCCAGCTTGACTACGCTTCCCGAAGCGAATTCCGCGCGCGATCCGTCTTTCAACAGCACCTGGGCAGGGCCGTTCTTCTGCACCTTCAGTAATTCGCGATCTGGCCCCAACGAGCCTACAGGTGTAAGCGAGCCGCGCTCCACCACCGGGCCGTCCGCGCTCCGGCGTCCGTACAACCACCCCGTTAGTACGGTCAAGGCGATCAGCGCTGCGATGCTTCCGGCCGTCGCAAGCCAGCCCCCATTCCAGACCGTTCGAGTCGACTGAGGAACTGCCGTTCTTGCGGATCGAGTGCGCGCGGGCGCCGGAGGAATCTCTTCCGCAAGCTCCGCGTGAAGCAGCGCATCGAGGAGCAATTCTTCATCCAGGCGTTGAGCAGCATCGCGTTCGCGTTCCGTGCGTGCCGCCCAAGTCTCGAATGCCGCCGGATCGGCAGGCGGTTCGGCATCGCCCCACGGTCGTTCGGAAGAAGGGCCGCTAATCATGCGCTGTGGATCCCTTCCTGCCCCGCTCCAGGCATGCGCGCAGTTCTAAGCGCAACCGGAACAATCTCTGTTTCACGTAGCCTGGCGACTGTCCGCTTGCCTTTGCCAGCTCTACGATTGGGCGTTGTTTATCGTAAAAGTCAGCCAGAAGTTCGCGGTCCGCCTCTGGTAGAGCCTTCAAGCAACGCCTCAGATCTTCGCGCTCTTCTTCGAACCCCCCGCCGACTTCCTCGGAATTCACTGCTTGCGCATCCATCCATGCGGCCAGCGCTTCAGGATCCAGAGCGCGCGGATGGGCCTTCCTATTTGCATTCAAAGCCACGTATCGCGCAGCTCGCCGGAACCAAGCCCGCGCACCCGGTCCGGCGCGAAGACCCTTCCGCCAAGCCGTGAGCCAAATGTCCTGAGCAAGATCCTCTGCCAGCGCGCGGTCGCCCGTGGCGGCGACCAGGAGGCTGTAAACCTCGGCCCAATGCTGCTTAATCCAATCGTCCCAATCCGCAGCAGGCCGGGACATGCTCATTCCTTAAAATGTTTTGAATGCAGGCCAGGTTATCGGAATCTCGATAAATTTCCGCAACTTGTTGGGATCAAATGCCTTGCAATCGCATAGTGCAGGGTTAATTGGGCCGGTAGGAGCGTCGATCCGCGATCACGTCCCGGATGATCTCGTCCAAGCCGCGTTGGGGCGTCCAGCCCATCAGGTCGCGCGCACGCGTGAGGTCCGGAACCCGGCGCGCCATATCGTCGAAGCCCGGACCGTAGGCCTGTTCGTACGGTACCAGTCGAATCTCGGACTTCGAGCCGGTCAGCTTGATCACGCGTTTGGCCAAATCCAGTATGCTCGTTTCTTCCTGTGAACCTACGTTCACGACCTGCCCCGCCGCATGGGCCTGCTGGGGCAGGCGTATCAAGGCATCCACGGCGTCGAAGACCGAGCAGAAACAGCGCTGTTGGGTGCCGTCGCCGTAAACCGTGAGCGGCCTGCCTTCGAGAGCCTGCTCGACGAAGTTCGGCAGGACCATGCCGTACTGCGAGACTTGGCGCGGTCCGACCGTATTAAAGAGCCGCACGATGAAGACCGGAAGACGCGTTTCATGGAAGTGCGCCAGCGCCAGAAATTCGTCCAGGGCTTTCGCGCACGCGTACGCCCAACGCCGCTTTTCGGTCGGACCCATCACCACATCCGCATCCTCGCGGAACGGCACTTCCTTGAGTTTGCCGTATACTTCGCTGGAGGAGGTCAGCAGGACTGGGCGGCGGTAGCGCGAACACGCGCCCAGTACCGTCTCCGCAGCGCGGAAAATCGTCTCCACCGTCTTCACCGGTTGGTCGATGATCAGCTTCACGCCCACGGCGCTGGCGAGATGGTAGACGAGGTCGTGCGCCGGCACTTCGCGATCCAGGACATCGGGTTCGAGCGCTGAGGCCTTGAGGACTCGAAGATTCTTATGGTCGTGCAGGTGCGCGATGTTGCGCCAAGAACCGGTCGAAAGATCATCGAGCAGCGTTACGCGGCAATCGAGTGCAAGCAGCGCTTCGGTCAGGTGGCTGCCGATAAATCCGGCGCCTCCGGTTACTAGCACGCTGCCGTAACTGAATTTCGCCACGCTTGGCTCCCGAACCTATCCTTATGGGAATGTATGCACAGAGTCCACCCAAGGTTCGGTGAAGTTCGGACTTCACGAGCATACGGAGGCATTCAATTATTTGTAACACATTGATATCAACTAAGAAGGAGCTAAAGTGTTTGGCGTAGGTCCCAACCTTTGAGGTGCCGCGTTGAAAGGCGATGGCTTTCTCGGCGATCCGCTTAAAGCCGATCTGATCCAATCCATTCGCACCGGCGATCTGAAGCCCGGCGAGCGCATACCGCCCTTTCGGACCTTGGCAAACCGCTACAAAGTCAGTTTGAACACCGTTCAACGCGTAATTCGGGAACTGATCGAGGCACGCGTCCTGAATGCCACGCAAGGCCGCGGAACGTTTGTGGCTTCGGCCACTTCTTTGAGCGGCGCGGCCGACTTTGCCGTGGGCGTGTTCGCCCGCACATCGGGCCACTTTTACGGCGATATCTTTTCCTGCCTTAAGGAGGCGCTCTCGCGGCACGGCGCGGCGGTGGTGGTCTGCGATTTGGAAGCCGAACCGATGCGGTATGTTCGGCAACTGCGGTTGCGCGAACTGATTCACGGCGAGCCGGGCGCTTTGATCGTGGACGGCATGTCGGGGAGCAACCCCTACCATGGGGATCTGCTCCTCTTTGAAGAACTGCGCCGCCACGCTAAGCGCATCCGCGATCCGGTGGTAATCAATCGATGGGAGCATCCCGAGCGTCCCGACGCCACGTATATTCTGTTCGACTACGAGGACGCCGGATTCCAGGTCGGCCGCTACCTGCACGGCTTAGGGCACCGGAACATTGCGTTCCATTCCTTCGGCCGTCCACTCGCGCGCGGAGCTTACGAGGAGGATGTCTTTCGCGGGCTGGAGCGCTTTAACCAAGAGGCCAGAGGCGCGCTGCGCATCGATTTGCTGGGGCCCGAGAATAAGGACGACGGTCCGGGCGTACAGCGCATGCGCGAAGCCTTCGCCCGTGCCGATCGTCCCACCGCCGTATTGGTAGCGGCCGATTTCCTGGCCGAAGCGTGGTTTCGCCACCTGCCTGCGATGGGTCTGCGCATCCCGCAAGATGTTTCGGTGGTGGGCTTCTTCGACACGCCATGGTCCACGGACTTGCCCGTACCGCTCACCAGCGTGCACTTGAACATCGAGAAGCTTGCGCTTGCCGCGGTGAATCACATCGTGGGCCAGCGCGATGCACGCGAGGTCGCTCGCGAAAACGTTAAGATCGGCGCCGCGCTGGTGCTGCGCGAATCTTGCGTGCCGCTTAAGGCTTAACGGTCAGAAACTTCACACAAACCGGCCGCGGAACTTCCGTGACGGGCCCAGCGGGCGTCAAGCGGCCGTTCTCCGGGTTGCGCCGGAAGACGATAATGTTGTTGGTCGCCTGATTCGCCGCCAAGAGCCAGTTCCCACTCGGATCGAGCCCAAAATTGCGCGGCGTGCGCCCGCGCGTCGACTCGTGGCCCAGCGGCGCGAGGAGCCCCGAGGCCGAATCGATCGCGTACAGCGCCAGGCTGTCGTGCCCGCGGTTGCTCCCGTATAAAAAGCGCCCGTCCGCCGATACATGCACATCGGCCGTAGTGCTTTCGTCCGCATATCCGTGGGGCAGGGTGGGGACCGTCTGCTGAATTCGGAGCGTCCCCGCGGCTTCATCGTAGAGGCAGGCATCGACCGTATTGCCCAGTTCGTTGATCACGTAGGCAAAGCGGCGGCTGGGATGAAAGGTCATATGTCGGGGTCCCGCCCCCGGAGCCAGCGACAGGTCTCCGGCCGGGTGCGGCGTCAACACCGATCGTGCGGCGTCCAGCGCGTACGCGACGACCTTATCGATGCCCAGATCGCAGACGAAAACGAAACGCTGATCGGGCGAAAGATTGGCCGAATGCGCGTGCGGGCCTTCCTGGCGCTTGGCGTTCGGACCCTTGCCCGAATGCTGGTGAAAGCTGGCCGCTGGCTTCAGCAAGCCGTCATCGCCGAGCGGCAGCGCGCAGACGCTTCCGCCGCTGTAATTCGCGGCCACTGCACAGCGCCCGCCGGCATCTACCGAGAGGTGGCAGGGTCCCGGCCCGCCGGTGGACTGCTGGTTCAGGAGTTTCAAGGTGCCCGCGCTCGAATCCACGGCGAATGCCGCGACGCAGCCTTCGCGCTTACCTTGGTAGTTCCCGGTTTCGCCGATGCTGTATAGAAATCGGCCGCTCGGATGAAGCGCCAAAAATGTAGGATTCGGAAGACCCGTGAACCCGCTTACCTTTTGAAGGGCGCCCTTCGCAGAATCAAATCGATACACGTAAAGCGCTTCTTGCTCGGCGCTCGCGTAGCTGCCCACAAAGACCAGCATTGGGCTGTCCGCCATGAAAGACTCCTTGGGCTATCGGTTGGCCGAGGGAAATGCGCGACTTAAGTTATAATCGAACAGGAGCGCCCATTCGCGCTGCTGGAGCGCCAGCAGCGCTTCGAGCGTCGCACCCTGCGCGGGGTGCGTGCAGCGCGCAACAAACTCGTCCGGATCCCAGGCTTTTTGATCGGCCAATCCCTTTAGATCCGCTTGCGGGTGCAATTCCGCGATCTCGCGCGCATCTCGGTTCAGTTCCGCGAATAGCGCATGATTGCCCACCCGTCCGAACCAGTAGCGCGCGTTCGACGCATCCGGCTCGCGGCGGTGCAGGATCGCGTGCCAGTAGCTGCCTTCCGCGGTGTGCAGTTCCTGCGAGATCGCGTGGCTCTCGGGCATGAAGTCGAACAGCAGCCACAGTCCGGCAAGCAACCCCTGCGCGTCCTGATGCGAGGCCGGCGGGCTTTCGCCCAGCGTGGCGGCACTTAGTTTGAGCAGCGATTCGCGTGCTTGCGCCAAGGGTTCGCCCAGCGGCAGAGTGCGAGGCAGGCCGTCGGCCAAGCCGTTTGCCACCAGTGTACGCACTACCGGTTGCAATCCGTTTAACGATAGCGTTCGCATCGCGTCATCCTTTTAGTCTTGCGCGGCACGAGGCAGCCATGGTTCGATCGGTATCGGAGGTTTTTGGCCGGCCAGCAACGCGGCCATGATCTCGCCCGTAATCGGCGCGAGGCCGATCCCGTTTCGAAAATGTCCTGCTGCGACGAACAAGCCCGTCATGCCGGGCACCGGGCCCATGATGGGATGGGAACCTTTCAAGCCCGGCCGCACGTCAGCCCAGCCTTGCACCGGTTCGCGGTCGACGAGCGCAGGCAGCCAGCGCTCGGCGAATGCGCGCAGTTCGGTCTGCCCTTCCGGAGTGGTCGTCGTATCGAATCCGACGCGTTCCATGGTGCTTCCCACAAGCAGCAAACCGTCAGGGCGGGGGACGAGGTAGCGATGCTCCGCCGTCAGCAGGCGCGTCAGCATTCCCGGTTCGGTTTGGTAACACACCAACTGCCCGCGCACCGGCTCGATGCGCTGAATGCGCGGCACGCGTTGAGCGAGTTCCTTAAAGGTTCCCGTCCACGCGCCGGCGCAAACCACGATTTGCTTGGCCTCGAAGCGACGGCCGTCGGCCGTGACCGCACCGACCGCTCGCGTACCCTCCACCGCCAAGTCCGCGACCTCCGCGGCCTCAAGCATCCTCGCTCCGCGCTGGCGGCATGAAGCGATCAACGCTTTAGCCAGCCGGGGGTTGCGCACCTGCCCGTCGTCGGGATACAGCAGAGCGTGATCGATGGCCGAAAGATCGATCTGCGGTTCCAGTTCGCGAATCCGTTCGCGGCCGACGCGCTCGGCGCGGACTCCGCGCTCGGCCGCGCCTTCCAGCAGCCGCGCCGACTGCTCCGCCGCCTGCGGGTCGCCCGCCACGAAGATTTCCAGAGCGCCACAGATGACATGGCCCGGATCGATCTCGGTTTCATGGCGCAAGCGTGCCGCCCATTCCTCATGCAAACGGAGACTGGCGCGCATCAGATCGTGGTAGTCGGGGTCTTGCGTGCGGGGCCACGGGCGGTTGTTGAGCATCCCCGCGCCGGCCCATGAGGCCCGCGCGCCAAAGCGTTCGCGTTCCAGCACCGTGACCGAGAGGCCGCGCCGTAACGCCGCTTCGGCGGTGGCCAATCCCACCAATCCGCCGCCGACGATCAGGACATCCGAAACCGAAGCACTCATGGTTTCGGCATAACCCATGCGGCGAGCGAGACAAGCGGCGGTTCGTCCCGAATGGCCGCATATCGGGCGCAGGATTTGCGAAGCGCAGGTCCGAGTCGGGGAATGCAAACACGGAGTGGCAAAGCCTGCGACTACTGGTATAAACCCCCGGTCATAGCACACGGCTCCGGCCGTGTTTCTGCCTCGGCGGAGAGGTGGCAGAGTGGCCGATCGCACCGCCTTGCTAAGGCGGCATACGGGTTAAACCGTATCGTGGGTTCGAATCCCACCCTCTCCGCCAGTTTTCTTATTACTTCCGACGAGAAATAGGGTTGCGTGATTGCCCACTCCCCTAATTCTCCCTACATTGCCAAAATCTTGCCACTTTTAAGAGGCTTCAAGCC
>BTVV01000111.1:0-20432 GCA_045863855.1 Planctomycetota bacterium | reverse complement strand
GTCCGGGGGGGGCCCCCGCTCACCCCGGGGGGCGGGGCGGCCGGGGGGCCCCCCCCCCCGCTACCACCCCCGCGGTCCGTTCCTTACCAGATCGACTTGGCGCTTCCGCCGGCTTCGACCCAGTTGCCCGAGTTCAGGCAGTAGCGGGCGAAGCGTTCGGCCAGGCGCAGCATTTTGATGTCTTCCAGGCGGTTCTTGCCCCACTGGTAGTCGGGGCCGTAGTAGAACCACTTGCCCAGCTCCGTGTACAAGTCTTCCGGCGTACGGCGGCCCAGGTAGACGCAGCCGTTGACCAGGTCGATGCGCGCCACCGCCAGCATCCCGTTCTCGCGCGCCGGGCAGCCCGTGGCCTTCGCGACGCCCGAAGGATCGAGGAAGATCTCGACGCGGCCGGGCAGCGAAGTGCGCTGCAGCGTCACGTTTTCCTTTTCGGCGAAGGCCGCGGCCAGATGCGCCGCGTTGCGGTAGTGCCAGCCCAGCAGCGTCTGGCGTTCGATCTCGATGTCCGGCGTCGAGTAGACCAGCAGTTCGTCGGGAACCTGCATCCCGATGGGCATCGCCTTGACCGGGCCACCGTCGTGGCGTGCGCTCAGCGCGATGCGGTACTGGTTGCGGCCCTTATCGCCGCCCAGCGCGACCGGGGGCAGGATCAGCATGTACAGCGCGATCAGCGTGAGGGCCGTTCCGAGGGTTTTGAGGGTCTTGTTCATGGCTTCCACTCCTGTCGGTTTGCCGGACTGACCCGGCTTACGAAAGGAGGTACAGAACATGGCATGCCAGTAGATTTTCGTGTTTCAGTTTCAATACAACCCAATTTAAATCAATAGGTTACACAAATGAACGACAACCCTATACTTTGTCCGGCAACCTGGACCAAGAGGTTGCCGTCCAGGACTTGGTGTACTCAGGGTTTCCACTCGATGAAGCCGTCTGGAACCGTCGCGCAGATCGGGCCGCCGTGTGCATCGGTGCAGAACACGGTGGCTTCCAGCGGCGTTCCGGAACGGGCGTGCTGCTGCAAGGTCGCCGGCGTGAGGTGCTTCAGGCCGATCTTCGCGCGGCGAAACCGATCGAATGTGCTGCCCTTCATCACGCCCCACGCGAGATATAGAAAGGGGTCATCGGGCTTGCCCTGCACGAACGGGCTCTTGAGCCGTACGCGCTTCCCCTTCAGTTCGACGGAAACAGGGATCAGATAAGTGACTTGGCGCTTGGCGGCGGGGACGATCTCGATGACCTCCTGGCCCCGCTGCAGGCCCAAGTGAACCGGCTGGTAGTCTTGGAATACAAGCCCAGGGAGCTTGCGGCAGATCAGCTTGAGCGTGACGTCCATGGCGCTCAAAGCCCCGCTTTCGCGCGTAGAGCGGCGTAACTTTTCTCGTCGCTCAGGTCGTTCTCCACTGGCAGTTCGCAGGCTGCCCATCCTTTGATAAACGTGATCCCCGGCGGGAGCGAGCGGCCATGGAAACCGCCGTTCACGTTCCAAAGCTGCGTGTAACCGGCCTGCGCGAGAAACTGGCAAGCCGCCGCCGAACGCCCGCCGCTGCGACAGCCCACGAGTAGCGCGGTTTGCTTCGAGAAATGGGCTTCCACCACGCGCACGAACTCGGGGTTGGGCGTCATCTGCCCCGTGCCGGGATCGCGCTCCATCACCGGCACATTGCGCGCGCCGGCGGGATGGCCTTGGGCAAATTCTTCAACGGTGCGCACGTCCAGGTACACGTAACCGCCTTGGTTAAGCAACTTGTGCGCCTGGAGCGGATCGATCTCTTCGAAATCCATCGGACGTATCCTTGAGCGAGGGTAAGGCTGGTTTCGTCTGGCTGCAGTAAGCATACGTCATGACCAGCGCCTGCCGCAACCCGTCCTAATTTAGTGTATAATTGACACCAAATGGGCAAACCCGGTAAGATAGCGTTGCAGGCGAAGGCGTTTGCCGCCGCGGGTTCATCGCAGCATACTGGCGGCCCCGATAGCGAGGTATTCGACCATGAGCGGACCGTTCACGTACCCCGACACCGTCCCGGCCATGCACGCGCATTTGCGCGAACGGCTCAAGGATGTGGCGCCCGATTTCGAGCTGAAGCTGAAAGCCGAGGTCGCCGTCGAGGTCAACCGACTCAAGCGCGAGAAGAACGCGATCATCCTTGGGCATAACTACATGGAGCCGGCGCTCTTCCATAGCGTGCCCGACTACACCGGCGACAGCCTGTACCTCGCCCGCGTCAGCGCCAAGGCACAGGCCCAGACGATCGTCTTCTGCGGCGTGAAGTTCATGGCCGAGACGGCCAAGAGCCTGAATCCCACGCGCAAGGTGCTGCTCCCGTCGGCTAAGGGCGGCTGCTCCCTGGCCGAAAGCATCACCGCAGCCGAAGTGCGCGAACTGAAGGCGCTTTATCCCGGCGTGCCCAGCGTGACCTACGTGAACTGCTACCAGGAAGTGAAAGCCGAGGTCGACTACGTCTGCACCAGCGGAAACGCCGAGGAAGTGGTGAAGCACATCCTCGCGCAGGGGCACAAGAAGATCATCTTCCTGCCCGACGAGTACCTCGCCGCGAACGTGGCGCGGCAGACGGACATGGCGATCGTGTACCCCGAGCGCAACGGGAAGCTGTCGAAGGCCGTGGAACCCGCCGGCGCGGAGAAAGTGATGATCGGCTGGCGCGGGCGCTGCGAAGTGCACGACAAATTCACCGTTGGCGACGTGACCAACGCGCGCAAACAGTTCCCGGATGTCTTGGTCCTGGCGCATCCCGAATGCAGCCCCGACGTGGTCAAGGCCAGCGATTACGCCGGGAGCACCACGCAGATGATCAAGTTCGTCGAAGAGATGAAGAGCGGGCGCTACCTGCTGCTCACCGAATGTACCATGGGCGACAACATCGCCTCGCGGAACCCTCAACGCGAGATGATCCGGCTATGCAGCGTGCGCTGCCCGCACATGAACGAGATCTCGCTCGAAGAGACGCTCGAATCGCTGCGCCACGACCGCTACGAGATCACCGTCGACGAAGACGTGCGCCTGCGCAGCATGACCAGCCTGGAGCGGATGCTCGCGATCGGGTAGCCGTTGCGAACCGCCGACCCAACAAAAACGGCAAAGACCCCTGCGGAGCCTTTGCCGTACTCGCGTTTTACGCTTCAAGCCTTACGCCCGCAGCCAACTCCAAGCGCGGCGCAGCGCTTCCGTCACACGCCGGACCGGTTTCATGGCTTCGGCGGCCTGCATCGCACGGCTGGCTTCTTCGCGCTCCCGGCGCAGCCGGCGGGCCGGACGCAACCGCGGCAGCGTCTGAATCCGGCGCAGCGCTTTGAAGACCGTGTTCGCGTCGCCAAAGTTCGAATCTTCGGGCTCGTTCAGCAGGTCGGGGCCGATAGCCGCCAGTTCGCCGCGCGATAGGAGGACCGTATCTTGCGGGCCGGGCAACGCGGCGAAGAGCGCTTCGGTTTTCGCTCGATGGTCGCCGTACCGGTGCGCGGACATGGCATGCCTCCTGGACAGGGGATTCACCCTGATCCACCCGATTCCTTTGATTGGGGTGGGATTCGTTTCGGTTGGGGGCCTTTTCTGCGCGGCCCCTTGACTTCTGTCTTCCAATCTTTCTTACACCGTGGGTTTGGACACGTTGAACCTTTTTGCTCTAATTTCACCGGCGTCGAACGGGCAAACCTTGGGGTTGCCTCGTACGCCACAGGTGCAACCAAGCATTTTACGGCGAACGGGTTGTGGAAGCTGAAAGTTGAAGGCGCGACGGGTCAGGCGGAGCCGTTACAAGCCTTTGCCCAAGCGGTCGGCAAGGCGGTCGGCCAATTCGGGAACGGCGCGAATCTTCTTCTGCGTGGTCTCGACGTCGTACTTCACGCGGCGGTATCGGACGCGGTGGCCGTCGAACAGAACGTAGCATGCATCCGGATTGTGATCGCGCGGTTGGCCCACGGCGCCGATGTTGACGATGGTCTTCTCGCCCGACGGCAGATCGTAGGTCAGGTCTTTCAGTTCGGCGGGCTTGATCCACTTGTACTCGTGGTTCGCGATGCCGGGGCGGTGGCTGTGCCCGACGAAGCAGACCCAATCGAACTTCTCGAACATCTCGACGACCTTCTGACTGGGCCCGAAGCCCATGTCCTGAAAGTCTTCTTCGAGGACGTACTCCATGAGCGGATCGCGCGGCGAAGCGTGGACGTACATCGCGTCGCCTTCCTGCCGCATCGCGGGCAGGTTTTCTAGCCAGCGCCAGCGCGCGACTTTGCCCGGAAGGCTGAACAGCCCCGGACGCATGAAACTGCGCTGCCAGGCTGCGGCGCGCGCGGCCATTTCGTTGAAGCCCACGGCATGGGTCATGAACATCGCCGCGTCGTGGTTCCCACAGAGGCTCCAGCGAGCCACCTTGCGCACCAGCTTCAGGCATTCGACGGGATTGGGGCCGTAGCCGACGACATCGCCCAGGCAGACGATCTCATCGACCTTCTGCTGTTCGATATCCTTCAGCACCGCCACGAAGGCTTCGATGTTGCCGTGAATGTCGCTGATGACCGCGCGCAGTCCGTGCACGCCATTACGGCTCGCCGAACCGTTCGACGCTGCGGGCTGCTCAGGAGACGGCGCGGACGGCTGCTCGGACATCCGGCGGATCCAGGGGGTTACGGTTAGGCTTCGGCCGGCTTAATGAAGCGTACCTTCTTACGTCCGTTGGTGCGCTCCACCACGCGCAGGAAACCTTCGGCCTTCTTCTTCTTGGCCCGGCGCTTCCGCTTGAGGCGAATTTCCATGCGACGACGTTCGTTGTTAGGCAACTGCCTGTCTCCTTGCGAATCCTGTTAACCCTATTGCACTTAACGGTTACAGCGATCCGTGATTCTTTCAGAACGATCCCCGAAACGCAAGCAGCGTTTTGGAGGTCCCTGCAGCATCGCGCGCGCTAAAGCCTCTGTATTGTGTGCATCGGCACGGGTTTTGGATTTCCTCCATCCAACTTCATGGGATATTCCGTCCTACATGTGCAATTGAACTGCACATTCCACGGTAAGGAGCCACACTATGCCTAGCTTATTGCCCATTCTAAAGATACGGCCCTTGGCTTGGGGACTCCTGGCGTTGCTCGCGAGTTTGGGTTTGTCGCGAGGTGCAGTGTCTGAAGAAGCCGCTCCAAAGGCGGATGAGGTTAATACGCTCCTTGAGCAGCTTCGCGCTGACGATCCGGACCAGCGTACCGGCGCTCGCAAGGCCCTGATCAACAAAGGCGAGTCCATTCGCGAGGCCGTTCAGGAGGCACTTAAGAAGTCCGACGCGGACTTGGATTACCAGTCCCAACTCAACGGGCTGCTGAACGAACTGGGGCTGAACGAGGCGCTCAAGCGCTACGACGTCCCAAAGCGCGTGACGCTCAAGGTGGAAGGCGCGACAGTTCAGGAGGTCCTGGACAAGCTTAAAGAACATTACGGCTGGAGCGTGGCCGCGGCCGGCGTAAGCGAGAAGAAGGTCACGTTGGACCTTAAGGATGTGATGTTCTTCGAAGCGCTGGAAGCCTTGCGGCAAGCGGCGGGGCTGGGGTACCAAGTCAAACAAGGCTTCTCGGGCGCCGAAGCGGACGGCGAATTGCCGGTCTCCTTGTGCGATCTGGGCGAACGCGGCGCGGCGCTTGCGCAAGCGCGCGGGCCGTTATTGCTCGTCTTCACCAAGGTTCGCAGCCATTCCCAAGGCGAGTTCGATCTGATGCAGGGCCAAGGCTCGGAAAACGCCTCGCGGACCTTGGAAGGCGCGGTGGTGACCGAACCCGGATTGCCGGTCCAGAATTTCAATATTTCCGAACAATCCTTTCTGCAGCCCGACGGGACCGAAGCGGCGGCGAACGACCAGCGCAACGGGATGCGCAGCGGCGGCTTCGATATGCACGGCACCAAAGGAGTGTACACGGTCCAGTCCGCGCTGCCCTCGGGGGCGGACGTTAAGGGCCCGTTGACTTGGAAGGGCGAAGTGAAAGTCGAAGTACCCCTGAAGGTCCAGAAGCGCACCTTCGATGTGGCCGCCGAAGCGGGGAAGCAGATTCAGATCGGCAACGGCGTGCTGATTTTCCAGAAGCCCACCAAGTCGGGCGCGCGCTGGGAAGTCGCCTTCACGGCTTCGGGCCAAGCCGGGGAACTATTCGGCGGCCGGCAGCGCGGCATGGGCATGAATGTGGCGATGATGCGCGCGGTGGCCGTGGGCGGCGGCGTGGCGGCCGGCGGCGCGGACAAGCCGGTGATTCCCGAAAACGCCGAAGGCATGTTCTGGCTCGATGCCGACGGCAAGCTGCTCGGCGGCGGGCACAGCGCCAGCGGCAACGGCCAGTCGTGGGAAGTGAAGATGAATCTGCAGAACGAGCCCAAGACGCTGGTGCTGCAGTGGGTGGAAGACCGTGCGAACCGGGCCTACCGCTTCGAACTGGCGGGGATCCCGCTGCGTCCGGACGCGCCGGCCGAAACGCCGAAGACCGAGGCCGAGCAGAAATAGCGCCGCGGCTCAGACGCCGCTGGCGAGCCGCTGGCAGCTTTTTTCGTGCAGATCCGGCTTGCCTTTGAAGCGCGCTTGAGCGGCGGGCACGTCGTAGGGCACGCGGCGAAAACGGATGGTCCGCGCCTCGGTGTCGTAAATTACATAACACGAATCGGGCGTATGGTCGCGCGGCTGCCCCACCGAACCGATGTTGATCAGCGTCTTCTCGTTCTCGGGCAACGTGTACGTGTGGTCCTTCAGCTCGTGCGGCTTAATCCAATAGTAGTTTTGAGTGATCACACCGGGCTTATGGCTGTGGCCGCAGAAGCTCAGCCACGGGATCTGCTCGAAAATTTCCACAATCTTCTGCGACGGTCCGAAGCCCATGTCGGCCACGTCGCCTTCTTCGACGTACTCGGTGAGCGGATCGCGCGGCGAGGCGTGGACGTAGAGCACGTTCTTGTCCGTCCGCGAGGGGCTCAAGCCCTGCAGCCATTTCCAACGCTGCCGGGCTTCGGGCAAGCTGTACCACTTGGGCAAAAGGAGGTTCTTGTGCCAAAGGATCGCCGCGCGGGCGATCTTGTTGAATCCCAGCGGCTGGGCCATGAAGAGCGCGACGTCGTGATTGCCGCAGAGCGTCCAGGCACAGCGACGGCGGACCAGATCTACACACTCCACCGGATCGGGGCCGTAGCCGACGATATCTCCGATGCAGACGATCTCGTCTACCTGCTGCTTATCGCAATCCAGCAGCGTCGTCTCCAACGCAACGACATTGGCGTGGATATCCGAGATGATGGCCTGTCGCGGCATTCGGGCAGTCTCAGGGCCATTCCAAAACCTGTCAATAGCGCTACTCAGCGCAACGAACGCCCGCCGTCCACCACCAGAATCTGTCCGGTGACGAATTCCGCACTCAACAGGTAGCGCAGCGCACGCACGATATCTCCGGGCTGGCCCAGGCGGCTGAGCGGAATACGCCGTTTCAGCGTGCGCAGGGCCGCTCCGGAGTAGTCCTCGGGGGGCAGTACGGTGCCGGGCGCGATGGCGTTGACCCGAATCTCAGGCGCGAGCAATTTGGCCAACCCTTGGGTTAAAGCCACCACGCCGGCCTTGGAGATCGAATAGGGCACGTAATCGCGCCACGCCTTGAAAGCCGACAGACACGCGAAATTGACGATTTGTCCGGACCCGCGCGAACGCATCTTGCGGCCCAACTGCGCCGCCAGCAGATACGGCGCCTTGAGGTTCACGTTCACGTAGCGGTCGAATTCCGCCGCATCGAGGCGCGGCAGCGGTGTCGGCGCGAAGAGCGCCGCGTTGTTCACCAGCACGTCCACCCGACCGTAGGCCTTCCACGCTTCTCGCGCCAGACGCGTGACGCGTACGGCCTTGGAGAGATCGCCGCGTAACACTTTGACGCGCGTGCCCCGCGAGCGCAGCACCCGCGCCAGCGCTTCCAACTCGCGCGCCGAACGATTCCCATGCAAAACCAGATCGTAGCCGTCGGCGGCAAGCGCCTCGGCCATCGCCCGGCCCAGCCGGATCGCTCCGCCGGTCACGAAGGCCACGGGCTTATCGTGCGTCACACGGCTCGGCATGGCGGCTCTCCGCCCCCCGAAAGCGTTCACCAAGGACTCCGGACCCTTACTTCTGCGGCTGTTGGGTTCGCTTTATTTATTCCAGGCCCAGCGCCCGCAGACCGTCCGCGACCGATTCGGGCGAGCGCGCAAGCACGGTCCGCATACCCAGCGCGCGAGCGGCGACCAGGTTTTCTTCCAGGTCATCGACGAAGACCGCGCGGTTCGCGGCAACGTCCATTCCGACCAGGGTGCGGACGTAAGCCTCGGCGTCGGGCTTGCGCGCGCCCAGTTCCTGGCTGCAGTAGACATGAGACAGTTCGCGCAAGATCGGCATCCGAGCGCGCAGGTATTCCGCATGCAATACGTTGGTGTTCGAGAGCACGCCCACCTTGACCGATCCGCCGCGATGCAAGCGCCGCGCGAGTTCCACCGTGTCATGAAACTCGTCTTTGAAGACGCCGTTCCAGGCGGCGCGAAATTCGTCAAAGGAGAGCGGCCGGCCCACGAAAGTCTGGACCTGTGCGTGAAACGCATCTGGATCGATGGCGCCGGTCTCGAAGTCGAAAAAGTCCGTCTCGCTCAGAAAGCGCTTTTGCAACTCGGACAGCGGGATCGCACCCAAGCCCCAAGCGGACATGGTGCGGCGCCAGTCGAAATCGATCAACACACGACCGAGGTCGAAGATCACGGCGTCGATATCGCGGGCGCTCGAATCCATGCGCTCATACTAAACGCGGCGGACTTCTTGAGCGTGAGCTTTTCGGCGGCTTGGCGTAAGATGTTCCGGTTAGCCACCAGCGACCGGGAGCCCACGCGGCGCGATGCCGATCGTCGTCTACTGCAAACAGTGCGCGAAGAAAATTCGCGCGCCCGACAGCCCCGGCAAGACCGGGCGCTGCCCGCGTTGCGGCGCGAAAGTACCGATTCCCGAAAGCGACGAGGCCGCTCCGCCGCCGCCAGAGCAATTGGCTCCGGAGTACCGCGGCTTGCCCGCCGAGCCCGAAAGCCGGCCGCCTGCACCCAGTCCTGCCGCCCGCACGCCGCCGTCGCCCGCCGCGGCTGTGGCCGCGCTGCCCGAAGATTCCACCACGCCGCACGAAGCGCTGGATGCCGTTGAGGATCCTCCGACTCCGCGCGAACCTGCCGAACCCGTCAAGCCGGTCGTAGCCATGAAAACGGCCGAGACACCCAAGCCGGCGGGGAAACCCGCGGCGCGCAAGGCCGAGACGCCCAAGCCCGCCGCCGAAACGGGCAAACCGTCCGCGGCGCCCGAGCGCAAAAAGATTCGACTCGAGGCCGCGACGTCGCCCGAGGCGCTGGCGCGCACGCCGGGGCCCAAGGTCATTATTCGACGCGACCAGGACGCCATCGTCTGGGATACGTCGCCCGATCCGCCCGCAAGCAAAGCACCGCTGGTGCTGGGTCTGCTGCTGAGTTGCCTGGTGGCGGGCGGCGGGTACGCGATCTGGTATTACGTCTGGGGTCGTCCCACGCCGCGCGCATCGCCGGAAGAGCGCAAGCGCGAGCAGTTCAAGATTCCAGTCCAGCCGGATGCCTGGGATGGCCTGCGACCCAGCGGAAAGCCAAGCGCCGCGCCACCTCCGCCGCCGTCCGCTGAGGTGCCGGATGCTCCGGCTGCCCCGCCCCCCGCCGACGCACCGCCTGCCGCTTCGGGAAGCAAAATCGCGGAACCCGAAAAAACACCTGAATAACTACTCGTAGCGAGTCTCAAAAAGCTTTTGGGAATCGTCGTTTAGGCGTTTCCAGAGGTAGCCGAAAACCTGCCCTTAGATTACACTGATTTGGCTTCCATTAGAGCGCCGCGAAGGCGAAGGAACGTACTGACAAGCTATGGCCGATTCCGATACGCCCCCGCCCGAAAATCCCGATGACGAAGCCCCGGAAACGCCCGCCGACAAGGCCGGCGATGCGGGTTCCTCGCGCACGTCCGGAGGCTTCGCACCGGACATTCACGGCGGCAATGTTCAGAACCTCCTGATCGAGGAGGACCTGAAAAAGTCGTACCTCACCTACGCCATGTCGGTAATCGTCGCCCGCGCCTTGCCCGATGCGCGCGACGGGTTGAAGCCTTCGCAGCGGCGCATTCTGGTCGCCATGCATGACTTGGGTTTGGGGCCGCGCGCCAAGCACCGCAAATGCGCGAAGATCGCCGGCGACACCTCGGGCAACTACCACCCGCATGGCGAACAGGTGATCTACCCCACCCTCGTGCGCATGGCCCAGCATTGGAACACGCGCTACATCCTCGTCGACGGGCAGGGCAATTTCGGCTCGATCAGCCCCGACCCGCCGGCGGCGATGAGGTATACCGAAGCGCGCATGACCGGCGCCTGCGTCGAGATGCTGGACGATCTCGACAAGGACACGGTCGACTTCATCCCCAACTACGACGAGTCGCGCACCGAGCCGACGGTGCTGCCGGCCAAGTTCCCCAACCTGATCGTCAACGGCGGACAGGGCATCGCGGTGGGCATGGCCACCAGCATCCCGCCGCACAATCTTAAGGAAGTCTGCGACGCGCTGATTCACCTGATCGAAAATCCCACGTGCACGGTCCAGGACCTGATGAAGCACGTGACCGCGCCCGACTTCCCGACCGGCGCGCTGATCTGCGGCAAGCAGGGCATCCGCGACGCGTACCTGACCGGCCGCGGGCATCTCTCGCTGCGCGCGCGCGTGCACTTCGAAGAGGAGAAGGACCGCGAGAAGATCGTCATCGACGAGATTCCTTATCAGGTCGGGCTCGAACGGCTGGTGCTGAAGATCGTCGAAGCCGCCAAAAGCGGCCGGATCACCGGCATCGCCGACGTGGTGGATCACAGCAGCAAGGAAGGCGTGCGGCTGGTCATCGAACTCAAGCGCGGCGAGAACCGCGACGTGGTTCTCAACCGGCTCTACAAGTATACGCCGCTCGAATTCACTTTCAGCGTGATCATGCTGGCGCTGGTGCGCGGGCGCCCGCGCATCCTTAACCTGAAGCAGATCTTGCAGCAGTATGTCGAACACCGCATGGATGTGGTGACGCGGCGCACGCGTTACCTGCTGGCGCAGGCCGAATCCGAAGCGCACCGGCTCGAAGGCCTGCTGATGGCCCTCGACCACATCGACGACATCATCTCGATCATTCGCAGCAGCAAGGACGCCGACGACGCACGCGACCAGATGATGGCGAAGTACGAATTCAGCGTGCGCCAGACCGGGCACATCCTCAACATGGCGCTGCGCACGCTCACCGGCCTGGAACGCGAGAAGCTCAAGACTCAGTACGCCGAGATCCAGGACGCGATCCGCGACTACCAGGACATCCTGACCAACGAAGCGCGCGTCTACGACATCATCAAGGAAGACCTGTACGAGATGAAGGAGAAGTACGGCGACGAGCGGCGCACGCTGGTGGTCGAGGATTCCGGCGAACTGGCGATGGAAGATCTGATCGCCGACGAGGTGATGGCCGTCACGATCACCAACAAGGGCTACATCAAGCGCGAACCGCTGGCCAGCTACCGCGTGCAGTCGCGCGGCGGGAAAGGCATCATCGGACAACGCAGCAAGGACGAAGCCGACTTCCCCGAACACCTCTTCATCGCGTCCACCCACGACTACCTGCTCTTCTTCACCAACGACGGACGCGTGTATTGGCAGAAGGTGTACGACATCCCGCAACTGGGCCGCATGGCGCAGGGGCGCGCGATCGTAAACCTCCTGGAATTGACCCCCGAGCAGCGCATGGTCTCGGTGGTCCCGGTGGAGAATTTCACGGCCGAGGCCAGCATCTGCATCGTCTCGAAGCGCGGCTATATTAAGAAATGCAAGCTCGACGAGTACAGCAATCCGCGCCGCGGCGGCATCATCACCATGGGCATCGACCCCGACGACGAAGTGATCGCCGCTAAGTACGTGCAGCGCGGGCAGGAACTGGTTCTTGCCACGCGGCTGGGCATGGCCGTGCGCTTCGAAGAGAGCGTGATCCGCGACATGGGCCGCACCGCGCGCGGGGTGAACGGCCCGCGGCTGGAAGAAGGCGACCAGCTCGTGGCCGTCGTCGTCGGCGCGCCGGGCGATTACCTGCTCACCGTCTGCGAACTCGGACTCGGCAAGCGCACGCAGCTCGACGAATACCGCAAGGTTTCCAGCCAGCGCAGCAAAGGCGTCATCAACGTCAAGATCACCGACAAGAACGGGCCTGTGGTCGCCGTGACGCCGGTGCGCGACGGGGACGAACTGATGGTCATGACCGAGAGCGGCAAGGTGATCCGCTGCCCGGTCGAGGACGTCCGCGAAACCGGCCGCGCCGCCGTGGGCGTGAAGGTGGTGGACCTGGGCGAAAACGACAAGGTCACCGCCGTGGCGCGCATCGCACGCGAAGACGCCGACGCCGCCAACGAACAGGCCGAGGCCCAAAAAGCCGAAGCCCGCGAACTGGCTGAGCGCGACAGCAAGTCCAAGCCCAAAGACGAGACTGGCGCGTCCACCGCCAACGGCGAGATGCCGCCCGCCGACCCCGATGCGCCGGAAGTGAAAGAACTGCTCCGCCGCGCCGAAGATCAGGCGAAGGACGACGAAGCGGACGAAAAAGACGCCGACGATGCCGCGCCCGCGAAGGACAAAGACGGCGACGATTCGCAGTAGGGCTCCGGCGGAGCGCGTATGGCGCTCTATTTCATCTTCATGCTGTTCTGGACCGGAGCAGTAGGCGGCACGGCCTACGGCGTCGGCCGGATGGTCTGGCCCGAGTTGCGCCGCTCCGGGCATAAAGTCCAGTTCCGCATCGCCGACCTGTGGGCGATCTTCTTCAGCTTCGCTCCCGTCATGCTGCTCTTCGGATTCTGCTACCGGCAATACGAAGTCGACCGCAACCCGAACCCGCTGGTGCCGCTGTTCGCATTCTGGGCGCTCTTCGTGATGCTGGGGGGCCAGTTGGCGGCGGGGCTTTGGGCTTGCGTGGATTTGCGCTCGGGCCGGCAGGGCTCGAACCTGGACGCGCTTTCGACGATCGTCTCGCTGTGGGCGTACAGCGCGTTGGGCGGGCTGGTCACTGGCATGCTGGCCGTGCCCGCGTACATCCTGGCCGCCGTGGCGGCCACGTTCACGGGCATCTTGCCGAAACCGTAGTTGCCTGTGCCGTCAGCTCTTGAAGAACGATTCCATCAGCCGGGCCAGCACCGCGCGGCCGCGGTCGTTGGCGTGCACCGGATCGCGCAGGAAATACTCGTAGGGCTTCTCGCTCGAACCGATGTAGGTCTTCCAAAGCGTTTCCATATCGTAAAAGCCGCAGCCTTGTTCGGCGGCCAGCGCCGCGAGCTTCTGGATGTACTCGGGGCTGGGCATCACGCCGGGTTTAGGCTCGGGCGGCGGCCGACGCGGATCGCCGTAAAAGCCCACCGGGCCGGTCATCAGTAGGATCTCCTGCTGCGGCCGCGCGGCGCGCACCTGATCGATCACCGCTTGGATCGACGCCAAGTCTCCCTTTTGGCTGATGCCGCCGACGATCAGCAAATCGGGCTTATGGTCGAGCACGTAACTCTTGATCCGGTTCTCTTCCCGATACCACCAACACCCCGTGCCGCCGCGCACGCTGGTGACCACCTCGATCCGCGCGTCTTCCCACTCGCGCTCGACCAGCAGTTCCCAGGGGCTCGAACCCGTGTCGTTGATGATGCTGTCGCCCAGCATGACCACGCGCAATGGCTTGGCCTCGTCGAGCATCCGCTTCGTGTTCGGCAGGAGCGACCAACGGTCGGCCGGCGAGGTGGCGCGTAGCGGCGGGACGGTGGCGTAGACCGCATCGGACCAAGCGGCCACGTCCGAACGTTCGGCGGTGCGGACCTCGAATGCGTCGAAGTAGGCCACGCCGTTTTCGGCCGCCGTGAGCATGATGCGGCAACTGCGCGCCAGCGCCTTGGCGCGGAAGCAGAATTCGTGCCGTACCCAGGTGTCGCCGGCGTCGAATTGAGAATAGTGGTCGGGAAGTTCCGCGTTTTCGCGGTCCTGAAACAACGCCGCCCACAGGCCCGGCTTCGCCGCACGCGTCTGGAAGCTCACGCGATACCACTGGAACGGTTTGACCAGGAACGGCGGGCTGAACCATTGGCCGCCGGCCGCCTTTAGGCTGTGCGACCCGGCTGCGGCGAAGTCGCCGCTCCACGGTTCTTCCTGAGGCGAACCTTTTTCGTAGGTCCAGCCTCTGGCGTAAGGCAGTTCTTCGAAGTCGTCCTGCAGCACGGTGCCGGCCTGCGCGCCCATCGTCATGAATACGCCCACGATGCCCAACCACGCGCCTATTGGCGCGCATCTTCCGCTACCCATCGTCCTGACCTCGCGTCGGAAGTCCACCCCCCCGAAGCGCGCAGCAGTTGCGGCAAGCAAGCGCTCATTGTGCCCGACTTTCCGGTTCGAGTAGCGTGAAAAACGCGAAAATGCCTCCGGAAAAGCGCTATTCCCGGGCCTGCGCCGCGATCTCGTCCAACCGGCCATCCACCGCCAGCCGCGTGGGAAAATGGAAGAACATCCCCAGCATCGGCAACCCCGCCGCCAAGACCCACGTTTTGGGCGCCGATGCATCTACTATGGTGAAGACCAGCACCATAAACGCCGCACCCTCGCATAGCGCCAGCGCCGTGATCGTCGCTTGGCGGTACTTGGTTAGAAACGCATCGAGGCGCGCTTCCGGAGCCAATGGCACGAAGCACGCCGGCTTCAACAGCACCGATTTGAGGATGAACGAACCGGTCAGCGGCCCAAGGCCGATCAGCAGGCCCAGCGCCGGCAAGGGGATCGGTAGCAGGGGCTGCGGGGGTGCTTCGGCCTGCCCGCCGTGGAAGGGCACCAAGAGTACGATAGCCGTAAAGGTTGCCACGCCCATCACCAGCGCCGCCGCAAGAATGCGTAGCTGCTCCAAGGCTTTTTCGATTCGAGCGTCGTCTTCGGGTGAGACGGCCATGCATCCCGCTCCATTCCAACAGCGCGCTCCGCACGATGTTACCTGTTTTTCGCCCCGCCTTTACTTCAATTCGGGAAGCAATGCTCCTCGCCGCTTGCGGGAAATTTTCAACTCCCTAGAGTGTGCGGGCTTTCCCTGCTCAGGAGTCGCCCCATGCCCGAACCGCTTAAAGCCAAACCCGCTTGGCTGCGCACCACCGGCCTCGTTTCCGTCGGATTCTGGGAGCCGTTGTACTTCCTTAAGTACCGCGGCGGCCAATCCACGGAACTGGAGGCCGAGTACGAACGCGCACACTCCGACGAATCGCTCGACGCGCTCGCCGCCGCCGGAATCAACCTGGTCTGGATCCACTACTTCAAGGGCTTTGGGCTGGAATTCGAAGCCGATGAGATGGAACGAACGGCCGATTACATCCGCCGTGCGCACGAACGCGGCATCAAAGTCGCCGCGTACGTGACGCTGGGTTCGCTGACGCCCGAAACGCTCCTGAGCGAAGAACCCGAAGCGCAGAACTGGCTTCAAATCAACCAGGACGGACAGCCGCCGAGCTGCCAGACCTCATACCAATGTTTCCGCGTGCGCCCTTGCTACAACTGCGAAGGCTATTTGCGCTACATGGAGCGCGTCTGCGGAGCGGCCATCGAAGCCGGCTCCGATATGATTCACTTCGACAACATCGGCTTCAACGCCGAACCCGACACCTGCCACTGTCCGGTTTGCGTGGCGGCTTTCCGCGAGATGCTGCGCGAAGCATACGGCCCGCAGGAAGAGGACACGCGCGCGGCAGGGATCGCGCGCTTCGGGCACAACAGTTTCACGCACCTCCGCCCGCCGCTCTTCAACCGCTGGAATCAGGCCGTGCAGCAACGCCACATACAGGTTCCGCACCAGCAGGAGTGGGTTCGCTTCAAGGTGCTGAGCCTCACCCGGTGCCTCGAGCGGCTCTCCAAGTTCATTCAGCGCAAGAATCCCGATTGCGCCGTCGAAGCCAATCTCTTTAAGGCGCACGGCGAGAACACCGGCTACCTGCACGGCATCGACTACAACGCACAGCTCCCGCATCTCGATTATGCGTTCAGCGAAGAACCGCACCGCACGGGCGCCTTCAACGAACTGGGCGCGGCGATCACCCGCACGCGCACCTTCAAGACCGCGCGCGCCTTCGACGTCGCCATTCAGACCTACCACCATGGAGCCGGCGCCGAGTACGAACTGAACCTGGCCGAGAATCTCGCGTTCAACCCCAAGGGGCTGGGGCACTTCGGGCATCCGCTGCACGGCTTCTGGGCGCCGGGCGGATCGCTCAGCGCCGAGCGGGACGAGAACGCGCGGCTTGCCAAGGCCTACATAGAGTTCTACCGCCGCCATCGCGAAGAACTGTTTCTGCAGACGCGCAGCCTCGCTCGCATCGCCGTCTTCCGCGATACGCCCAGCCTCACCTGGAACAGTCTCGAGACGCACCTCAGCCAGCTCAACGTCGAACAGACGCTGATCGAGCGTAACATTCCTTTCGACCTGTTATTCGCAACGCAGCTTCCCGAGTTGGAGCGCTACGCCGCCGTGGTGCTGGCCAACGCCGAATGCCTCAGCGACGAGATCTGCGCGCGCTTGAAGTCGTATGTCGAGCGCGGCGGCGGCCTGTTGCTCACCGAACAGACCGCTCAGTACGATGCCTGGCGAAGGCGCCGGCCGCGCTCGGCGCTGGCCGAGCTTTTCGGACCGGCGTGGCCCAGCTCAGTTCACGTTCAATACGGCGATGGGCGTGTGGCCTACTTGCCCGAGCTGGCGCACGCGGCGCAGCCTGCCGCCTCCCCGGACGTCTGGTACGTATTCAATAAGTATTGGGCGAGCGTCGGGAACGCCGAAGCGCTGCTCGGAGCGCTGCACCATGTCGCCGGCACTCCGCCTTGGAGCATCCAAACTCAGTCGGGACGCCCGCTGGCCGAAGCGGTGGCCGCACCCAACGGCTCGCGCATCGTACACGTGTTGAACCTCGACCCGCAGCAAACACTGCGCGGGTTGGCGGTGACGCTCGCCTGCGAGGCCGCGCCGACCGAAGTGCTCCCGCTCTCGCCGCTGCGGAGCTTCGACGCGTTGCCGTTCGAATACGACGCCGATGCCAAACAGGTCCGCTTCAGGATGGAGGAATCGCCGCGCTACTTGGCGTTCCGGGTGCGCTGAGTTATTGATCCGGCGGCGCTTCGGTCAGCCAGGCCAGCGCCTCGGCTTCGTCCTTGAAGACGCGCAAGCGCGCAAGCACCTGGCCTTCGGAGAGCATCTCGAACTGCCGCGCGACTCCGAACGCGTCCATCGTGCCCATCAACAGCGCGGCTTTGCCGTCTCCGATACGTTCGTTATTCCGAAGGTGGTTGCCGCGGGCCTGCATCATCCCGGCGTAATCCGTGCCGCGGAAATCCAGATCTCGATGGTCGAATAGGGTATGCATCCCGGGTTGCCAGAACGGGCTGGCGAGGATGGCTTCGATCATCCGGCGCTGATCTTCGGGTTTGAACGAACCGTGCGTCACGATGCGCACAAAAGGTTGGTCGGGACGGTACGTAATGCTCCATTCCATCGGCATAACTCCGGATTGCATAAGATATAGAGGCAATCTGGATGCGCGCGCGCCGAAATGCAATTGAAAACGTCATGCCGCGGGAATCGCTTGTTTTAGCGCTTCGTTCCAGGTTTGGAGTCCCGGAACGGCCTCGCCAAGCGTCCCAGTTGGATGCATTCTTCTGAGTTGAGTTGCGCCGGGTTTCTGGCATACTAACAAAAGCTTGACCTGTTTCGTCTTACGAGTACTAGGGAGAATGGTTTCATGGAGCGGCTTTCCGAAGCGATCGGAATCGGCGTGCTGATGGGCGCGATGCTGATAGTCTGCCCCGGTTGCTCCACCAAAGCCGCCAAGAAGGCGCTGAATAAGCCCTACGCGGAAGATACCTACTCCGGCTTCGGCGACAAGAGCCGCACCAAGGACAGCAAAGCCGTCCGCAAGGCCGAGCCCATCGGCGACGACATGGCGCCGGATCAGGCCATCGATCTCCTCATCGACCAGCTCCAGCGCAAAGAACTTGCGTACGTCATTCCTGCCGAAGACGAACTTCACTATTGGGCGCAAAAGCAAGGCGTAGCCGAGATCATCGTGCGCAAGGTGCGGCTGTTGCTTAAAGATCCGCGCATCGAGGTTCGTGCGCCCGCGCTGCGTCTGACCATGACCTACGGGGGCAAGGAAAGCGTAGGCGATTTGATCGAAGTGCTGGGCGACGAAGAGTTTGGAATGCGCGAATCGGCCTTCAAGAAGCTCAAACTCGTCACCGGCCGCGACATGGGCTTCGATCCGTCGGGCGGCGATTTGGCGCGCGTGAAGTCGATCGAATCCTGGCGCCAGTGGTGGCAGGACGAACAACGCAACGCCGTGGCCGGAAGCGCGCAAGGCGTTCAGGGCCTTGAAGTTGCGCCGCCTCAATTGGTGGAACCGAATGCGCCCAATGCGCCGGCTGCGCCCGTCGAGGCCGGCCTGGAAGCCTCCGCGCCCACGCAGGATCAAGTGCCCGAACGCGAAACCAAGAGCGGCGAACCCACCGCCCAAAACCGCTTCTACACGCCTCGCGAAGAAGAAACTCTTCCCCCGCCCCGCGACCGCAACGCTTCTCGCGAATAAGCGGCGCCGGCACACCGTCCTGCATGCCATCGGGACGCCGTGCAATCTGAAGGTGACGCGCCGGACCGCACGCCTAAGATGGGGCGCATTCCTCGCGAGGATCGATACCCATGCTTGCCCCTGGCTGGCGAAATCCGTTCAAGGCACCGGGTGCGTGGCGCAAAGCGAATCTGCATGCGCACACCACTCATAGTGACGGGCGCGTCGACTTACAGACACGCGTCAACGAATACGCCGCAGCCGGCTGGGATGTCCTGGCCATCACCGATCACCACGCCATTACCGACCTGAAGGGTCTCCAGACGCCGCCGGGGTTCGTGGTCCTGCCGGGCGCGGAACTGCACCCCGGCAACCCTTTCGGGGGCGACCGCTACCACCTCGTCTGCCTGAACGTCGAACAAGCCCGCGATGCGCGGACGGCGGCGCATCCGCAGGAAGTGATCGACGAGGTGACGGGACGCGGGGGGCTGGTCTACTTCGCGCATCCGTATTGGTGCAAACACAAGCTCCGCGACTTCGAACCGCTGAGCGGGTACACGGGCTTCGAGGTTTACAACCACGGCTGCCGCGATGCGGGACGCCCCGACAGCGGCGCGCAGTGGGACGACCTCCTGGCGCAGTCCGGTGTCTGCCCGTGTATCGCGACCGACGACTGCCACGGCCCGGGCGGCGCTTCGGATACCTACGGCGGGTGGACTTGGATCCGCACCGAAGAGCGCTCCCGCGAAGCCGCCATCGAAGCGCTGCGCGCCGGGATGAACTACAGTTCCAGCGGGCCGGAAATCCTCGCGCTCGAAATCGAGGACGCGGTGCTGGGCGGCAACGGCAAGCCGCAGGTCGCGACGCACCGCATCACGGTGCGGACTTCCCCCGTGCGCGAAATCTTCTTCGTCTCCGACGTGAGCGGTTCGTGCTGCGAGCCCGATCCGGAAGCGGCGCGCGGCGGAGCGACGATCGCCGAAGGTTCGTTCGTCGTGCGCCCCGGCTGTCGATACGTGCGTGTCGAGATTCTGGACCATGCCGGGCGCAAGGCCTGGAGCAACCCCATTCCGTTCGCCTGGTGACCGGCCGCTGGAGCGGCGGGCGTGGCGGGCGGTGCAAGCGAGGAGCCTGAAATGAAGCGGAATTGGTCGTGGGTATTAGGCGTGGCGCTGCTGGTGGCAGCCACGGCGCAGGGCGCGGAAGATCATCCGTACAAGACGGCCAAGGTCGGCGACTGGGTGTCGTATAAGAACACCGTCAGTCTGCCCACCGGCCAGAAGATGGAAAATCCGATGAAGCAGGTGGTCACGGCCAAGGACGAGACTTCCGTGACCCTGAAGGTCACCACCGAAGCCGCCGGCCAGTCGTACGATTCCGAACAGAAGATCGACCTGACGAAGGAATGGACCGGCGTGCCGGAGATGCCCAACGCCAAGGTCGAAAAGCTCGAAGAAGGCAAGGAAGACGCCAAGGCCGGCGAAAAGTCCTACGCCTGCAACTGGGTAAAGTACAAGATCAGCGCCGAAGTGAACGGCGTCGCGACGGTCAACAACGCCAAGATCTGGACCAGCAAGGACGTTCCGCTGGGCGGTCTGGTCAAGATGGAGATGGCCACCGAAATGGACGTCGGCGGCACGAAGATGACGACTCAAATGGTCATGGAACTGACGGGTTCGGGCAAGGCTGAGTAACCGGCTGCGGTGCCGGCCCCGGGAACCCCCCGGCCCGCCCCGGCGGGGGGGGGGGGGGCACCCGGGGGGGAGCCAACGC
>BTVV01000110.1:0-20498 GCA_045863855.1 Planctomycetota bacterium | reverse complement strand
CCTTTGCAACACAAGTCTTATCAAGCAGATAGCGAGGATTGTCCGAGCCTGTGGGGTCGCGGCTGGCGGCCAGAATGTCGGGCTGCGAGGTCCATAAAACACCTAGGGGCATTTGAATCGTTTCGTGCACCTGAGCGTGGGGATTGGACTCCGAACTTTCGACGCGCGCTTCGGCAATTAACGTAATGGGCTTCAATTCGGCCGGCGGTTGAGCGTCTTTTCGATCCAGTTTGAGGCGCTTAAATTGAATACCCGAGAGCGCGTTGAACGCGCCGCGCAGCAGGAGCAGGTCGTCGCGCGACCAGTCCGGCGCATCCGGCCCGGCTTGCTCGAACGGCGCCAGCCGCTTAAGCACCGGCTCCACCGAAAGCGTATCGAGTTCGATCATCAGCGAGAGCGCGACATTGGCGACGGTGTCGACACGGGGCGGCGTCAGTTCCTCGTCGGTAACGGTTTCGGGCAGGTCCTCCGATTTGACGGCTTCCGTTTTCGCGGCGGGATCGGGCGGCGCGGAAGTGGGCACCGGGATCACGCGCACGTCGTCGAGGCTCGAGGCGAGGAACGCCAGATCTTCAGCCGAACGCCGATTGGCGGCTTGGACCAGCCACCCGAACATCTCGGCCGCTTCGCGGGAATCTTCGAATTGCGGGCGCCGCCAGTTTCGCTGCACGACGCCGCGGCGGTGTTCGCCCGGAAGATCGGTCATGCGTGAAGCGCGAAAGACGGCGATGGCCGTGCCCACGCAAGTCAGCAGCGCGATCACAATCACGAGGCGCCAAGCGGATGAACTCATGCTTATGAAGATAGCGCGCCGGAGCCACGCCCGCCAGCTACGCGCTCGCGCTTGTAGGATCGACGCATCCAACGACAATCGGGGGTGTTGGTCACATGGGGAAGCGCATGCGTATATTCAGAGGTTCGAACGAGGTGCCGGATGCGCGCGGCGCGGCCGTCACGCTGGGCATCTTCGACGGTGTCCATCTGGGCCACCAGGCGGTGCTGAAAGATTTGCTCGAATGGTCACGCAAGCTGGGCGTGCCCGCGGGCGTCATCACGTTCGCGCAGCATCCGCGCAAGGTGCTGCAAGGGCGCGCGCCTGACTTGATCAACAGCCTGCCGCATCGCATCCTGCATTTCGAACGCGCGGGCGCCGATTTCACCTGGGTGCTCGACTTTACGGTCGAACTGAGCCGCTTGAGCGCCGAGGAATTCGCGCGTGCATTCCTGGTCGAGCGCTTGGGAATCCGCGGGCTGGCGCTGGGCTTCGACAGCAAATTCGGGCGCGACCAGTTGGGCACGGGCTCGCCCGAACTCCCATCGTTGTGCGCGCGCTTGGGCTTCGACCTGCGCTGCCTCGACCCGGTGCTCACACCCGACGGCCGGCCTGTCTCCAGCACGCTGGTGCGGGAAGCGATCTGGGAAGGCCGCCTGCGCGACGCCGAAGCGATGCTGGGCCGGCGCGTCGCGGTGCTGGGCCAGGTGGTGAAGGGCGATGCCCGCGGGCGCCGGCTGGGCTACGCGACGGCCAACCTGGACTTGGGGCGCGAGGTCCGCCCGCCATTCGGCGTTTACGCGACGCTCACCTTCGTGGGAGGCAAACCGCGCGCGTCGATCACCAACGTCGGCTACCGGCCTACCATCAGCGGCGACGCGCTGCACGGCCAGAAGCCCGACTTGCTGATCGAAACCCACCTGTTTGACTTCCAGGGCGACCTTTACGGCCAGCAGTTGGAAGTCCATTTCGTCGAGAAGCTCCGCGACGAACGGCGTTTTCCAGATGTCGAAGCCCTGGTGGAGCAGATTCGCCGCGACGAAACGAAAGCGCGCGGCATCTTGAAGGCCATGGGCTACTGATGCGAGCGCTCGTTTACCTTCGCATGCTGGCCGGCCTCGTGCTGCTGGCGGCCAGCGCCGCTCGAGCGGAAGCGCCGCGCCCGGCCTTCACGGTGCTCTTCAGCGCCGAAGCGCATGCCGCGCTGCTCCCTTGCGACTGCCCCTTGGAACCGCTGGGCGGAGTGGCGCGCCGAGCGGCGCGCATCGCCGAGTACCGCAAGCGCGGGCCAGTACTGGTGCTCGACGCCGGAGGCTGGGCGTCCGGCGGGATTTACGACGAGGAGTCCGACGGCGATCCGGCGCGCGACGCGCTGCGCAGCGAACTGATGGCGCAGGCGATGGGCCTGATGCGCTACGACGCGGTGGGTTGGAGCGACGAAGAGTGGGCGTCCGAGATTCACGGTCCGGACGGCACGGTTCGCCCCGGTTTCGAGATGCTCCTGCCACTGCGGGTTTTCACGCATTGGCCCGGCCAACCGTTGCCTCAACAGGGCTTAAAGCTGACTTGGAAGCCGCTGGATGTCGGCGACGTGCGCGCGGCGCTGTTGGCGGTGCCCGATTTCGAAGGCGCCGACTTCAAAGCGATGCAGGCGCTGATGCCGCCCGAAGCCGGCGCGCGGCCGGTGGAGTTCGCGGTGGCGCTGGCGCCGCTGGGCGAGGACGAAGCCGCACGGCTTGCGCGTGAGTCGCCGGTTCCGCTGGATCTCGTCATCGGCGGCGGGCGTAAATCGACCACGCGCACCGCATGGCGCGAAGGGCGGACCATCGTCGCGAACTTCGACTACCAAGTCCAGCGCCTGGGCGTTGCCGAGGTCTTTCCCCGCGCCGGTTGGAAGGCCGGCGATGAGGGATCGCGCTGGGACGTGCGCGTGCGCTTCGAGCCGCTCGATGCGGGCGTTCCCGACGATCCCGAAGTGACGGCGCTGTTGCAACCCCATCTGGAGACGCTGCGCAAGCGCGGCAAGCGCCAGCTCACCGTCGAATATTGGACCATGGCCGAGTGCCCGTTCTGCGTAGAGATTCAGGACGACCTTGCGCAAGCCGCTCAAGAGTTGGCCGGGCGCGTCACGATCGAACCGCATTTCGTGGTGAGCAAAGGCCCTGACGGGCGCTTTCAAGCATTGCATGGACCGCGCGAACTGGACGAGAACCGCGTTCAGGCGCTGATCTGGAAATATTACCCCGAACGGTTTTGGGATTGGCAACGCTGGCGCAAGGCGCACGCGGAAGCGCCGTGGAGCGACGGAGCGCGCGAGCTGGGTCTGCTGAAGGCGCGCATCGCCGGGGCGCTGGCGTTGGGCGAAGCCGACGAACTGCTCGAGCGCGACTACAAGCTTTCGCTGAGGCGGCACGTGGAAGGCACGCCGAGTCTGATCGTCGGGCAGCGCCCGTACGACGGCGAGCTTCAGCGGTTGCCGCTGTTGCGCGTGCTCTGCGGGATGCTCGACGATCCCAAGCCCGCGGTTTGCGCGCAAGTTCCGGCGTGCTTTTTCGACGCGCAGTGCCGCAAGCGCGGCTTCGTGGGGCGCTGCCAGGACGCGGGCACGGCGCAGGCGCGCTGCGATTTTTCGCAGCCGGCTCTGGAAGTTGAAGCGCGAATCGTAGTGGAAGCGCAGGCGCTCTGGAGCAACCACGAACGCATCCTGGAAATTTTGTTGGGCTATCTGCCGGGTTTGAAATGGCGGCTGATCGAACCCGATTCGGAGGAAGGACGCGCGGCGGTGGTACGGTACGGCCTCACCAAGCTGCCCGCATACCTGCTGGACGCGCAGGCTGCGGGTGAAGTCGATTTCGAGAAGAACCTGGGTTCGGCTACCGTGCGAATCGCCGATGGCTTGGTCGTTAAGTCAGAACTGTCCGGCGCGCACCGGCGGCTGGAACGCCCTCGCCAGCCGGGGCGGGCAGATCTGTTCGTTTCGCGCTTCTCCGCATCGGGCCAGGAAGCGCTGGAGGCGGCGCTGGGCCTGCTGGCCGAACTCCCCGAGCCGCCCGAATTGTACTTCCACGACGCGCTGTACTGGCAGGACGCGGCCAAACCGGGCACTGCGGCGCCGCGCAAGCTGGCCGCGCGCGGCGGGCGGGCCGAACTGGAGGATGCGGCGCTGGCCCAAGCGGTCCTGCAACTCGCCCCGGAAAAGCATCCCGCATACTTGCTGGCGCGTGGAAAGCACCGCGGGAGCCTGTACTGGGACCGCCCGCTGCGGGACGCGGGGCTCGATCCCGAGACCGTCCGCGCCCGTGCCGAAGGGCCGTCGGAGGAAGTGCTCAAAGCGCTGCAGGCCGAAGCGGACCTGTTGGCGGCGCTCGAAGCGGGCGGCGAGATCGTGCTGCTGGGCGAGAACTGCGAACTGCTGCCGGTGCGCAGCCGCTCCGATCTGCGCGATTGGCTCGAACGGATCGGCAAACGCCGCCTACGAAAGCCTTGAAAGGGACTGCATTCGAACCGGAGATCCTTTTCGGGCTTGCATGAGCCCCCCGCGGGGCGAAAATCCGGTCTCCTTACGCTTTAGCGTGTGTGCGCAGCCCCGATTTGTACGGGGCGAGCCGGTCCTTCGATAAGGAATGCCTTTTATGCTTATCTCCCGTGGACGAGCCTGGTGCGTTGCTATAGGGCTGGCTCTGTTGCTGTCCGGATGCGGCGGTGCGAGTAAGCCAGGTGGCGGGGAAGCCGGCAAGTCCGGTGCGACCGGCGAGGGGAAGAAGTGGGAACTGCTGATCGGCGCGAATCTGGAGCTCTCCGGCGACGTGGCGCCCTGGGGCGAAGACAGCAAGCAAGGCATGCAACTGGCCGTGGAAGAACTGAATGCGAAATCCGATCTGCCTTTCTCGATCAAGATTTTCTACGAAGACAACGCTTCCAACGAAGCCAAGAGCAAAGATGCGATCAAGAAGCTGATCATCCAGAATGGTGTGAACGTGGTCGTCGGTGCGGTGGGCAGCAATTACACCATGGCCGCGATGGAGGTCGCCAAAGACGAGCGTATTCCAATGATCACGCACGCGAGCACCAACGTGCGGATTACCAAAGAGGGCGGGGAGTACGTCAGCCGGATATGCTTTCACGACGATTTCCAAGGCACCGTGATGGCGAAGTTCGCGCTGGAGGATCTGAAGGCCAAGACGGCTTCCTTGGTGATCCAAAAAGGGAATGCGTACAGCGAAGGGCTGATCGACAGCTTCAAGAAGGCCTTCGTGGCGGGCGGCGGGACGCTTTTGGAAGAAGAGGCGTATCAGAAGGGTGATACGGATTTCCAGACCCTGGTCACCAAGCTCAAGAGCGCCAATCCGGACGTGGTCTGGCTGCCCGGCTATTTCAACGAGGTGGCGCTTATCATCAAGCAGGCGCGCGCTTCGGGCTTCCAGAAGCCGTTTTTGGGCGGCGACGGCTGGGACGATCCGAAGCTTTATGCGCTGGGCGGACCGACGATCAAAGGCAACTACCTCTGCAACCACTTCCATCCCGGCGATACCAACCCGAAGGTTCAGGATTTCGTGAAGCGCTACGATGCAAAATTCGGCGAGAAGCCGGGCGCGATGGCCGCGCTGGGCTACGACGCGATCTACTGCATCGCCGATGCCGCGAAGCGTGCGGGAAGCGCCGAACCCGAAGCACTCAAGAATGCCATCAATTCGCTCAAGAGCGTCGAGACGGTTTGCGGCACCGTGACTATGGGGCCGGACCGCGAGGTCACCAAGCCGGCGGTGATCCTGGTGACGGGCGAAAGGGACCACGAGTTCTTCAAGCGGCAGTAAACCACAAATGGCGCCGGGCCGTCCGGCGCAAACGGCCGGACCACCCGTCCATGGCGAACCGGCAACGTGAGCGACTTTTTTAACTTCCTGCTGAACGGCCTGTCCTGCGGGGCCATCTACGCCCTGATCGCCGTGGGCTATACGATGGTTTACGGCATCATAAAATTGATCAACTTCGCGCACGGTGAGTTTTACATGTTCGGCGCGTTCGTCGGCTACGCCGCGCTCTATGCACTGTTCGGCGTGCATCCCACCGGCGGCGAACCGGGATTCCTGATTTTTGCCGCGAGCTTGCTGCTGGCGGGGTTGCTTACGGCGATCCTGGCCGTAGTGGTGGAACGCTTCTGCTACCGCCCGCTGCGCAATGCCGGGCGGATCGTCGCGTTGCTCTCGGCCTTGGGCGTCTCTTTGCTGCTCCAGAACCTAGGCCAGCAGACGGTCGGCGCGAGCTACCGAAAGTTTCCGCCCACGCTGGCCGAAGCACGCTTTCCGCGCACCGAAGTCGATCTCGATACGCTGCAGCCCGGCCAGACCTTCGAGCGCACGGTGGTGCTCGACTACGCGCTGCGTGACGAACGAGGACGCGACCAGCAGCGTACGCACGCAGTGGTGCTGGCCGGCGAGTCGCTGAGCGCCGAGGGGCTGGCCGAATCGCACCGGCTTTCCCAAGCGTCCTCGCGTCCGGCCCATGCGTACACGTACGCCTCCGTGACCGTCTCCAGCAAGCAGCTCGTGATCGTCCTTACGCTCTTCTTTGTGGCGGCGGCGTTGTACGGCCTCGTCCAGCACACGCGCTTCGGGCGCGCGATGCGGGCGGTGAGCGTCGATTTTCGTGCTGCCTCGCTGATGGGGATCGACGTCAACCGGATCGTGAGCGGGACGTTCTTTATTGGCGCGTTCGTCGCGGGCATCGGCGGGTTTCTGGCCGGAGGGATGTACTACGAGCGCATCGATCCGCTGATGGGCCTGCTGCCCGGTTTGAAGGCGTTCGTCGCCGCGGTGCTGGGCGGGATCGGAAGCATTCCCGGCGCGATTTTGGGCGCGTTACTGCTGGGCATCAGCGAGAAAATGGTCGAAGCGTACGTGCACTCGGGGCTGCGGGATGCGTTCGCGTTCGGCATCCTGATCGCCGTGCTGCTGGTCCGGCCCAGCGGTTTGCTGGGCCGCTTCGAAGGCGACAAGGTGTAGGGTCCGCCGGCATGGATTTCGACAGGCTTCTTTTTTTCTGGGGCCACCATTTCGTCCTGCTGGGCGTGACCGTCTCGCTGGCGCTCTCGCTGAATTTAATCAACGGATTCTGCGGCTTATTTTCGCTTGGGCACCAGGGTTTCTGGGGCGTCGGCGCGTACATGACCGCCGTGCTGCTCACCGTGCTTCCATCGGGCGAAGCGGGCTTGTTTCTGTTCGCGCTTTCGTTTCCGCTGTCCATGTTCTCCGCGGCGCTGTGCGGGCTGTTCGTCGGCGTGCCGTGCTTGCGCCTGCGTGGCGATTATCTGGCCATCGCGACATTGGGCTTCGGCGAGATTTTGCGCAACGTCGCGATCAACAGTTCTTTTCTCGGCACCAGCCAAGGCCTCTCGGTGCCCAACGTGATTCGCACCACGCTGGAACAGACATTCGGGCTCAACCGCATGGATGCGCGCCGCGGCGAAATGATCTTCTACATGCTGCTCTCCGCCGGCGTCGCGGCGTTCACGCTGCTGATCTTGCGCAATCTGATGCGCAGCGCCCACGGGCGCGCGATCACCGCGATTCGTGACGACGAAACGGCCGCCGAGCTTCTGGGCGTGAACCTTACGCGCTATAAGGTGCTTGTCTTTGTGCTCGGCGCGGCGCTCGCGGGCTTAGCGGGAGCCGTGTACGCGAACTACCAGCGCTACGTCAGTCCGAATCAGTTCGGCTTCATGCAGGGCGTGACGATCCTGGTCATCGTGGTCATGGGCGGCATGGGCAGTTTCACCGGCACGATCGTCGCGGGCGTGGTGATTTACGCGCTCCCCGTGTTCCTCTCGTTTGCACCGGATTCGTGGCAGGTGCCGGTTTTCTTCGATCCGACCCAAGGCGGCGACGGCTGGGTGCATCGTTCGCCCAAGGATCTCTGGCAAGTCTTCTTCAGCATCCTGCTGATCGTGGTGGTGCTGCTGCGTCCGCAGGGGATTATGGGCACGCGCGAGTTCTCCCTCGCGGCGCTCTTCCGCCGCAAGCCGCCGGCCCCGCCCAAGGAGGCCGGCGCGTGAGCGAAAACGCGCGCGTCGACCGCGGCGACGCGGTGCTCTCCGCGCGCGGCGTCAGCCGCTGCTTCGGCGGGCTCACGGCCGTCTGCGAATTCGACCTCGATCTCTTTGCGGGTGAGATCGTGGGCCTGATCGGGCCGAACGGGGCGGGGAAGACCACCGTATTCAATCTGCTCACCGGCGTTTACGAACCGACCCGCGGGAACATCTCCGTGCGCGGCCGCGACATCGGCCGCATGAAGCCCGACGGCATCGCCGGACTGGGGGTCGCGCGCACGTTTCAGAATATCCGGCTCTTTCGGGACATGACGGTGCTGGAGAACGTGAAGGTCGGCTGCCAGCCGCGCAGGCGGCAGTCGCTGCTCGGCGCGCTGGTGCGGTCGAAGCACTTTCGCGCGGAAGAAGCCGCGTTCGAGCGCGAGGCGCTGGATCTGCTGGAGATGATGGGCCTCTCCGAAGTCCGCGGTGTGCAGGCCGGCGCTCTGGCGTACGGGCAGCAGCGCCGGCTCGAGATCGCGCGCGCGCTGGCCGGGCGGCCGAAGATTCTGCTTCTCGACGAACCCGCGGCCGGCGCCAACGAGCGCGAGTCGGCCGACTTGCAGGCACTGATTCGCGAGATCCGCGCGCGCTTCGACCTCACCATTCTGGTCATCGAGCACGACATGCCGTTCGTGATGGGGCTGGTCGCGCGCCTGCTGGTGCTCGACCACGGCGAGACCATCGCGCGCGGTACGCCGGAAGAAGTGCGCGCCCATCCCAAGGTGATCGAAGCGTATCTGGGACAGGAGGCCGCGAAGTGAGCGATCCGGCCGCGCCTATCCTGGAGATTAGGGATCTGCATGTGTTTTACGGCGGCATTCACGCGCTGAAAGGCGTGAGCCTTACCGTCCATCGCGGGGAGCTCGTTTCGCTCATCGGCGCCAACGGCGCAGGCAAGACCACGACGCTCAACACGATTGCCGGTGTGCTGGCGCCCAAAGAAGGTCAAGTGCTGCTGGAAGGCGCGTCGATAGCCGGGCAGCCTTCGCATGCCATATTGAGGCAGGGATTGGCGCTGTGTCCCGAGGGCCGCCGCATCTTTCCCAACCTGACGGTCGACGAGAATTTGGATTTGGGCGCTTACATCCGCTCCGATTCTGCCGGGGTGCGCGAAGATATCGCGAAGATGCGCGAGACGTTTCCGATTCTCCAGGAGCGCGCCGGGCAGCTCGCGGGTACGTTATCGGGCGGCGAGCAGCAGATGCTGGCCATCGCCCGCGCCTTGATGTCCCGCCCGCGCCTGTTGATGCTGGACGAACCCAGCTTGGGCCTCGCGCCGCTCCTGGTGGACCGTATTTTCGAAATTCTGGCCGACTTGAAGCGCCAAGGCATGACGGTCCTGCTCGTCGAACAGAATGCGTTCCAGGCATTGGGGGTGGCCGACCGCGCCTACGTCCTGGAAACCGGGCGTATCGTGAAGACCGGCCCGGCCCGGGAACTGGCCTCCGACCCCGAGGTCAAGCGCGCCTATCTGGGCGGTTGAAGCCCATAGGGAGTTGTGCGTCACTTTTTCGGGGTAACGCCTTTACCTAAAGGCGAGAATAAGTAAAAGAAGGCCCGGCTTGCCGCGTAAGGTGAGCCAGCAGAGTACAGGGGAGCACGGAAGCACGATGGTCCAGAAAGTCGTCCCGTCGATTCGCCGCTTCCTGCGCTCGAACTTCATCGCGGGCATATTTGTCGCGCTGCCCATCTCTATTACGGTCGTGTTTTTGATCTGGCTTTGGAACCTGCTGGACGGTCCGCTCAGCACAATTTTCGGGTTCAGCAAGGTGGCCGGCGGCTCGCTGGAACGTATCCGCGATGCCATCGAATCCTCCAATTACTCCCAACTGCTGGTCCCGTTGCTGGGGCTGAGCATCCTGGTGCTGGCGGTGCTGGTGCTGGGGATCGTGACACGCAGCATCATCGGGCGCTGGGTGCTGGGGCTCTTCGAAGGAATCGTTGCGCGCCTCCCGTTCATTGGCATCCTGTATACTTCAGTGAAGCAGCTCGCGCAGGCCTTCTTCGGACGCGACGCGAAAATCAAGTTTCAGAGCGCCGTGCTGGTGCAGTTTCCGCTTAAAGGCAGCTGGGTGATCGGCTTCGTCACCGGAAACGCCCGCGGCCCGCTGGGTGTGGCCGTGGCGCAGACGTACATGCCCACCGACGGCGACTTGACTTCACCCGATCCGTCGGTGCTCGACCTGCTTACCGTTTTCGTCCCCACCACGCCGCTGCCGACGCAGGGCTTCACGCTGATTTTGCCGCGTAGCGAGACGCGCCCGTTGCCCATCAGCGTCGAGGATGCGATCAAGATGGTCATCTCGGGCGGCATAGTCGGGAAGACTCCGCCTCATTCGGCCATGCCGGGCGATTCGGGCTCCGCCATCCCGGTTGTGGCCGTCGATTCCACCGGCGACAAGAGCGTGAAAGTCGGCTAAATCTGGTTCCGGGACCGAGGTCATCTGCGTGGATTCGACTCTGGAACGGCTGACGGTATTTGTGCGCGGGCGGGATTCGCGGGTCGCTTGCGCGGCGGCGGTGCTGCTTGCCGAGATGGCTCCGCAGGATCCGGCCGTCGCGCGCGCGCTGGCCGAAGCGCTGCCCAAAGCCGAAGGCGTGCTGCGCCCCTTCGTGATCGAGGCACTGGGCCGCATCGGGACGCCGCAGGCCGCCGAAGCGCTGGTGCCGCTCATCGCGGCCGGCGGTCCGGCCGCCGACGAAGCGCTGCGCGCCGTCGCGCATGCCGGAGCCGGTGCGCTTAAGCCGCTGATCCGACTGTTGGGTCCCGCGCCGCGCGAACTCCTCGCCAAGCTGGCCGAAGCCATCGCGCGCACCGGTGAAACGCAAGGCTTTGCCGCGCTGCTCGAACGGCTTCAGGATGCCGGCGACTTCGCGCCCGCCCGAGCGCTGCGCGAAGGCATGCATAACGCGCTAGGCGCCCTGCACGAAAAGAGCCGCGAAGCGCTGCTCCGGCAGTTGCTTAAGGCTCTCGAAACCAAAAAATTCTGCGCCGCGGAGCCCGCGCTGGTCATGGCGCTCGAACTGACCGGCGAACTGCGCGACCCCGATGCGCTCAAGGCGCTTATGGAGCACGCCCTGAAGCCTTCGACACCGCGCGTTCGCCGTGCCGCGCTGCTGGCCATCGGACGGCTGGAATTGACTCCGGCTCAGCGCGGCAAGCTGGGTGCGCGTCTGCTGCCGTTCTTAAGCGAAGCCGATTTCGATTATGCGGTCGAACCGGCGATCGCCGCGCTGCGTGAAGCCGAACTGGGCGCCGAGCATCGTTCGGCTCTGCAGAAGCTGATGGGATTGTCGCGTCCCGAAGTCCGGGAGTTCGCGATGCAGAATCTGGCCGCCGCCGGCGGATCGCGCACGCTGAAGGATCTCTTCGCGCTGCTGGAGGACGGCGACCCGCGGGTCCGCGAAGACGCGGCCCAGGCGCTGGCCAAGGCGCCGCAGGCCGCCGGCCCGCTTGCCGAGTGGCTGCGCGAGACGCGCAACGGCGAGGCCAGCCGCTTGGCCGCCCGCGTCCTGACCGCCCGGGCCGCCGAAATTCCGCCGCGCATGGCCGACGAATTGGCCAAGACCTATGTCGCCCTCGCGGTGGGCAAGGAGAAGCAGGCCGGTGCGCCGGACGAAGCCGCACGACTGGAAGCCGAGACGCGCCGCGCGGCGCTTCTGCAAGTCTGCCGCGCCACCGGCAGCACGGCGTTGGCCGAAGCGGCGCTCAAAGAAGCGCGCAAACTGCGCGTCGACGGCGATCCGCAGCGCGCTTTGGGGCTCTTGCGAAACCTGGGCGGCTTGCCGGGCTGGAGCGACGAGCATCGGCTCGAACAGGCCCTCTCCGGTTTGGCGCCCGGCGCGCACGACTTGACCCGCGGCATGCGCAACCACGATCCGCATCTGCGCGTATTCCAGCAGGTCTTTGGCGGTGGGCGTTTCAAGCCCAAGGCGCTGGCGCGGGACATCCTGCGCGATAAGGCGCTGAGCCGAAGAACCGTCTATTACCTGGGGCATCACTTTGCCGAAGGGATGGGCGAGGAGCGCGAATTTGCGCGCGAAGTGCTGGAAGGATTGGCCGCCACGCGCGGCGACGAAGGCCGCCAAGCCCGCGAAAAACTGGTCCTCGAAGGCTTGGCCGAGAAAAAAGGCGCGAAAAATTCGGGCATTCTGGAAGAGCGCGCCAAAGTCCTGATGGCCGCTGCCGATCTGGCCGCCGAAACCGCCGCCGACGAGGCCAAGCTCGAACGACAACGCCAGCTCAAGGCACAACGCGAAGCCGAGAAGGCGCGCGAAGCCGACAAGAAGCGCCGTCAGTCCCTGCAGCGGGCCACGCGCGCCGCCGACAAGGAATCCGACGCTGCCCGCGCCGCGAAGAAGAAAGCCCGCAAGAAAGCCGCCAAGCGCTGAGCCGTCCTTCGTATCGCGTGCGCCTCGCCCGCTGTCGTTACCGTTCGTGACCGCCCGCGCGGGCGTGCGTTCAGCATTCGATTCGTCCGCCCTGCTCGAAGCGCCGGCTGCCCGCACCCGGCACTTCCACCGTCACCGGCACCCCTGCCGGCGTCTCGGCTTCCAGGCGCACCCGCGCGCCCTCGCGCCGCCAGCGCACCCGCACTTGGCCTTTCGGTGTGGGCATGTGCCCTTCGGCATGCGCCAGCCCGTCGGTTAGCGGCCGGATGCGAATTTCTTCGAAGCCCGCGCGCGCCGGCTGGATGCCCAGTACGCAGGTCAGGAAATCGTAGGCCACCCAACTGGTCCACGCGTGGCAATCGCTGCGTCCGTCGCTGTCGGTCTCCCACAGCGTGCTCATGCGCTTGGCGATCATCTCGCGCCACGGTTTGAGGACCGGATCGTGGAACGCGCCATACGCGCCGGCGGCCTCCAGCGCGCGGCAGAGGTCGAAGGTGTTGGAGGTTACCGTCTGCGCCAGCACGGGGTCGTTGGTAAGCCGATTCAGGATCCGCGCCGTCTGCTCGGCCGTCGCCGCGCCGCACAGGATGGCTTGCACCTGCGTGTGTTGCGAAACGGAAGCCGCCGTCGGGCCTGCGGCGCCGGGGGCTTCGAGAAACAGGCCTTCGCGCTCGCACCAAGCGTTCTCGCGGATCGCCAGGCGCAGCCGGGCGGCGAGCTTGCGCCAGCGCGCCGCGTCGTCGGGGATGCCGGCTTCCTCGTGTAGGCGTACCGCGGCTTCCAGCGCCCAGACGAACAAGCCGGTCATGTACGTGCTGCCGCCCAGCTTCGCCGCCGCGTTCAGCCCCGGACCTCCCCCGTTCACCGGGTTCCAAAAGGGAAGGGGACCGGTGAAATCGTCCGCGCGCAGTTGCTCGCGGAACCAATGCAGCACGCCGTCCACCGCGAGCAGGTTACTCCGCACGAAGGCGCGCTCCTCGGCGCCCCACCAGCGCCAGAATTCTTCCACCGTCATGACCCAGTGCAGCGCGAAGAAGGGAATAATCTGCCTGCGCCGCGAAGGCACGCGGCAATGCACCAGCCCGTCGCTGCGCATGGAATCGCGGAACAGCCGGATCGTGCGCCGGGGCAGTTCGCGGTCGTTCGCCAGCGCGTAGCCTTGCAGCGCTTCGAGCCGCGCGTCGTAGATGTAATGAAGCTGCTCGTAGTACGGACAGTCTTCGTACGTCTCGTGGCTGCACAGCTCCAGGGTGCGCCAAGAGAGCGAAAAAAGCTTTTCCAGGTCGGGATCGGACGCCTGGAAAGCGGCCTGCAACGTTTGGGGATAGGCCGTGAAGCGGTACGCGCAATCGGCGACGGTGACGGCCTCCGGTCCGGCCTCGACGATCAGCTTCACGAACCAGAACGTGCGCCAGTGAAAGGGTTCGTATACGAACGCCCCACCCGGCAGGAGTACCGTATCGCGGTAACCGTCCACTTCGCCCGAGGCCAGATCGTCGCGGACGTGCTTGAGATACCAGCGGCCGCGCTTCCCCTGCGTGGACCATTGGCCCACCGCCTCGGCGTAGACGACCGTTACCTTGGCGCCGCGTCCGCCGATGAAGCGAAGCTCGGGGAAGCCCGTGGTCAAGCCGCCGGCGTCGAGCGTCAGTTCCGCGCGCTGCCCGGCGGGGATCGACCAGCCCTTGGGCGCCGGACCGAACGGAAGGTCGGTGGGCGCGGTGCCGTGGAATGCGCGCACGAAGCGCTTGGGCTCTTCCAGCAGCGCCGGTATCTCCCGCGGCTGCAGGTTCCAGAGGGGCGCGAATTCGCCCCAGTTCGGCGGCCAATCGGCTTCCAGCAGCACCACGGGCGCTTCCCAGCCGGAATCGTCGAAACTTGCTTCGCGCCAGCCCTGCGGAACCTTCGCGCCATCGAGGTATTCGCAAAAGCCCAGGAAGCCTTGCGCGTTGGCAATGTACGAAGTGCGGTCGGCGCTCAGCGCTTCATCGATCTGGACCTTCCAGGCCCCCGGCGTATCCACGCCGGCTCCTTCGGGCCCCTGAAATAGAAAGCCGGCGTAGCCGCTGTGGACTTCGCTGTTCGGCGCGTCGAGCCCGAACCACTGTACTTCCGCGGCCAGTACGTTCGCCCCGGCCTTCAAGTAAGGCGCAAGGTCGTAGGTCTCGTAAAAATAATGCTCCAGCGTACCCTTCAGCGGGCCGCGACCGACGGGGGTTCCGTTCACCCAAAGCCGATAACGGCTGTCGGCGCTAACGTGCACTAGGAACTCGCGCGCAGGCGCGGAGAGATCCAGGCGCGTGCGGAAGCGCCGAACCTCCAGACGTGGCCCGCCGCGCACGGCGCTCCAGACAAACTTGCCCCGCCAGCGGCCATCCACCGGACGATTCAGCACCAGCGCCATGTGCGGCTCCTTGCGGTCTTGCGGTAGCTTTCTGAAAAATCCGTACCTCTACAAACGACACAGGGGCGGACTATCCGCCCCTGGTGGGATTCGTGGGTTTCGTCGCGCGCTTAGCGCAAGGACTTCCACGGTGCTTCCTGCGCGACGTCCACCAGCTCGTACCCGTTCGGTCCGTCGCACGGCCCCAGGATCGCCAGCAGTTTCGCATCCTGTTGGAAGACGTTGAACGAGGCATGCACCTGATTCTCGTGGATGTAAACCGAGTCGCCGGCCTTCAGAATTTTCTTCTCGGGGCCCAGCCATTGCTCGACTTGGCCCGCGATCACGTAAATCACTTCTTCCTGCTTCGGGTGACGATGGAAGTTGTGCCCGCCTCCGGGAGCGAGCGTCACTTCGATCACGGTCAGTTGCTGGGCATCCGTGGTCGGCGGGCGGCTGATCCAGGCCAGCTTGCCCCACGGCGGCGTCTCGCGGTCGGCTTCCGCGGCGGTTACGAAGCGCCCATAAGCGTTGGTCGGCATCGCGCTCTCCTTGAATAGTCGGGTTGGAATGCGCCTTCGAGCATGCCTCGCGGCCGCGCCAATGCAAGCGCGCACGCGTTGGCAAGGCGCGCGCGCGACGGTACGATACGCGCTTCGATGGCTCGAAAGGACCGACCGTTGCCCGAAGCCGCGCCCATCTCGTTCGCCTCCAAACTCGACTTGCCGCCCAAGCGCGTGCTGGTCAAGGAAGTCAATTGGCTGGGCGATGTGGTGATGAGCCTTCCCGCGCTGCGCGCCGTCCGGGCGGCATTTCCCGGCGCCAAGTTAAGCGTGCTGGTGAAGCAGGAGCTGGCCAGTTTCTTCGACGGCTTCGGCTGGATCGATGAGGTGCTGCCCTACAAGGTCCGCAAGGGCTGGGCGGGGTGGGGGGATCGCCGCCGCATCGTGGGCGATTTGCGCGCGAGGCAGTTCGATCTGGCGGTCCTGTTTCCCAATAGCTTCGAGTCCGCCTTCTGGCCGGCGCTGGCCGGCGTACCACGCCGCGCCGGATTCGCGCGCGATGCCCGCGGACTGCTGCTGACCCATAAGACCGGTCCCACCGCCGCGATTCTCGAGGTTCACCAGGTCCATTATTACCTGTACATGCTGCGGCATACGCTGGGCGTGGAAGGCGATCCGAAGGACTTTGGCGTCGACGTCTCGGCGGCGCATACCGAGTCCATGCGCGCGTGGCTGGCCGCGCGGCGTAAACGCTCGGCGGGCAAATTAGTCGCGCTGGCCGTCGCCGCCGCGTACGGACCGGCGAAGGAGTGGCCCGCCGCGCGCTTTGCCGCTCTAGCCGATCTACTCGCCCAACGCCACGGGGCCGAGTGCGTGCTCGTCGGCGCGCCCAACGAGCGGCGTAAGAGCGACGACGTGGCCGCGCTCACGGCGTCCGGCGCGCTGGTGGCCGCGGGCGAGACGAGCGTTGGGGAAGCGCTCGCCCTGCTGAACCTGTGCGACGCGTTCGCGGGGAACGACTCCGGTTCGATGCACGTCGCCGGCGCGCTGGGAAAGCCCACCGTCGGGATCTACGGCTCCACGCGCGCCGATCGCACCGGGCCGTTGGGGGAGCGGACTCGGATCGTATACAAGAAAATCGAATGCAGCCCGTGCTTGCAGCGCACGTGCCGCTACGGGCATTACGATTGCTTGAATCGGATCGAAGCGGAAGAGGTTTGTGCCGAATTGGAACGCTTGGGCGTCTTCGGCTGACCGAACCGCTTGAGGAATTATTCGCCGGCCGATTCGGTCGGTTCAGCGCTCAACGCCACTTCACGGTACTTCTGCGCCAGACCGTCGCGCCGAACGGTCAACGCCTCCGCCAACTGCGCATAGAACTGCGCGTCCTCGACATAGCGCATCGCCGCCGTCATGTACGCCATCGTCAGCGCCTTGCGCTCCGAAACGTCCAGCTTCCGGTCTTCGTTGGCGTCGAAGGGGCGGATGCGATGATCTTCGCCCTGCACCCAGTTAATGCCCTGCTGCACGCCTTCTTCCATGGTCGCCGGAATCTTCGCGTCGACTTCCAGTTCGCTCAGCGAGAGCTTCTTGTCGTTGTTTCGGTCGAGCGGAAGGAGCAGCTTGCCGGTGGTGCGGATCAGGGCCGCCGAGTTCAGATACTCTTCTTCCGCGATCGTACCGTCGCCGTTTTCGTCCAGCTTCGGCATTTCTTCCGCCAATTTCCGGCACAACCGCCCGCGATTCCGGCACGCCGCCGCGACAGCCCGGTACAGCGAAATCTCCGGCATCAGCACTTCCACGCGCACGCGCACGATGCTTTCGTCTTCCGCTTCGTCCAGCGTCGTGCCCGCCGCCGCGTAGCCGTGCGTCTGCGCGTACCGGCGCATCCGGCGTTCGTACTCTTTGCGTTGATCCTCTTCTTTGCGGAGTTCCTGGAGCAGATCCTTGCGCGCCTTTTTAAACTCGACCTCCGCGAGCTTCGCCTTCGCCGCGATGAACGTATCGGCGTACGACGTGATCTCATCGGTACTAACCGTCAGCCTTTGGCTGATCTCGGACCGCTGGGGGACCCCCAGCTCTTCCACGGCCTGGAGCATGCCGCCGAATCCGGCTGCCCATACCAAGCACGCTCCAAAGCTCCAAGCCGTTCGTCCCGCCTTGCGCGTCGCACTCATGATTGGTCTATCCCTTCGCATGCCCAAAGCCGAACCTGCGCCCGGAAGCGTGTAAAGTCTCGCCCTTGTTTCAAAGGCTGTCAAGCCGGGAGCCCCGCGCTAAGGGGTTTCACGCGTGCACTTGTGTGGCTTCCACCAGTTCGTAAAGGACGCCCCAAGTCGACTTAGGGTCCAAAAACGCCACCCACGAACCGCCCAATCCCTGCGACGGATAACCCGGCAAGCTCTTCACTTTGGCCGCTTCCAATTCCATAAGGGTGGCTTTCAGGTCCTTTACGCGCAGCGCCACGTGATGCACTCCCGCGCCGCGCTTGGCCAGATGCTTCCCGATCGGACCCGCGCCCGCCGGCTCCGGCTCCAGCAGTTCGATCCGCAGTTCGCCCTTCACCGCCAACTGTGCGCGGACCTGCTGCGCGGGAATCGATTCCGGCTCGTGTAATTCGAAGCCCAGCGCGCGGTACACCGGCGCGGCCCGATCGAGCTGCTCGACGGCCACGGCCAGATGGGCGAGCGGAAAGTCTTTCAGCGCGGGAGGCAAGGGGGGGATCATCGTTCAGTTCCGGGGTTGGTATTCGCCGTAAACGGCGCGCAGCGCGCCGCACACTTCGCCCACGGTCGCGCGCGCGCGCGCCGCGTTCAGGATGGCCGGCATGCGATTCACGTTCGCCCGTGCCGCGGCCTGCACTTCCGCCAGCGCATTCGAAACGGCCCCGGCGTCGCGGCGCTTGCGCACGTCCGCCAGCCGCGCCTTCGCTTCCTGTTCCTGCTCGGAGCGCAACGACTGGATGCTCGCATCCTCGTCCGAACCCACTTCCGACGTAAAGCAGTTCACGCCCACCACGCGCCGCGCGCCGGATTCCACATCCTTCTGGTAACGGTACGCCGCTTCCGCGACGCGGCGCTGGTAGAAGCCGTCTTCCACCGCATCGACGGCGCCGCCGGCCGCGTCGATCTCGCCGATCAGCGCCCGCGCTTCGGTTTCGAGCTTCTCGGTCAGCGCCTCCACCGCGTAGCTTCCCCCAAGCGGATCGGCCGCATTCACGATCCCGGTTTCGAAGGCGAGTATCTGCTGCGTGGCCAAGGCCAGTCTTGCCGAAAGTTCCCCCGGCAGCCCCAGCGCTTCGTCGAACGCGTTGGTGTGCAGCGATTGGCAGCCGCCCAGCACCGCCGCCAGCGCCTGCACCGAGACGCGCACGAGGTTATTCTCCACCTGCTGGCTGGTCAGCAGGCTCCCCGCCGTCTGCACGTGGAAGCGCAATTGCCGCGCCTTCGCGTTCGTCACGCCAAAGCGCTCGGCCATCAGGCCGGACCACAGCCGCCGTGCCGCGCGGAATTTCGCCACCTCTTCCAGCAACTCGCTCGTCGCCGCGAAGAAAAAGCTGATCTGTTCGCCCAACCGCTCCGGCGACAAGCCCCGCGCACGTGCGGCCTCCAGGTACGCCACGCCATTGGCGAGCGTGAATGCCAGTTCCTGCGGCGCCGTGCAGCCCGCTTCACGCAAATGGTAACCGCTGATCGAGATAGGATAGAAATGCGTCAGCGTCGTCGCGCAGTGTTCCAGTACATCCACCGTCAGCGCCATGCTCGGCTCGGGCGGAAAGACGTAGTTGTTCCGAGCTGCGTACTCCTTAAGGATGTCGTTCTGCACCGTCCCGCGCAGCCGCTCCGGCCCGACACCGCGCTCTTCGGCCGCCACCTGGTAAAACGCCAGCAGCACCGCCGCCGGCGCGTTGATCGTCATCGAGGTCGAGATCGTTCCGAAATCCAGCCCCTCGAAGAGCCGCAGCATGTCCTCGACGCTCGCGACCGAAACCCCCACGCGGCCCACTTCGCCAGCCGCGCGCGGATGATCTGGATCGAGACCCAATTGCGTCGGCAAGTCGAAGGCGACCGATAATCCGGTCTGGCCGGCTGCCAGCAGCTTGCGGAAACGCGCATTCGTTTCGGCCGCGCTCCCGAAACCCGCGTACTGCCGGAACGTCCAGAGCCGCTGGCGGTACATGCCCGGATGCAGCCCGCGCGTGAACGGCGGCGCGCCCGGAAACGCTTCGGCTTCCAGCCGGGCAGCGTCCGCGTCGCCCGGCGCGTACAGGGGCTCCAGCGGCAACTCGGAGATCGAACGCGGAGGCACCGGCCCGATATCGTCGCGGTACTTCTTCGCCGCGGCCGGTCCGTGCTGCGCTTCTTTCCAGCTTCGCAGCGGGTCGTCTGCCGGTTCGCTCACGCCGAACCTCCCAGCGCCCGAGCCACGGCGCTCTCGACATCCAGCCGCCCCGCTGCACAATCCGACGCCAGCGTGGCCAGATCGCCGCCCGGCGCGAGCCGCACGTTCAGCGCGTCACCCAGCCGCCGCGTCGCGCGCCAAGCGATCTCCCGCGCCGCGCGGCTCGTGCGCAGCGCTTCCGCCAGCGCCGGCGTCGCCAGGTACGCGCGATGCCGCTCGAACGACGCCAGCAGCTCGTCGCCGCCTTGCGCGCGCAGCGCCGAGACCAGCACCACCTCGGGTGTCCAGCGCGGGCCCTGGAAACCCGCCGCGAAGCCCGGCCCCAGTTGCCGGATCGCGCGGCAGACTTCCCCCGGCGCTTCGTGAATCGCGCGCTCAAGTTGCAGCTTCAGATCCTCCGCGCCCGGCCGGTCGCCTTTCGTGACCACGAAGACGTCGGCGATCTCGAGGATCCCCATCTTCATAAGCTGCACGTCGTCGCCCAGCCCCGCGACCTGAACGACGCAAACGGTATCGGCCAGATTGACGACCTCGATCTCAGACTGCCCCGCGCCCACCGTCTCCAGCAGCACCGCGTCGAAGCCCGCGCCGCCCAGCACGCGCAGCGCGTCGCTCGCCGCCGCCGCCAGCCCGCCGCTCGCGCCCCGGCTGCCCATGCTGCGGATGAATACTCCGCTGTCCGGGCCGTGCTGCGCCATGCGGATCCGGTCGCCCAGCAGCGCTCCGCCCGTGAACGGGCTCGACGGGTCCACCGCGATCACGCCCACGCGCAGGTTCCGTTTGCGCAGCAGGCCGATCAGATAATCGAGCAGCGTGGATTTGCCCGCGCCCGGCGGCCCGGTGAGGCCGATCGTCTGCGCCGGAAGCGGCAGCCGCGCCACCGCGCGCGAAGCCGCCCGTGCCGCGCCGCCGTCCGAAGACTCCAGCATCGAGATCAGACGCGCCGCCGCGCGCCGAGAA
>BTVV01000109.1:0-20754 GCA_045863855.1 Planctomycetota bacterium | reverse complement strand
GGTCCAATACGCGCGTCCTAACTCGGGCATCGTTTTGATCGTATACGGCGTGCCGTTGGCGGAGGTCCGTCAGCATGCCGGATACAATGCGATGCTACTGGGCATGCTGGACGAACTGGCTCAACGGAGTTGCCACGTGATCGTGGCGCACGATTTCGCCTTCCGATCCGTGTTGCCGGACCAGTACCTATCTCTACCCTTAACCGGCATTTTGATGGGCAGTCTGGCGACGCGGAGGCTTTGCCTGCAAATGGCTCGGTTGCCGATTCCCGTGCTTCAAGTGGACGTGCCGCCCCTGGTAGCGGGTCTGCCGTGCGTAGCGGTTGATAACGCAGGCGCGGCCGAAGACGCTTGCTCGCGGCTCGTCGCGTTAGGCCATCGCCGAATCGCGATGGTGCGTGCAATCAGTCAAATCTTAAAGCAGCCCGATCCGGACTCAAAGGAACGCGAAGCCGGTATCCTCACGGCGCTGCGTAAGCACCGCTTGCGTATTCGGGACTGCCCGGTGCTGAGCACCTTTCCGCGGGACCGATCGCATACAGGCCTATTGCGCGCACTATCGGGTCCCCACCGTGTGACCGCCGCTCTATGCGTCGATCCCAATCGGGCTCGTTTGGTCGCGAGATGTGCTCAGCAACTGGGGTTAAAGGTTCCGCAGGATTTGAGTATTGTGGCCTTTTCAGGGATGGAAGGTCCGGGGATCGAGTTCTCGGGACCCAAGGTAGATTTCAATGCACTGGGCCGAATGGCCGCCTCCACACTCTGCAGCCAAAACGTCGAAACCTCGCGTATTTCTACTTCTTGGCAAGACCAACCGACCCTAGAGCGCTTTCGGCAATGATGTGCAGCTAGATGCGCCGCAGCGGAGAGCCGCATCGAAAATGCGGCGAGCGAAACGCTACGATGCCCTGTTCGAATAATCCTGCAACCCTATGGGAAACCTCGTCTTGCGGTCCGGTTCTGCATTGTACCGCGGTCTTCGCTTCCCGAGGCACCAAGCTCTAAAGGGTGTCATCTTCACCTGAGGTGGGAAGGGTGGTCCGTACTACCGCAGAACTTTGCCGAGCAGCGATCTGAATCAGACGAAGACGGCGGCTAGGAAGCGCCCGATCGCTTCACGTGCCGAATCCAGGTCAGTCGCGGCGGCAACCGGCTTCCCCGGCGCCTCTTTGAGCCGCTGGGTGTGGGCGGTGCGGATCTTCTCGAAGGGCTCGTCGCGATTCTCGATCCGCGCGTTCACCTTTTTCCCGCGCCCCTTCAGTTCGGTCACAATCGCCTCGAACGTATCGCACAGGCCGGTGGCGAGCCACGAGCCGTCGTCGCGTTCGCTCAGCAGAAGCGGTTCGATCGAGAGTTCCCGCGTGACGAGCGCGCCCAACGTATCCTTGGCGCCCACGTAGAGGCGCAGGTCGAATTGCAACGCGTCGTCGCCGTACGAAGCGTTCCAACGCAGGTCGCCCACGGGCTTCAGCCCGCTTTGAGCGTACTCGGCGTCCAAGCGCTTGAGCGCATCGGCCCAGGTGAGTTCGTCCAGGTCCCCTGCGTTCAACACGTCGCCCAGGATCGTCGCCAAGAAGTCCGAGCCGCAGTGCTCCAGTTCCACGAGGTCAAGCGACTCGAAGCTCGTACCCTGCGGGCCGGGCTTGACCTCCATCGGCCCTACGTCCAGTACCTCGAAGATACCCGGGAACCAGACGCCCTGCTGCTTCTTGTCCACGGCCAAATTGGCCCGCTCGCGCCGGGCAAAGAGCGCCTCCGCGCCGTTCCACTCCGCTTGCGGAGAAAGCATCGCGAAGCCGTACTCGGTCAACGGCTCCAGGTTCGGGCGCGGAAGCTTCCGGCCTTCCAGCCAGGACGGCGCGAAGACACTCACCAGCGTCACCTTCAACTCGGGAACCCGCGTCTGGAAATACTGTCCGTGCTTCAGGCCAAGCTGCTTGACCGCTGCGGCGTCCAGGTTCACCACGAACGAGTCGCGGTAATCGTAGAACCAGACCAGTACTTCCGCCTGCTTGCCCCGGATCGCATACTTCCCTTTCCAGCTCAGGTCGCGGCGCGGCTGGAACGGCAGGAGCGCCTTCGCGGCGTCGGCGGGCTTCCCGCCCGGCGTGAGCACCACGACTTCCTGCGGCGGATGCCAGGCCAGTTCCTCACGCGCCAGCGCTTCATGGTCCGAACGATACAGCGTGACTCGGTACTTGCCGGGTGGCACCTTTAAGGTACCTCCCTTATCGGTCGGCTCCGCCTCGGGCATCACGCGGCAGGAGTCGTTAGACTCGACGCAGAGCTTCCCCGAAGGCAGATCGAGAAAAGCGCGCTGCGGTTCCAGCCAGCGCGAGGCGGAAAGTTCCTGCTCGGTCAGCGGTTCGCCGACATACACGGCCACACTCACGCTGTCGTCCTGCCGCAAACTGTAGCCGACGACCAGACCCTTCTTGGCTTGAGCCTTGAACTTCGCTTCCTGCCCTTTCTCTCCGAAGGCCAGCGCGCCGCTCGCGCGAATCTTCTCCTGCTGAGCGTCGTCGTAGAGCCAGACTTCCAGCCCGCTGTTAAAGAGCTGGAAGTACGTTCCGCCGGGGCGCGGCAGTTTGAGCTTGGGTTCGGACACCGGCTTGGACTTGGGCTTCTTCTTGGCCGCCATGGAGCGCTCCTCAAGTGCGAAGTCGAAGATTCAAGCATCCATGATTCGTTGAGCCTTAATCATAAGCAGTCTTGTTTTACCAGCTGCTATCCTGTTCCTTGGCTTGGGCTGTTGGTACGGGTACTCCTCCTCGTTCCGCAGACCGTCAGAAACGGGAGATATAGAATACGGGCTCCCTCCTGGGCGATTAATGGGCTTGTTCGGCAAAGCACCCCCAAGCAAAGCGAGAAAGGATTTTAAACAAGACTACAGCGGCGGAACGAGCGGTTCAAGGGGGGGAGGTTGTGCCGCCGGCGGTTGGAGTTCCACGGCGGCGCCAGCGGCCGGGCGGGTGGCCGATCGTTTTCTTGAAGGCGCGGTTGAAGTAATACTCGCTGTTGAAGCCCACACGCTGGGCGATTTCCTTCACGGACCGGTTGGTGTGCGTCAATAGCGTCTGGGCGCGGCGGAGGCGTTCGGCGAGGAGCGCGTCCTGAAACGACTGGCCGAGGTATTGGCGGACGAGCGCGGCGGTGCGGCTGGACGAGAGCGAGAGATACTTGGCGAGGTCGGCGAGGCGGATGGGTTCGTGGCTGCGCAGATGGACGAAGCGGCGGATGCGCGCGACGCGGTCGGGTTCGTCGCCCCAACGCAGTTGCCCCAGCCAGAGGCTGACCAAGCCCGCGCCGAGCAATTGGAGCGGACCGGCAAGACGCGCCAGTTCGGAGCGATCGAAGGCAGGAAGCTGTTTGTGCCGGACGGCGAGTGCCGCCGGGATCGAGCGGATCAGCGGTGCGGCGCAGGGTTTGGGGCTGCGCCAAGGACCGGCAAAGAGCGTGCAGACGTGCGCACCTTCGTAGTGCACGGGCACAACGATCTCTGCGGCGCCTTTCCAGCAAGTATGAATGAACGGGCGGTCCAAAGCGGCGGCCTTCAGCGGAACGTCGCGCCCACAATGAGCGAGGCAGGCCTGATCCCAGCCGGGGCGCGCGCGCCCGAATTCGCAGAACGGGTTCTCGTGGCGGCGGCGCGCGGGCGGGAGGGCCTGTTCGCCCGCGGCATCGAGAAAGATCGCGGCGTGGTCGTTGACGACAAGATGCACGCCCATCGCGCGTTCGGCGGCGGCCAGCGCTTCCTCGAGCCGCCGAGGTTCGGCGATGTCGGGGAGCGGGTCAGGCCTGATCTCTTGCCTTTTAGCCATGATAAAAGCTTAAAGTACAAGATTTGAGTGGCTCCGTCCATTGTTCGTCCCCTACTTAAAAGGATAGAGTAGGAGCGGATCGAGGAGAAGAAACCATGCCCGAGAAGCTTCAACGCCCTGCCCGCGCTGCGTTGCTTCCGGCGCTTCTGTTGCCGCTGCACGCCATCGCGCTCGGCGCGTCCGAGATGCCGGCGCGTACGATTCCCGAATGCGTGGGCATCAACATCAAGAATCATTCGTGCGCGCCGGAGCACCTGGATGGCGTGAAGCAGTCGAGCGCGACGTTTATTCGGCGCGGCTTCTATTGGCAGGCGATCGAGAAGGAGAAGGGGGTGTACGATTTTTCGAACTACGATGCGCTGTTGAAGGAAGCCGACAGCCGCGGCCTGCGCGTGCTGGGGGTGCTCTTCGGGAACAACCCCGTGCACGAGGACGACAAGCGCGGCGGCGTGCAGACGGAAGAGGGGCGCAAAGGCTACGCGGCATTCGGCGCGGCGCTGGCGAAGCATTTCAAAGGGCGCGGGATCTTGTGGGAAATCTGGAACGAGCCGAACACCAAGACCTTCTGGCGGCAAGACGTGAAGGCCGGGAATAACACGGAGTTCGCCACCGAGTACACGCTGCTGGTGAAAGAGACGGTGGCCGCGATGTTGGCCGAGGATCCGGACGTCTTCGTGATGGCCGGATCGGTCTCGTGCCTGTGGGAGCCTTCGTTCTTCTGGACGAATTCGTGCTTCGAGCAAGGCATCCTGAAATGCGGGATCAAGGCGTGGTCGATTCATCCGTACGGCTTCCGGCATCCCGAACAGCATCTGGGCGGATACGCGAAGGTGCGGGAACTGCTCACGAAGCACGGCGCGCCCGATTTCCCGTTGATTAACAGCGAGCGCGGATTCGCTGTGGCGAAATCGAAGGAAGGCTGGTCGGGCGGACCGGTGGAGCTGGCGCAGACGTTCCAGGCGTGGCATCTGGTGCGGCAGACGTTGCTCGATCGGATGGCCGAGATCCGGCTTTCGATCTGGTACGAGTGGGAGATGAAGCCCGGCGACAAGGAAGATTTCGGCTTGGTGCGCGGCGAAGAGAAGCGGCCGGCGCACCGCGCGCTGGTGGCGCTGACCGAGCAACTGCGCGGGTACGCCTTCAAGCAGCGAATCGAGACGCCGAACGCGCAGGATTTCCTGCTCGTCTTCGAAAACGCGGCGGGCGCGCTGAAGCTGGCGGCCTGGACATCCCCGCAGGCGAAGGAAGGCCCGGATCAGGCAGAGGCGCACGACGTCGAGCTGGCGCTGGAGGGCGTCACGGAGGCAGAAGTCTTCGACCTCTTCGGACAGGGCGCCAAGCAGGAAACGCCGGGCGGGCGCTTGAAGCTGAAATTAAGCGGGAGCCCGGTATACGTGGCGCTGCCGGCGGGCGGGGCGAAGCTGCCGTAACGCATTCAGTTACTTAGGCGGAGCTACGAGCACGCGTGCGCCTTCGAGCGCGGAGACGTTCGCGACCATCTCGGCGCTGCGCTTGCCTCCCGCATAGACCACCTTCACCTTGGCTTTCTCGGCGACGACTCCGAAGTAGAGTTCCGCGCCGGCTTGCCCGCCGCGCCCGTCGGCTCCACTGACCCACTGCGTCTGCTTGCGCCCCCACGCATCAGCGACTTCCACCCGTGCGCCCAACGGCGTCGGATGGCCCCCCGGCGGGAAGGCAACGACGAGCGGCGCGGCTTTCGCCCCCGGCTTGAGTTCGTTGAGCAAGAGCGCGCTGGGCGCGTTTTCGGCGTAGAAGAAGAGGTCAGGCACGCGGTCGGCATTGGCGTCGAGGACGGCGACGTAGCTGACGTTGGCGCGCTTGCGCAAATCTTTCAGAATCGAGGCGGACGCGTCCCGGAATCGCGCAGGGCCGTCGTTGAGGTAGAGCCGGACTTCGGCGGCGAGCGCTGCGATGAGATCCAGATCGCCGTCGAGGTCCACATCGACGAGGGCCGCGGCGCGCACGGGACCGGAAAGCTTCGCCAGGTCCCCGGAATGATCCAGGGCTTCGGAGAAGCGACCGCTGCCGTCGTTGAGGAAGAGGCACGGCCGGCCGTTCTGCGGCGCAAAGATATCCACCGCTCCGTCGCCGTTCAGGTCGCCCGCGGCAAGGCCCACCTTGAACGCGGCCTCGGACTTGAATTTAATGCCGCAATCGAGCGCCTTGAACTTTTTGCCACCCTCGTTATGGAGGACCACCCCCTGTGCTCCGGTGTTGTAGATCGCATCGGCGTAGGCGTCGCCGTCGAGGTCGAGGGTGATCAGGAAATCGCCTACGCCGCGCCCGGGACCGCCGCCGCCCAGCCCGGTTTCGCGGCTGACATCTTGAGGCTGGCGCGCGCCGTTGCGGATCAGAAAGAGTCCTTGCTGCCCGGCGGCGAGGAAATCGGGGCGCCCGTCGGCGTCAAAATCGAGCCACGCCGAGCCTTGGGGCTGAACGAACCGCGGCCGAGCTTGCGGTGCGCGTTCGACGAACGCGCCTGGCTTGCCCGGCAGGCCCAGGTAGGTGCGCAGTCCGTCGGCCGTCAGGAACGAAAGGTCACCCGCGCCGTCGCCGTTGATGTCGCACCAATGCGCCGTCAGACCGGAAAACGGCTCCAGCCCGCGCGTACGGGCATCTTCCGCGAAGCCCGCCGCTCCGGTATGCCGGAAGACCTGCACCGGCTGCGCGGAGCTGGCGAGGATGAGATCGGACTTGCCGTCGCCGTCTAGATCGCCGACCGCGACCCCGGTCGCCCCGGGCACTTTAACCTGGCACAGCGCAAAGCCCAACTGCCCCGCGCCGGAAGCATCCAAAAAGGTGGTGCCTTGCGCGATGGCCGAACGTTCGACCGGTGCGGAATTAACCTGTGAGTCGTTTTTCACCGGGTCGGACGGATCGGGTTTGACGGCCTCGGCGTTCTTCGTGTTCGGCTTGTTCGAAGCGGGTGTCTCGCGCGTAAACCAGACGACCGCGCCGGCGCCCGCGATGAGCACCACCAGCGCCACGGCGATCATGGGCATCCCGCCGCGCGAAGGAACCTGCGTGGTGGCCAGCCGCGTGCGTTCGCGAACGGGCTTGGCTTCGTCGGTGGAGACGTCCCGGAGCGGATGCTTGGACGTACCGCCACGTTCGTCGGCGAGCTTGGAGCTCGTGACCGCGCCGCTGCGGTGTCCGGTCCCGCGGTCTTCGCCCAGTTTGGAGCCGGTGATCGCGCCCGAACGCTGCACCACCCCACCGGTGGAGCGCTCCCCGCGCGCCGGCGTGCGGCGTCCCATGCCCATGCCGGCGGGACGTCCCGCGCGCGGGCGCTTGGCCGCTTTGCCGTTGGCATCGGGGTTCGCCATCGCGCGCGCCGGCGCTTCACCCCGCTTCAGCGCTTCGAGATCGGCGATCAGTTCGGCGGGGCTCGCGTAGCGGTCCTCGGGCTTCTTCTGCATCAGGCGCAGAAGCACGCCGGAGAATTCGGGGGAGACGTCGGGGTTCGCCGCGTGCGCGTCGCGCGGCGGCTCGGCGAGGTGCTGCGTCATGATCACCGCCGCCGCGTTGCCCGTGTACGGCGGTTCGCCCACCAGCAGATGGTACGTCGTCGCGCCCAAACTGTAGAGATCGCTGCGAATATCGACATCCGTGCGGCCGCGCGCCTGTTCGGGCGAAATGTAATTCGGCGTCCCGACGGCTTGCCCGGCTTGCGTGAGTCCCGCGTCCTCGGCTCGCGTGAGCTTGGCGAGGCCCAGGTCGCAGAGCTTGGCCGTGCCGTCGTTGGTGAGCAAAATGTTGTCGGGCTTGATGTCGCGGTGAACCATGCCGTGCTTGTGCGCGTGTTCCAGCGCCCGCGCGACTTGGATCGCGATATCGAGGGCTTCGTCCTCCAGCAGCTTCCCACCCATGTCCTTCAGGCGTTGCATCGCCGACGGACCGTCCACGTATTCCATGGCGAAGAAATACTGCCCTTCGATCTCGCCGACGGCGATGCCTTGGATCAGGTTGGGATGATTGAGTTGCGCGACGGCGCGCGCTTCGCGGAAGAAGCGCTGAACGAAGTCGGCGTTCTTGGCCAGATCCTTGGAGAGAATCTTGACCGCCACCGGTCGGCCCAGCGAAACCTGGGTCGCCAGATAAACCGAACCCATTCCACCGCGCCCGATCTCCTTTAGGAGTTCGTAGTCGCCCAGCATGGTGCGGGTGGGCTGTTCGCCGGATGGGCGTTGGGCCGGTGCGGACATGATGACGGCAGGCTTGCGCGGCTCCTGGGATTTTATGTAATCTTAATACCAGATTCAACTTAGGCGCTCAACCAGACTTCTCGCCTGTACTTGCAATCCCTTTTGCACCAGTTGAGGCACGGCGTGCGCCCACTCTTTCATACCCCGCTAAAGCACGCTGTGCAGGGTTTATCTGCTGCTATAAGTCCAGGACACGGAACTCAGCCGCCGCCAAGCGGTCAAGTATTGCAGGCATCCAGAATGGCCCGCAGATTCATCGTCTCGAGGTTGTGCTTGATCGCGCGAAGGAAACCGGCGCCGTGCGAGCCGTTGAAGGGCCGGTGGTCGAAGACCAGTTTGACGGGCAGCACGCGGCGATGCTGAAGCTGCGGTTCTTTCGATTTGCCGTTGGCGACATAGCGCGGGCGGTCAAGGAGCGAGCCCGCACAGACCATCGCCACCTGTCCCGGTATTACGAACGGCGTGCCGCCGGTGGCTTCGAACGCGCCGATGTTGGTCAAGGTGACGGTCGCGCCTTGCAGGTCGAGCGTGTTAATGCTTCCGCTGCGCACCGATTCGGTCAGTTCGCCTGCGCGGCGGACAAGTTCGACGAAGTTGAGGCGTTCGGCCTTCTTAATGCACGGATTGAACAGATCGTTGTGATGCCCTTCGGCGGCGAAGGCGACGTGTACGTGCGGATCGACGAGGAGCGCGTCGGCAGTGGCGTTGAGCCGACCCCGGAAGCCGCTGTAGCTTTCTTCCTGCATGGCCTGGACGACGGACCAGAGAATCAGGTGCGTGTAGGTGACGTGGATTCCGTGGCGTTCCTGGATCTCGCGCTTGAACTCCCCGCGCTGGCGGGAGAGCTCGGTCACGTCCACTTCGGTCTCCACACTGACGGTGGGAATCTCGAGCTGGCTCTTGAGCGCCAGCGCGCCGACCTGGAGCTGCGCGGGGCTGAGGCGAACTTCCTGGAGCGCCGAAGCGCCCGGACGATCGGCGCTCACGCCACTGACGTCCACTTCCGCGCCTTCCGCGACTTCGAGGAACAGCAGCGGCGTCTCGACGCGCACGCGCTGACCCTCGCGCGCGACGATCTCGCTCACGGTGCCGTCGTTGGGCGCTTCGATCTCGAAAGAGCCCTTGTTCGCTTCCATCTCGGCAAGCTGGTCGCCGGCCTTCACCTGCGCGCCGGGCTGGACCAGTATGCGCACGACGGTGGCGTCTTCGTCGGTAGGCGACTGTTTGGGAATGACCACAGGCACGCGCTGCGGTCCGGCGGCGCGCGCGGCCGGAGCGGCAGGCGCGGCTTCCGGCGCGGCCGATTGAGGGCGCGGCACGGCGCTAAGCGGCGGCACCGGAGCCATGCCGCGTGCGGGTGCGACGTAATCGGAAATACGAGCTACCGCGTCCACCGGGCGGTGCGACTGCGCGGCCAGTTCTTTCAAGCCGCGGTAAACGCCTTCCACGCTGGGCAGGATGGAGAGTTCCAGCGCGAACTGGTACGGGTTGTGGTCGTCGGTCTTGACGATCCGCACGGGCGGCGCGAGCAGGTGGTCGTACGCGTGTTGGACGACTTCGGCGATCACTTCGCCGGCCATCCCGCAAGTCTTGGCGTCTTCGTGGACGACCATCAGCCGCCCGGTGCGCATCACCGAATCGAGCACGGCTGCACGGTCCCACGGCACGATGGTGCGCAGATCGAGGATTTCGGACTCGACGCCTTCGCGCGCGGCGCGCTGCGCGGCTTGTTTGCAAATCGCCACGCCGTTGCCCCACGTCACCAGCGTCAAATCGCGCCCGGGCCGAACGACGCGCGCGCGCCCGAACGGAACCAGGCATTCCGGCCCCGGTTTCTGGACCGTCTCTTCGGCGCCGTGCAGCAGCGCCTTGGGATACAGATACAGGACCGGTCGGTTGCAGCGCAGCGCGTAGCGCAGCAGCCCCGCCGCGTCGCCGGGATTCGACGGAATCGCCACATGCAGGCCGGGAATATGCGCGAAGATCGACTCGTTGGTCTGGCTGTGCCACGCGCCCAGACCCGGCAGGTAGGCGCCGTAGGGCGCCATCACCACCATCGGGCAGTTCCATTGGCCCATGCTGCGCCAGTACATCGTCACCACCTCATTGAAGAGCTGGTTCAGACCGGGCCCGATGAAGTCGACGAACTGGATGCAGGGGACCGGGACGTCGCCGAGGATCGCGCGGCCGACGGCGGTACCCAGGATCGTGGCCTCGGCCAGCGGCGAGTTGCTCACCCGGCCCGGGAACCGCGACGAGAGCCCGCGCGTGATGCTGAAGACGTCGCCTTTGGGATCTTCAATGTCCTCGCCAAACAGGTTCACGCGCGGATTGCGCTGCATTTCCTGTTCGAAAACCTGCGCGAGGCACTGCGCCATGGTCTGCCCGCCGGTGCGCTTGGCCAACGGCGCCGGGAGACCGACTTCCTGATTGGGCAGATCGTCAGGCAGCGGAGCGAAGGCACTGTCGCGGACGCTGGCCGGATCGGGGTCCGGCGCGGCCTTTGCGCGCGCCAGCGCCGCCTCGATCTCTTCCTTGATCTCGCCCTTCATGACTTCCACGTCGGCGGCCGAAAGCACCTTTTCGTGAATGCAGCGTTCGACGAAGCGTTTGACCGGATCGCGCGCGTGCGCGGCCTTGAGGTCTTCTTCGCTGCGGTACAGGCGCTGGTCGTCCGAACTGGAGTGGCTTCCGAGCCGCTCGAGCTTGGCGACGAGGATCGTGGGGCCTTCTCCGGCTCGCCCGCGCGCCAATGCCGCCGAAGCGGCCGCGTACACGGCGACCGGATCGAGGCCGTCCACTTCGACGAGCCGGCAGCCGAACCACCACGCGCTCCCGTCGGGCTCGCGCACGACGCTCTTGGGCATCGTCCAAAACGTGCGCCCTTCGGTGGCGGTGCTGATCCCGTAGCGGTTGTCTTCGATCAGGAACAGAACCGGCAGGACGTCGACAACCGCCTGCGCGATCGCTTCCATGACTTCGCCTTCGCGCGTGGCCGCATCGCCGATCGTGGCGACGACGGCTTCCGGAATGCCGCGCTCTTTCAACGTCATCGCCATGCCGACGGCTTGAAGAAAATTAGTCGCGACGGGGCTGCTGAGCGAGACGATGCGGTGGCGGCGCGAGTTGAAGTGGACCGGCATCTGACGCCCGCCGGTGCAGGAATCGCGCTTGGCGTAGTAATCCAGGAAGATCTGTTCGTGCGTCACGCCGCGGCCCAGAACGATCGCGCGGTCGCGGTAGTGCGGGTGCAGCCAGTCCCCTTCGTCCATGGCCAGCGCGATGCCGGCCAGGGCCTCGTGCCCCATGCTGGACATCTGGAAGTGGCCCTGCCCGCGGCGCTTGAGCACCTGTTCGGCTTCGTCGTTAAGCCGGGTGGCGAGCATGAGCTGCAGGAGGCGGCGTTTCAGCTCCGGATCCGAAGCCGCTACCGTGCCGCTGGGCGAGGAAGTCTGGGTTTCGGGCATCGTTCCGCGTCGCTCCGTACACGGGTGAATGATACGGCGCAGGGAGCGAACCGCGGACGGCGGTAGTGTCGACGGCGGGGTAAAGCGCGCACAGCGTCCGCGGGTCCCTGCCAAAGCAGCCGTTACCCCATTGGTATAGTGAATCGCGAGCGTGCTGCCAAGCCACGAATGGCCTCCGCGCGCCGCTTTGCGCGAATTTCGAAGTCCGGTTCGGGCGGCGCGAACGTCCTACGAGGGCGAGGCTCGGACGCGCCGGGCGCATGGGTTCGAAGGCCGGACGCCGGTTCCACCCGCTCCTTCTTGGATTTCGCCGCGCGCCGGGTAGTTTGGATTTCCGAAGGTTATCGAACGGAGTCCCATGAAAGGTCTGCTCCTGAGCCTCGGCCAGCTTCTGGGCATCCTGCTCTGCGCGGGCGGCGTGGTGCTGGCGTTGGTCACGGGGCTCGATCCGGTGTGGGGCGGCGCGGGCTTGCTGCTGGCGCTGGCGGGCGGCGGCGGCGCGTGGTTGCTGCGCAAGCGCAGCGGCGAAGACGGGACGGGGCAGGAACGCTCGCGGCGATCGGAGCAAGCGCCGGCGAAGCCCGAGCACTCGCGCGACGAATTGATCAAGCGCCGGAATCGCGGCATTTAGGCTGATGCGCGACATGAACCTCTAGCGGCAAACCCCAAACGCCAAACCTTCGTCAGACCTCATGCGGCGCAAGGCGGACCTCCGATGCAGACTCGGCTCACGCAGGGGCCGCGGGTGGTCTGAAAAATTTCGCTTGAGCCCGCGCACCAGAACGGACGATGAAAGTCCTGTCATCGCCGCAACCGCCACGGTTCCGAACATCGTGGAGGGGGGAAGACAGGACGCCCGGGGCGCCGTCACCGTGGGGGGGACGGTGTCCCGGCTCCTGTCTACAACTTCGCCTCGTTCGGCCGCGAGCCCGCATGAACGCCCCGCGCTTCCCGACACCGCCGCCGTCCGCGCCGCGCTCCATGCGCGAAATCACCTACGTGAAAGCCGGGCACCGTTACGGATTTCGCTACGAACTCGCCTACGCGCCGGCCGTCGTCGGCGCGCTGCTGACGATGGCGCTCGATCCGCGCTTCAATCTGGATCTCGACGACGTGAAGTTGCTGATGCGGATGCACGGCTTGGCGGAAGAGACGCTCGACACCTAGCAGCCCCGGCCAGTCCGAACTTACGCGCCCTTCTCGTCCACCAGCGTGCCGATCGATTCGGCTTCGCCCGTCACCGCGCGCAGGATATTCCCCGTCGTCTCGAGGCTAAAGACGAGAATAGGCAGCTTATTGTCCATGCACAGGCTGATCGCCGTCGTATCCATCACGCCCAGCCGCCGCTCGATCACCTGCATGTAGCTCAGTCGCTTGTGCCGGACCGCCGTGGGATCTTTTTTGGGGTCGGCGCTGTAGACGCCGTCGACTTTCGTCGCTTTCATCAATACTTCGCTGTTCAGTTCCATCGCGCGCAGCGCCGCGGTGGTGTCGGTGCTGAAGTAAGGATGCCCGGTGCCGCCGGCGAGGATGACAATGCGGCCCTTCTCGAGGTGGCGCAGCGCGCGGCGGCGGATGTACGGTTCGCAGACCGCGCGCGCTTCGATCGCGCTCATCACGCGCGTCTTCCCACCCTTGCTTTCCAGGGCGTCCTGCAAAGCCAGCGCGTTGATCATCGTGGCGAGCATGCCCATGTAGTCGGCGGTGGCGCGGTGCAGCAGCCCCGAGTCCTGGCTGGCCTGCTGGCCGCGGATCACGTTCCCGCCGCCGATCACCATCGCCACCTGAACGCCGAGAGCGCAGACGTCCAGCACCTGCTCGCAAAAACCCTGCAATCGCGAGGTATCCAGCCCCTGCCCGCTGCTCCCGCCCAGCATTTCGCCGGAGAGCTTCAGCATGATCCGGGTGTAGACCGGCCGCAGGGTTCGCGTCCCGACCTCTTCCGCTTCGGTCTCGCTCTTGGCCATGCGCCCGCCCCTCCCTTCGCCCGATTCCGGATTCGTTTATAGAGGCCTTCCGCAGCGGGCGAAGGCATAAAAAAAGCCGCCCGGAGGCGGCTTTCGAAGCGGGGTCAGTTGCCCACTCGCAAGAACGTGAATTTCTTGATCTTCGCGCCGCCCCCAGCCTGCTGGAGGTGTTGCGTGACCGTCATCTTGTTCTCGCGGAAGTACGGCTGATCGAGCAGGCAGCGCTCCCCGAAGAACTTGGCGATCTGCCCGTCGGCGATCTTGTCCAGGATCTCAGGCGGCTTCTTGGCGTTCTTGGGATCCTCGCGCAACTTATCGGAGATGAACGCTTTTTCCTTCTGGACCTGCTCGGCCGGCACTTCCTCGCGCTTGAGGTACTCGGGCTTGGCGAAGACCACGTGCATGGCCAAGTCCTTGCCCAATTCGCGCGCCGCGGCGCCCGACGCGCCTTCCAGTTCCACCACCGCGCCCTGCTTCGAGTCGTGGTGCAGGTAGTAGCCGAACGCTCCGGTAAAGCGCAGCACGCGCTTGAGCCCGATATTCTCGCCGATCTTGCCGGCTAGTTCGCGCACGACATCGTTTACCGCGCTGCCGCCCAGTTCCTGCTTGCCCAGCGCCTCGGCCGATGTGATCCCCTTCGCCGAAGCCAGCGCCACCAGATCGTCGAGCAGCTTCTTGAACTGCTCGTTGCGGACCACGAAGTCGGTGTTGGCGGAGAGTTCCACCACCGTCAGGGCGTCCCCTTCCAGCTTCGCGCCTAACGCGCCTTCGTCAGCCGCGCGGTCCTGCTTCTTTTCGCCGCTGGCCAGGTTTTTCTTGCGCAGCCATTCCAGCGCCTTGGCCTTGTCGCCGCCGGCTTCTTCGAGCGCCTTCTTGCAGTCCATCATCGCCGCGCCAGTCTCGGATCGGAGCTGCATCACCACCTTGGCATCGATCGACATCGTACGGTTCCTTTCGTCCTGCCCGTCCATCCCACAGCGCGGACAGCGCACCGGATCAGGCTGCCCGGAAGCCCTTCAGTAGACATGCCCGCAGCGAAAACAAACGGTGCGAGCCATGATCTCGTGCCCCGCAACGCGGCGCCGAGGGCGCTTAGCGCGCGCGTCCGCCTACCGTCACGGCGCCGATCCCCTGCTGCTCTTCGATCTGCCGGCGTTCGGCCGCCTTCTTATGATGCACCAGATCCGGGTTCGCCTTGCGCAGATTCGTGCCTTCGACGGCCGCGTCGGCGATCTTAGCCACGACGGTCTCGATGGAGCGCAGCGCGTCGTCGTTGGCGGGAATCGGAATGCTGATCGCGTCCGGATCGGCGTCGGTGTCCAGCATCGCCACCACCGGAATGCCCAGCGTCACCGCTTCGGCCACGGCGTTGTGATCGTGTTTGGGGTCCACGACGAAAATGACGCCCGGCAGATCCGTCATGCGCCGGATGCCGTCCAGGTTGCGCTTGATCTTGCGCTGCTCGCGGTTCAGCGCGCTACGCATCTTCTTGCTCTCGGAATTGATCGAGCCGTCCTCTTCCATCTTTTCCAGCTCGATCAGGCGCTTAACGCGCTCCTTGATCGTCGCCAGGTTCGTCAGCGTGCCGCCCAGCCAGCGCTCGGAAACGTACGGCATCTCGCAGCGCTCGGACTGCCGCTTCACGATCTCCTGCGCCTGCCGCTTCGTGCCGACGACCAGCAACTGGCCGCCTTCGCTGACCGTCTTGCGCACGAAATAGTACGCCGCCACCAGCCCGCGCACCGTCTCGCGCAGGTTGATGATGTGAATCTTGTTCCGCTTGGTGAGAATGTATGGCGCCATCTTCGGGTTCCAGCGGCTGGCGCTGTGCCCGAAATGCGCGCCCGCGTTGAGCAGGTCCTTGGCGCTGACGATCGGCATGCAAAATCCTTTCCCGGAACGCCGCGCGGTGCGGGCGTTCCTGTGCGGTTCCTACGGGTTCGGGACGGTCCGTGCCGTCCGGGAGCGTTTTCGGGCTATCGCCCGCACTAACTCCACTCCGACCCGACAGACGCATGGCTAGACGACTGGGCAGCCCTGTGTGGCTCACAGGCTTCGCCGCGGCTTGCCCAAACTTCGGCGGAAGCCCACCACTTTTAAGGTATGGCTGCACGTGTGTCAACCAAACTGCCAGGCTTCCCGTAAAAGGAGGCCAGAAGTGCCAAAAAGAGCCCCCGTTGGCGCCGGCACGGGCGGCTGTTCGCCTACTTCAAGATGCGTGTCTTGGGGAGGGACTCGGCCAGCTTCGCGAGCCCGGTTTCGGTGAGTTTTGTCCGGCGCAGGTTCAGGACTTCCAGTTTCAGCGCCGCGAGCGCCTCCACTCCCGCGTCGCTGACGGGCGTTCCGTCGAGGAAGAGCCACGAGAGCTTCGGTGCCTCGCGCAGCACCCCAAGGCTCGCGTCGTCGATTTTGGTGTTCGAAAGCTTCAGGCTCTTCAGTTCCGGGAGTTTCGCCAGATGCGCCAGAACCGCGCCGTCCACGCCGGTATCGGAGAGATCCAGCGACTGCAGCGCCGCCAAGTCCTTGAGCGCGGCCAAGCCCGCCGAGGTCGCGGAGGCCTTGCGCAGGCTCAGCGCGGTCAACTTCGTGAACAGGCCTAGGCTTTCCAAGGCCGCGTCGTTCAGCGCCGTTCCATCGAGCTGAAGCTCCCGCAGCGCGGCGGCGTGAACCTTAAGCGAGTCGAGCGCGCCCGCACCGATCTTCGTATCGTTCAAGCGCACGCTTTCGAGCGGCCCGAGGCCCTTCAGCGCGGCCAGTCCCGCGTCGGTGACCGTAGTGCCGCTCAGATCCACGGAGGTCAAATGCGGGAGTGCGGCAAGTTCCTGCACATCCGCGTCGTTGGCCTTTGAACCGGCGAGGCTCAGGATGCGCAATTCCGGCAGTGCCTTCAGGTGCGGAACCAGCGCCGTGAACTCTCCAGCTTCCTTTCCGCGCAGCAGCACGGCTCCGTGCCGGACCTCCGCACCCGCCTGCCGCAACGCCTCTTCGGGATCCGCTGCTTCGCCACCATAAAGGGCTGCGCAAGCCAGGATCGTCAGCATTAGAAAGGTGACGCGCATGCCGATCAGTCTAACGCACCATGCAAAAAGCGGCAGGTCCGATCAAGAAATCGATTGACACCTCGTGCACGAAATGGGCTACTCCCTAGCGCGAAGCGACCAGACAGGTAGCGCCGAACGCAGTCAAAATGACTCGTCCAAACGGGTCTGCCTTGTCGGGCGATTATCGTCAACCGGTTTAGCCGCAAGCAGTTAAGCTCCAAAGCACGTGTGGCCTTGGGGTTGCTATTTCAAGCCGTTCGATAATTTTCGGACTGCGTGCGGTCCAATAACCAACAGGTGTGAAGGGGGCTTTAAGCACATGGGAACCAAAGTGACGCCTCTCGGCGACAAGGTGCTGGTCAAGCGATTGGAGGCCGAAGAAAAGACGGCCGGCGGGATCGTGCTTCCGGATACGGCGAAGGAGAAGCCGAAGGAAGGCAAGATCATCGCGCTCGGCAGCGGTAAGACGCTGGACGACGGCTCCCGCGGCGAGTTCCAGGTGAAGAAGGGCGACCGCGTCCTCTTCTCGAGCTACGCCGGCACCGAAGTGAAGATCGACGGCGAAGAGTACTTGCTGATGCCGGAAGAAGACATTCTGGCGGTCGTGAGCCGCTAAGTCGGTTCGGATCGCGAACGAAATCCAAGGGCAACCGGAACCATTTTAAGGAGTGTGTGCCATGGCGGTGAAGAAGCTGGTGTTCGATCAGGATGCGCGCGAAGGATTGCGGGCGGGCGTGCGGATTTTGGCGCGCGCGCTGCGCGTGACGCTGGGCCCGCGAGGGCGCTGCGTGATCATCGAGAAGTCCTTCGGCAGCCCCACGGTCGCCAATGACGGCGTGACGGTGGCCAAAGAGATCGAGCTGGAAGACAAGTACGCGAACATGGGCGCGCAGCTCGTCCGCGAAGTTTCCAGCAAGACCAACGACCAGGTCGGCGACGGCACCACGACGAGCGTGATGCTGGCCGAGGCGATCTTCGAGGAAGGCATGAAGAACATCGCCGCCGGTGCGAGCCCCATCGCGCTGAAGCGCGGGATCGATAAGGCCGTCGCGCACATCGTCGCGCAGCTCACCAAGGCCTCCAAGCCCGTCAATGGCCGCGCGGATATCGCGAAGGTTTCGAGCATCGCGGCGAACAACGACGAAGAGATCGGGAACAAGATCGCCGATGCGATGGAGCAGGTCGGCAAGGACGGCTGCATCACGGTCGAAGAAGGCAAGGGCATCGAGACGGAACTGGAGCTGGTCGAGGGCATGGCGTTCGACCGCGGCTTCCTGAGCCCCCACTTCGTGACGAACCCGACCGAGATGAAAGTGGAGCTCGAGAACGCGTACATCCTGATTTACGAAAAGAAGCTGAGCACGGTCAAGGATCTGGTTCCGCTGCTGGAGAAGGTGAGCCAGGGCGGCAAACCGCTGCTGATCGTCGCCGAGGACGTCGAAGGCGAAGCGCTGGCGACGCTGGTCGTCAACAAGCTGCGCGGAACGCTGCAGTGCGTGGCGGTCAAGGCGCCGGGCTACGGCGACCGCCGCAAGGAGATGCTGCAGGACATCGCGGTACTCACCGGCGGCCGGGCGATCACCGAAGACCTGGGCATCGGTCTGGACAGCATCAAGGTCGAAGACCTGGGCCGCGTGAAGAAGGTCGAGATCGACAAGGACAACACGACGCTGATCGAAGGCGCCGGCGACAGCGACCAGATTCAGGGCCGCATCGCGCAGATCAAGAAGCAGATCGAAGGCACGACGAGCGACTACGACCGCGAGAAGCTGCAGGAACGGCTCGCTAAGCTGGCCGGCGGCGTGGCGGTGGTCAAGGTGGGCGCGGCGACCGAGAGCGAGATGAAGGAACGCAAGCTCCGCGTCGAAGACGCGCTCAACGCGGCCCGCGCGGCGGTGGAAGAAGGCATCCTGCCGGGCGGCGGCGTCAGTCTGCTGCGCGCCGCTCAGACGCTCGACGACCTGAAGCTCAAGGGCGACGAGAACGTCGGCAAGGAGATCATCAAGCGCGCGCTGGAGGCTCCGTGCCGCCAGATCGCCGAGAACGCCGGTCACGAGGGCGCCGTCGTCGTGCGCGAAGTGCTCGCCAACAAGAACGTGAACTTCGGTTTCAACGCGATGACCGAAGAGTACACGGATCTGGTGAAGGACGGCGTTTTCGATGCCGCCAAGGTCACCAAGGCCGCGCTGCAGAACGCCGCGAGCGTCGCGGGGCTCTTGCTCACCACCGATGCCGCGATCTGCGAATCCGCCAAGAAGGCCGCGCCTGCCGGCGGTCCTCCGGGCGGCGGCGGAATGGGTGGCATGGGCGGGATGGGTGGCATGGGCGGAATGGGCGGGATGGACTTCTAGTACCGGCCCAGATCGGTCATTCGTAATTCAAAAGCTGAAACGGCCGAAGCCGACGCGCCCCGGGAGATCCCCGGGGCGCGTTTGTTTTAGCGGTAGAGCGTACTGATTGGCGAGTTGGTTATTGCAAAGGCGTAAAGGCACGTGTGCGTTCGCCTATGTTAGTATTTTTGTATCAGGTTGACTTAGGATGTTGTGGACTTACGCTCACCATTTTCCAGTGCATGGGTAACCGGTATTCGAACCTTCAGGAGTGATGGAACATGCATCGCCACGCTTTGCGATTTGCGGTAATCCTTCTGCTAGGAGCGGTCTCCGCTTGGGGTGCCGACAAGGAACTCCTGATTGAAGCGCCTCGCGGGGGCGAACTGTATGTCCCAGGACAGTCCCAAGTTGTTCGCGTCAGCCTAAAGAATCAACCGAAACTGACCCAAGTGCAACTGATCGTGGATCAAGGGCTGCCGGGCCAGCAAGTGTTGAATATCGGCGCCATCCATAAATCCGACGTAGACAAGACGAAGCGCCAATCTCTAACTTGGACCGTCCCCGCGATTTCATCCAGCCGGTGCACGATCCGGGTCAGCGGCACGCTTACGGCTTCGACCCAGGCGGTGGGTCAGTCAGGCAGCTTCAGCATCGGGAACATTCAATCTGCCGGCTTGGCCGACGGATCTGTTACCACTCCGAAGCTGGCTGACGGCGCTGTGACGACCCCCAAGCTCGCGGCTGGCTCCGTGGACGAGAGCCGGATTCATGCTTCGGCGGCGGGCGACGGGCTTTCAGGGGGAGGCGGCACACCGCTCTCCGTGAACGCCGATAGCGCTACGCTGGAAGTCGCCGGAGATACGCTGCGCGTAAGAGACGGAGGCGTCTCGAATGCGAAGCTGCGCTCAAGCGCGGCCTTGAGCGTAGTGGGACGCTCCGCCGATACGGCCGGCTCACCCGGTGATATCGCGGCTTCGACCGATGGCGCGGTATTGCGACGAATCGGACCCACACTCGGATTCGGCACGCTGAGCAGCACCAGTCTGGCCGACAACGCCGTGACTTCGGCCAAGCTTGCCGACGGAGCGGTTTCCGAGGCGAAGCTGGCGGATCAGGCGGTCACGGCGGCCAAACTGGCCGGCGACGCCGTAGCCACCGCGGCCTTGGCCAACGGCTCGGTTACCACACCGAAGCTTTCTGACGGCTCGGTCACCGAAGCGAAGCTGGCGGATCAGGCGGTCACGGCGGCCAAGCTGGCCGGCGACGCCGTAGCCACCGCGGCCTTGGCCAACGGCTCGGTTACCACACCGAAGCTTTCTGACGGCTCGGTCACCGAAGCGAAGCTGGCGGATCAGGCGGTCACGGCGGCCAAGCTGGCCGGCGACGCCGTAGCCACCGCAGCTTTGGCCGATGGCTCGGTCACCACCCCGAAGCTCGCCGATGGCGCGGTAACGTCCCCCAAGCTAGCTTCTCACGCCACCGACGACGCGCTTCGCGCGGTGGGGACCGACCACCTGAAGGATCAGTCTGTAACCGAGGAAAAGGTCGCCAGCGGAAGCCATTCGGCCGACCGGGTTCTGGCCAGCGACGGGGACGGCGGCGCGGAATGGAAGCACATCGACGAGCTGACACTGGATGGGCAGGCCGGAACGACGCTCGCCAATAGCTACGTCCAGAAAGGACCGGCCACGGCGCAGACCGACGCGACGACGCATCCGAGCATCCGCATCAACAAGACGGCAGCGGGCGCCCTTTTGCAACTCCAGCAGAACGGCGAAGACCGCTTGGTGGTGAGCGGCGACGGGACGGCATCGGCCGTGCGCTTCGCGTCCACCGTCGCGGACGGGCAGGCGCCGCTCTCGGTACTCAGTTCGACCAAAGTCGGCAACCTGAATGCAG
>BTVV01000108.1:0-21008 GCA_045863855.1 Planctomycetota bacterium | reverse complement strand
GAGCGCGGCGGAGGCGGCGCGGCTGGCGGAGGCGTTGGTGCTGGACGGGCTGGCGCGCTGCGGCGCGGTGGCGGCGGCGCGGGGCTGGCGGCGGGTGCTCTGCTTCGAGCCGCTTTCGGCGCGGGCGGCGTTTAAGGCGCTGCTGGAACGCGAAGGCTGGACGGACGCGTGGACGCTTTTGCCGCAGGCCGAGGGCGATCGGGCGCATCGCTGGCGCTGCGCGCAGCAACTGGCGGCGCTGAAGGGCTGGGGTCCGGTGGGTTACGCGCAGGCGGAGACGTTGAACGTGCCGTTGGCGGAGCTGACGCGCGGGATGGAGCTGGCCGAGGGGGCGTCGACGTTCATGGTTGCGTCGAACGCGGGCGTGCCGGCGTGGCTGGCGCTGGCGGCGGGGGTGCCTGCGAAAGTCTTCGAGCACGCTTCGTGGTCGGGCGAAGCGGCGGCGGGCGATCCGTTTCATCATCTGGTGCGCTGCCATCTGCGGGCGGTGAAAGGTCCGGCGTGCGCGGCGCTGCACAGTGCGGCGGATCTGCGGGCGTTGCACGCGCGGCTGCGCGCCGACGCGGGGGAAGCTCCGCGCACCAAGGCCGTTCTGGATGCGGTGTGGGGTGTTTAAGTCGTGCGGTCCTATAGCGTTCCCCGAATCGAAAATTAAGCGTCACGTTTCCTCGCGCCGGGCGTAAAGGCTGGCATACGGCCACCGGACGAGGGGCGTAGCTTGGGCTTGAGAACCTTAATGGAATCTCCGATCCGGCCGGCCGAACCCGGCGCTTCCGGTCCGCGTTTCGCTTCGTGCGAGGGCGGGGGATCGGTGCGCGCGGAGTTGGAGCGCTTGCGCCCGCTGTTGCGGCGTTCGGCGGGGGCGATTCTGCGGCGTTCGGAAGATATCGAGGACGCGGTTCAGGAGGCGTGCGTGAAGCTGCTGCGATTCGGCGCGCGCGAGGAGATCCGGGTGAACTCGCTGGAGGCGCTGGCGCGGACGACGGCGCGTCGGGTGGCGCTGGATCAGCTTTCGAAACGGCGTCCGGTTAGCCGGGAGAGGCTGGAAGCGGCGGCGCCGGAGCGCGCGGAGGCGTTGGAGGCGGCGGAAGTGCGCGGGCGGCTGCGGGCGGCGGTGGAGCGGCTGCCGGACAGCCAGCGGACGGCGTTCCTGCTGGTCTTTCAGGAGGGGCTTTCGCACGAGGACGCGTCGCGGGAACTGGACGTTTCGGCCGAATCGTTGCGTGCGCGGCTGTACCGCGCTCGGCAGCAGTTACGGGTCTGGTTAAAGGATTTGGGGCCATGAGCGATCACGGATCGAATGCAACGCATCTGAGCGGCGCGCAGTTGGAGGCGCTGGCGGCGGGCGAGCCCCGCACGCAGTTCGAGGTGCATCTGGCGGCCTGTTCCTCTTGCCGCGAAGAACTGGAGGCGCTGGTGCGCGAGAACGCGTGGTTTCGGGACGAACTGGCGCACGCGGCGGCGGGGCGATCGGCGGCGCGGCAGGAAGCGCCGCGGGCGTCGAACTGGGGGCTGTACGGAATCGCGGCGGCGGTGGTGCTGGCCGCTACGCTATCGTTCGTGGCGTTGCTGAATGCGCGGTCCGAGCCGGAAGGCGAGACGGCGCAGGCGCTGCCGGCGGCGAAGGCCGCGCCGGAAGCACCGGCGGTCTTCGCACTGGGCGGCGAAGGGGAGGGCGCGGAAGCGGTGAAGCCGCCGGCGCCGCCGGATCCGGCCCCGGTTACGCCGCCCGAGCCGGCGAAGCTGCCGCCGGGGGCGGATTTTCACGTCCGGGCCACGCGCCTCCTGGATCAAGCCCAAGAGGCGCTGGCGCGGAAGGACTGGGCGGCCGCGGCCGAATTGCTGAAGGAAGCGGAGAAGTTCGAGCCGGACCCGAAGAATGCGACCCTGAGCTATTTGCAGGAGCAGTTGCGCCGCGGCCCGGCGATGTACGAGGGCCGCACGGCGGGGGAGTGGTTCAAGGAGCTTTTGGCGGACGGCGCGTCCAAGCCGGCGCGTGCGGCGCTGGCGAAGCTGGGTTCGGAGACGCTGGCGGTGGTGGCTCCGGCGTTGAACGAAGGCGACGGCGCGTCGCGCAAGCTGGCGGAAGAGGTGCTGGCCACGCTGGAGTTGCGTGAAGCGGATTTGCCGCGCGCGGCGGAGTTGCTGCTGCATCCGCACTTCGGCGTCCGGCGCACGACGGTGCGGCTGCTGGGCAAGCTTGCGCCGACGTCGCCGGAGGCGCTGCGCCTGCTGCGCGGAGCGCTGGACGACCGCGACCGCGCGGTCTCCGAGGCGGCGGAGGAGGCGCTGGCGGAGGGCACGCAAGCCGACCGGGACCGGTTTCAAGCGTTGTTGGCTCGCTGCGAAGAAGCGTTGGCCACCGGAAAAGCGAATGAAGCGGTCATGCAGGCGAAGGACCTGTTGGTGCTGTCCCGACGGATCGGGGATGCGCGCTTGCAGGCGCTCGCGGAGCGGTGCTTGGCGCAGGGTCTGGCGCAGGCCAAGGCGGTCGAAGCGGCGGCGGCGCAACCCTCTGGGACGGGGCATTCGCGCCCGGCGGTCGAAGTGAGAGTAGGTTCGGCGCCGGTCACGCCGCTTGAGCCTGCTTCCGCTCCGATCCCTCCGCCCGCCCCCCCATCGACCTCCGAGCCGCATCCGCGGCGTGCGGTGGGCGAAGCGAGTGCAGGTTCGGCGCCGGTTACGCCGCTTGAGCCTGCTTCCGCTCCAACCCCTCCGCCCGCCCTCCCATCGACCTCCGCGCCGAATCCGCAGCGAGCGGTGGGCGAAGCGGGGCAAGAGGCGGAAGTCCAGAAGGCCATCCTGGAAGCGCTGCTCGCGGAAGCGCAGGCTCGGGAAGCCCTCAAAGCCGCCCAACCGGCTGAAGGCGCCCGAGTGCTCGCCGTCAAACCCGAGTTAAAGCTGGTGATGATCTCCGGCGGCTTGGCGCAAAAGCAGGAGGTGCACGCGGTAGGGCTCCTGAAGTCGAGCCAACCGGCGGTGGAAGTGGTGATCCTCAAGGTGTACACGGACATGTCGCTCGCGGCCTACCATGCGGGCGAGGCGACACCCAAGATTGGCGACGCGGTCGAGTGGACGGAACGCAAGCGCACGCCCGTAAGCGTGGGCGGTACGCGCGACGCCGGATCGGTTGGGGAAGTGACGCCCCCGAATCCGCAGCCGAGGGGCCGTTGACGCGTGGATTGGGCGTCCGTGCGAAACCGGAGCGCGGGGGCGGCGGCACGTGCCGTTCGAGCCGCTCCGCTCGCGGTCCCAGGCATACGGTTTACCGTTGACCTTCCGCCAAGCTACTTATCGTCGAGCCAGGCGAAGGCGTCGGTTTTGGCTTGTTCGGCGGGGGTGCATTCGCCTTCTTGGGGTACGCCTCGGGAGTAGCCTTCGGCGACGGGCTGGGTTTCGGTGTGGTTGCCGATGCGCGCGGAGCCGTGCTTGACGGAGACGAGCAAGTTGCCGCCTTCGGGCGTGACGTCGACTTCGCTGCGGTCTGCGAGTTTCACTTCGACCCATGCTTTGCGGAGGCTGACGCGGACGACTTGTTCGGGCGCGCCGGGGGCTCCGTCGGTGACGAGCCGGATGCGTCCGGGGGCTTCGTCCATGGGGATGAGCACGATCTGTCCGAGTCGCTGTTCGAGGTGTACGGCGCTGGGCGAGCGGAGGAAGACGCGCAGTCCGCGGCCGCCTTCGAAGCCGAATCCGACGGGGGTTCCGGCCGATTGGGTGGCGAGGATGCGGTTGCCGCTGCGGATGGTGCGATCGCCGGTCTGTTCGATCCATCCTCCGTTGACGTAGGTGAGGACCTGCGCGGCTTGGGGGTTTCGGGTGAGTCTGCCGAGCGCGGGTTCGCCGCTGCGGAGCAAGAAGAGTACGCTGAGGAGCACGAGCGCGGCGATGCCGGCGGCGAAGGGCCAGACGGGGTAGCTGCGCGTGGCTTGTGGCAATCCGGCGGCGCTGGGGGGGACGCGCTCGAGTTCGGCCTTGGATTCCTCGAAGCGCTGCATGACCTTGCTGGTGAAATCGCTGCCGGGCCGCAGGGGCTGGGCGGCCTTGACCATGGTGGTGGTGAACTTGGCCAATCGGCGATGGACTTCGGCGCATTCGGCGCAGCCGCCGATATGGGCGTCCAGCGCGGCTTTCTCGGCGGCGGAGAGTTCTCCGTCGACGAGATCCTGCAGGCGGTCGCGGCATTCGTCGCACGTCACGGCCATCGCGGCACTCGCTCCGAAATCGCCCGCCACGTGTACTCTGGCGTAACGGGCGTTGCGTTTCTTAGGACGTCACAGTTCCAGTCCGTCGGGCCAGAGTTTCTTGAGCTTCCTGCGCAGCATCTGGTTGGCGCGGTGGATGCGCTTGCGCAGCGTCTCCTCGCGCAGCCCCATGCGCCGCGAGATTTCCTTGTAGGGCACTTCTTCCAGGTAGCGCATGGCGGCGGGCACCTGGTATTCCTCGGGCAGCGAATAGATGGCTTCGACGATCTGGTCGCGCAGTTCGGCGCCTTCGGCGTTCTCGCCGGCTTCCTGGAGTTCGTTGCGGCGGCGCGGATTTTCGGCGGCGGCCGATTCGGCGGCGGTGAAGGCTCCGGTGTCGTCGAGCGAGACGCCCTGATGCTTGCGGCGGCGCAGGTGGTCGAGCGCGATGTTGGCGGTGATGCGCAGGAGCCAGGCCTTGAAGCGCGAGACGTCGTCGAGTTCGTTGAGATGAAGGAAAGCTTTGACGAAGGCTTCCTGCGCCACGTCTTCGACGGCATCCTGATGCCCGAGCTGGCGGTAGGCGACGAGGCTGACCAAGGACTGGAAGCGCTGGATGAGGGATTCGAAGGCGACGGGGTTTCCGGTGCGTGCGAGTTCGACGAGATCGGCGTCGCTGGGGCTTTGGGATTCGGCGGGTACGGCGGTCGCTTCGGGGTTGGAGGCACGTGGATCGACCGCGTCTGCGGCGTTCGCGGCGGGCTGAGGAGGCGTGGGCGGAACGGACATTCTTGCTCCCACACAAAAGGCGCGCCGGGATACGTCCCGATGCGAATCGTATACATCTAGGATGGATAACGAATTACAAGCAAGATACCACAGCGTGCAGGGGTGCACAAGCGATTGCACATGTGACCTCAGTCGCCTCTGGACGATTAAAGGTATGGATGGTAGGTTGTTATCAGGACCGCAAGGCAACATTCCGTCCGGAATGGGCCTGCGGCCTTTTGCATTTTGAGCGAGTGGTTGCGGAGGTTGAGTCATGTCCGAGTCGGTCGGTTCGGGTGGCGGCGCGGGATCGGGTCCTAGCATGCCGCGTACGTTCGGCGAGAAGCTTTCGTATTTCGCTTCGCTGGTGGCGCTGAATCTGGCGCTGACTTCTTTGATCTGTTTCGTTCTGGTCTGGATCGTCTCTGGGAACCTCTCCGAGAAGCTGGAGTTGGCGAACGAGAAGGCCAAGAGCAACGAGACGGAGTGGCGTCAGCGTCTTTCGGACGCCGAGAAGGTGAACACGGATCAGAATAAGGCGAACGACGAACTGAAGCAGAACGTCGTGACGCTGACCACGGAGAAGGAGGCGATCAAGGGATCGCTGACGCAGCTATCGGAGCAGCAGGCGAAGGTTCAGGAAAGCACGGCGAAGGTGGCGAACGAACTGGAAGCGATGGTCAATGACCAGAAGAAGGTGGACACGAACCAGAACGAGAACATCGAGAGCGTGACGCGTCGGATGAATTACGTCGAGGACAAGCTGAAGAAGCTGGACGTGATGGAAGGCGACGTGATGGCGCTGAAGACCGACACGGGTAATTTGAAGGGCGAGTACCTGGTGCTGAAGAAGGATCTGACGGCGGTACGCGAGAAGGGCGATTTGACGGAAGGTGAGCTGAAGGATCTGACGGAACGCTCCCGGCTGTTCCAACTTCGAGTGTTGCAGGCCCGTGCGCGCGAGGCCGCAGAAGCGGCGCGGCAGGGGGACATCAAGAAACTGCTGGCTCGGCTGAACGACCAGTAACCTTTAAAGGACCTTACTTCCATGAAGACGCGCTTGAGCTGTTGCGCCGTGCTGCTGGGCATGGCGTTGCTTTCGGGCTGCTACCAGGATGTCGAGAAGGACGGCAATTACGCGATTCTCAAGGCCGGGGCGGCGGTGCCTTCGGCGATGGACGGCTGGGTGGGCGTGCCGGCCACGAAGCAGATCGAAGCGAAGGACGAAGCCACCGGCGTGACGTACTACCGGCTGGTGGGGCATTCGGTGGTTCCGAGCGAGTTGAACGGCTGGTACGCGCTGGCGCCGGCGACGTTCGCGCGGCTGACGGGGATCAAGATCGAAGCGCTGCCCGGCGAGGTGCCGGAGCTGCTGAACATGAAGCGCGACAAGAAGATCCCGGCCGCGAGCAACGGCTGGTACGGCATTCCGCTCTCGTACCCCAAGGTCGAGAAGGACGGCGAACAGTCGGCGGCGATCCTGGGAGGCTGGCAGGTGGTCCCGAAGGACATGCACGGCTGGGCGGCGGTGGACCGCGAGAACATGGCGAAGCTGGTGGAAGGCGCCGAGATGAAGATGGGCACGCTTTCCGATAAGCAGCCGAAGGCCGAGCCGAAGAAGTAAGCCGAAATCGCAGGCGCGAATGGCCGATCAAGAGCCCTGCCGCTTCGTGTGGCGGGGCTCTTTTCTTTTCAGGCGAGCGGCGCGCGGCGGGCTATGCTTGGGTGCAACGCTATCTTTAAAACTCATTTCATAGGGAGAAACGCATGGGTTTCGTACAGGAGTTCAAGGAGTTCGCGGTGAAGGGCAACGCCATGGATATGGCGGTGGGCCTGATCATCGGCGCGGCGTTCAACAAGATCGTGAACAGCATCGTGACCGATCTGATCATGCCGCCGATCGGGATGCTGATCGGCGGGGTGGACTTCAAGAACCTGATGATCGTGCTGAAGGACGCCGCGAAAGGTCCGGCGGGGGAGGATATTCCGGCGGTGGGGATCCGCTACGGGATGTTCATCAACACGGTGGTGGAGTTCCTGATCGTGGCGTTGAGCGTCTTCGTAGTGGTGAAGATGATGAACCGCTTGGTGCGGAAGCGCGAGGAGCCGAAGGCGGCGTAGAGGGTCGGCAAAGGGCAAACTTCAAACGGTAAAAGCAAAAGTAAAGAGTAAACGGCAGGGCAGACCAGGCCAGCCAGGGCCGCGTTGGACGGGTCGGGGGCTAAGAGAGGGGCGGGGACAAACGTCTGTACTCCGTGAGGCATTCCCTATAATGGGAGGCCGGGCGTGGAGATCGGGCGATGCGGACGATGAGCCGGTGGCTGGTGCTGGCGGTACTGGCGGGCGGATGCGCGGCTCACGAGGACGTGATCGAAGGCCCGCACGGGATGGAAGACGTGCCCGCGGCGCTGCGCGGGCAGGGGCGTAACAGCGCGCGCGACCGCGCGTACGCGGCTTGGGCGCAGTACGACGACAACACCACGCTTTTGCTCGAACGCCCGCGCGGGAAGCGCTGGATCAGCGTGGGCGACGCGGTGCTCTTCGCCAAGCGCACGTGGAACCTGAACATCATCGACGAGACGGGGGAGCCGGGGGTGGCGGCGCTGCGCTTCGCCACGGCTTTCGGGCCGGTGGAGCGCGAGATGGCGCGCCCGCTCTTCATCCAGGCGCTGTGCATGGCGGTCGAGGCGCTGCCCGGCTGCTACGTCGTCCAGGACGACGAGACGTGGGTAGGCAGCACGCACCGCGCGTACCGCGGCAACGTGCATCTGCGCATGGCTCGCCCGCTGCAGCCCGACTACCCGCATCCGTCCGATCCGGATAAGGCCGCCGAGCGCGTGCTGGAAGCCGACTTGGAGCGCGAGGACGCGGCGCTGGGCGATATCGCGCCGTGGACGACGTGGTACGAACTCCACGATATGGATTTCCAGGCCGAGGTATCGCGGCTGCTTGCGGAATACCACGCGGGCTACCTGGCTTCTCCCGAAGCGCTGCGCGCCGAGTACGCGAAGCTGCGCGAAGAGAACCGGCACACGCGGACGCGCTGGCTCTCGACGCACGGCGCGGCGGGGCTCGACCCGCGCGAAGCGCCGGATAGGTTCCCCGCATCGGGCGGCTACGATGCATTCAAAGACCGCCGCATGCGCAAGGCGGCCGACCGCGGTTCGCCGGCTCCATGAGCGCCCCCGGCGGCTCCGCGCCGCCCGCCGCATCGGCTCCGGACGCTTCGCGCTCGACGCCGCGCGTTTCCGGTTCCGCTCACGATCGCTTCCTCTCCGAAACGTCGCGGCGCTTGCGCGGGATGCGCGCGCGGATCGCGTGGGCGTGGGGCGCGTACGGCTTCGCGTGGGCGCTGGCGAGCGTGCTGGCGGGAAGCGCGCTGTGGGGGCTGGGCGTGCTCATCGCGGCGCCCGAAGGCGCGGCGCTGCGCTTCTGGGGTTTGGGCTGCGCGGTGACGATCGTATTGGCGAGTGCGCTGGCGCTGGCGCGGGCATTAAGACAAACGCCGCCGCGTTCGGAACTGGCGCTGCGGCTGGAAGCGTCGGAGCCGTCTTTCGCCGGGAGTTTGCTGGCGGCGGTGGAAGCGCTGGAGCGTCCGGGCGCGGTGGCGCCGGGCGTCGCGGCGCTTTCGGCGGAGCGCGCGGCGGCGGTGCTGCGCGCGCCGGGGCTGCGCGCGCCGCGCCCGTCGATACCGTGGTGGCGCGCGCACGCGGCGCTGACGGGATCGGCCGCGCTGGTGCTGCTGCTCTGCGCGAACTTCGGCGCACTGCTGGTCGCGGCGTTTTTGATGACGCTCGATCCGGAGGCGTACCTCGAAGCGCAGGCGCCGCGCTTCCTGGAAGTGCGTCCCGGTCCGGCGGAGATCGCGGCGGGCGACGTGCTGGTGGTGGAAGCGTTGCTGGCGGGTCGTCCGGCGCGCGAGGTCCGCATCGAGCAGGCGCCGGCGGGGCCGCGCGCGTCGGCCGCGCAGACCGTGATCGGGATGTGGCCGCTGCCGGAAGGGGACGGCGAAGCCGCGGGCGCGCAACGCTGGCGCGGTACGCTGGGCGCGCTGCAGGAACCGGCGCGTTACCGGCTGGTGCTGCCGCCGCCGGCCTCGGCGCGGCGCGAGACGCCTCCGGCGGTGACGCCGTGGTACGCGATCACGCTGCGCCCGGCGGCGGCCGTCGCTCGGGTGGACGTGCTGGTGGAGCCGCCCGCGTACGCTCGGCAGAAGCCGCGGTTGTGGCGCGATCCCGAGCGGGTGGAAGCGCTGCAAGGTTCGGCGCTGACGGTGCTGGTGCGCGCGACGCCGGCCAAGGATCTTGCGAGCGGCGTGCTGGAAGGCCCGGCGGGCGTGCATGTGCCGTGCGCGCGCGAGCCCGATCCGGCGCGCGGCGAGGCGCTGTACCGCGCGAGCATGCTGGCGCAGCGCAGCGGGGTGCTGCGCGTCCGGCTGGAATCGGCGCGCCCCGGCGCGAGCGGGACGCAGGCGCTGATTCCGCTGGCGGTGCGCGCCGACGAGGCGCCGCGCGCGGAAGCGCGGATTCCCGAGGACGCCGCGCCGGAACCCGAAGGGCTGCCGGTGCAGCTCGAACTTTCCGACGATCTGGGTTTGGCGCGTGCGCGGCTGGTGGTCCGTGCGCTGAGCGCGCCCGAAACCGCGCCGCTGGCGCCGGAGCGGCTCACGCTGGGGATTCCGCTGGCGGCGGGGACGCGCGCGTTGCGCGAGACGTGGATGCTGCCCGTGGAGGGGCTCGACGCGCTGCTGGCCGGCGGTTTCGAGTACCGCGTGGAAGCGGAGGACGAGGCGGCGCCGCTGGCGCAGAAGGCGCAGAGCGCGTGGCGGCGTTGGGAACCGGCGCAACGCGGCGCCGGCGCAGCGGACCGCTTGCTGGAGCCCGAAGCGCGGCGGATGCGGCGGCTGACGCGGCTGGGTGCGTTCGGGAAGATTCCCGATCCGACGCCGGAGGAGTTGGCGCAGGCCGGGGATCTGGGCGCGGGGCGCGAAACGCCGCGCGAATTGCGCCGGCCGGGCTTGGAACGCTTGGGCGAGACGGCTGCGCCGGAGGCCGGGAGCGGCGCGGCGGGTTCGACGCCGCCGCCGGCCGGCGACGCGCCGTACGACACGCTCGGCCCGAAGGGCTTGAAGCCCAAGCCTCCGGAAGGATCGCGCGGAGACGGCAACGCCGGCGGAAGCGGCGCGGGCGAAACGAAGCCGCAGGGCCCGCGCGAATCGGAGCAGACGCAAAGCGGATCGAAGGATACGCCGGAGGCGAAACCGGACGATTCGGCGCGCGGCGAGGCGCAGGGCACGGGCGGCGAAGGTCCGTCGGGCGCCGCGGGTTCCGGCCGCGAAGATCCACCGGGTGAGGGCAAGCCCGGCGCCAAGGGCGCGGGCGGTTCGGGCGAGGGGCAGAAGTCCGGTCCAGGCGTGCGCGGCGAAGAAGCGCGCGGCGAAGGCGGCGGCAGCGAAGCGGGCGGAACGTCGGGCGGTTCGGCGGCGAGCGGTTCGGGCGGGGCGGGGGGCGCGGGGAGCGAACCGGCGCCGAATGCGGGGCAGGGCACGCGCCGTCCGCGCGACGGCGGTCCGAAATCGGGCCGCGAGTTGGGCGCGGGTTCGGGCGAGATGGCGCCGCCGGATTTGGAGACGCTCGCGCGCATGAAAGGCATCGACCTGGAAGCGGCGCGCGCGTATGCGCAGGAGCATCGGCTCGCACCGGTGCGGACGGAGTTCGGCGGGAGCCCCGCAACGTCCACGGATCGAACTGTTGGAGAATCGAACGGTGATTCCGGGCCTGCGTTTCACTTCGACCGGCCCCCGGAAACGGGATCGAAAGAGGCCCCGGCCGATCCTGCAGCTCCTTGGCGCAACACGGTTAAGCCGGTCGATCCGGAATATCGCGCGCGGGTGGAAGGGTATTTCCGGCGGCTGCGCGGGGCGAGCGGCGTGGAGAAATAATTTGGTCCCGCGCTTGCATCGACGTAGAATGTAAAGCGGCGCGGTTGAGTGCGCCGCGGGAACCGGAGTACACGCCATGATGACCCGCATCCGAAAACTCTTGAGCCTGACGCTGGCTGCCGCGTGTTTGTTGGTGGCCGTGGGCTGCGACTACAAAGCCGAAGAACCGGCGCAGATTTACGACGATGTCGGCGAGACGGACATCGTGGCGCGCGAGCGGTTGTATCAGGCGCAGCAGAAGGCGAAGCAAGACGCGAAGAAGGACGCGCAGGCTCCGCGCGCGGAAGCCGCGCCGGCCGTTCCGGTGGAGCGTCTGATCGATACGCGACCGGCTCAGCCGCGTGCGGAAGCGCCGCGCGTGGCGCAGCCGCGGCAGGTTCCGGCTCCGCGCCCGATCGAAGAAGCCGCGCCGCGGAAGACGGGCGTGGACGAACGCGTGCGGCATCATTGGTATAACGTGGGTGAGATCGAGTTGGAGTATTAGGCGGCTGAGTAGCGAAGAGTGAAGTGCATGAAGAGTAAAACGTAAAAGCAAAAGTACACAGCAACAACGGCAGGCTGGCGCGGCGGGTTATTTCGGATCGGTGGCTTTCGCGGGTTCTTTGGCGGCTCCGGTCATTTCCAAAAACAGATCTTCGAGTTTCATGCCGGCGGCCCCCGCGGGGTCGTGGGCTTTGGCACGGAGTTCGGCCATGGTGCCGAGGGCGGCGAGCCGGCCCTGGTGGATGATCCCGATGCGATCGGCGACTTCTTCGGCGATCGAAAGCGTGTGCGTGGACATGAAGACGGTGAGTTTCTGTTCGGTGGCGAGCTTGCGCAGGAGATCCTTGAGCGTTCGGGAGCTTTTGGGATCGAGGCCGACCATCGGTTCGTCGATGACGAGGAGCTGCGGATCGTGGAGCAGAGCGCTGGCGATGACGACGCGCTGCTTCATGCCGTGCGAGAAGCTGTCGCAGAGATCGTCGAGGAAGCCGCGCAGTTCGAAAGCGTCGGCCATCTCGGCGATGCGCGTTTCGATGCGCGGGCGCTCCATGCGGTAGAGTTCGCCGACCATGCGCAGGAACTCGCGGGCGGTGAGCTTCTCGTACAGGAACGGCTGGTCGGGTACGTAGCTCATCAGGGCGCGCGCGGCGAGCCCGTCGCGGACGACGTCGTGCCCGCCGACGGTGGCGGTGCCGCCGCTGGGATGGACGAGGCCGGCGAGGATCTTAATGGTGGTGGTTTTGCCGGCGCCGTTGGGGCCGAGGAAGGCGAAGAGTTCGCCGCGCTCGATCTTGAGGTTCAAATCCCAGAGCGCGACTTTGTCGCCGTAACGTTTGCTGAGGTTCTTGGCTTCGATCATGGGACGGTGGCGGCGCCGGCCTTCAGGGCTTGGCGGCGGCCGGTTCCTCCTCGAGTATCAGCGTCAGGTCCAGGAAATCGCGCAGCTTCCAGTGTTCCTTCAGCACGTTTCCATCGGGGCTGTAGTAAGCGGTGTAGCGCATGCGGTCGTGTTCGGCCACCACTTCGTAGACGCCGACGATGCGGCCCTGGTAATGCGTCGCGGTGTCTTTGACCACGCGGGCTTGCGTCGCGACGAAGGCGGGCTTGCCCGAGGCGTTGGTCAGATCGAGCATCCCGATCTCCCACGTGTCGCCGACGTTGAGGTCGGGGCGGTAGGTGAAGGGAGAGAGGTCCACCTGCGGCGTACCGGTGCCCTGAAGCGGGAAGATTCCTTTTTCGGCGGCGAGCTTTTCGCCGTTGCGCGTGAGCGCCAGATTCACGTGCAGCGCTTCGCCTTCGCGGACCGCGCGGCCGGCGAGTTCGACACCCATGCCGATGCGAAAGAGGCTCGTCACGTCCTGCAGGCCGCCCAGGCGCGTAAGGCGCTGGGTGCATTCCCAGCGGCACGAACCGAAGATCTGCATCAGCGAGGGCGAGAGGCCCACGGGCAGATCGATCTCCATCGTGGTTATGACTTCGGCGCGTTCGGGCCCGGGGCGCACGATCTCGGTGCGCATGCGGCCGACCGCGATCTCGCCGGGTAGCGCGCCGGCGTTCTCGGCGAGGCGCTGCTCGCGTTCGTGTTCGCGCATCCAGGTTTCGGCGAGGTTCTGGTTCAGGAACGCGGTGGATTGTTCCTCGGGTCCGGCCAATTTTTTGGGATTGAGGTAGATCGTCCAGCGCCGGATCGCGGGAGCTCGTTCGTCGAAGACGGCGTCGAGGACGAGCGGATTGGCCAGGGCTTCGGACGAGGGCGCGGAGGCGCCGTACTGGCGATGGACCAGAAAGAGCGCGGCCAACCAAGCCAGCACCGCCGCCAGCAGCACAAGCCCACGAAGCACGCGCGCTCCTTCCGTAACCGCCCGGCACGACGGTATCACAGGCCCGTCCGCCGCGCCAAGCCGCCCGGCTATCCTTATAGGTAGCTCGAAGGCGTCCGGTTCGGACCGAACAAGCGCGAATTGTGGCCGCGGGGAAAGCCCGTAAGATCGGCGCATGCCCGCCCCGCGTCCCGACGAACCCGACCTTTTCAGCGGCCTGGAAGCGCCGCCGCGCACCCCCAAGCCCGCGCCGTGGGCGCCGGGTACGGTTCTGGCCGAAGTGGCCGTGGAGTCGGTGGTGCGCGGTGCGTTCACGTATTTGGTTCCGCCGGCGCTGGCGGCGCGGCTGGCGGTGGGCGCGCGGGTGCGCGTGCCGTTCGGCGGGCGCGAAGCGTACGGCTACTTTCTGGGGACGCGCTCGGAAGCGGAGTTTCTGGCCGAGGGGATCGATCCGGCCAAGCTGAAGGCGATCCGCGCGCGGGTGGACGACGGCGCCGGCGACGACCGCACCGCTCCGCTGCTGACGCACGAACTGATCGCGCTTGCGCGCTGGATCGCGCGGCGCTACGTCTGCGGGCTGGGCACGGTGCTGGCGGCGATGCTGCCGGCGGGCGTGAAGCGCGGAGCCGAAGCGCGGCGCGCACGCGTGGCGAAGCTCCTGAAGCATCCGGCGGAGCATGCGGAAGCGTTTGCGAAACTGGCGCGCCGCGCGCCGAAGCAGGCGGCGGTGTTGGAGCGCCTTACGCAAGCCGGCGGCGAACTGGGGACGCTGGAGTTGCAGCAGCGCGCGAAAGCTGCGCCGGCGACGCTGGAGACGCTGCGCAAGGCCGGCTGGCTGGCGCTGGAGGAGATCGCGGCGCAGAGCCTGGGCGAAGCGTTCGCGCCGGAAGCGGCGGCGCCCGATGCGCGGCTGGAACTGACCGAAGCGCAGACCCGCGCGCTGGCGCGGATCCGTGCGGCGCTGCAGGCCGAGCGGCACGCGGCGTTTCTGCTGGAAGGCGTGACGGGCAGCGGGAAGACGGAGGTGTACCTGCGCGCGCTGGAGCAGGCGCGCGCGCAAGGGCGTCAGGGAATCGTGCTGGTGCCGGAGATCGCGCTGACGCCGCAGACGGCGCAACGTTTCGAGACGCGCCTGGGGCGCGACCGCGTCGCGGTGCTGCACAGCCACCTGACGGACGGCGAACGCGCGGAAGCGTGGCGTGCGGCGCGCGCGGGTAAGATCGACGTGGTGGTCGGCGCGCGTTCGGCGCTTTTCGCTCCGCTGCCGCGCTTGGGCTGCGTCGTCGTCGACGAAGAGCACGAAGGTTCGTACAAGCAAGACAGCGCTCCGCGCTACCACGCTCGCGAAGCGGCGGTGGAGCGCGCTCGGCTGGCGGGCGCGGTGGCGATCCTGGGCAGCGCGACGCCGGCGCTGGAGTCGGCTCAAGCGGCGCGAACCGGCAGGTACGAGCGGCTCGAACTGCCCGGCCGCGTGCTGGGGCTGGAAATGCCGGAGGTGCTCGTCGTCGACATGCGCGCGGAAAACAGGGAGACCAAGAAGTTCAACTACCTCTCCCGTGCGCTGCGTAAAGCGCTGACGGATACGCTGGAGCGCAAAGAGCAGGCGATCCTGTTCCTGAACCGGCGCGGCTTCGCGACGGTCGTCACGTGCCAGCGTTGCGGGCATACGGAATCGTGCCAGAACTGCGACATCACGCTGATCGAGCACAAGCAGCGTAAATCGCTGCACTGCCACTACTGCAATTTCGAGAAGCCGGTGCCGAGCGTGTGCAGCGCCTGCGGCGCGGCGGGTTTGAAGTTCTGGGGCCTGGGGACGGAGCGGATCGAGCAGGAAGTCGTAGGCATGTATCCGCAGGCGCGCGTGGCGCGGATGGACAGCGACACGATGACGAAACGAGAAGCGTACGTCGAGACGCTTTCGGCCTTTCGAGCGGGGCGGCTCGACGTGCTGGTCGGCACGCAGATGATCGCGAAGGGGCTCGATTTTCCGAACGTGACGCTGGTGGGGATCGTGCTGGCCGATACGGCGCTGCACATGCCCGATTTTCGTTCGCGCGAGCGGACGTTTCAGTTGCTGGAGCAGGTCGCGGGGCGTGCGGGGCGCAGCGCGAAGGGCGGGCGCGTGATCGTGCAGACGCATCTGCCCGAGGATCCCGCGGTGCGCTTCGCGGCGCGGCACGATTATGCGGGCTTCGCGGAGGCCGAATTGCAGGTGCGGCGGCAGTTCGGCTATCCGCCGTTCACGGTGCTGGCGCGAGTGCTGGTCCGCGGCAAGGATGCCGAGGCCACTCGGCGGGCGGCGAACGAAGCGGCGGCGAAGCTGCGCGATCCGGCGGCGCAACGGAAGATCCAGGTGCTGGGGCCGTCGCCCGCGCCGCTGGCGCGGCTGGAAAATCTGTACCGCTTCCACTTGCTGCTGAAAGCGCCGGATGGCGCGAGCTTGGCCGAATTGTTCGAATGGGCGGCTCTGGAAAAGATGCGCGGCGCGGAGTTCCAGGTGGATGTGGACCCGCTGTCGATGTTGTAGCTATGCGGAATTAAGCCAGCAATTCCCGATAGATATCCAAGCACTGGCGGGCGGCGCGATCCCAGGAAAACAGGGCGGCGCGGGCCAGCCCCTGTTCGCGCAGGCGGGCGCGGAGGGGTTCGTCGGTGAGCAGCTTTTCGATCTGTGCGGCGAGCGCGTCTTCGTCGTGCGGATCGGCCAGAAGCGCGGCGTCGCCGGCGATCTCGGGGACGCTTCCGGCGCTGCCGCCGATGACCGGGCAGCCGCAAGCGAAGGCTTCCACGACGGGGATGCCGAAGCCCTCGTAGAGCGTGCAGAAGAGCAGGCCCAGCGCGCCGCCGTAGAGCGCCGGCACGTCTTCGTCGGGAAGGTAGCCGAGCAGCTTGACGGAGTCGCTCGCGTTTGCGTCTGAGATGGCTTGGCGGATCTCATCGCCGCCGAAGCCGATGCGCCCGCCGATGGCGAAGACGGCCGGACTGCCGCAGCGCGCGCGGGCTTTGGCGAACGCACGAATCATGGCGGGGAGATTTTTGCGCTTATTGATGGTGCCTACGTAAACGAGATAGGGGCCGGTCAGGCCGTGGCGTGCACGGACCGGATCGATTTGAGCCGCGCTTCTTGGATAGAAATGATCCCCGCCCGCTTCGTGCACGACACGGAGCTTGGCGGGGTCGGGCTCCAGCGTGGCGAGGACGTCGCGTTTGCAGGCTTCGCTGACCACCACGATACGGTCGGCGCGGCGGATCAGGTCGCGGTAGCGGCCTTCCTTCATGCGCCGGAATTCCTCGGTGGCGAACTCCTTGGACTGAAGCGCCGAAAAGACGTCGTGAATGGTGACGACGAGCTTCGCTTTCATCCAGGGGCCGGGTATTCGGGCGTCGAAACCGTGAAAAATATCGACGCTGCGGCCGAAGAACGGATGGAAAGGTTCGACCATGAGTTTGCGCCGGAAATTCGGAGCGGGCGGGCGGATAAATTTGCTGCGGTGCTTGAAGCGCGAGATGCGATAGACGAGCGTGAAGCTGTCTTGGGGCGCGGCGGCGGCGAAAGCGGCGACCATGCGGCGGATGTACATCGCAACGCCCGTGGCTTCGGGCCGCGCGGCGCTGGAGCAATCGAGGGCGATGCGCACCGCTCAGTCTCCCGCCTGCGCCGGCACGCGCCGGCCTTCGGGGCCGTCGAGCGCGTAGATGACCGCGTAATCGTCTTTGTGGACGTAGCCCCAGGTTCGGTCGCCGAGTTCGGGGTAGGTGCGCGCCACGTCGGCGCGCAGAACCATGTAGCGCGCGCCGAAGGTGCGGGCCAGGAGCGGTCCGTCGAGCGGCGCGCGCTGGGTGCGCATCTCTTCGAGCAGTCGCGCTTTCTCGGCGTCGTAGCGGAGCATGTAGGTGGGGTCGAGGCCGACAAGGTAGCGCTGGCGCGGCGCGCTGTAGTACAACTCGGGAAAGTCGTCCCACCAGAGGTTGACTACGGTCTCGCCAGGCTCGAGATTGCGCGCCATCCAGGCGGAGGCCTGAGCGAAACGCGGGGGCGGCAATTCGCGCTGGCTGGCGAGGTAAAAATCGGCGCTGAGCGCGTGGAATGCGCTTAAGACGAGCGCCACTCCGAGGCCCGCGGCCACGGTGGCGCGCGGATGCGCGGCGGCGAAGCGTTCGCGCAGTTCGAGGCCCGCGGACCAGTCGCGCACGAGCAGTCCCAAGGCGAGCACAAAGAGCGGGATGGCGTACTCCATGAAGCGGCTGAAGAGGAGCGTCATGCCGAACCACGCCAGCGCGGCGGCAAGCGCGCCCAAGGTTTCGGGCCGGATGGCCGCGCGGATGCGCAGGGCCAGCAGAGGCAGGGCGAGGACCAGCGCGGTCCAGAGCGGGAAGGCGTGCAAGAAGCTGCGCGTGGAATAGGGATAGATTTCTTTTCCTAATTCGAGCGCAGCGTCGTTCTTGCCTTGCGCGCCCATGCTGATGACGTCGATGTAGGTGGCGAAGGTTTCGAGCGTCTGCGGCGAGAAGGGATGGACGATCAGTCCCAGGACCACGCCGGCCAGCGCCGAAGCGGGGCTCTTCCAGTCCAGCCCCCCGCCTGCCCACCAGGCGCCGAGCACAAACGGCACGGCGATCATGACCAACACCAGCGGAACGGTGTAGCTCCAGGCGTACAGAAAGCCCAGCGCGAGGAGCCATTTCCAGCGCTTTCCGATCAATAAATGCACGCCGATCGCGGCGAGGAGCATGCTCAGGACATGGGAGCGGATCATGGTGAGGCGGATCAGGAACGGCCCGCCGAGGCACGCAAGCAGGAACACGAAGGCCCAGGGCGCGGGCACTTGGTTGCGCCGAAGGATCAGGTAAACCGCGAGGCAGAAGGAGAGGTCGAGGAGCAGCATGAAGACGCGCACGCCGGCCAGCGGTTCGGCGGCGGGGCGCGCGAAGGGCCACATCAGCGCGTGGAACAGAAACTCCTTGTCGCAGAACTGTTCCTTCCAGGTGCTGAACTGTGTATATGGAAAGCTTCTCGAGAGCCCTTGATCGGCGAATTGTTGCGCGAAACGCGCATGGAAATAGCCGTCGCGTTCGTAGAGCCCTTCCGTTCCCAGGTGAACGCGGCCGAAGAGAAAGGCCAGGTAGAGGAAGATCAGCGCCGCCGGTAAGGGGCTGTTCAGGAGGCGTATCCATCGAGACGGCGTAGCCTGAGCGGCGACCGGCGCGTCGCTCATGGGGGGCTCCCGGCGGCGGTGGAGTGCGCGGCGGCGTCGTGGCGCTGGCGCGCGGCTTCCGGGACGGGCGCGGGCGGCTGGCCGGGCTTGCGCGCCACGACGAGCAGGGCCAATCCCGGCCACGGCAGCCAGCCGTCGATGACGCGCCACAAGCCCACAAACGCGTCGAAGCATTTCAATTCGATTTTCCAGAAGCGTCGGCGGCGCATCAGGACCGAGTTGAGAATCCAGCCGGGCCAGGCGGCGCGGAGCAGGCCGCGCGAACGTTCGAGTTCGAGTCCGGCGCTGGCGAGCAGCGCCGCGACATCGGCGCGCGCATAGCGGCGCTTACGGCCTTGGGCTTCGTCCATGGGCGCGAAGAGCGCGGGGCTTTGGGGCAGGATCAGGAGCGCTATGCCGCCAGGCGCGAGCGCATCGGCGATGTTCTTCAGCGCCTGCGCGTCGTCGCCCAGATGCTCGAGAACGCCGACGCCGAGGACCGTATCGACCGCGCCGCGGAACGGTTCGAAATCTTCCGCGCGCTGCGGATCGATTTTGGCGATCTCGATATCGGGCCGGCGCAGCGCAAGGTTGCGCAGGACGGCGAGGCGGCGTTCGTCGGCGTCCGCGGCGATGTAGCGGTCGCGCGGGAGGAGCGTGACGGACATGGCGCCGATGCCCGCTCCGAGTTCGAGGACGCGGTGGCCGAGGTGCGGGCGCAGTTCGTCGCCGATCCAGCGCACGACATGGTGCGCGCGGTCGAGTCCGTCGAGGTGCCGCGGCGCGGCATGCGCGTCGTAGACGTCGTCGATGAGCCAGTATTTGACGATGGTGTAGAGCGCGCGGAAGCCGTCTTTCCAGGTGATCTTCTTGCCTTCGGCGTAGGTGCGGCCGTCGTACTTGATGGGAACTTCGTAGATGCGCAATCCGCGTTTGGCGACCTTGGCGGTGATCTCGGGTTCGAGGCCGAAGCAATCGCTGCGGATGGGGATCGTCTTGAGGACTTCGGTTCGGAACGCTTTGTAGCAGGTTTCCATATCGGAGAGGTTCAGGTCGGTGAAAAGATTGCTGAGCGTGGTCAGCAAGGTATTGCCGAGGCTATGCCAGAAGTAGAGGACGCGCCGGCGTTCGCCGGGCAGGAAGCGCGAACCGTAGACGACATCGGCCTTGCCTTCGAGAAGCGGGGCGAGGACGCGCGGGTAATCGGCCGGATCGTATTCGAGGTCGGCGTCCTGAAAGATGCAGAATTCGCCGCTGGCGCGCGCGATGGCGGTGCGTATGGCGGCGCCTTTGCCCTGATTTTTGGGCTGCGGGACGTAGACGATCGATTCGGGATGCTTGCGTGCCAAATCCTCGAGGATGGTTCGCGTGCCGTCTTTGGAGCCGTCGTCGACGATCACGAGTTCGCGTTCGAGTCCGGCGGGCAATTCGACGGCCAGCACGCGGCGGACGAGTTCGCCCACGAGGTAGCGCTCGTTATAGACCGGGATCAGGACGCTCAACTTCACGCGCGTAGTGTAAAGTCCGGTGCGCGTTTTGCCCACCGGGAAAGGCCGGGTTGACTTCCCTTTTACACGCCGGGCCGATAAGAAAAGCATCGCGCCATTCAAAGGAGCAGACGCATGAACGGAACCCCCGTCGCATTCATCGGCCTGGGCCTGATGGGCCGCCCGATGGCTTTTCATCTGGCGGCGCACGGCTGCGCGGTCCGCGTCTGGAACCGTTCGCCCGGCAAGACGGAAGGCTTTAAGGAGAAGGGCGTGCACGTGGCCGAATCGCCGGCCGATGCGGCGCGCGGCGCGCGGATTGTCTTCACCTGCGTCGGCGACGCGCCGGACGTGGAGGCGGTCCTTTTTCATGAGGCATTCGGTGCGATAAGGGATGCGGCGCCGGGTACGCTGTTCGTAGATCACAGCACGATTTCGCCTCGGCGAGCGCAGGATTTCCACGAGATGCTGGCTGCGATGGGCTTCCGTTTCGTGGACGCTCCGATCAGCGGCGGGCAGAAGGGCGCGATCGCGGGGCAGCTCGCGGTCATGTGCGGCGGCGCGGCGGCGGATTTCGCGGAGGCCGAGGCGGTCATGCAGGCGTACGGGAAGCGGATCACGCATGTCGGCGGGCCGGGCATGGGACAGGTGGCGAAGGCGTGCAATCAGGTGCTGGTGGTGGCGAACATCATGGGCGTGGCGGAGGCGCTGCAGCTCGCGAAGTCGCTGGGCGCCGATCCGGCGAAGGTGGTGGAAGCGGTGAAGTCCGGCGCGGCGGGCTCTTGGTCGCTCGAGCATCTGGGTCCGAAGATGATCGCGGGCGACGACAGCGCGGGGTTTTACGTGAAGCACCAGCAGAAGGATCTGCGGATCGTGCTGGAGAACGCGCGCGAAGCGGGGATGCCGCTGCCGGTGACGGCGCTGATTCACGAGCTGTACAAGGTGATTCAAGCGCGGGGCGGGGACGAGAAGGGGAACCATTGTCTGTTCCGCGCGCTGGAGGTGATGAAGGGTGGCGATTGGCGGGCGGAGTAGGGGCGGTTACGGTTCGTTCGGTAAACCCATCCAGGCGGCGACGCGCTTCAGGAGTTCTTCGCGCTTCGAGTAGAACAGAAAGTGATCCTCGTTCG
>BTVV01000107.1:0-21261 GCA_045863855.1 Planctomycetota bacterium | reverse complement strand
CCGGGGGCCTCGGGATCCATAAAGAATAGGCAGCAAATCGCATGCACCTACTGTGGTCTAACAAACAGACAAGGGCGGGCCTTTCGCGGTGACTCGGCGGGGACTTCTCCGGTATACTCCCCTTACACCTTTTCGGGGGCCGGAATGGCCGACGACGATGTCCTGCAGGCGGACGATGCGACGCTGATGCGCGACTTGGCCGCGGGCAATCACCGCGCCTTTGAAGAACTTATGCGCCGATATCAGCACGCGCTTGTCACGTTCTGCTACGGGTTTACCCGGGATCGCGAGACCGCCGAGGAACTGGCCCAGGAAGCGTTCCTGCGCGTTTACCGAAATGCCGCGCGCTATGAACCCGTCGCTAAGTTTACGACCTGGCTGTACAAGATTGCTGCGAACTTGTGCATCAACGAACTCAAAAAGAACAAGCTGCGCCCGCACGTGAGCCTCGACGACACGTCGAACCACGACCCCGAAGGCACCAAGATCATCGACCGCATGGCTTTTGGCGGAACCGGTCCGGTCAACGAAGCCGAGAAACACGAAGCCCAGGTCCTGATTCGCCGCGCAATCGATACGCTTCCGGAAGACCAGCGCACGACGCTTATCATGGTGGAGTTCCACCATATGCCCTATCAGGACATCGCCGAAGTGCTGGGTGTTACTGTCAGCGCGATCAAAATGCGAGTGAAACGCGCCCGCGAGACGCTGCGTCATAGCCTGCGGATTCTGCAAGAGGACATGCGCTGATCGGTTCGTACCCACGTCCGCGTGACCTGAGGGCCGCGTGACGGGTTGAAGAAGAACTTTCGGGGCGCTTGCCGGGGCGGGGGAGCCGCGGTGGGCCATGAGGAGCCGGATCTCCGATGAGTACCGAAACGAGCGCGGGGGCGCGCGAGATCAGTTGCGAAGAGTGCCGCGATCTGCTGAGCGATTACGTCGATAAAGAACTCGACGAAGGCGGCCGCGCGTCCGTCGAAAAGCACCTTGCCACTTGCGAAAAGTGCGCCGGCGAATCCAGCATTTTAATGGGCCTCAAAAACGTGATTCAGAACTGGGACGGTGTCTCGGGGTCCGATGCCTTCAAGAAGCGCACCATGGACCAGTACATCCGCGAATCGCAGATGGTGCCCTCGAAGCAGTTCACCGATGCCGCGGCCCAGAGCGCGCGCGATCAGGCCGATCCGGAGCACCGCAAGGCACTCAACCCGGTCGCCGTCATTGGCGGTGCTGTGCTGGTGGCGGCTTTGCTGTATGTGCTGATTCGTTTCTTGAAAGGCGGATGATGAGCCGGCGGGTCAGAAGCCCTTAAAGATCGTGTCGTCGTCCAGAAGCACTTCTCCGTGCCGGCTCATATCGTCGTCGATGGGTTGGTTCTGCTTCGAAAAGAACGCTTCCACCGTCTTCTCGGCGCCGTCGGAACGCTCGGAAAACTCCCAGGTTCCGCCGCAGACTTTGGCGAGCGCCACGGCGCTCGCTTCAAGGCCGGCCTGTAACGCGACCCGGTCGGTCCAGCCCCAAGGCGGCAAGCCCAGCATCAGTTTGTGGCGATTTTTACGCGAGGCGAACTGTTCGATTGCCGTGCCGGTTGTCCAGCCGGCTTTCTCCCAGTTGGTGTCCAGATCGTGGCATTCCAGTACCGAAACGCGCTCCGCATCGGCAAGCGCCGGGGAAAATTCGTCGATGCGGTGGTACAACATTATCATCGGCCACTCAAGGAATAGTTCGTCGAGATTCGGATCGCGCGGGTTGTGGATAAGCTGGTAGTCGCCGTTCTCGAGAGTGACGAGCCGTAGGCGCGCCGGGACGGCCTCCGCGGTGCGGTATTTGGGCGAAGCGTGGAACAGCGGTGTGATCACCGCGCTGGTGCGCGACCAAGCGCCCGGCACGGCTTCGCGCAGGACGGCTTCCATTTCCAGCAACGGCGCTCTCTTCGGCGCCCAGATGATCGCTTCTTGCCGCATGGCGCACTACCGTCCACTATGCGTGCTCGAAGTCAACCGAAGAAGCCGACCGGCTTGATTGTAGGGAAGCCGGTGTTACCTAAGAGGGCATCGCTTTTCCTGTATGCAAAGGAGCCCGACATGCCTCTTCACGGCACTCTAAAGCTCGACGACTACCGCTTGCTTGGTCGCAGTGGATTGCGCATCTCGCCGCTTTGCTTGGGCACCATGACGTTCGGCACCGAATGGGGCTGGGGAGCGGATCGGGAAACGAGCAAGCGGATCTTCGACGCCTACGCGCGGCGAGGCGGCAACTTCATAGATACGGCCAACTTTTACACCCAAGGCACCAGCGAGACATTTCTCGCCGACTTTCTGGGCACCGAGCGTGAACGCTTTGTCGTCGCCACCAAGTACACGCTGGGAATGCGCCGCGGCGATCCCAACAGCGGCGGAAACCACCGTAAGAGCATGGTTCAGTCGCTGGAGGCAAGCTTGAAGCGGCTCAAGACGGATTACATCGATCTGTACTGGGTGCACTGCTGGGATTACACGACGCCCGTCGAGGAGGTGATGCGAGCGCTCGATGATCTGGTGCGATCGGGCAAGATTCTTTACCTCGGGGTCAGCGACGTGCCGGCGTGGCTGATCGCTCGCTCTCAAACTATGGCCGAACTCCGCGGCTGGACACGCTTCGTCGCGCTGCAGATCGAGTACAGCCTCATCGAACGAACCGTCGAACGCGAGCTGACGCCGATGGCCGAAGCGTTGGGCCTTGGGGTGCTGCCGTGGTCACCTCTGGGCGGCGGAGTGCTCACCGGAAAATACAGCCGCGCCGATCTGGCCGCGCAACAGCAAGCGGGCTTCGATCCAAAGCAGTTGAAGGGCGACAATCGTCCAATGGGCTTGACCGAGAAGAAGATCGCCGCCGCCGAAGCCGTTCAGCTCATCGCGAAAGAAACCGGCCGCAGCCCCGCGCAGATCGCACTGAACTGGCTTCTCGCCAAACCCAATGTGGTTAGTCCGATTCTGGGAGCTCGCAAGGTTGAGCAACTCGAAGATAACTTAGGCTGCCTCGCGTTTACCCTTTCCCTGGAGCACCTGCAGCGGCTCGACGAGGCGACGGCGATAGAACGCGGCTTTCCCCACGACTTCATCGAGGGTCCGCGCGTGCGGGATATCGTGACAGCCGGCACGTGGGTGCCCCGCACGCCGCACGTGTAAGCGGTCGTACTTCCTCCTATCACTCTGTGCTCACCAGACGCCGCTGGATTACTTCCGGCGGCACTTCTATTGGCATATCGCTTGCCCTAATTCGAATGGCCGAACGGGCGGTAATGCAGACCGTTTATTGGTGCAACGCATGTGGGAAATTCTCACAGGCTGGCCTTGTGGAGCGTTCAAGCCATGGACACCGAACTGCTGCGCATCCCAAAGCCTCCAGCGCCAAAAGGTTCGCGGCGCACCGTGGATCAAGACGCGCAATGCGTGAGTTGCGGCATGTTCCTACTGGATACCGCTTGGTTCCCGGATCCGCTGGGCCGACCGGTCTGCGAGATTTGCTTTAACCGCGGCTTTCAGGCTGAGGCGTTACGCGAGTCGGATGATGCGGATCAAGCAGCCGTGGCCCATCCCCATCGCTCGGCGCCATCGCGGATTTATTCACAACGCCAAGCCGAGCGCGAAGAGGTGAAACGGCAGGAAGCGCAGCGAAGCCAAGCTCGTTACGATCCCAAAGCCGGCATTGGCGCGATCACCAATCGAGCCCCGAACTCCACGGTACGGGTCGCCGTCCCGCTGACGTTGCTGCGGATGACCGAAAAGCCGGAACCCGCTCCTCCGAAACCGGAAGCCCCGCGCATCAGCCAAAGCCGACTGAATCTGCCCACGTATACTTGGTGGGATGAATACGGTCGCGCGCTCGTCCTCTTCAGCACCGCAGTGGGGTTGGCGTATCTGGCCCACTGGATTACGCAGCAGATGTAAAACCCGCGCGGTTTCAAACGAACGCTTGAGCCGTAGGTTTAATCACCATTTCCAGCACGTTCGCGCGTGCGGGGAGCGTACAGACCAACAGAACCGCCGCGGCCACATCTTCGGGCTGCATCATCTTTGCGCGATGTTCGGGCGTCGGCGATTTGGCCCTAAAGCGCAGGATGGGCGTTTCGACTTCCCCCGGGTGGATCGTCGTCACGCGCACCCCGTCTTCACGAAACTCGTCGGATGCGCTGGTGCTCAATCCCGCCAGCGCGAACTTGCTCGCGTTGTAGGCGATGCCGCCCAGCGAGTTGGCGCGCTTTCCGGCCGTGGATCCAATGTTCACGATCAAGCCGTCTTTTCGCGCACGCATTGCCGGCGACGCGAAGAAGATCGTGTGAAAGGCGCCGGTGGTGTTGATCGCCAGCAGCCGATCCCAGTCTTCGGGCGACAGATCCTTGAAGGTTCGATTGGGTACGTTCACGCCCGCTGCGTTCAGCAAGATGTCGATGCGGCCGAGTTCCTGTTCGGCCCATGCCACCAGTTCGCGCGCGGCCTTGCGGTCCGCGACATCGCACACGCGCGTAAGGATAGGGGGTTCGCCTTTATGCCGGGCGGCGGTCTCTGCCAGCGTAGACGCCTGCCTACCGCAAATCGCCCCGCGACAGCCTTCTTCCGCTAAAGCCAGAGCACAAGCCGCGCCGATGCCCGATCCACCGCCGGTAATCAATGCCGTCTTGCCCTGCAATCGCATCGCGTGCTCCTTTTCTGGTGAGGTTGTTCTTCGATTTAGAATAACTTCTATCCACAATGCATGGAGGAACAACAGGAATCGTTCAGTCCGAATGGCGGCCCCTGTCCATAACCACTCCTGCTTGCTTCCTGGTCGTCCAGCGTTTTGCCGCTACACTGACGGCATGATATCTCCCGATGCGCCGCCACCTGAGCCCCTTGGACTTTCCGCTGCCGAGCACCTGCGACTGGCCTTTGCCGAATGGCAGACCAATGCCGATTTCAGCGAAGCACAGGTAACCCTCGCCGACCAGACGCGTCTGGCCTTCCTGCATCGCGGCACCGAACGCAAGGCCTTTGCGCTGGGTCCGTTGGGCGCCGAGCAAGAATACGGATCCGCACATTCGATTCTGAACACGATCAAGCTTTTCCGATTAAATGCCAAGCATCTCGACATAGATTTTGCCGACGGCAGCCGCTATGAGCTGAAGCCGGGCGAAGTGCCGCCTCGCACGTAAATAGCGGAAACAACCGGAGGTACGATTGCTCCGGATTAGGTCTGCGCTAAGCTAACGGTTCTTCTCTTTCGGAGCACGCCCCATGTCCAGCTCTCGCAGAAGTGTGCTCATCGTCGGTTGCGGATATCGCGGCCGGCGGCTGGCCAAGCGCCTGATCTCCATAGGTCACACCGTTCGCGGACTTTCACGTAAAGAGGCGAATCTACCCAAGCTCAAGGCTTTGGGCATAGAACCGCACTTGGGGGATGTCCTCGATCCCCATTCGCTGCGCGACATCGGCTCCGGAATCGACACCGTCTACCACCTCATGGGCAGTATGCAGGGCTCGCCCGAGCAGTTGGAGCAACTGCATCTAAAGGGAACGCGCAATCTTTTGTCGGCACTCGAAGGCGTTTCGTTGAAGCGCTATGTGTACGAGAGCAGTACGGCGGTTTACGGGCAAACCGACGGTGAATGGCTCGACGAAGATGCGCCGCGCGATCCAGCTTCGGCCATGGGAAAGCTTCGGGTATCCGTCGAAAACCTGCTGCTGGAAGCGCATCGGCTGAACGGTTTGCCGGTTGTTATTTTTCGCCCCGCTTCCATCTATCGGCCGCAAGGCGTCATCAACGAGAAGATCGCTTCGGGTACGTATCGCCTGACTTGGGATCCAGATAAAGTCATGAATCGGATTTACATCGACGATTTCCTCGAGTTGTTGGTGCTGGCTCTGGAAAAGGGCCGGGTGGGAGAGGCGTACAATCTTTCGGACGACGAACCTCAACGAGGAGGCGATTACGTGAATGCCATCGCCGATCTGATGAGCGTGGCGCACCCACCGGTCGATTTCAAAGCGCCTGCCGACGCGTGCGCCGAACTGGTGAAGCAGAGCAACAAGCGCGTCCGAAACACCAAGGTGAAGCGCGAATTCGGTTACACGCTTAAGTTCCCGACCTATCGCGAAGGGCTGGCCGAGTCTGCGCGCGTGAAGTGGATCGAACCCGAAATCTGAATTTCCATCGAGAACCTCGCATGCTGGCCATACGCCCCAATATCCTGTTTATCCTTAGCGATCAGCACCGGCACGATTGCACCGGATACGCCGGTCACCCGTTGATTCGAACGCCGAACCTCGACCGGCTCGCCCGCGAGGGGATTGCCTTTACGCACGCAGGTTGCAATACTCCCGTCTGCGCGCCGGCCAGGCAGTCACTGGCCAGCGGACGCTGGCCCGTTCATCACGGCGGGCTCACCAACTTCAACGTCAGTGAATTGAATGCTCAACCGGATTTGAAGCAGGAGTGGTATCCCCACCTCTTACGCCAAGCGGGCTATCGGTCTTCGCACCTAGGCAAATGGCACGTATCGAGCCGCTTTAAGCCTGGGGATATCGGTTTCGACGAATTTGGCAACCCGCCCATGCTGAAATTCAAGCCTCCCGCCGAGGGCAACAGCGAGATGCCCCCGGCACTTCCGGTGGAGCGCCCTGAATCGTTTGAAGAGCAGCACGCCACCCGCATGACGCGGATGGGCCAAGACTTTCTCAAGCGCGCGGCGAGCGCCCAACAGCCCTTTTTTCTGACGGTCAATTACGAAGAGCCGCATCCGCCTTACCACGCATGTGCGCCTTTTGCGCACATGTATGCGCCGGAAAGCATCGAACCGTGGCCGAATTTTTCTGACGAATTGCGCGGAAAACCGCGCCAGCAGCGCCAGATGCGCAAAGTATGGGAACTCGAAGGAAAGCCGTGGCGCGGCTATTGGGACCGTCAGACCGCCGGATACCTCGGACTGGTCAGCTTCATCGATGCGCAAGTCGGTGAGTTGCTAGGCGCCCTGGACGAGACGGGGCTTGCCGAACGCACGCTGGTTATCTACTCCACCGATCACGGGGACATGACCGGCGCACACGGGATGTATGATAAGCACTGCAACCTGTACGACGATATTGTTCGGGTTCCGATGCTTGCGCGTTGGCCCGGTGTGGCCCCTGCGGGAAAACGATACGACGGCTTCGTGAGCAACGCCTTGGACTTGGCTTCCACCTTTGCCGAACTTGCGACAGGAACGGTTCCCGCGACCTACTCCGGTCGGTCACCGGTGCCAGTGCTTCAAGGCGGCGACGACCGCCACTCCTACCGCGAACGGCTGCTGGCCTGTTATCACGGCGGCCAGTTCGGGCTTTACTCCCAACGCATGTATCGCGACTATGCATGGAAGTATGTCTGGAATCCAACTGACGAAGACGAGCTTTACGACCTCGCGGCCGACCCGGCGGAGTTGAACAACCGGGCGGCACACCGCGAATGTGCTGAAGTTCTGGCCGAATATCGCCGCAAGATGTGGAATGAATTTTCGGCTATCGCGGACCCGCTATTCAATACCGTGTGGGCTAAGCATATGCTGCTCGGCTCAGGAAGCCTTTAGTCGCTTCAAGGTCTGGTTACCTGGAATTGATATGCATCCGCGCATACAGCCGCCGGTACGCACGCGGCGTCAGTCCCGTAAGCCGGCGAAAGATACGCCGGAAGTACCCCGCATTGGAAAACCCGCACTCTTCCGCCACCGCTTCGACACTCGATCCGCCTTCCCGCAGTAATGCCCCGGCATCCTGAATTCGCCGGCGATGGAGGTTGTCGGTGAGCGTGCGGCCGTAAACCTGTTTATAGATTCGTCCCAGATAGTCCGGATTGCAATCCAGTGCATCGGCAACGACCGACGTGCTAAGCTCCGCGTCTCGAAAGTGCCGCGCAAGGTAGGAATCGGCTCGCCCGGCCAGGTTCGCCGCGGCATGCGGAACGCCGGCCGGTTTCGCCGCGGCGACTTCGCACAACATCATCGTTACCAGCAAATCGGCGGAGCCTGGCGCTCCCGAATTCGAGGTTTGATCGTCCAGAAATCGGTGCATGAGTTCCGTCAGGCGCTCAAGCCTGGCGGGCGTCGAAACCTGCGGTATTCGCCATGCGTTTTCAGGTTTGCTTCGGGACTTCAACGGATCAGGCAAACGGAAGTGAATCCAGTAGAAGGAGAGTTCCCGTCCATAGGGTTGCGTACCCCAATGGCGTCGCTGAGGCCAGAGCAGCAAGGTCTCGCCCGCGCCAATTGCGAACGATTGAGCCTCTTCTGCCAAATGCAAAGTGCCGCGCTTGACCAGGATCAATTCATAGCTGTCGATACGGCGATCCGGATGAATACCTTGACCGCGCGAGACGAAGAGTCCCGCGTTAAGCGCCTTCACAGCTCGCGCGTACTCCAGTTCGAGGAATTCCGCACCGGCCATGGTCCGTATGGTCCCCATCGATCCCGAATGTCGGAATCGTGTCGTTTTTATACTCCTTCGTCGCCTTGTGGCAAACCATCTGCGCAGGGTAAAGATAGGCATACTTCATGGAAAGGCCCACGCATGAGCACCCTTCCCGTTAAAATCCTTGACTCGTTGCCCCTTAGTTCGGTTCGCATTACCGCTGGAATGTGGCGCGAACGCATGAACACCAACCGCCGGGCAACTTTGCCCTACGAATATCGCTGCTGCGAGGAAACGGGACGGTTTGAAGCGCTTGAACTGAAGTGGAAGCCCGGAAATCCGAAACGCCCGCACTGGTTTTGGGATAGCGATGTAGCCAAGTGGCTCGAAGCGGTGGCGTATGCCTTGCAAGAGCGCCACGATTCCAAGATCTACAAGATGGGGCGGCGCGTGGCCGACCTGATCGTTTCCGCACAGCAACCCGACGGATATATTCATTCGTACTTTTCGCAACTCGATCAGGAGAAGAAGTTCACCAATCTTCGCGACTTTCATGAACTGTATACTGCTGGGCATCTGATCGAAGCCGCCGTGGCTTGGTTCGAAGCCACCGGGGAGCGTGACTTGCTCGACGCCCTCTGCCGCTTCGCGGACCTCATCGCCCGGACATTCGGTCCCAATCCGGGCCAGATCCGCGGCTACGACGGGCATCAGGAAATCGAGTTGGCGCTCGTGCGCTTGTATCGCGTCACCGGCGAACGACGCTATCTGGATCTCGCGCGCTTCTTTATCGACGAACGCGGCCGCTCGCCTTGCTTCTTTGACACCGAAGCGCAGGCGCGCGGCGAAATACCGAAATTCGAACACGCCTACTGCCAAGCGCATCGTCCGGTGCGCCAACAGAAAACCGCCGAAGGTCATGCCGTGCGCGCCATGTATCTTTACTGCGCGATGGCCGACTTGGCCGCCGAAACCGGCGACCGTGCCCTTCGAAAAGCTTGTCGGGATTTGTGGGAAAACGTCACACAACGGCGCATGTACGCACACGGCGGAGTGGGTTCAAGTGCCCAGGGCGAACGGTTTACGGTCGATTACGATTTACCCAACGAAGCCGCATATGCCGAATCCTGCGCCGCGATTGGGCTGGTCTTCTGGGCCGAGCGCATGCTGCGTATGGAACGTGACGGGCGCTATGCCGATGTTCTGGAACGCGTCCTTTACAACAACGTCCTCGCCAGCGTCTCCCGAAGCGGGACGAAATTCTTCTACGCCAATCCCTTAGCGGTCAGCGCGCATTTCAGAAACGGGCACGGCGATCACGTTCGGCCCACGAGACAGCCTTGGTTTTGGTGCGCCTGCTGTCCGCCCAACATAGCCCGCATCCTGGCATCCCTGCCTCGCTATATTTACGCCACGGAGACGCAAGCCGTCTGGATTCACCTCTACATGCCCAGCCGTGCCGATTTTACGTGTGGAGGCGTACCGGTCTCGATCGAGCAGCGAACCGAGTATCCTTGGGCCGGACGCGTGCGTATCGACGTCGCGCCCCAGCGGCCTGCAAAATTCAGCATTGCACTGCGTATTCCCGGTTGGTGTCGAGATGCAAGGCTGGCTCTGAACGGAAAGCCGCATGCCTTTATCCTCAGAAAAGGCTACGCGCACTTGTCGCGAGTATGGCAAGCGGGGGATCGTCTCGTTCTCGATCTGGCGATGCCGGTTGATAAGGTGCGCGCACACCCGCTCGTAGCCGAGAACGCAGGGCGAGTCGCGCTCCAGCGTGGACCGGTGCTGTATTGTCTCGAACAATGCGACAACGGACCGAATCTGGACCACATCACGCTTCCGGAGCGTGTGCTCCCCAAGCCTGCTCGCGCTAAAGAATTAGGCGGTCACATCGTTCTTGAAGCGAAGGCCTTTCAAGGAGGAAGCGAAGCCTGGAACGGTGCGCTGTATGCGGTGCGTGCAACGCGATCGCGCGCTCAGCGTGTGCGGGCCATTCCCTATGGGCTTTGGGGCAACCGCAAGCCCGGCGAGATGCGAGTTTGGATCCGCGAGCGGACCTAGGTTCGCCCGTCGGTTTTCAATGCCGCCCAGACGCGTTACACTGGGGCCGTGCCCGAACTGCTGCCCCAAGCGCCGACCCTGCGACGCGACCTCGCACTCGTGTGCGGCACGCTGCTGGCCTGCCTGCTGCCCTTTATCGCCAAACCAATTCACCTCGACGATCCCACTTTCATCTGGCAGGCGCAAGCGATCCTGAATGCTCCACTCGATCCGTTCGGCGTCTCGATCAACTGGGATGGGATCCTTACTCCGATGCATTGGATCCACCTCAGCCCGCCGGGACTTTCGTACTACCTCGCCGTTTGGATCGCGGGAGCCGGCATTCACGAAGCGGTGCTGCATCTGGCGCTGTTGCCAGCTTCGATGGCCTGTGTCGTGGGTACGTATGCCTTGGCGCGCGGCATTTTGCGTGAACCGAGATGGGCGGCGTATTTTGTGGTCGCTGCGCCGGTTTTCTTGCTCTCATCCAGCACCTTGATGGCCGACGTGCCCCTCGTGGCGTGGTGGGTTCTGGCCGTGCTCTGCTGGCGTTGGGGATTGGAAGGCCGCCGAGCGCGCTGGCTTTGGGCCGGCGGCGCGTGCAGCGTTCTCGCGGTGCTCACCAAGTACAATGGGCTGAGCCTTTATCCGCTCTTGGCCGCCTATACGCTCTTTTCAATTCCCAAGCTGGGCTGGCGGTCCGCGGTGCGTGGGTGGGCCATCCTGGCGCTAGGCGTATTGGCCTGCGCGGCCTATTTCATCTGGTTCGAACGGCAATACGAACACGGCGCATTGAACTTGATGAGCGAATACTCGGCTATGGTGCGGCCGCGTACGTGGTCGCGCATGCCCGAATACCTCACGCTGGGAATTTCCTATCTTGGCGGGTGCCTGCTGCCGTTTTTAATTCTCGCGCCTTGGACTTGGTCGCCCCGACAAGCGCTGCTGGTGGCCGGAGTCTGGTTTGTGCTGGCGCTGCTTTTCCTGCTCTTCGCCGACGAATCCCTCCGTAAGGTCGCCCTCGGCGGAGACGCTCGCATGCACGCCTCGCGTCTCGCACACCTGGCACTGTTCAGCGCTGCCGGCGTTCACGTTCTCGCGCTTGCCTGCGCCGAACTGCGCCGCGACTGGGATGCCTTGGGACTCACCCTGGCTTGCTGGATCGCCGGCGTATTCGTCTTCGCTTCCTTTTTGAATTGGACGGCCAGCGGCCGAGCGCTGCTGCCGCTGGTGCCCGCCGCCGCCTTGCTTGCTGCACGGCGCATCGAAAGGCTCGTGCCTTCAGAACCTCCGGTTCCCATTCGCGCATGCCGCCTCGCTTGCGTTACGGGCGTCGCACTGGGTCTGGCGCTGATTTGCGCCGACTATCGTTGGGCGATATCGCAACGCGACATGGCCCAGACGCTGGCCGAACGCTACACCGGCCGCGCGCCGAACATCTGGTTCTTCGGGCATTGGGGCTTTCAGTGGTATCTCGAAGCGCGCGGCGCCAAAGCAATCGATGCCTTCGATTGCCGCATGGCCCCGGGGGACATTTTGCTGATCCCGCATGACAATGCTTCGGGATACAGACCACCCGTCGAAAAGCTGGAACTCCTGGACCATCCGGTCGCGCCGCTTATGCCGGGCGTATCCGTCGCCAGCCGCCGATTGGGCGCGGGATTTTACGCCGAAATCTGGGGGCCTTTGCCGTTTGCGTTCGGCAACGCCGACCCCGAAAGGTACGAAGCTTATCGGGTAAAACGCGAAATACGTTATTCGCGTGCGGCCAATCCGTTCAACGGGCAATGGTCCGGCGAACCTTGACCCAGATGGCTCAGCGCGGCACCGGCACCGCCGCAATCGCGTCTTCGACCACCTGGGATCCCGTCGCGCCGCCGTACCGCGCTTTCGTATCGAGTTGCACGCGATGAGCCAGCACCGCAATCGCCAAGGCACGGACATCCTCTGGCTGAGCATGGTCGCGTCCCGCAATCCGGGCACGGGCCTGTGCGCAGCGAAACAACGCCATGCTGCCGCGTGTACTCGCGCCAAGACGCAGACGCGTGTCGCTGCGCAACGCATCCACCAGCGCCACAATGTATTCCGCCACCGCGGTCTCGACATGGACTTTGCGCACCGCCGCTTGCAGTTCCAGAACTTCTGCGCCAGTGACGACCGGTACTACCCCGTCCAAGGGTTCGCGCTCCTGCTGGCGAAAGAGAATCTCCACCTCATGCGCACGCTCCGGATGACCCAGCGAAACGCGCAACATGAATCGGTCGAGTTGCGCTTCTGGCAATGGATATGTGCCGTGAAACTCGGAGGGATTTTGCGTGGCAATCACGAAAAATGGTTGAGCCATGGGATGGCGCTGTCCATCCACAGTTACTTGCCGCTCGCTCATGACTTCCAATAGCGCCGACTGCGTGCGCGGGCTAGTTCGATTGATTTCGTCGGCCAGGAGCACATTCGTAAAAACCGGGCCCGGCCGAAACTCGAACTTTCCTTCCTTGGGATTGTAATAAGTACTGCCCGTAACGTCGGCGGGGAGCAGATCCGGCGTGAACTGGATGCGCGCGAAGCGCCCGTCGATGCTCTTAGCGAGCGCTTTTGCCAGGGTGGTTTTGCCCGTTCCGGGCACGTCCTCCAGCAAAATGTGCCCGTCGGCCAGCAGGCCCACCAGCACCAGCCGCAACGCATCCGCTTTGCCGCGAATAACCTCGCTCAGGCTTTTCTCCAGCGCCTCAAGCACCTCCGAAAAGGCGCGCTTCCCGGCATTTCGATTCAGATCGTGCACGAACATTCCTTTCTTGGCCACCCTCTTGGGATCAGGCCTTCTCGTCGCCGCACCGCGGCCTATCCGCCCATCCCTCGCAACCGGTCTTGCAATTCCATCAAGGCCTCGCTTGACCTGCCGAATCGCGCGCGAGCATAGACCTCGGCAAATGCGCGCGCAGCTTCCCAATCCTCGGCTTTTACGCGCCGGAGCGCTTCCGGTTCGCGCCCCAGCACCTCCAAATGCTCGCTCCAGGGCCGCGCTTCGGGGCAGGGGAATCCGCGCCGCTTCAGCCAGCGTTCGAAACGCGCGCCCAACTGGCGCAGCGACTCGTCCGCCGGTGTGTAGGAAATCCGCACTACTTTCAAGGCGGCCCAGCGCCGAGCAAGCCATTCGCGCAACCAAAGGTAGGTGATGACCAAAGCCGCAAGCACGCCGAAGGTCAAGCCGATCTGCAACCAGCTTAAATTCATCCACCAATCGCCGAATGCCAGAATCAGGTCGTGGAGGTGTTCGTACAACCGTCGCGGCCAGGACGGCGCTTGAGCGATCTGATCGGGCAATCCGCCTCCAGGCGTCGCCTCCACCGTCACCCAGCCCGTTCCTTCCACCCACGCTTCGGCCCAGGCGTGCGCATCCTGCTGCCGGACCAGCATTCCATCCCCGTCGCGTTCGTGGGCATAAAAGCCCATGGTGTATCGCGCCGGTATGCGGCCCAAGCGCAACAACAACACGGCCGCACTCGCGAAGTATTCGCAATGCCCGTCTTTGCCTTCGAGTAAAAACGTGACAACCGGATCCCCGTGCATGCGGTCGGCGTTAAGCGAGTACTTGTGATGGGCGGCCAAATGACCGATCACCGCCGCAATTTTCTCCCGCGCGTCTTGCTTTCCGGCAAAGATCGTTCGCGCCAAAGCATACAGTCTGCCGTCGAGCCCCTCGGGGACGGCCAGACAGAGAGAGCGGCGTTCGGTATCGATCGGTGGAGCCAGCGGGCCTTGGTGGTTCGCATGATTCGAGAGCGCGAATGTGTACGTATACGGGGCCGGCATCGTGAGCCGCAGCAATCCGGGATCGCGGAGGCCGCGCTGGACCTGCCGGGTGCGCGTAGGCCGCACCTCGGCGCAATGCAACGGGGCGGGAAGAAACGCAAGTTCGTCCACCAGCCGCGTAACTTGTACTTGGGATTGCTGGCCCGTGACCGACAGTTCCGAAATGTCCGTCGGGATCAGCTCCAAGTCCTGCAGCGGCGGCAGCCAGCGTCCGCCCAGGTACGTCTCGAACGAAGCGGCGCGCAAATGGGTAGTTTCGATCGGACCTTCAAGGCGCAGCATGCGCGTCAAGCTCCGCTCCAGACTCATCCGGTCGCCCAGACGCGGCGAACCGGTCAGTCCGATGGAGCGCCGCTGCCATCCCGAAAGCAGATCGCGGCCTAGGCGCGAAATCTCCGCGCGATAAGCCCAAAGGCTAAAGTACGTTCCGGCGCCGATGCACAGCGAGAGCGTCAAAGCCGCGCCGCGCGCCAGCCACGCTCGCCGCGAAAGGCCGCCCGAATCGGTCTTCCGTATGCGCAGACTACGCAGCGCCGGAATCGTCATCAGCGCGTACAGCGGCACCAGCCAGCGCAACCAGCGGTAGTCGAACGTATTGCACGCCAGCAGCAACACGACACCGGAGAGAAACAGGATGGCCGGGCCGCGCCTCCCGCCGGCCGGCCGCTCGCGCCAAGCCTGGACCGCCAACTCGGCGCTCAAAAGTTCGGCAACGGCCGTAACTACAGCCGAACTGTACAGCCCATGCCCGTAATGAATGTCCGGGAGCACGATATTGAGAAATACGATCCCGCCGAAAATCGGAACGCGCAGCAACCAAGCCGTCCAGGATCCTCGGGCCAGGCGCGCGGGCGTCAGCTTGGTGAGGATCAGGGCCAGCCCCAATACACCCATCAACGGCGCTTGCCCGCCGCCAACCGCGACCGCGAAGTAAGCCACCCCCGCGACCCCCAACACCCACCAGGATACGGTGGTATCCCGGTCTGACCTTTCGCTCTCCAAGGCGATCGCACGCATGCCTGTGTCTCGTCTTCCGAATGAATTGCAAAGTCTCGAACAAGTTCGCTACAGCATCTCCACCATCTCTACTTCTTCGGGCGCCAGTACGATGATTTCACCCAGCGCACGCCCTTCGCCCGCCGGATCCAGCGTACAAGGCCCTTGGCGCACGATGATCACCTTCACCGCAGATCCCTGGCCGGCTAAGCCATACACAAATGAGCGCCGCCGTTCGTCCCAATCCATGAATACGCAGATGACCGTGCTGAGCTGTTCCAGATGCGCCGCCAGTGCGGGCTCGAGAATATCGAACGGCTCGTCGGGACTGGACTCCACGCACGCCAGGATATCCAGAATCTGCTCCAAATAGGCCAAGCTGCGGCCGGCCATCAAGTGGTACAGGTTCGGCCCTGCCGCGAAAAGGTCGACGAGGTAATCCTTTCGAGAGAGATAGTCGCTGACGGCCGCACTAAGCGCGACCGATTGTTCGAACGCGCCGTGGCGCGCATCCGGCGCCAGTGCGGGCACATGCGTGTCGAGGATCAGGCCGACGCGGAAAAAGAACTCCTCGCGGTACTCGCGCATGATCGGCACGCCCAACCGTGCGGTCGCACGCCAGTCGATGTTGCGGACGTTGTCGCCTTCGCGGTACTCTCGATTGCCCTTGTACTCCATACTGTCGCCGATGTGGCTGGCGAGCGCGACTCCTCCTGGCTGGTAGCGCCGCCCCACCGGAAGGTCCATCTGCGTAAGCGCGCGAAAGCGCGGATACACCAGCAAAGGGCGCTCATCGGGGTACACCCGGTACGCCCTCATCAATCCGAAGGGAAAATCGGTCTCCACGCGCCAAGCCGGCAATCGATACGCTCCGCGCTTGGATGCGACAAGCCCCAAGCGTACGCGCTGCGATTCGCCAGGCGCGCGAACGGCCAGCGGAAGCCCTTCCGGCTCGGTCGCATCCAGCGCGGCCGGAAGCCGGTGCGCCGAGAGGTACCAGTCCGTCGAGGCGCGCTTTCCGGTGGGTGTCACTTCCGCGTCGATCGCCAACTTCATGCCCGCACGTATGCGTTCGGCTCGGTGCACCTTCAACTCCGCCTGCGGTTTGAACCACCAAGCCGCCACAAACGCCACGCCCCACATGCTGAAAGCGTAGCAAAACGGGATGTACATCTGAAGATCGAGGGAAGTTCCGCTGTATCCAGCCCACAAAAGGGTGGGCCAAAGAAACCAACGCCCCGCCTGGGTCAGCCGAGTGACGTATAAGACCCAGCCGTGTTTGGCGATTGTGCTGTAGCGAAAGTAACGCGGGTCGACTTCCTTCGTCGAATCCAGCTTGGGCATGCCCCGCCATCCGCGCAGAACGCCCGCCAATCGGCGAACCAAGTACGCGCGAACCGTCGGCAGCACCGTCATGAGAAAGTTCCCGCGATCCGAACCTTCGAAACCGGAAAACGGCTAGACCATGTCCCGTCTTGGGACTCGTGCTCACCTTATCTATCTAGCCATGAGAACACCTGCTACCAGTCTCACCCAACCTACGCCCCAATCTAGTAAATCGTTCGTCAAACCTGCACCTTGTGGTATATTTCTGGTCACTGTCTAACCATTGGTCTAACCACCGCACTGTCCTTAGCTTAGGAATATTATACGAGTGGCGAAGGAGAAGCCTCCGATCCAACCTCCAAAGGGTGAGCGAGAGCGGGAGGGCCAAGTGAGCCGGTCGGCGCTGGGAGATTTGGGCCTTGCGCGCCGAGTACTCTCGGGCGAAGATGCAGCATTTGAAAGCCTCTTTCAAACCTACTTCCCCGGGCTATTCCGATTTACGTTGATTCGGGTGAACTACGATGCCGATGCCGCAGAGGAGATCGTGCAGGCTACGCTCTGCGAAGTGCTTCGCAAACTACATACGTACCGAGGCGAAGCACCGCTCTTCACATGGCTCTGCACGTTCTGCCGCCACGAAATCTCTGCCTATGGCCGCAAGCGCGGCAGGCAGCCCCAAGCCTTGGGTGGAGTCGAAGACCTTGAGGAAGTTCAAGCCGCGCTCGACTCGCTCGCGGGCGATACCAGCCCCGAAGGCGCCGCACGGAAGCAAGAACTGGCTTCGCTCATCCGATTGGTGCTGGAACGGCTCCCGGGGCACTACGGCGATGTGCTGGAATGGAAGTACGTGGAGGACATCAGCGTTAACGAGATCGCGCAGCGGCTGCAAGTCAGCGCCAAAGCCGCCGAATCTCTCTTGACGCGCGCGCGGCTCGCTTTTCGCGACGGATTCGCCGCCGTATGCGGAGGTCAGGCCGATCTGGAGCCATGAGCCTTTGTATCGTGTGCACTGCATGGAATAATAAACGCCATGGTTATTGCGAAGGATTTAGAAGCCCCAGGTACTCAGCATAATAAGCCAGTGCACTTTCGTTTGGCTTAAATTACGTTCGCCGTTCAGTCGAAAATGCAGCACCTATAAGGAAGCGGACACACAAGTGATGCCAGCGCCGACGAATGGCAACCCAGAAACGCCCCGTGACCCGCTTGCGCGGTTGCTTCGCGCCGCAGGTCCGCGTCCCGAAGTTCCGAAGGAGCGTGCTGCGCGTGTCCGACGCGTGGTCCGAGACGAATGGCAGCGCGCGGTGCGCCGGCGGCGGATCGTCCGCTGGAGCTTTGCTTTCGCTCCTTTGGCTACCGCGGCGCTCCTCTTTTTAGTGCTGCGCACCGGAGACGATCCGGAGTCGGCAGGAGTCGTTGCCACGCTTGAAAGCGCTACCGGACCCGTTCGCCTCGAACAGCCCGGCACCCAACGCGCCCAAGCACTGGATCTAGGCGCCGAACTTTTCGGCGGAGCATCGCTCAGCACCCCATCGGAAAGCCGCGCGGCACTGCGCTTGGCCGGTGGCGCCTCCCTTCGGCTCGATGCCGAAACACGCGTGCGCTTGCTGGCTGCCGGGACGGTGCAGCTCGATCGCGGGGCCGTTTATATCGACACGGATGGCGTCAAAGACGCGGCGCCCGTGGAGGTTCGCACGCGCCACGGGATTGCTCGGGACGTCGGAACGCAGTTCGAGGTGCGTCTGGGCGAATCGGATTTACGCGTTCGCGTGCGTGAAGGCCGCGTGGACTTAAGCCGTGAAGGCCGCGTCGAGTCCGCGCAAGCCGGTACCGAACTTAACCTAGATGCCGCTGGAAAGTACGCGCGGCGCGAGATCGCGCTCAACGGACCCGAATGGGGTTGGGTGCAAGAAGCCGCGCCTCCTTTCGAATTGGAAGGACGCACCCTCGGCGAATTTCTGGCTTGGGCTGCACGCGAAACGGCGCTCGAAGTTCGCTGGACCATTCCAGACCAGCGCTCGAACGTGCTGTCGGTGCGGCTGCACGGCTCAGTGCGCGGTTTAACGCCTCGTGAGGCTTGCAGCGCTGTACTGGCTTCATGCGGACTTGAATTTAGTGAAGAAAATGGAACGCTTTTGATTCAACGGAGTAATCAGTAGGAAGTAATTCAGTGGGATCGTGGCCTGTTAAATAGAGATGAGGAGTCGATCATGAAGAGCAAGATCGGGAATCTGGGTTTCGCGGTGCTCCTGGCTGCAGTGGTCATTTGCGCCCAAGAGGCACGCGCCGCCGAACTGCAAGCCGGCATGCCGCTGGGCGATGCGCTACGTACGCTTCAAGCAAGCGGACTTAAACTCGTTTACAGCGACGCACTGGTGTCACCGGACCTGAAGCTTGCCGCGGCGCCCAAGGCCGGATCCGCGCGCGCGCAGCTTGAAGAAGTGCTCGCGCCTCTGGGTCTGCGCGCGAAAGCGGGACCGGGCGAGTCCATCGTGGTCGTCAAAGGTCCCGAAACCGCCGCGCCAGGCGGACCGGGCATCGTCAGCAACGTGTTCATCCTTTCCGATAAAGTGAAGGACATCTCCAGCATTGAAGCATGGAAGAAGTCCTACTTAAAAGAAGGACTTTCCGAGAAGGAACGCGCGCTTATCGCTTGGGACTCTTGCTTCACGTACCAGCACCAGGAGACGCCACCCGACGAGTATCTCGGCGTCGCCAGCCAGATGGATCCGATCAAAATATTCAACGTATACGGATACGCAATGTGCAACAGCGCTTCCTCCAACATCGAAGCGCTCTCCCGTGCCTCCGGGCTTAAGGCGCGCGGCCGAATTATCAACTCCCACAGCGTGCCGGAAGTGGAGATTGACGGGCACTGGTCACTGCTCGACGGTTCGTTGATCTGTTACTTCCCGCAGCCCGACGGAAAATTCGCATCCGTTGACGAGCTGATCGCGGGTGTGCGCGGATGGCTGAAGAAGAACCCCGGTTTGGCCGGCAATAACGACGCGCTCTATAAATACATGAAGGAGAAGGGGTGGAAGAACGGCCCCGAGATTCTGCACGGCTGCCAGCAGTACGACGAACGCGGCTGGTTCCCAGCCGCCACGCACGGCTGGTACAGCACGATGCAGGAATACGACGTCGAGCCCAACCAGATTTACGAATACGGCACCGCCATGGGCTATCGAGTTAATATCCAACTCCGCCATGGTGAAAAACTGATCCGCAATTGGTCGAACAAAGGCCTGCACGTGAACCGCAAGTTCGGCGGCGGCACGCCCGGTTGCCTCACGCAAAAAATTGGAACAGATAACCTCCGCTACAGCCCCAAACAAGGCGACCTGGCTCCCGGCCGCATTGGTAATGGCGAGCACATCTACACGGTACCATTGGCCAGCGGAGCTTTCCGCGGCGGCGCGCTAAAGGCCGAGAATCTGCATGCCAAGAGCGAAGGCGCGCAAGGCGCCGAGGTGCTCGTCAAGGACGCCGCGCAGCCCGCCGAACTCATCATTCCCGTGAACACCAGTTACGTGTTCCTGCAGTCGCACGTACGCTTCGATGCAATGGTCGGCAACGGCGGCTCCATCGCCGTTAGTTACTCCGATACGCACGGCATCGAATGGAAAGAATTTGCCAACATCACGCAAAGCGGCTCGCAGGACCTGGATCTCAGCGACGCGCTGCTGCGCCGGTATCAATACCGGGTCCGTTTCGTGCTCAAGGGCGCGGGTACCGGCCTTTCCGCGCTGGTTCTGCACCACGACGTCCAGCATTCACAGCGACCGCTCCCGGCGCTCGATACCGGCGAGAATACGATCACGTTCCGCAGCGGGCCCCAGGAAGGTACGCTCACCATCGAGCCCAACCTCTCGGCCCAAGAATCGAAGAAGCATAACGTGCTGCACTATTCCGCCTTCAAACCCGAGATTAAAAATCTTCGCGACGGGCCGCTCTTTATCGAAGGCGGCGAAGGTTCGCTCACCCATGCCATCGAAACGCCCGGCGAACTCAAGCGCATCCGATTGGGCACGCACTTCCGGGCGCGCGACAAGAACGACGGCTGGGATGTATCGATCAGCTACGACGGAGAAAATTTCGAAAAGATTCACCGCCTGCCCGGGCCGACCGCAGCGATCAGCGACTACTTCACCTTCGAAGGCGTCAAGGCAGGGCAAAAGAAATGCTGGATTCGCTACAGCGGCACGAACCGCAACGCGACCGGATTGTTGCACTACCGGATCGACGCCGATTACGCCGAGCCCCATGGCGGCTTCGCTCCCATTAAGATTACCTACGTATGGGAAGAGAACGGGCAGGAGAAGAAGCACGAGCACATCGCCAAGAGCGAGTCCGAAACGTACACCATTAAGTGCGAAACCAAGCCGCTGATGAAATCCATCACGCTGGAACGCGCTCCTTGACCGCCTGTTCGAGGAATCCGAAGGGCGAGCGCTGCCGACAACCCAAGCGGCCGCTCGCCCTTTTCGTTTCCATGGCGCCGAAAGGCGAATAGTGGATTCGGTTTATCGTCGGCTTGTGGTGTAGGATACGATAAAGGAGATTTCTCGTGCGCTTAACTCTTACGATCCTCTTCGTGTCTCTATTCGCTTGCGCAGCCTACGCCGAGAACGCCAGTCGCCCGCAAGGCGAACCCGTACTCGAGCCGCCAACGCTTCGGAGCCTGGGTGTC
>BTVV01000106.1:0-21307 GCA_045863855.1 Planctomycetota bacterium | reverse complement strand
AATGGAACGCCCCCTTCGCCGTAAGTCCATGCTGGCCAAGGAAATGCCCGTGATCCGTGCTGAACATCACGAGCGTGTTCTCCGCGATCCCCAGCCGGTCCAGGCTCTCCAGGATCCGCCCGATCTGCCGATCCATGAAACTAATCATCCCGTAGTAGATCGCGACGTTCTTCCGCAAACTCGCCTCATCGTGTAAATGACTATGGAATCCATGGTTACCGTATCCGGACTCCTGCCACGCCGCGTAATCCGGACGCGCTTCCTGGGTCTTCTGGAAGTGCGGCGGCCAGCGCTCCAGCTCCCCCGCGGCCAGCCGGCCCGGCTCCATATGCTCCGGCTTGTACATTGTATCCCAAGGCTGCGAAACGACATACGGAGGATGCGGATCGTGGAAGCTCGACCACAAGAAGAACGGCTCCTCGTTCCCGGCGTGCCGTTCGATGTTCGCGATCGTCCGCTCGGCCGTCCAAGTCGTGTAGTGGTAAGCCTCTGGAAGATCCCAAGCGCCGTGCCGCCGCTTCATCTCCTGCGTGTGCGGCCACGGGTTAAAGTAGTCGCGCCAATGGTGTAACCCCTGTTCCTCCATCCAGATAGCGTAATGCTGCCCCGCGTGCGACTCGTCGCCGTGCATCCGCGCCGTCTCGACGTGCTGGAAGCCGTACCACGGACCGTGGAAGTCTTGCCAGAAGTCCAAGTTACGTAAAAGCGGCTGGCATTCGATCGAATGGCTCCCCGCCCGCGACGCCAGTGGCTGGAAGTGCGCCTTGCCCACGAGCGTTGTTCCATATCCATGCTGCTGAAAGACTTGCCCCACCGTCGGCACGTCTTCGGGCAGCTTCACCCCGATCGTCCAGCAGCCGTGGGACGACGGATAAAGCCCGGTGATGATGGAACTTCGAGAAGGCGAGCAGAGCGGATTGGAGCAATACGAGCGCCCGAACCGCGTCCCCTCCCGCGCCAAGCGGTCGAGGTTCGGCGTTCGGATCCTCGAATTTGTAACCCCTAACGTATCCCAATGTTGCTGATCGGATGTAATCAAGAGTATGTTCGGTCGCTTCTGCGGCACGCGTGCGGTACCTCCGGGCAGGGGTCTTTTGACAGGTTACGATAGAACTATACCCGGATTCTTCCTCCGCCGCCAATCCGCTTGCGCGTCAAAGATTATGCAAGCTGCCGTTGACGCGGAGCGAGGAGTTTCGTAACCTGTGAGGCCCGTATAGCTCGGGAAAGCGCCGTGACCGCACGGTGCACGGGATTGCTTTTAGCCTTTGCGTAATCAGGAGTTAAAGCCAGTATGGCCGTATCCGACACCGCCACGCCCGACAGCGCCACCGGCGCCGGGACGAAGTTCGAAGCGATCACCGCGCTGATGCCGTTCGTCGTGATCGGCCTGATTGCGCTGCTGGTCATCTCCGTCGCGTCGCTGTTAGTCGTTCGCAAGATGGAAGATAGACGCCTGCGCTCGGCCCGGGATTCCTGGGACGCCGTATTCGTGGCGCTCAAGGACAAAGAGACCGGCCGCGAGCGCGTCGAAGCGCTCGAGAAGACCTGGGACGACGTCCGCGGCACCGAAGCGCATCCGTACGTGATGCTACTCCTGGCCCAGATTCACTTTGAAGACGCGCTGCGCCCCGAGCGGCCGCCCTCCGAACGCTCCGCCAGCCTCGACCGCGCGACGAAAGTCTTCGAGCTCGCGCACAAAGAGTTCCGCACGCATGTTATATTTGGCGCCTTGGCCGCCGAAGGACTCGGACTTGCACAAGAGCAGGCCGGTTCCACCGAAGCCGCGCAAACTACGTTCAAGCAAGCAGTTACAGAGTACGAGCAGCACTTCCTCTTCCCCAAACTCTGCTACCAGCTTGGCCGCACCTACTGGTATCAAGCCCGCGCGCTCGAAGCCAAAAACGAAGACGCCTCCTCCGCCCGCGAAGAAGCTAAGCGCTGGATATCAAAGGCTTTGCAATCGAGCAGCGACAGCCAATTCGACCGCCAGAGCTGGCGCTCCCAAGCCAAGTACCTCCAAAGCCTCCTCGATTCCCCCGGCATCGCGCTTCCCGACGGCAAAGCCCCGCCGCGCCGCGCCGCAGCTCCCGCGCCTGCGAATCCCTGAGTTGTTTGCTGTAATTTTCCATGCTTATGCGCATATAGCCTAATGGTTTACATAGGATTGCATGTAAAATGCAGGCCTCGTAAAGGAGGCCTCGCGCCATGGCTCGCACCGATCGCCCGAACATCCTCTGGATCATGTCCGACCAGCACCGCGCCGACGCGCTTGGCGCGGTGACGCCTTGGATGCACACGCCGTCGCTGGATCATCTTGCGGCGGAAGGGGTTAGCTTAAGGCGTATGTTCGCGCAGTCGCCGGTCTGCGTGCCCAGCCGGAGCAACTTCGTCACGGGCCGCTATCCGCATAGCCATCGCGTACGTGAAAACAACTCCAACATCGGTCCAGGCGAGCCACATCTCTTCCGGATACTCAAGGATCGTGGATATAAGACTGGTTTGGTCGGAAAGAACCACATGTTCTATCCGCGCGATTTGGAGCCGCTGGATATCTGTAGAGCGGACCTTAAAAGCGGTGGAACCCCGGAGTGGGAAGCGCATCTGAAGGCCATTCGGGAAGACATGTATCACAAGGGGTCCTGGGCCGGTGCGCGGTTTCACGACCTGCCGGAAAAGCACTCCAGTACTTATAAGATCGGCCAGGCGGGATTAGACGCTCTGGATGTGTTTGCAAAACAGGACGATCCGTTTTTCCTGTGGGTAAGTTTCCAGGATCCGCATGCGCCGCATACCGCGCCGCGTCGGTTATCCGGGCTGTACCCAGAGGATAAGTTACCTCTAGACAAGAGTTTAGTTGGACCCACCCGCGGACATGAGGTGAATGGAAAGTCCTCGCGGATGTCCGTCAAGCGTGAGGCTCAGTTGATGGACGCGGCGAGCGAATCGGATTTACGCCGCTATATGGCCGTTTATTCCGCCATGATCACCCTTGTTGATGAGCAAATCGGGAAGATATTGTCGAAGCTTGATGAATTGGGTATGCGCGAAAATACGCTTGTTATCTACGTGTCCGATCACGGCGATTTCCGCGCCGACCACGGGATGGTGAAGAAGGATCTGGTGCTGTACGACTGCCTGCTGAATATCCCGTGCGTGTTGCGTTACCCCGGTGTGCTGCCCGCCGGCGCGGTGCGCCATGCGCTGGCGGAGCAGATCGACCTGCATCCGACGATCTGCCATTACGCGGGCGCCACGGTGCCTAAGGGCGTGCAGGGCCTGTCGCTCGACGCGCTGCTGGAAGGCGCCACCGACCGCCACCGCGACGAGGTTCACGCCGAAATCTGTCCGCCGTTGTTCGAGAATCCGTATTCGGACTTTCCCGCGTTCATTTCGGAGTGGAGGCGCTCCCGCGACGAGCCCGGGCACCCGTTGCGCCACAGCGCGCCGTTCAACGTGCCGGGCGATCACGTCAAGATGGTGCGCACGCCGACGCGCAAGTACATCTGGTTTAAGCGCGGAGAGGAGGAGCTGTACGATCTGGAGGCCGATCCGGGCGAGCGGCGGAACTTGGCGCGGGAACCGGCGCGGCAAGCGGAGTGCGGGGCGTTCCGCGCACAGCTCTTCGAGTGGTGCGTGCGCAGCGAGGATCCGCGGGACTTGCAGGACGACCGCGACATCGCGCGGCAATTGCCCTGGGGCGAGCCGCTCGTGGCGTGGGAGGCCAAGCCGAAAGCGTGATCGACAACCGCGCGCGTGCGGTAGCATGGCCGCATGAGCGAATCGGCGCCTGAAGGCGATGCTCGAATACGCGAAGCCGCCTTGCCGCCCGACGCGGCGGGGCAGCGGCTTGACGTGGCGCTGGTGGCGTTGTGGCCCGACCTTTCGCGCTCGTTCCTGGCCAAGCTCCTCAAGAGCGGCGATATTCTCTTCGACGGCCGCGAAGCGAAACCCAACAAGAAGGTGAAGGGCGGCGAGCGTGTGGAACTCGAACTGCCCGAGCCGGAAGCGATCGAGGCGCGCCCCGAAGCGATCCCCCTGGACGTGCTCTACGAAGACGCCGATCTGATCGTAATCAACAAGCCCGCCGGCATGGTCACGCATCCCAGCGCGGGGCATGCGACGGGGACGCTGGTGAACGCGCTTTTGGCGCATTGCTCCGATTTGAGCGGAATCAACGGATCGATCCGTCCGGGCATCGTGCACCGGCTGGACCGCGAAACGAGCGGCGCGATCGTCGCCGCCAAGCACGACGCGGCGCATCAGGCCCTGCAAGAACAGTTCATGGCGCGGAGCGTCGAGAAGCGCTACCTCGCGCTGACGCACGGGCACCCGCTCAAGCCGGAATTCGTGTGCGAGGGCCGGATCGGGCGGCATCCGACGCGGCGGAAGGAAATGGCGGTGCTGCGCGGGCCCGAGGAAGGGCGCGCGGCGCTCACGGCTTTCGAAACGCTGCAGAAGCTCGAGCGCGCCGGCGCGCCGGCGGCGCTGATTTTGGCCAAGCCCAAGACGGGGCGGACGCACCAGATTCGCGTGCATCTGGCGAAGGCCGGCTTCCCGATCCTGGCCGATCTGGTGTACGGCCGCGAGCGCGTTTGTCCCGAATTAGAGCTATCGCGGCACGCCTTGCACGCCTGGCGCTTGGAGTTCGAGCACCCGGTCTCGGGGAAAAGACTGTGCTTCACGGCTCCGCCAGCCGATGACTTCCTAGAAGCGTTGCGGCGCATGGGCGGACGCTGGCCGATGGAGTGAGCCGATCGCCCCGGCCGTTCGCGCGCTTTGCGGGAGGGCTGCGGATGTCGGAACGCCGATCGAAGGTGACGTTGCGCGTGATCGAAGGTCGTAAGCCGTCCGCGCCGTCCGATGAGGCCCTGCCCACGGCGCGCGGCTTGCGCCGCGTGGCGCACAACCTGGAAATGCTGGGTGTGGAATTGGCGGCGTTGCGTCGCCGTCTGGTCGAGTTCGAGACGCTGATTAACCAGCAAGCCTGAACCCTTTCGAGCGTGGGGGGAAGGGTATTTTGCCGGAGTGCGTCGCCTAGCGCGGCCCGCTCCCGCGAAGTACCCTTTTCGTTTTACCCTGTCCGCGTGTGGAGGATTCCCGGTCCATGTCCCGCACTTCACGACCCGTAATCGGTTTGAATGCTTCGGTTTCCAACGGCGGCAGCGTGGCCAAGGGCGCGATGACGGTGGGCTTGGCCTACGTGGACGCGGTCGTGCGTGCCGGCGGCATTCCGCTGGTGATCCCGCCGCTGGAGTCGGAAGATTTGCTGGAGGCGGCGCTTGAGCCGCTGGACGGATTCTGCTTCATCGGAGGCCCGGACTACGATCCGCGGCATTACGCGGGCCGCGTGCAGCGTGCGGAAGAACTGATGGATGCGCGGCGCGACCGCTTCGATCTGGCGCTGGCGCGGCGCGTGCTGGACGCGACGGCGCTGCCGGTGCTGGGCGTTTGCGGCGGCTGCCAGTTGATTAGCCTGGCGCGCGGCGGCGCGCTGGTCCAGGATTTGAAAAGCGAGTGGGTTGCGGACGGCACGTTGCCGCATGCGCGGGATCAGCGCCCGGGAGAGGCGGGCTACCACTACCGGCACGCATTGAAGGTCGAGGCCGATTCGCTGCTGGCGCGCACGCTGCAGGCGGCGGACGGCGGCGATGTGGCCTCCAACAGCTTCCATCATCAGGCGGTGAAGCCGGAGCGAGTGGGGGACGGCTTGCGGGCGACGGCGTGGGCGCCCGACGGGGTGATTGAAGCCATCGAGCCGGCGAGCGGCGCGGCTTTCGCGCGCGGAAATCGCTTCGTGCTGGGCGTGCAATGGCATCCCGAACGCATGCCCGAGGATGCGCGGCAGCGTGCACTCTTCGAAGCTTTGGTGCGCGCGGCGTCAGCCGGCGGTTAGCCACAGCCATCCCGCGGCCACGGCCAGCGTGCTCAGCGTGACGGGCACGCCGACCCGCGCGTGGGTCTTCCAATCGATCTTCAAGCCCAGCATCCCGGCCTGTTCGGCGACGATCAGATTCGCGATGCTGCCCACCAGAATCAGGTTGCCCGCCAAGGTGCTGGCGAGTGCGAGGATCGGTCCGGCTTGTTCGTGCGTCGCCACGGGCAGCAGGAGCATCACGGCGGGCACGTTGCTGACGAGGTTCGAGAGCGCCACAGTCACGCCGAAGAGCCAGCCGGGGTGCGCCGGATCGATGCCGGATTCGCGTACGGATCGAATCGCCGTATCGAGCGCGCCACTGGCCTGGAGCGCGTGGTTGACGACGAAAAGGCCCATAAAGAGCAGCAGCAGATGCCAGTCGACGAGTCCCAGCATCGGGCGCGTGGCCATGCGCCGGCTGGCGAGGCAGATCCCGGCGGCAGCCAAGGCCAGGACTTCGCGAGGCCAGTCGGAGAAGAGAAACGCGGCGACCGTCAAGACCACGAGCGCCAGCCCCTTGGACGTCTGCCACGCGTTAAAATCAGGCGTTTCGGCATCGGGCGGCTCGCTCGTCGCCGCGCTGGCGGGTAGCTCCCAGCGCTCGCGGTAGAGCCACCCCAGCAGGCCCCAGGTGAGCCCTAAACCCAGGACGCTGGGGACGAGGGCCGTCTTTGCGTACCCGGCGAAGTCGAGGGCGAGGGCTTGGCCGATGAGCATGTTTTGCGGATTGCCGATCAGGGTCGCTGCGGAGCCCACGTTGGAGGCGCAGGCGAGCGCGAGCAGGAACGGGATGGGATCGAGTCCACGCCGCCAGCAACCGTGGGCCAGCAGCGGGGCCATGGCCAAGCAGACGATGTCGTTGGCCAGCAGCGCCGAGAGAATGCCCGCGACGGCGATAACGAGACCCAGGAGCCGGACCGGTGAGACCTGCGCACCGGCGATGCGCTGCGTCACGCGTGAATAAAAGCCGCCTAGGCGAAGCTGTGCGCTGAGGACCATGAATCCCAGCAGCAGCGCGAGCGTCGGGACATCTTGCGCGTCCCAGACTTCCTTGAGGTTCAGCCGCCCGCTGGCCAGCAGCGCAATGGCGCCCAGGACCGCCACGCCGGTGCGGTCGATGGCCAGGAACGGCAACCGGCCGGCAAGCATGCCCAAGTATACGATGCCGAAGACGATGAGAACGACGGGATCCATGTAGGCGTACTCGGTGGTCCGTTCAGCATAGCGGCCATGCCGGGCTTTGCGATAGGCGTTCGAGGGCCGCTTCTGCTCTTGGGTAATTCTCGGTCGGCGCTAGGCTACATACGCATTTACACATCAAAGAGTGGCAGATCCAGACATACGGGCTCATGGGGAGGTGCTGACATGTCCGTCGCAGGCGAAACGCCGATGCTCAAGCAGACCGTGCCGAAGGTGAACATTTTCCAGGGGCTTTCGAAGGCCCAGGTGGACGAATTGATGACCTGGTTGCAGCGTCGGGATTACCCCGAGCAGCAGTTGCTTTTCCGCGAAGGCCAAGAGGCGGACGGGTTGTACATGCTTTGCCGCGGCAAGGTGGGCGTGATCAAGAGTTCGTCGAAGGGGCATTTCCGGCTGGCGGAACTGGATGCGCCGGACTTCTTCGGGGAGATCGCGCTGCTGAATAACGCTCCGCGCATCGCCGCCGTCCGCGCGGCTACGCCCGTCATTGTCGGCGTCCTGCCCAGCGACGTGTACCGGAAGAAGTTGGAGACGCAGGACCCGATCGCGATGCAGATCACGGTGAACCTCGCGCGGATCCTGGCCGAACGGCTGGTGGAAGCCGACCGCAAGATCGCCGAGTTGACGGGTCGCGTGGCTCGGAAGAAGGCGGCGTTGTTGAAGAAGCGCTAAGCGGATCCATCTCTGTAAGCTCATAAAGGGGCTTCTCGCCAAGCGGGAAGCCCTTTTTTATTGGGTCCCTATTAGGCGTGGATTCAGAAGCACTTCCAGGTGGTATAGACCACTCTTTTGGGGTATCCTGCGCCGGGGCAGCACTATGCCGGGGAGCAAGCGATGCGATCGATGTGGCTTTGGGTGTTGGTATGGATTCAGGCCGGTGTGTGGGCTCAGACGGACCCGCTGACGCTGACGCCCACCGACGATACGTATCTGACGCCCGACGCGACGGGCCGGCCGGGCGGCCGCGGTGAACGCGACGAGTTTCAGATTTACGGCGGCGCGGACGGGCGGCAGTTCCGCGCGCTCTTGAAGTTCGATCTCGAGCAAGTGAAGCGAGCGCCGACTCAGGCGTTGCTGCGGATCAAGGCGTGGAACATCGGCCGGCCGAAGAGCACCGAGACGATCCGCTGCCACGCGCTGGCGCGCGCCTGGAGCCAGAAGTTCGCGAGCTGGGATCTGTGTCTCGAAGACGACCAGTGGGTGAACAACGGCGGGGATTGGGATCCGATCGCGGTGGCCGGCTGCAACGTGACGACGGACATGGGCGGCGAGGCGGGCTGGTGGCTGGAGTTCGACGTGACGCCGCTGGCGCAGGCGTGGGCGATGAAGCAGCGCCCGAACTACGGGCTTGTCCTGATGCTCGAGCCGGGCAGCGAAGCGCAAGTACGCGTGCGCAGCAAAGAGAAAGGCGGGGACGCTCCGCAACTGGTGCTGGGCTGGAACGCGCAGATTCCACGCGGCAAAGGCATGGTCCCGGGCGGCAAGCTCAAGCCGTACGGCCTGCCGCTGAAGCTGGAGCCGGTCTGGGTTACGGAGTCGCTGAACGCGGCCCGGGTGGGCCAGGCGTTTACGCAGAAGCTGAGTGCGCGCGGCGGCGCGCGTCCGCTGACGTACGAAGCGCAGGGTTTGCCGGAGGGCTTCACGCTCTCGAAGGAAGGCGAATTGAGCGGCACGGGCACGAAGGCCGGGCGCTACAAGTTCACGGCGACGTGCACGGGCGCCGATAAGCGCCGTGGCACGACGCGGCTGGAATTGGTGGTCGAGGAAGCCGGCGCGGCGGCGGTGGCGGCGAACCCGCTGGATCCGTTGGCCGGCGGCGCGAAGCCGGAAGGCGCGAAGAAGACGGAAAAGCCGGCGGTGGAAGAGGAAGAGTAGGCCGCTTGATCTTGCGCCGAGTCGCGGCTTTGGGTAAGAAACGCGGCGTGAATCCCACCGAACCGGCGTCTCCCGAGCGATTTCGATTTACGCCCCAACTGCTGGTCTTCGTCAGTTCCGCCAGTCTGATGATCTTGGAGTTGGTCGCGGCGCGGCTGATCGCGCGGCATCTGGGCAATTCGCTTTACACGTGGACGTCCGTGATCGGCGTGATGCTCGCGGGGTTGACGCTGGGCAATGCGCTGGGCGGGCGGCTGGCCGATCGCCGCGAGCCGCGTGCGACGCTGGGCTGGCTGTTTCTGGCAGCGAGCGCCGCGAGCGTGCTGACGCTGCTATTGAATCGCGGCTTCGTCTCGTACGGCTGGTTGAGCGGCTGGCCGTGGCCGGCGCGGATCTTCACGACGGTGCTGGCGATCTTCCTATGGCCGGCGGTGCTGCTGGGGCTGATCTCGCCGGGCGCGGCGAAGTGGGCGGTGTCCGGCGCGACGCGCACCGGGACGGCGCTGGGATCGGTGTACGCGTGGGGCACGGCGGGGAGCATTGTGGGGACGCTGGCGACGGGCTTCTGGCTCGTGCCGTGGCTGGGCTCGACGCAGGTGGTGCTGGGCGTGGCGCTGGTGCTGGCCTTGGGCGGCCTGGCGCTGGGACCGTGGCGCGCGCTGCACGCGGGTTGGATCGCGGCGCTGGTGGCGCTCCTGCTGGCTTCACGCGGCCGCCTGCCGCCTCTGGAGCCGGCCGCGCGATCGCTGGGGCTGCAAGCCGAACCGGGGCTGCTCTTCGAGACCGACAGTCCGTACCAGCACGTGATGGTCTACGAACGGGTGTTCGAGCGCGACGGAAAGCGGCGCACGATCCGGATTCTTCAAATCGAGTGGCTCGAACACGGCTGGCTGGACGTGGACGATGTGGAGTACTTGTTCATGCCCTTCGAGCGGGTGACGCGCGACGCGGCGGAGCGCGCGACGCCGGCGGGAGAAGTGCCGAAGGTTTTCGTGATCGGAGGCGGGAGCTATACGTTTCCGCGCTGGGTGCTGCGGCGCTGGCCGGGCGCGGAGGTGCTCGTCGCCGAGATCGACCCCGGCGTGACGGAAGCGAACCACGCGGCGCTGGGATTGCCGCGCGATACGGCGATTCGCACGGTGGCGCTGGATGCGCGCAACGCCGTGGCCGAGTTCGAGCCCGAGCGGCGCTTCGAACTGATTTACGGCGACGCGTACAGCTCGTTCTCGATGCCCTACCAGTTGGCTACGGTGGAGTTCGTGCGGGAGCTTTCGGCACACCTGACGGACAGCGGTTCCTATGTGGTGAACGTGATCGACGATTGGCAAAGCGGGCGCGTGGTGGGCGCTTTCGTGGCGACGCTGGAGCAGGTGTTTCCGTACGTGTATGTTTTCTCTGCGGAACGCTCCGGCCCGCCCCAGGGCATGAACAACTTTATCTTGGTTGCGCGGCGCGCGCCGATGCCGACCTTCGACTGGAAGCGCGGGCATACGGGCCCGATGCACGGTTCGTTGATTCCGAAGGAAGAAATGGCGGAGCTTAAGCGGCGGCCGGGGGTTTGCGTGCTGACCGACGAGCACGCGCCGCTGGAGTCGCTGATCGCGCCTGCGTTGAGCAGGATGCGCGCGGAATAGGGATTATTTGAAGGACTGAATCATTTTGTAGAAGGCGTCGGCTTGCGCGTCGATGGTTTGCTGCGGGCCGACGAGCTTCAAATAGTATTGCGCGTCCTCGGCGTGGATCACGCCGATCAACATCTTGTATTCCGCTTTCGGCGCGAGCGTGCCTTCGGCCTGCGGATTCATGCCGGTGTAGGTGCCTTCGTATTCGACGATGCTGGCCTTCTGGCCGCCGGCCGTGGGCAGATCGTCCTTGCGCCCGCGCAGCGCGTCTTCGCCGCCGAACTGTCCGGCCCAGCGCTTGAGGTTGCCTTCCACGCCGCCGGCGGCCGGGAAGGAGAAGACGACCAGTTCGGCATCGTCGGCGTCGCCTTCGGACTTCGGGACGCGGACTTGGCAGAGGCGCAGGTTGTTGGCGCGTTCTTCGCTTTTCCAGGTCTGGGGCATGGCGACGGAGTGTTTGGTCTTCTTGCCGAACTCCAGCGCGGACCAATCGGCAGGGGCGGCGGGCGGGGATTCCGCGGGCTTGGCGGGCGGTGCGCCGGCCGCGGGAAGATATTTGGCCGGTTCGGCTTTGAAATCTTCCATGCAATGCTCGCAGCAGAACGCGTACTTCTTGCCGCCGGCTTCGAAGGTTACTTGCGGGTCGATGGGGTCGCCGCTGACGGGACAGAGGTCGGGCTTGGGGTTGGCGAATTCGGCGGCTTTCACCGGGGCGGGTTCGGTGGGCGTGGGCACGGCCACCGGAATGGGAGGCGTCTTGGGCGGCGTGGCGTCGGGCTTGCTGCAGCCCGCGGCCAATAGCAGACCGGCGATCGCGCCTATCATCCGTACCGTTACGCGCGCCATGTACCGCTCCTTAGCTTGCCATCGGCGAATGAAGCTACATGCCTTTGAGTTCGCCGCTGCGCGGCAATTCGGCGGCCGATTTCAATCCGAAATGCTCGAGGAATTCGTTGGAGACGGCGTAGAGGAGCGGCTGGCCGAGGCCCGTGCCGCGGCCGGCGATTTTGATCAGCTTGCGGTCGAGGAGCTGGCGCAGGACCGCACCGGCTTCTACGCCGCGCACGCCTTCGATCTCGGACCGTCCGATCGGCTCTTTGCTGTAGGCGATGAGGGCCAGGGTTTCGAGCGCGGCTTGGGTCAGCTTGCGTTGCGAACGGCTGGCGCGGAGCTTCTGGATCGCCGGATGAAAATCGGGGCGCGTGACGAGCTGCCAGCCGCCGGCGACTTCGGAAAGCATCCATGCGCGCTGTTCGACGTCGTAGCGCAAGCCGAGTTCGCGCATCGCTTTACGGACGGTCACGACTTTGACGCCTGCCGCGCGGCCCAGTTCGCGCGTGCTCAGCGCGTGATCTGCCGAAAAGAGCAGCGCTTCGAGCGTGCGCTGAAGCGCGACGAGATCGATCTCAGGTTCCGGCTCGGCATCCGACTCCGCGTCGCCCTCGACGGGCTCGTGCTCCTCTTCGGCGGCCGGCGCAGCGGCTTCGGTTGCCTGGGTCTCTTCGGCGGGGGCTTGCCGCGCTTGCTCCGGCTGTGGTTCGGCCGTAACCGGGGCGGTTTCGGCATCTTCGGCGAGCCGCGAGTGGCTCAAGTCGAGTTTCTTGTTCCGTCGGCGCTTGGGTTTCGGCGGCGGCGCGGCCTCCGCCGCATCGGCGCCGGATTCGGCGGCCGCGTCTTCGGGCATGGGCTGGGGCTTTTCGGTATCGTTCATGGCGCGGTTATTCTGGGTCGCTCGCGGCGTTCTTCAAGCCTGCAAAAATTTTCCGATGCGCGCACAGGCTTCGGCGATACGCGCTTCGGGCGCCACCAGCGCCATGCGCAGGTGGCTGTCGCCTTCGGGACCGAACCCGCCGCCCGGCGTGAAGCTGACGCCGGTCTCCCGGGCGAGCGTGAAGCAGAAGTCCACCGAGTTCATGCCCTTCACTTTCGGATGGTCGGGCAGCGGCTGCCAACTGAACATGGTGCCGCGATTTTTGATCGTCTTCTTCCAGCCGGCCTTTTTGAGGCCTTCGAGCAACGCGTCACGGCGCTTCTCGTAAAGCAGCGACTGCTGCTTGATGAGCGTATCGCCGCCATCGAGCGCCGTGACCGCGGAAAGTTGGATGCACTGAAAGATGCCGTAATCGAAGTAGCCCTTGATCCGCGCCAGGATATCGACGAGATGGCGCGAGCCGGCCAGGAAGCCCACGCGCCAGCCGGCCATGTTGTAGGGCTTGGACATGGTGAAGGTTTCGACCGCGATATCCTTCGCGCCTTTGACCTGCAGGATGCTGGGCGCCTGGTAGCCGTCGAAGCACGAGTGGCCGTAGGCGAAATCGTTGAGCACCCAGACGCCGAAGTGCTTGCCCAGCGCCACGGCCTCTTCGTAAAAGCCCAAGTCCACCGTCCGCGCGGTGGGGTTATGCGGGAAGTTCAGAATCAGGAGCTTCGGGCGCGGGCGGACGGTTTCGAGCGCGTATTTGATGTCCGCGAGCAACTGCGGCCCAGGCTGCTCTTCCTTCATGTACACGCCAATTACGCTGGCTCCGGCGATCTGCGGCGCGTACATGTGGATCGTGAAGGCCGGGGTCGGCACCACGCACGAATCGCCGGGTCCCAGCATCCCCAGCATCAAGTGGCTGAAGGCTTCCTTGCTGCCGATGGTCGCGATGATCTCCTCTTTGGGATCCAACTCGACCTTGAAATGCCGCGCGTAGTGTCGCGCGAAGGCCTGTTTGAGCGGCAGAATCCCCTTGGCCTGGCTGTAGCGATGGTTGGGCACCTCGCCGAGCGATGCACGCATCGTTTCGAGCACTTCGGCCTGGATCGGGTCGACGGGATTGCCCATGCCGAGGTCGATCACGTCGACGCCTTGGGCGCGCAGTTCGTCGTTGTAGGCGTTGATCCGTCCCAGCAAATACGGCGGCAGCAGGCTCATGCGCCGCGCGTTGGGATCGGGAAAACCGTTGGGCAGCCCCGTGGGCTGGTTTGGCGTAGACATGGCATCGATTCCGTTCGTTGGCTCAACCCGCGCACATCCTAACGGGTGAGGCCGAACGCTGCCAGGAAGGGCGGGGGATTGTGCACTCCTCTTCGCTTGCCGCCTAGGCGGCAAGCGCGCATCATACGCGGGTGCTTGGACTGCATTATCAGACCCCGCCCGCGTGGGCGCAGCAGGTGCTCGCCGATCCGGCGGCCCTCTTGCTCGATCATTATTTCTGCGAACTGAAAGCCGCGGCGATGGCGCACCGGACGTTACGGGTGCACGGCTCGAAAGTTCCAGCGCTTAAGAAGTTGATGACCGATCTGGCCAACGAAGAGATGGAACATGCGCGGCAAGTCGAGCGCGAAATCCGGGCACGCTATCCGTGGCCGGCGGCTCCGAAGGGCGGCAGCGCGTACGTGCAAGGTCTGCGCAAAGCTGCGGCGCAGGAAGGGAATGGAAACTTTCTCGATATGCTGCTCGTTTGCAGCCTGATCGAAGCACGCAGCGCCGAACGCTTCCGATTGCTGGCGGACGAACTGAAAGGCCAAGCGCTGTCCGGGTTTTACGAAGATCTCTACGCCAGCGAAGTGAATCATTATGTGCTCTTTGTGGACTTGGCGGTCGGGCAATACGGGGAAGCTCGAGCCACGTCGCGCTTGGAAACATTACGCGCCGCCGAGGGCCAGTTGGTGGCCGGCCTACCGCCCCTGGCGCGGATGCACTACGGGTGCGCGCAGTCAAAATAGCAGCCTATTTTATAGAACTTTCAGGCTGCTCCTGCGTTCATGCGCATTAGGGTTCGTCTCCGGGTTCGAGGGAAGCACTCGTGCTCCGATTCGCTTGGGTTGGTTCCTGTTTCGTTTGGGCTTGCGTGTGTATTGGGGCCGGGGAGGGCTCCGCTCCTGAAAAGCCGAGCTTGGAGACGTTGATCCGGCAGCTTTCGGACGATGCGTTCGAGGTGCGCGAGGCCGCGGAAACGGAACTCGGGAACCGAGGCGAGCAGGCGCAGGCGGCCGCACGGGCCGCACTGAGCCACGAAGACCCGGAGGTGCGCCAGCGTTGCCGGCGCATCGATCGGATCCTGACCTTGAAGCAGGCGGAAGCGGCGTACGTGGAGGCGGTTCACGCGCATTGGCCTAAGAACTTGGAATCCGGCCGACTTACGGGTCCGCTGCTTGGCGCCGTCCTGCGCAACGAAGCCGAGGGCCAGGTGTCCAAGCCCGGTGGGCCGTCGGTCATCTTTAATGCCACGGATTTCGGATTCGCCGACTTGCAAGGCTTGCAGGATTCGGACGGCCATTGGGATGCGATGCGGCTGGGCGCCGAACGGCCGGCCGACGTGGATCTGACGGCGCTTACGTTGCTCTCGTACTTGGGCAGCGGGCATACCGAGAGGGTGGGCGCGTACAAACTGGTCGTGCGCACGAGCGTGGGCTGGCTGATCGCGCGGCAGCGCGACGACGGCGCGGTGCGGATGCCCGGTTGGACGCAGGTGGACGGGGTCTCGCACGCGCTGGCCGGCCTGGCGCTGGCGGAAGCCTCGGGGATGGGACGCATCCCGGAGACCAAGATGGCCGCGCAGCGTGCGGTGGATTACGCGCTGGCTGGGCATCTAGTCGTGAAGGACGGCCAACCCTTCGGATTCAGCCGCGTTCCGCTTGCGGGTCAGCCGGACCTCTTTACGACGACGCTTTTTGTCATGCACCTCAAGTCGGCCAAAGTGGCGGGCCTCGCCGTGAAGCCTGAAGCGTTTGAAGGCGCGATTCGATTCCTCGATGCCGTGGAGCACAATGAGTCCAGGCGCTATGCCTGGGTTCCCGGCGGAAAGCCCTCAACTCAAGCCAGCTTCATGGCCTGCTTGGCGCGCCAGTTCATGGGCTCGAAGAAGGAAGAACTGCTGCCCTACGCGGAAGCCGCGCTTGCGGACTTCGCCGGTCCCACGACCGGTCAGGCGGAGAGCGACGAACTTACGAATTGGATGGGCACGCTGGTCCTGTTCCAGCAAGGCGGCGATTTGTGGAAGGCATGGAACGAGAAGCTGAAGGGCAGCCTGTGTTCCGAACAAGGTAGAGCCGACGCCGGGAAGGTGGGACGGTGGTCCGGCTGCGGCGTGGGCTTCGCGTCGAGTTTGAATGCGCTTTGCTTGGAGGTGTACTACCGGTACTTGCCGCTGCTGAAGGACTGAGGCATTCCTTTCCCCGCTCGCCAAGCCTGTCCCGTTGATCTAGCCTGCTGCGTAACCTGCCTCGGAGGGCTTACGCATGCCGGCCAACTCACCGCTTGGTCGCCTCACCTTGGCCATCGATCCTACTTCTTCGCCTTACGCATGGGGCGTGCTGCGCGAATTGCTCGATCACGCGGGTTTCTTCGTGCACGAGACGCTGCCGGCGCTGCTCGCGGAAACCTTGGACGAGAAGGTGCCTCAAATCGTGGTGCTTGCCGGTCGTGTATCGGCCGAGCAAGGTGCGGCGTTAAGCGCGCCGCTGGCGGCTTTCGTCGAACGAGGCGGCGCGGTGGTGGGGTTGGGCGGCGCGGGGGCCTCCACGGGCCAAAGCGGGCCGGGGGTGCTCGACGGACTGTGGGACCTGTTCGGGCTGGATCCCGTACCGAATGCCTCCTACGCCGCGCCGGGCTTCGGGATGAGTCCTTGGGAAACCCTGGGCGAAGGCTGGCTGCGCATCAAAGCCCAACGGCATCCTGTGCTGGCGGGTCTTGAGGATGTGCCGTTGCATGTGTTCGGCGGGCAGGCGGTGCGCGCGCGGCGTGGCACGGAGACGCTGGCGAGTGTCACGGGCTTGGACGGGCAGCCCCGCGCGCTGGCGGCGTTGAGCGAACGGCGCGCGGGACGCGGCAAGGGCCTGGCGCTGTTCGTCGCCGCCGATTTACCGGGCTCCGCCGCGTACATCCGCACGGGCCGGCCGGTGGCTTACGACGCGCCTTCCGCGCCCGACGGGAGCGCGCCGTTGTGCGACGGGTTGCTCAAAGCCGAAGACGGGATGGTGCTCGATTTTCTCCGCGACCGGCGCGTCCTGGATACGAAGGGCAAGCGGGCGAAGAAGCCCGGGCCCGGCGCTTGGCCGATCTTCGACCAGCCCGTCGCCGATGCGCTCGCGCAGATCCTGATCCGCGCCATTGGCCATGCGGCGCTGCGAACCGGCGTGCGCCTGCCGCGGCTCTGGTACCACCCCGACGGCCTGGAGGCCGTCGCCCATTGCTCGCACGATACCGACGGGAACGATCCGGCTCTGGCCGAGACGCTTTTCGAAGTGATGCGGCGCGCGGATATCCGTTCGAGTTGGTGCACGATCCATCCCGGCTACGATGCGGCGTTTTACGCGAAGCTGAAGGATTTCGGGCACGAGATCGCGCTGCATTACGATGCCATGGGCGGCCCGCACGAACCGTTCCGGCGCTGGGGCAGCCCCAACTTCGACTTTCAGTTTCGCTGGTTGCTGGAAGCGGCGGGCTTGACCGGCATGGAACCGCTGGTCACGAACAAGAACCACTATACGCGCTGGGAGGACGGGCTGGAGTTTCTCGAATGGTGCGCGCACCAGGGCGTGCGGATCGATCAGAGCAAAGGCCCGAGCAAGCGCGGCACGATCGGCTATCCGTTCGGTTCGTGCCACCCGCATTTCCTGTACGACGTCCGCGGCCGGCGCATCGATGTGCTGGAGCAGGCGTTCCAGTCGCAAGATCTGGCCGTCACCGCGCCGCCGGCGTGGGGGCGTCTGTTCGTCGACCGCGCGCGGCGTTGGAATGGGGTTTGCCATCTGCTCTTTCATCCGGCTCATTTCGGCAAAGAAGGCGTGGCCGAAAGTCTTCTGGATGCGGTGGCGTACGGAAAGAAGAAGGGGCTGCGCTGGGTCACCGCGCGGGAGTTGAACGCGCTTGAGCGCGCGCGGCGCGCGTGCGTGGAAGCGGGAGCGCGGTACGCGGATGGCTCAGTGAGTCTACGGGCGCCGTTGGCGCTGCCCGGCGCGACACTGCAGGTGCTGGGCGGGGGCACGCTGAACGTGAACGGGAAGGCCGCGAAAACGCAGCGCGTGCGGCGCGAAGGGCTGCCGTGGACTGAGATCGAGTTAGACGTGCTGGAAGACGCTTGCGAATTGAGCTAAGACTTCCTCCCGCATGAGCGATTCCGCGCTGCCGGTGCTGGATATTCACACCCACCTTGCCGGCTTGGGGCACGGCGGAACGGGCTGCTTCATTGCCGAGCGTAAATTTCATTCGCTGCTCTACAAGCTGATGCGCTGGAAGCTGGAAATCTACGACGCGCATAAGCACGAGCGGCTGGACCAAGCGTACCTCGAACGGCTCGACAAGGATCTGGCGGAGGCGGCGGAGCGGAAGCTGCTGCATGGCGCCGTTGTATTCGCGCACGAACGCATCTACGCCGAGGACGGCTCGCCGGCCGCGACCGGGCAGGAGCTGTACGTTCCGAACGAATACGCGTTCGCGGTCTGCGAGCGCTCCGAACTGCGCGGGCGAATGCTGCCGGCGTGCAGCATTCATCCGTATCGCAAAGATGCCGTGGAGGAACTGGAGCGCTGGATCGAGCGCGGCGCGGTGGCGTTGAAATGGCTGCCCAACAGCCAGGCCATGGATCCGCGGGATAAGCGCTGCGTACCGCTCTACGATCTGCTCGTGAAGCACGGGCTGCCGCTGATTTCCCACACCGGCGGGGAGCATACGGTGAGCGTGATTCGGCCCGAACTGGGCGATCCGGCGATGCTGCGCCCGGCGCTGGATCGCGGCGTGACCGTCGTGATGGCGCATTGCGGGACGCGCAGCGGCATCTTCGACGGGAATTGGACGCGCGAGTTCATTCGGCTTGCACGCGAGTATCCCAACTGCTACGGCGACACATCGGCGTTCACCACGCCGGGGCGATCGCGCTGGCTGCGCTACTTCTTGCGCGAGGAAGGCGTGCTGCCGAAGCTGATTCACGGCAGCGATTATCCGGTGCCGCCAAACGCGCTCTGGTCGCTGCGCAAGCTGGGCTTCTCGCAGGCCCGCGCAATCAACACGATTTGGAGTTTTCTGGCGCGCGATGTGGCAATCAAGCGTGCGTGGGGCTACCCGGATCCGGTCTTCACGAACGCGGCGAGGGTGCTGGGCCGCAAGTCTCTGGAGCGCTGGCAAGTGAGCCCTCAAAAAATTGATGGAAAAGGGTGACCTGACCGCGACTAAGTGGTTCACCAAGGGATTTTCAGTCGCGCGGCGAGGCGCGAGCACGAAGTGCGTGACGTTGGGGGCAACGTACGGCATGTCGGACTTGGGTCGCTCGGTTTTCAATAAATCCATCCTTGGCATGGCCTTATGTGTGGCCGTGGGTTCCGCTTGCGGCGGCGAGGTGGCGGCTCCGGCGGCGGGCGAGCCTTCCTTAAAGGAGTGGGTGCGCCAACTGGGCGCTACGGATTTCGACGAACGCGCCAAGGCGATGGAAACTCTCCGCGGCTTGGGCGGACAGGCGCGAACTCAGTTGGAAGCCGCGGCTCAGGGCGACGATCCGCAGGTGGCGCACGCGGCGATGACGTTGCTGCGCGCGATCAACCGCTCGTCGTTGCGCGTCGAGGTGCTGGATCCGGCCGGCGCGCCGATGGGCGAGAAACCCGTAACTCTAATGCTGGTGCAGCAAAGCGATTCCGGGCGCGCGCAAGGCCAGCGCCAGAATCTGCAGGCGCAGACCGACGCGCAAGGCGTGGCGAAGTTCGCGGATCTCGAACCCGGCCGCTATCACGTGCATGCGCGCTGCCAAGCGCCCGGCTTTTTACCGATCGCTCAAAGCCTTTCGATGTTCGAACTGAAGGTGGGCGAATCGACGGTGAAGCTGCAAGCCCGCAAAGGCTCAACGGTCAAAGGCCAGATTCTTGCCGCGGGCGGCAAGCCGTGGTCAGGCGTCAAGGTGACCTTGGGGCACGCCAATTACCTGCGTTTCCGCGAGCGCGGGGAAGATCAGTTCAACAAGATGCTCGAACATCAGCCGTCTGTGCAGAGCGACGCCGAAGGGCGCTTCTCGTTCGACACGGTGGCCGACGCCTCTTACTTCGTGGCGGTCTGGTCGGAAGGCAAGATCGAGCACGTAAGCGCCGCCGTGTCGGTGTCGGAAGACAAGCTTTTCGATCTGGGAGCGATCGAGACCAAGCTCGCTCCGCCCGCGCCCTGACGCCTGCGTTATCCTATACCGCTTGCCTTAAGCAGAGCGTGGTATGCCCGGGTCCGCTGCGCGTGCGGCGGAAGAGCGCGTCCACGATGGTCTGGAAGTTCTCGACGGTCATGTCCTGGCCGAAGAAGTTATAGGTCGCGACCGCGCGGAGCTGCTCTTCCTGCCAGACGTAGCGCAACAGCGCGCTGGTGTCGTTGATCCCGTTGAGATGTTCGATCATCCGCGTGCGCTGATTGTGGGTCATGCGCAGGCCGGGGCGCGAGAGGCTGCGCATCATCTGGCGCACGAAGCCCCAGCGCTCGCCGCTCAGCCGGCTGATGAGGTCGGTATTCAGCGTCGTCCATGCGCGCAGCATGCCGCGGTCGAGCTTGAGGTTTACCGGACAGTCGGAAGGCGCGCAGAGTTCCTTATTGAGGCCCAGCTCTCCGCCCTTCGGGAATGCGTAGTAGCCCGCGAAGCCGGCCAGATCCTGGACGTAGCGCTGTTCGACCTGCTGCGGCCGCGCGACCGGCTGGGCGAACGTCTTGCGCACCGCCGCGCCGTCGAAGACCGACCACTGGCTGGCCATGAAGAGGACCTGCAAGGCGAGCCGGCGATCGTGGTTCATCTGCATCAGCGCCGCGAGGATATGATCGACGTTGAAGCGGCCTTCGGGGGAGGTCTGCGGCAGCAGGCGGTAGCGCACGACGATGCCGCATTCGCGCATCAGGAAGAGCGAGCCGCCGGAAGCGATATTCAGCGCGTTAAGCGTCTCGCGCAGCGTGTGCCAGGGCGGGGGAGGCAGATTGCGGACGACGGTCTCGAGCGTCAGGACGCCGCGGGCGGCCGAGATGGTCACGTTGCAGACGTCGGTGTTGCCGCTTTCGGGATGCGAGATGCGGGCCCGCACCACGAACGCTTTGTAGCCCGGTAATTCCTGGCACGGCCAGCCGCGCACGCGGAAAAGCCCCAGCGCGTACGTGGCCAGCGCTTTGTCGAGATCCTTCGGCAGCGCGGGCATGTCGGAAGGTGTGGGCGAAGGGGAAATCGGAGGCTGAGGTCTTAGGGAACGGACGGAGCGTGGACGGGCGACTTCGCGCAATCCGCCTTGCGGCTTCACGTCGCTGTCGTTGGCCTTTAGATTGAAGCTGGTGGGCACTTGATACGGCTTGTCCGCGCCAATCTCCACGGTTTCCCCGCAGATCTGGCATTTAACCCAGCCGTGCCCGCCTCCTGGAATCTCGGGCAACTCATCTCCGCACCGTGAACACACGTTCGACGCCATGGCCGTTCCGTCCTTCGCTATGCGTGCCCCGTACCGCACACAGTATAGCCCACAACGTGCATGCCCGACAGTCGGAGCATGGAATTGTTGGTGCAATTTTCAAAAGAATTAAACACGAGGCATTCGAGTTCGGAATCTTCGGCAACAGTTGGTGCGCATGAAGCCCGGCAGGGTTTACCGAAATCCGAAATGGATTCGAATGGCCATGGAGCCGCCCGCCATCAAAACGACTTGGGCTCATGTCCTGCTGGGGCCAGCGCTTGCTTGAAGGCGGCGATCACCTTTGCAACACAAG
>BTVV01000105.1:0-21450 GCA_045863855.1 Planctomycetota bacterium | reverse complement strand
ACCCCGGGAACCAACTTGGAAATATCCCGGAAAGGCAACCGGTTTATCCTCAAAGTGCAGGATAAAACGGTTTTGGACGAGACTCTGAGCGTGAACCTTCAGGATGGCGTGGGGATTGGCGGGGGGGCGAGCAGTTCTATCACCATTTCAAGCGTCCAACTCAGCGGGACGCTCTCCATGAGTTGGGTGCAATCGCTTACCGATCCATAGATCCGTTTCAAAGAGGCCGCGACTCAGCTTCTTTGGACGGAATATCGTCATGAACCCAGCTTAGGGAGAGCCCAGCGTCCCATGACTTGAACGCACAGGCCGCCGAACATTCCCGACTCCGGCTCCCATCCAGCCGCCCGGCAGGCCTCTTGCACGGATTCTGCCGTCCACGCCCTGACCAGCGATGTCCGGCCGTCCTCGCGCAGGGCTTGGGAGAAGCCCGCGCATGCCAGCATTCCTTGCCACACCCAGCGCATGGGGGCGATGTACGGCGCACGGAAGTCCACCTGTACGGCACCCTCCGTGGCCACGCGCCGCATCTGCCTCATCCAAAGGTGCAATTCGTCCTTACTCAAGTGATGAAGCACGAACGAGCTGAGCACCACGTCCGTGCAACCTGCGGGCAGGGTCTCAAGCTTCGCGCAGCGAAACTCGATGTCCGGTAAGTGAGCAAAGACGGCGCGCTCGCGCGCTCGCCTTACGGCGTGTGGATTGATCTCTATGCCCATGAGGCGGCAGGGGACACCGCGCCGTTTCAGAAAGTCCGCCAAGTCTAGCAATAAACCGCCCGTGCCGCATCCCGCGTCGAGAAGACGAAGCGGCGTCCGGGTTCGGGCATGCGCCGCGATCCAGGGCGAGAGCGCCGCTCGAAAGCGCCGTTGGATCCCGAAGCGCCGGTTAGCCAAATCCAATTCGTCCAGCACATGTACCGCATCTACGGAGTGCGCTTCGCACAATTCCATGGGATCGGTGCTCCTGAATCTCGTGGCTTCGAGTACAGCGCTCGGCGACTGGCGCCGGTTCGCGAGCCAGACAAACGCTTCATTCGTGTGTGACGCCTTCAAATTGGACGGTGACGCGCAATCCCAGCTTGAACGGAGGAGGGGCCTCAAATTCGATGAGCGTTTCTACGATTTTGACGTCCTGCCGTTCCTTCGCTTCGCCGGAGCTGAATCGCTTTCGTCCGGCGGCGGCGCCCACCAAAGTCACCCGCCCGAGGAAATCGCGGTCGCCGAAAGCCTCCGCGCGCACCCGCGCAGACGTGCCCGGCCGGATGCGGGCGTAGTCGCCTTCGTCCACATCGGCCCGCACGCGCACCTTCCGCGGATCGGCCACCGCCAAGATGGGTTCCGGGGGCAGCACCCCCACGCTCTCGCCCGCGTGGCGGTACTTCCAGATCACCACGCCATCATGCGGGGCGGAGAGAGTCGTCTTGGCTAATTCCGTTTCCGCCGCCGCTAACTTCGCGCGGGCCTGCTCGACGCGGCCGGCGGCGGCTTCTAGGCGCCGGTCCCTCGTGGCGCGCAGGCGTTCGAGATCCGCCTTCGCAGCTTCGTGCAGCGCGTGAGCCTTTTCAATCTCCTGCGGCCGGAACCCCGCTTCCAGTTCGCGCAACTTGGCGCGCGCGGCTGCAAGTTGGGCTTCGGCCACGTCGGCCTCACCTTGGGAGAGGTCGCGTTGTTGCTCCGAAGCGATCTTGGGATCCACGTACCGCCTGGCATCGTCAAGCCTGCGCTTCCACTCGGCTGCCGCAGCCCGCGCCAGTGCGCGTGCGTGCTCCAACTCCTCGCTCCGCGGCCCGGCCTTGAGCATGGCCCACTCGGCGGCGGCACGTTCGACGGCGCGCTCCGCCTGCCGCTCCTGGCCCGTCAAATCCCCTTCCAGCGCCAACAGTTCGGCCTGCGCGACCTTCAAGTCCGCGCGCGCCAGAGCCGCGTTCGCGGCTTGCGCGGCATTGGCCAGTTCCGCGAGCACTTCCCCGGCTTTCACGCGCTGGCCTTCCTCGACGCGAACCGTTTTCAACTTGCCGGGAATCTCGAACGCCAGGGACAACAGGCCCGATATCGATTCCACCAACCCCGGCGCGGCGACAATCCCCGGTCCCCTCCGCTTTTCCGGAACCGGCCGTTCCCGATCCGCCGCCACGAACAGGCTCGCCACGAGCGCGAGAGTGGTAGCGAAAACCAGCACGCCCACTGCATATGCAGCGCGGTTGCGCCCAACCGGCGCCGCTTCCGGAGCACGGCCATGCGCAGGCACCTTGGGTACGGATTTCGGCGCGCGTTTGGCGGCGGACATTACGGAATCAGGAGCGGGCATGGGGCGTTCCTCGCTTCGCGGGGCCGTTTAGGTTTGGAATGCGCACGCGACGCACGACGCGGTGCAAGCGGCCATCTTCCATCTCGATAACGCGGTCAGCGAAATCGCGCACGCGCGGATCGTGCGTCACCACCAGCGTGGCGATGCCGAGTTCCTTGGCGCGCTTGCGCAACAAGCCCATCACCAGCCGGCCCTGCTCGGCATCCAGCGCTGCCGTGGGTTCGTCGGCGAGCAGCACCGCGGGCTCGCCCGCCAGCGCGCGCGCGATCGCCACGCGCTGGCGCTGGCCGCCCGATAGCTCCTCGGGGTAACTCCCGGCTCTTCGCGCCAGGCCCACGACCTCCAGAAGTCCGACGGCGGCGTCCGGATCGGCACCGCGCAGCGACAAGCCCACGGCCACGTTCTCGGCCGCGGTCAGGGAATGAAGCAGGTTGTAGTTTTGAAAAATGAAGCCCACACTCCGCCGGCGGAAGACCTCGCGCTCAGGTTCCGCGCATTCGTCCAGGATCGTGCCGCACACGCACAAGTGGCCGGTAGTCGGCGCGAGCAAGCCGCCGATCATGGACAGCAACGTCGTCTTGCCGCTGCCGGAAGGCCCCATCAGCACCGTAACGTCACCAGTGAAAATGGACAGCGTGACGTTGCGGACCGCCCAAATGTCGTCGGCGCACGCGGCGCCGTCGTAGCGCTTGCCCAGCCGATGCATCTCAATCACGGCCCGCGTCATGTGCCGCGCCTCACGTTCGGAAAACCATCGCCGGTTCGAGCTTGCGCAGCCTCGCGACGGTCATCAGCGCCGCCCCCGCGCAAAGCGCAGCCGTCAGCAGGCTCACTGCCAGCACCAGCGCCGGCGGAATCAGGACCGCCGCTCCAGCCGACTCCGCCAGCGCGCTCACGCCCGCGCTGACAGCCAGGCCCACCGCCAAGCCCAGCACTCCGCAGACCAAACCTTGCTCAAGCACCACACGCGCGATCTCGTGCATCGAAGCACCCATGGCTTTGAGCACGCCGAATTCGGGCAGCCTCTCCAAAGTCATCGCGTAGAGCGTCTGCGAAACAACTACGCCTCCGACCAACAGGCCCAGGAAAGCTGCTGCAAGGAAGCCCAGTCCCACGCCGGTTTCGAGCAGCCAGTACCGGCGCGTACGTTGGCCGAAGGACTCGCGCGTATGCGCCTCCACGTCGGATACCGAGGACTCGATCTTGCGGCGCACCGCTTCCGGGTCATGTCCCGGTGCCACGCTGACGAGAAGGTAAATGGACTGGCGCGCGGCATCCCCTGATGGACGAGTGAGCCAGCCGTAGAACTCGCCGCGGCCGAGCGTCGTGAAAACATAGGGCGTGGTGGTGAATGAGCGCATACCCCGCGTGAAGCCCACCACCTTGGCCCTCCGCTGCATCACCTCGACGTAATCGCCCAGCGCCGGATGGCCGAGCTTGGCCCGTTCGCCTTCGTCCACAATGATCGCGTCCTGGTTATGCAGATCATCCAGGCTTCCTTCCACCAGGTCGAGCGGGGCGGCGAGCGCCCCCCACGGATCGAAGGCGACCACCTGCACGTTTGCGTTACCTCCGCTGGGGAGCTTCCATACGCTGTACGAGACGTTGTATTCTTCGACGCGCTCCACTCCGGGCACCGAACGGATCATGTACTTCTTGCGTTGCGCCATGGGCGTGGCGAAGTCGAAGGTCTTGACGTCCACCGTGCTGACCCAGATTTCCGCGCCGGAACGGTCAATCAAGAGCGACGCGTTTCGCACCAGCCCCAGCAGCATCCCGACTTCGACCGTGACCAGCACCACGGCGAAGACCACGCCCAGGACGGCGACGAGCATGCGCATACGGTCGCGCTTCAGGTTGCGCCAGCCGATGGAAAGCATGGCTTTACCCCAGCCGTCCCACGTTTTCGAGAATCTCGAAACGCAGCGTGGGCGCCGAACGAGGAACTTCCTCGCACGCCCCCTCTTTCAATGCAGTCATTTGACCTTCGAGCCGTTGCAGCGCCCGCTGCATCGCTGCTTCAGTCAAAGGCGTCAACGTCCCTTCCGTCTTATGGGTCCGGTATCGAATGCGCAGTTCGCAGAAACCCCGCGCTAGACGTTCCAAGCGCGTCCATTCGTCTTCCGATAGCGCTCGCGGCATGAGGTAGCCTCCTCGCTGCCTACAAGGCCATCAGCGGTGGGCTTAACAACGAGTTCTGATTCATTCTCCACGCTCGCGCGGTGGGCGGCGGCGCCTTTGCCAACGCGTATGGATGGAGGCCACGCGCACCTGTGCAGTTAGCACCCGACCGAAGGTCAGCCGAGCAGACTCAGTCCCGCTAATTCAGGACAGGTTTCAATCGCATAACTTCCGGCACAAGAAACAGTTGAACCGTACACGCAAGATCGCGCATGAAATCCTTGTTAATGTAGTGCATTCCAGCATTGTTGAGATAGGAAGGCGGGAGATGCGGAATAGCTGCAAGCGTGCTTTGATCAGGACATAATCGAAATGGCCGGCGGACGGCAACGAAGCGATCAGGATTTGTTGAGCGCCGTGGCCTCACTAGAGGACGCGGACGCGTATGCAGAATTGTATCGCCGCTGCGAAACGCAGGCTTACAACCTGGCCCTGCGCATCACGTGCGACCGCGAGTTGGCGCTCGAAGCTTTCCAAGACGCCATGCTCCAGGTATGGAAATCGGCGCGGACGTGGCGCGACACGGGCGAAGTGCGAAGTTGGATCCTGAAAATAGTGGCGCGCGAATGCCTTGCCGCCTTGCGCAAGCGCCGCCGCGTCCATGCGCTCAAGGACAAGATTCGATCCATGCCTCCTGAACGGTATGAAGGCGCCCAGACACAGCCGGTCGAGCGCGACGAGGTGCTCAGTGCGCTCAGGTCGCTGATGGACCGACTCCCCGATCTCGAACGGCAAATATTGAGCTTCTACTACGGGGCCGATATGACCCAGGAAGAGATCGCCCAACAACTCAAAGTCCCCCAGACCACCGTTTCGTTCCGTCTCAAGCGGGCGGTGACGGACCTGCGGGAGCATCTGGCCGCCGCCGGTTTGGCCGTCGCCACGCTGGATGCGAACCTATTTCGGCGAGCCTGCTGTGAAGGTCCGGCGCCACCCGATTGCCTGCCAGCGCTCCTGCGGCGCATGGCGCCCGCCCCGTCCCGAATACCAGGTTTCTCGCGCACGGCGGCACTGAGCTTTGCCGCCGGGGTCGCCGCAACGGCGATACTGGCTTGGAATCTCATGCCGGTTGCCGGCGTCCCACCCCGGACATCGAAGCCGCGAGCCGCGCCCGGGAAAGAAACCGCCGAGTTGTCGCCCACCCCCATGCGTCGTATCTGGACTTTTGAGACGTTACCTCAGGGCTTTGAGGTATTGCGCGGACATCCTCTTTTTCAACCTGTTTCCGGCAACACGGTTGGCATGAAGGCTGGGAACCCCGAAATGCTGGTCGTGATGCCATCGGTCTCCAAGTGGCCCGATGCCTTTCGAGTCCGGTTGTCGTTCCAATGGATGAATGCCCGAGCCACTGCTTCGCTCATGTGGCTGGAGGAAGATCACTTTGTACCCGGGTGGGTATGGGCTAGCACGGCGCCGACGTGGGTGGTCTCCAAGCAAAAATCCACCACTTTCACGCATGAAATTCTTTTTGTGGGCCAGGATGCGCTAATCGGATCGGAGGATGCGCCGAATTCCTTCAAGCGATTCGACTCGCGCGGCGACGGAAGACTGGCCCTAATCGTGGACGGTTTCGCCGTGATTCGAATGGAAGCTCAAGAAATCGAGGCGGATGAGGCCGGCCGGCTCCGTGCGCGCATGGAGAAGTTGGCGAATCCCCCCTCTGGCAAACCGCTTCTATACGATAATCCCGGGCCTTACTAGAAAACCACACCTACCGCGAATCCTTAGCTATTAAGGAACGCCGCGCCGTGCGATAGCCCTTCATGCTTCGCCTTGGGGAAAAAGCTCGGAGTCGTAACGGCCTGGTGCCATGATGTTTTGAGGATCCAATGCCTGCTTGATGCTTCGGCTCATGCGCCAGCAAGTCTGCGCACTCTTCACCATCAGGGGCATAGCATGCACCGGCAGCCGATAAGGAGGAAAGCCCAATACCAACCCTTGTTTCAAGAGCGCTTCGTAACAAGCGTGTGCGCGTTCGGCTTCGGCGGGATCGTCCCTTCGAAAAAGTAGGGGAATCGTGCTGTCGCAGCAGCGGTCCGATAGGGTGGTAAGCGTAATCAGCGGTTCTATGCCGTGCGCCAAGCAGGTTCGTTCAACGAAGGCCGCGAAACTATCAAGGTCCGCTGCGCCTAACGGGACCAAGGGCGAGTACCAGAGCAATCCGCTGCCGTCCCGGCTGGGGTTCATGTGCACATGGGCATCCGGCGCATGCCTACTGCGCCAGTATGCCAAGCGAAGCGCGACGGAACTGGGCCGGCCATTCATGATCCGAAGCGTTTCGTCGAGCCTTTGGAGACGGCGGGCGAACCCGGAGTTTTTCAACAGCGGCAAGCGCTCCGCCCACTTCCTGGCCGTGCAAGCCTGTGCGGGTGTCACGAACCAAGGCCTGCTGCTCCACCCATGCAACAAGCGCCTGATTTCCGCCTTGGCCGCGCGTACGGTCCTGTGAGTACCGTATAGACATCCCACGCCCAACCAGGACGCCTTGCCGTAGGGACTCATCAGTTCGTCCACCAGGGCTTGCGGCATCGTCCCGCCATCCGGCACCCGCGCCGTGGGGTAGGGTTCGAACATGGACAGTATGCGCCGCGCGTTCATCAGATTGAGCGCCGAAACCGTACTTCCACAGCGGCGCAGGAGATCGCGAAGACGCGCCGCGGCCGAACCCAGATCGGCGCCGCGAGGCAAGCTGAAGAAGAAAGCTTCTACGCGCTCGGGACGGGGCGCCAATGCCAATGTCACTTGCGTTACGATGCCCAGTCCAAACTGCGTGAACAACCCGTTCAGGTAAGGTCCCAATCCCCAACGGTAGGCGCGGTCCGCGCGTTCGCAGCCGGCGGCTGCAAGCGTCGGGGTATAGAGGCTGCCGTCGGGCAAAACCGCTTCCAACGAGGTCACGGCAGCGAAGTGGTCGGGGTACGGCGTGATGCCGTACCCGCGCTCCAGCACATTTCCGAGCAGGCTGGCATCGGGCCCCGCACCGGTAACGGGGACCAAGTACGGCAAGTTTCGCGCATCCAGGTATTCGGCCAGTTGCCCTTGAGTGACGCCGGGCTCCACGGTAACCAGGCCCAATTCGGGATCCATCGAGATACGGCGCATCCGGGAACAGTCCACGATCACGCACCCGTTCGCGCTGGGCGAAGCGCAGCCGTATCCCCAGTTTCGGCCCGCGCCAATCGGAAAGAGCGGAACGCCGAATTCTGCGGCTATACGCACCAACGCCTGTACGTGGGTTTGATCGGCCGGTCTCAACGCGCCTTGAATGGAACGCTCCAGCCCCACCGTGTTTCGCGCGTAGCAAGCGTGGGCGGCCTCCGCGTCGAGCACGGCCTCTGGACCCAAGGCAGTGCGCCATGCGGCCCGCGCTCCGGAAACGGCTTCCCGATCCGAGGGAAGCGCTCCGGTTCTTCGCTCGGCGATCCGGATCATGAGACGACCGCGCACGCCGAGGAGGCATACCCGGCGAGGATTGCTTCGCGGTGAAGCGGCGGGGCGTCCGGCAGGAGCGGCCGCAGATCCACGAAGTAACGCCGGAGCGCGTCGGCATCGAGCTGGCGTTTGCCAGATTCGATCCATGCGGCCATGGGACGTTCGTGAGCCCCACAGAAGAAAGCGTACAGGTTCTCGCCACCCTCGCGCTGGGCATAGGCTTGGCGATACCGCTCCCTGGCCGTGTGCAGGTCGAGACGCAAGGGCGTCGCCAGCGCCCCATTGACCTTCTCGTAAGTCCGGTCGGGGCCGAAGCGCTCGAAGAGGAGCTTGCGTATGTAAAAGGGCGTATGGCGGGGATTGACCGTGATGAGAAGATCGTCGGACCGGCCTTCCGCAGCCCGGTGCGCGAGACGGAAAAGTTGGCGAACCAGCTCTGCGCCGCGGGCGGCATTCGTCTCCACGGAAACTAGACTGACCAGTTCGCAGGGCCGGCGCCCGGTTCTCCGCAGTTGGGCGATCTCGTCTGCGAACAGGTGGTCGGCGGGAAGCCCCAATAGGGAGTCGAATACTACCGTCAGGGCTGCAACTGGATCGCCTTGGCGTTCGGCTATGAATGTAATCGTGTCGGCCAATGCATCATGAATGCCGTACCATAAGCCAAGTTCCGATTCGCGCGCATACCCCTTGCTCCGGTACACGCGGTAAGCTAGCCCCCACGCGCGCTTGCGTTCCAATAGATTACCAGCTACTCGAAGGCGATACCGGGGATCGTCACAGAAAGCCCACTCATCCCTCGTGAAATCATGCGTTTTGGGGGCGTTCGGTCCATCAACGTCCGCGATCACGCGCAAGGATTGCGAAATGGCCGTGGTGCGATGTTCCTCGGAGGGCAGGACGGTTGGTTGGGCCATTTGGTAGCTCCCTTGGGTTTCCGTCCAACACAAGGGTGCCTGCCCGTATTTCAGCAAGTCCAAGTTGGATTTTCAGATCATTTATTGAGCTCAGGGTTGCACTGATGCATTGCCCAGGGCATCGCAAGTGGCGGCGCTGGCGGCCTTGAGGGGACTGGGCAAGCGCGAGGCGTTGGAGCGCTTACGCGTGCTGGGAGGGGCTTGAGATGGCCAAGAAGGGCAAGCGCGGCCGTAAGGCGATCTTCACCGACGAACAGAAGCGCATTCTGGAGCGGTTGATAAAGGCAGCGCTGAAGGCGCAGTTGAAGCGTGTGGTGAGGGGGTTGTAGCGGTAGGGGCGATCGTCCGGCCGAAAGGGAGGCAGGTGCGAAGTCGCCCCAAGGACGGTCGATCCTGGCGCATGGAGTCCTGCCGCCGGTCTGGGTGATTCGAACCCATTACGGCGGCGATCCCAACTTGATCAAGCTCGACATTCGCGTCCACCGAACGGTACGGTTGATCGCGTAGCGCGCGGAACAGACATAGTTCTTTGGAAATCAAAACATCCGCTGGACCTGCGCGGTAGAAATGCAGCCGAGCTTGTTTCGCCCGTTTCATTTCTTCGGTTCGCGGGATTCATCGGGAGGCTTAACAGGCTCCTGGGCCGCTACACGTCCCCCGCTCTCCCTGCATCGCACCCATTACGGCGGCGATCCCAACTTGATCAAGCTCGACATTCGCGCCATGCGGACCGTACGGCTGATCGCGTAGCGCGCGAATCGACTACCGGTCTTTGAAATTCAAAGGCTTTCCTGAATCCGTCGGCGAGAAGCACGCGCGAGGCTGTTGCGGAAATTTCACTTTTTCGCGCGCCTCCGGATCATTTACGGACTTCACAATCGCCTTGGCCGCTACACAGGCTCCTGGGCCGCTACACCATGTGGGATCTCCATTCCTGTCGGCTTTCTATTTCTGGCTGCAAAGCCAAGTCAAACTGCGCCCGGTAATGCACCCTGTACCCATTCGATTTTTTGGGGTGCAGCCCCAGGTGTAATGGAAACTTGCTCATGTCTGGGCGGACCGCGCTCTTTGAAAAGCTTCTATGGCGGAGGCTAGGTTAGGGTGAATGTTCTCGGTTCCCAGCACGCGGTCCGTCCCGGATCGCTGGAGGAGCTGGAGGATCCAGGGATTCACCTCCGCAATCAGCAGGCGCACATCGCACAGCTTAAGTTCCGAGTGCAATTCCTCGATAGCCGTCAGCGAGGTCAAGTCGGTATCGGGACTCATGCTCAGATCCAGGACCACGGCATGCAGTGCGGGTTGCGCGTTTTGGGCCAGTTCGAGTACGCGGGATTTCATTCTGCCGCAATTGGCAAACATCATCAGTCCGTCCATCCGGTAAACGGCCAGCCCGGGTTCTATCTGGTAAACGGGACCCTCTCCGATGGGACGAAAGGCCGTCGCGCCACCCGCCCTGACAAGATGATGATCCAATGGCCGAGAAATCACCGCGATCACCAGGAACAGCGAGAGCGTCACTGCCACCAGAATGGCCGGCACGACCCCTAATACCAGCACCCCAAGCAGGGTAACCATAGCGCCGAGAAAGGTCTGCCAGCGGAATCGGTACATGCGCGCCAGCTCGCCGAACTCGATCATGCCCAGTGATGAAACAATAATAATGGCACCTAAGATGGCGACCGGAAGGTTAGCCAGGACGGAGGTGAAAAAGAGAAGAAAGACGGCTAGGGCGCCAGCGGCCAGAGCCCCGGAGGCTTTGGACTGAGCGCCGGTCCCTTCGTTGACGGCCGTACGCGAACCGCTCGCGGCTACCGGGAATCCTCCGAAAAGCGCCGTGCCCAGGTTTGCGGCGCCCAATGCGAACAATTCCCGGTTGGCGTCCACCGCGTAGCCGTGCCGCGCCGCGAACGAACGCCCGGTCAGGACAGCATCGGAAAAGGCCAGCAGCGCCATGGACGCCGCACCGGGCAACAACGCCTGCACATCCGCCCATGATACCTGAGGCACGCCAACGGTGGGCAATCCGGCAGGCACCTCGCCCACCACCCTGACTCCCAAGTTCTTCCAGTCAAACCAACTACAAAGCAAAATGCCTAAGGTGACGGCCACCAGGGAGGAGGGAACTCGCGGAAGAAATCTTCGGATGGCAAGCAATGCCAGAATGGTTCCGGCACCGACCTGTACGGTCGGCCCATGCGCATCCCCCAATCGGAAGGCCAATTCATGGAGGGAGCGGAAGAAGCCATCCGACTCAAGCTTAATGCGAAAGAGCTTGCCTAACTGGCTGTGGATGACCAGGAGCGCGGCGCCGGTGATGTAACCCGTCAGCACAGCACGGGCAAGAAAGTCTGCCAGGAAGCCGACGCGCAGCAGGCATCCAAGCATCAGCATTGCACCCACCTGTGCCGCCAGGATGCCAGCCAGCGCCGCCATGCGACCGGCGTCGGCGCCGGTGCCCGCCACGGGAGCGATAATCACCGCGGCGAGAAGCGCCGAGGTGGCTTCCGGTCCGACAATTAGGTGCCGGGAGCTGCCCAGGGCCGCGTAGACCAGCATCGCGACCAGACCCGCGCACAGACCCGCCTGCGGTGTCACGCCGGCCAGTTCGCCATAAGCCATGGCGGAGGGAACCAGCACAGTAAAGACCGTCAGGCCGGAGACTATGTCGGCTCGCAGCGCAGGAAATCTCCCAGGCACGGATAATGCTCCTGTTACTCCGTCTAGCGGATTGCCCGTCCGGAGAGGCCCTGCGTGTCCCCATCGGGCACATCCCAAAATCGCGATAGAGCACTCACTTCAAGCTCGAAGGACTCTTGGCGCATCGAAATCCAACATGATTGGTGCTAGTCGATACCTCGCCCTTGCCTCTCGCGCCCACCCAGTAGCGGGTGCAATACTGGTCCGTACAAAGAAATGAACCACCTCGTTGAACTCGCTTGCGTACACCGGGCTCTACGGGGTCGAAGGGCACATCGGGACCTTGGGGATTTAGAGTCAGACCGCCTTCCAATGACAGCCGGCTATAATAGTCGCTGCGATACCAATCACTGCACCATTCCCAGGCATTGCCAGCCATGTCGTTCAATCCGTAAGCATTAGGCTGGAATTGGGCAACAGGCGCAAGCCCGACAAATCCATCTTCACCGAAATCCCGAACTGGAAACTCGCCTTGGTAGGTATTCGCGCGCCAAGAGCCATTGGGCCTGAACTCATCGCCCCAAGGATAGCGCTTTCCTTGCATACCGCCGCGCGCGGCAAACTCCCATTCCGCTTCGGTCGGTAGTCGTTTACCCGCCCAATTACAGTAGGCCGCCGCGTCTTCAAAGGCGATGTGCACCACCGGGTAGTGCTCTCGGCCCTCCCAATTGGAATGGGGTCCTTCCGGATGACGCCAGTTGGCCCCTGGCTGGTATTGCCACCAGCGGCTGTGATCCTCTAGCGGAACCTGCGTGGTAGTTGGAGTAAAGACAGCAGAGCCGGCAACTAGGTTCTCAGGAATTGCGGTGGGAAATTCTTCTTTCGTCGGCACGCGTTCGGCCACGGTGACGTATCCGGTGGCCTGAACGAACCTCGCGAATTGCGCGTTGGTGACCTCTGTCTTGTCCATCCAGAAGCCGTCCACATAGACGCGATGAATGGGCCTGGCGTCTGACATGGCATCCGGTCCGCCGCATGGGCATTCTCGAGGATCGTCGCAACCCATGGAGAATTCGCCGCCGGGAATCCAGACCATGCCGTCCGGCCCCGGATTCATCGGCTTGAATGCGTTGGCGCGCGTGGCTTCGTAAGACGAAGTCGGCGCGGGCTTCACGAGTGTCGCGGATGCGATTGGATGCGCGGGAGCTTCTTGATTATCGGCGGAACGCACCGGCGAGACGGTGCTTTGGAAACGACGCGCCGAGTAGACCGTCAGCAGGAGCAATACGCCGCAGGAGACGCTCGCCGCCAGCCGCCACCGCGACTCCGGCGCTGGCGCATGGCTTGGGATTGCGTTTCTGATGAAGCGTTCCATGGCGCCGCCTGCGAATACCCTTGAAATGGATCTTGAGACCGACTGCCTTTCCATCCGAAAACGCGGCGAACCGAATGCTCGCTTAACACCCAGGCCCTCGCGGCTTGGGGAGGCCTTGGGCCGCAAGCTATCAGCGGTGTTCGGCCTCGGCTTCGGTATTGCCGAACCCCTCATCGGTGATCGAGTGCTCGCTGCCGCCGATGAGTGCTTGCGGTTGGCCGTCTTCGGCGGCGATGATGGGCTTGCCGTGTTTCATGCCTACGCTCGCGATGTATTGGAGGAAGAGCGGCTTTGCGCATTCCTTGCCCAGCGCGTTGATTCTTTCCTGCATCGCGGCGACTTTGTCGGGATGGGCGGCGGCGACGTTTTTGGCCTCATAGGGATCTTCGCTGAGGTTGTAGAGGTCGAAGCTGGCGGGAACCAGCGTGCGCCAGATGAATTTCCAGTCCCCTTGGCGAATGGCGCCGCGGAAAGGCTCAATGTTGTAGATAACCTCGGTGCGCGGCGAAGGCTTGTTTTCGGCGATGGAGTCCCAGACGTTGATGCCGTCGAGCGTTTTGCACTTGGCGGTGGACGCTCCCGCCAGTGCAGCAAACGTGGGATAGATGTCCACGGCGTGGATGATGCCATCCACCGTCTGAGCCTTGATGCGGCCCGGCCAGTTGGCGAAAGCGGCCACGCGGCATCCGCCTTCGAAGAGCTGCCCTTTTCCGCCGCGGTAGGGGCCATTGTCGCACGGAATCTTGATCTTGGAAACGTCGGCCATTTGGCCGGCGAACATGGCATCACGCGTTCCACCGTTGTCGCTGTGGAAGATGATAAGGGTGTTTTCTCGCAGACCCTTCTTGTCAAGCGCGGCCACCACCTTGCCGATGTTCTCGTCGAGGCTGTCCACCATGGCGCAGTACGTCCGCCGGGTTGGATCGGCGACATGCGCGTACTTGGCGATGGCTTCTTTCGGCGCGAGGTACGGCGTGTGCGGGGCGTTGAAGGTGAGGTAGAGGTAAAACGGTTTGTCCGCGTTCTGCCCATTGATGTATTTGACCGCATCGTCGCCGAGGAGATGGGTGGTGTAGCCTTCTTCGTGGACGGGCTTGTTGTCGCGGAACCAGTCAAGCACGCCGGCGTCGCCGTGGGTGAAGTAATCCAACTCCCCAATCGTCGCGCCGTATGCGTAATCAAAGCCGCGCTGCTTGGGCCAGTATTTCAAATCGGCGTGGCCGAGATGCCATTTACCGATGATCGCCGTGTTGTACCCGGCCTCCTTGAGGCATTGGGGCATGAGCCACTCGCTGGTGTCGAGGCCATACCCGGCGGTGCCTGGGATGACGGCGGTTTGCAGCCCGTAGCGAAACGGATAGCGGCCGGTCATCAGCGCGGCGCGGGTAGGCGTGCACATGGGCTGTACATAGAATTGCGTGAACTTCGCGCCGCTGGAGGCCAGGGCATCAAGGTTCGGGGTCTTAATGTCCGCGCATCCGTTGAATCCCACGTCCTTCCAGCCCAGATCGTCCGCGACGATGTGAATGATGTTGGGCTTCTTTCCGCCTTGCTCGGCCGCGGCTGGAAAGGTCATGACGCAGCACAAAACGCCAAGCGCAAGAGCGATTCCCTTGACTCCCCTAGATCCTTGCCTCATGTCGGCATCCTTTATCGGTTGAGCGTTGCGATTGTTTGACCGCTTCGCGCCATGCAGTAGGTAAGGCGGCTGCACCAGAGCATCCGCCCGTTGGGTTACCGGCGCCGCCCCCCACCGCCGGAGCCGGAAGCCCGGCCTCCGGCTCTTGAACCACCCCATGTGGTTGAGGCGCGGCTTGCGTTCTGGTTTCCCCGGTCGCGTGAACGGGCGTCCGCGTTCAGCTGTTCGCCCGTATCGGCGAAGCTTTCCCGGCGGCTGGGCTTTTCGACCGTGGCTGGCGCGTTCGGACGCGAGTCGCTGGTCGCGAGCGTGTCGGGGCGGGAGGACTTGCGCTCCGTACCTTTGTCGCCAGTGCCCGAGTACGGGGAAGACTTCCAGTCTCCACCTTGATTAGAACTCCATCCGCCGTCGGCTTCTTTCCTGTAGATGTTCCCGTCCTTGCCGACGTAAACGTTTCCTTCTTTATCTTTAGCGACCACGCCTTGGCCGTGGCGCGTATCAACGCCGGCCACACCTTGTCCTTCGTCTCCCTTTACCCAACCCACGCTGCCGCGAGCACCGGATTCATGCCCGCCCCAGACCTCCTTGTTTCCGCGCTCCGCGTAAAAGCGACCCGAGGAGCCGTACGGTGTCTTGACGACAGCGCGTGCCGCGTACGTATCGGTAAAGGGATTGTATCCGGCTCGATAACCCGCCCCTCCGCCGGGGCCGTATACGTATCCGCCGCGAGCCCATGCCCCGGTGTGAGGATTGTAGTAAGCGCCTCGGCCCGCTCCGCCATAGGGCCCGTAGCAGTGCGCGGCGCGGTAATACCCGCCATAGCCGTGGTGATACACCGCGCCGCAACCGTACGAATAGAAATGACAGTGATGGTGGTACGAGTAGTGCCAATGCCAACAGTCGTCATCCCAGTCGTCCGCTATGGCCATACCCGCGAGGATGCCCAACCCGAACATGACCACACCCGTCGCGGCGACGTACTCGCCCGTGTATCCCGAGGTATAGCCTACGACGACGGTGTCCGGCGTGGAGTCGTACACGTACACATAGGTCACGTTATGCTTGGGATGGTCGGACGGAATCGCGTACAGCGGCTCGGGCACCTTGGAGCAAAGAACCCAGGGGCCTTCGGGCTTCGGCGCGGCGAACCACATTCCTTGCTGGCAACAGTAATACCCACCAGCCACCAAAAACACATCGCAAGGAGAGTTGACGGCATACTTTACTTCCGAACCTTTGATCGCCACGAACCGCGGCGTGCCGTCATATTGAACGGTGCATTTCGCATCCTCGATACGAATGGCCGTCTTCTGCGGAATGGAGGCGAGCAGGACTGCGTCCTTGGCCGACTCCGTCCCGGGTACGCTGGCCTTCACGAAGGCGTTCTCGTTATCGTCGGGAATGGCCGCGAAATCGGATGGAAGATCTTGCGATGCCGGCGACCACGACGCTTTCAAATCTTTTGCGCGGAACCAGCGTCCAGCCACGAGATAGTAGTACAATTTCTCCGCGCCATGGTAATACAGTGCGCTTTCGGAGTTCGCGACCTCCATGAGTCGAGTGCCAGGAATGGGCGTGAACCTAGGCTCGCCATCGGTGACGATCAGTTCGGCAGGCTCTGTTGAGACGAAAACGCGAGGTGCCTTGTCGGCGGCGCCGCCCGGAACGTGCTTGCGGACATCTTCCCAATTGGGATCCTGCGGCAGCCGGGAAAAGCCTTGAGGCAGGTCTTTCGCGATCTTCCAATCTTCCTTGGTAACATCTTTGCTGGTGAGCCAGTAGTTTCCATTAAGCAAGTAGTAACGGGATTCAGTGGGGTCCAGGAACACGTCCCAATTTGTGTTGGTTGCCGCGAGCAGGCCGGCGCCCTCGATTTTTCTGAACTCCGGCTTGCCCATGAAAATGATCAGGACCGCCGGCTTGTCGCTGTAAAGTATATTCGGTGGAGTCATGTTGACGCTGACGCCACGGTGCTGTGCGGTCGGGTCGTCCAGGTACGCGTTGATGCGATCGAGCGAAGCGACGATGATTTTCCCTTCAGTCGAAGGAAGTGCCCCGCGAACCCGTTTACTCAGGCCCTCCACCTGGTCCGCAGGCACATTGGGGAACCGCAACTCCCTGACCTTGAGGTTGCTCAGGTCCACGGTCCGTTCCGCGACATTCGTTTCGGAATGCGCTTCAATCTCGATGACGCCATACGTTGATGGGCCCGTGCCTTTAGGCGCAACTTCGACGGCCGACAAGAAAGTCATGCGGGACCGGTCAACGCTCCAGGCGTCGATTTGTGGCTGATACATCACCACGCGATGATCGCCGGCGGCGAATTCCCTCGGCCACCCGATATCGCGTCCGCGAATGCGTTCTTCCGCGCCCATGCGGGCGCAAGCAAAGAGCAGACATGCCATCCACGCCAAGATTGTCGTCGCACGAAGCATTTTCGACCTCTCCACCGAGTGACTCGTCATCGGAAGCGGCACTCCCCCAATTTAGAAGTCAATCTTCGAGCGCAGACCCAGTACGAGGCCGTTGTCCGCGTTTGGAAGTCCCGTATCAATGTACTGAAGGTCGGCCGTCACGTGGAACCAAGGCGTAATCTGCGCGTTATAGAAGGCCTCGAAACCCGTTTCCGCGCCCAAATGCAGGCGCTCCAATAGCAACACATCCGAAACGCTGCGATGGAAGGCGCCTACACCCCACGTATCCGACTTTCGAGCTGGATTGTTCCCGCCAAAGCCGCCGCTCAAGTTCCAGGCTAGGGGGTTGGGATTGTGGTCCGAAACCGCGGCGCGCAAAAACACGCCCCAGCCCGAGGGCCGGCTTGCGGGCATGAGCGGGCTCCAGCCAGGAGGTCCGCCTTCGAAGACGTCAATGTACTGCCATGCGTTGTACGTGATGGCCCAGCTGAACTTTTTCTCCTGGGGTTCCGCCAAATCCACCGGATCGGGAAAGTTGGGAGGACGACTCGAAATGGCATCGAAGATCAAAGCCAACGGCCGAACGGCCAAGTCCAGGGCGTCGTCGCACGAAGCATTAAATCCGAACATTTGCCCGCCGGGCTTCCTGAACAGGCTGTGAGAGACGTACAGTTCCGTGGCCGTGCCCACGCCGTGGTAACTATCCCGATCGAAGGGTCCGTGCCCCGACATTTCCTTGCGGTTAAAGACCGTGGAAATGAGCGTCACCCGCTGATGCGGCATCGCCACGAATCCGCCGCCCACGGTCTTGTAGGGCGCGTTTTGGAATGAAACCGTGCTCAAGTTCAGGTCCGAATGAAGGAAGTCCGACTTGCCGCGGGTATTTCCGCTGAAGGGCGTCAGATCCGCATCCAGCGTGTTCATCACGCCGCCAAAGAGCGCGAACTTAGGAATGATGAAGTGGGTATACGTGAATTCTGTGATGTCGAAAATCTCCTCGTCAATGTCATCGGTCGGCTGGAACGCCAACACGTTGTTCGGAAGCAGGGAGCCGTTTCGAAAGATTGCGCTGTCGCCGAAGCGCCCCTGCGCCCGGAACTTGAAAATGCCGTCCTTCCAAAGCCCCGTGCGATTCATGTCGAAGACGAGGAAGATATCGCCCAGGCTCATGAGTTCGGCGTCGTCCTCTTGCTTCCCGGGACCGCCTCGCAGGACCGACTGCGATTGAGCTCCGCCGAACGCCTGGTGCTGGAATACGGTGGTGAGGTCCAGTTCGGCGATGACGCCCTTCATTGCCATCTCATTGCGCACGCCAGCCCAGTTGCCGGTGAGCTTGGCGCGCTTCTCGATGGGACCTCCAAATAGGTCCGGCATCTGCGGAGGGGTTCCCGCCGGAGGAGCGGCAGGGGAGGGCGAGCCGCTCGGCGTCGCTCCGTCGCCAGTACCGCCGGGAGGAACGCCTGCTTGGCCCGCTTCTCCCGCCGCGACGGCCACCATCGCGAGCAGCAGCGCCAGCACCCAGAATCTGATTGCCCGTACCACGTGAACTCCTTTCGACATGGCGGACGTGCCTCAAACGCGTGCGGCAGGTCTCGCCTTTATCTCTCGCCGCTTGAACGCCTAGCGCGCCCGGCGCCCGACTCGAAGCCCCGTTCCCGGCACGATCAACAGGTCGTCATCATCCGATGATGCCTTGGGCGGTGTATGGGCTTCGGGAAGCTCCGTCTGCGTGATCGCTGTTAGGGTCAAGGTGCCTTGAACGGGCGTGGTATCGCTCGCGGAGGAACCGAGATGGACCTGTACGGGCCCGTCGAACTTGAGCGCGATGGGGCGTCCCGAGGGCACCGCGACGACCAATTGACCCGTGAGACGCATCTTCGCGTCCTGGAACAAAGGAGAGGATCCCGTCCGCAGCGTCAGCAGGAAAATGGCCGTTTCTTCGCCCTGGAATTTGTGGCGCGCCAGAAGCCTCGCGGAAAACTTCTCCACGCGTCCCACGCCCAGCACGCCCAGCCGCCCTTCGATCATCGGATGAAGCGATTCCGCGCCGGCCATTTCGTCGCCGCACGCCATCTTTTGCCCATTCAGCGTCATGGAAATAGGGTTCAACTGGCCTAAGTTCGGGAAGTCGCGAGCCACCCACTCGGCCTCTTCCCGGGGAGCCGGCTTGCCGCGCAAATCGAGCACCTCCGGTTTCCCGTCCTTCTCATGCACGAGGTAAGATCGGTTTGAAACCGGCTCCTTGCCCGTTGGCACCTTCGACAAGTTGGTCTGCGTCCGAATCTCCCCGTAGCTCACCTTGATTCGGACGGGCGCCGTGCCGTTATCCTCCAGCACGGCGATCGTGCGCAGCGACTCGCGGCGGATCTGCTTCGTTTCTTTCCCGTATAGATTCAGCAGAGCCTGCGTGTCCATCCGAACCACCGCGCCCTTCTTCAGTCCCTCGGCCTTGAATAGGATGGGGCCGGAATCGTCTTGAGCCGCCACCGAACCAAGCAGCACGACGCCCGCAAGGACGGCGCGGGGCACGCTGATCGGTAGGGCTCTCCCCGAATAAAGTCCGCGGCCCAATTGCCCGGGTCCGTTCATCGCTCGCGCGCCTCCGCTTCGGCTTTAGCTAGGAAGTTCGTGATCAGCTCTATCCCCGCTTGGGTTAGCTTTTGCCGGCAGGCATCCGTTGCTTGTCCCGATACGACGACCCGCACCTTGCGGGCCTGGGTGTCTCGGGCGATCTCCGTGAGCGCGTCCAGCACGCCTTGTGAGCGTTCATTCAGCACCACCAAGTCCAGCGGGGCCAGAACCACCATGACGCCTTCCTTGGTTATGCAGATGGGCACTCGCTCAGTGCGCTCGATCCGTTCGAGGCGCGCGACCTTCTTGTGATGGTAGAGGATCATGTCCAACTGGCGTTCTGCGAAGAACGCGTCATCTTCCGAGTTATCCATGACGGTCGTTAAAAGAAAGTTCTCCTTGCCGTCCACGTCCCGCAAGGCATCCAGATTCGCACAGATCACCGTCTTATGGCGAGGCGAATAGCACGGATTGTTCAGGAACGCTTCGCGCACCGACTCACGGATGCCAAGCTTCTTGAGTTTTTCGTTATTCAGCGCGTGAAGCTCGCCGGGAGACTTCTGAGCTATATCATCTTCCACGCTCTCCCGTAGCCGCAGTATGGTGAGCGTCCAGCCCACGGCGGGCGGCGCCGCCATGCCCGCCAGGCGGACCGGGGCGGCGCCGAGTGCGCGGGCTCGGGCCAGGTGGTTCAGCAACTGCTGGACCTTGGGGTTGGTCGAGTAGGCATCCAAACCCAGTTCGGCGGCGACCTCACGTTTACGTGCGCCGACCGCGGCCTCCTTCACCGCGTTATCCTCGTACCCGCTCTTTGAACGACCCGAGAAGAACCGGCCCACCGAAGCGAACTTGTCTTTGACGCCCTCGCCAACTTTCTGAACCGAGGCCACGGGAGAAGTCAGGGTGTCCACGACCGCGACCGGAACTTGCACTACGCTGTCTTTCAGCGAGCCGGCGAATTCTTCCATGCCGCTGATGTCCCTCGCGTGGCTGAGGACATGCAACTCATGAACCCTGATTCTTAGCATCTCCGCCGAAGTCACCCGGTAGAGGCCAAAAGGCGATTCCACCTCGAACGTGAAAAGGAAGCGATCCAAACCGACTTCTTCCTTGACCGCGTGCACGGGGCTCTTGAGGAGCCCGGGCGGCAGCACCTCGGAAGCTCGGAGCTGAAGTTCCCTCTCCGTCGCCGCGCATCGGCCGGCCAGCAGCAGGGCGAACAGGCATGCGGCTAGACGGCAGCGTTCGTTCGTGGGCATATGCACGTTTCCCGTTCCCGACTAGGGCTTGAAAGCAAAAAACTGTCCAGCCATCGCCTGGAACCATTTCGTACCGTTGAAGCCCAAATGTCCGCCATGGGGCAACATTATTACTTGCGGCGCCGTGAAGCGGCTCTTGACCTCATTCAGCACAGCGGGCGAATTTAGCGGGTCATCTTCGGCCACCACGACTTGAACGAAGTTTGGAGCGCCCTGAAGCAGCACGCTCAATCGGCCAATATCCGCGATGTCGCCATCCAAGGCCCAGTATGGTCGTGCCAGCAAGAACACGTAGTGCTTGAAGCTCCAATCGCTTAAATCGCTCAACTTGCGCTGTGCGTAGTCGTTCTCCGCTTTCTGCGCTTCTGAAAGCTCGTCTTTGAGCCGTTCGTATTCTTTCTCGCCCAGCTTGCCCTTCTGTTCTTCGAGGCCGCGCTTTTCGGCGTCATGCCGGCTCTTTCGATGAGCTTCAAGCTCTTTGCGAACTTGCTGGGTTTCAGGATCCCGCTCGAACTCCTCGAAGCGCTCCAGGAGGTTCGGCGAGTAGCGTTTGATGTTATTCTGAGCAAGTAACGCGAGGTCGCCATGGAACACGTACCCCACGCCCGCGCGCATCCAGCAACACTCCTGCTCGTCCGGCTGGTCGCGGCGCGGCGTATACCCCCCCGCCAGCTTAGCCAGTTGCAGGATGCCCGTACGGTTGCGGTCTTCGCGGTGG
>BTVV01000104.1:0-21544 GCA_045863855.1 Planctomycetota bacterium | reverse complement strand
GGGGAGCGCATCGGCGAAGGTGCATCCTTCGTTCAGAAGCGTGCTGGTGCAGATCTTGCTACTGGACATCGTCTTCTCGCTCGATTCGGTGATCACGGCGGTGGGGATGGCGGACAAGATCGGCGTGATGGTGGTGGCGGTGGTCCTGGCGGTGGGCTTCATGATGTTCTTCGCGGGCCCGATCAGCCGGTTCGTGGAGGCGCATCCGACTGTGAAGATCCTGGCGTTAAGCTTCCTGCTGCTGATCGGGGTGTCGCTGATCGCGGAGGGGCTCGACCAGCACATCCCGAAGGGCTACATCTACTTCGCGATGGCGTTTTCGGTGATGGTGGAAGTATTGAACATGAAAGTACGCAAGCCCAAGACGATGCCGGTGAAGCTGCATGAGGCATATGTGGAGGCGCCGCAGGGATAGGACCTCGACACGCGGCAAGCACCAACCAAGCGATACGGGACAAGCGGCGAGTAACGACTCCGGCAAGTGGCCGGCAGGGCGGCGTAAAGGGTGCCCAGGACGCTTGCTGGGAGACGCAGCGCAACCGGCTACCCGCCGGACTCAAGCACACGTTTGACGCCCAGGAGATCTCATGCCGGTCAAGCGTATGGACAACGTCGGTATCGTGGTCGAGGACCTCGATGCCGCCATAGCGTTCTTCACCGAACTAGGCCTCAAACTCGAGGGGCGGGCCCCGATCGAAGGGGACTGGGCGGATGGCGTCACGGGCTTACGCGGCATGCGCGTGGAGATTGCCATGCTGCGTACGCCGGACGGCCACGGCCGGCTCGAACTGTCGCGCTTCCACGCGCCGCCGGTGGCCGCCGATCACCGTACCGCTCCGGTGAACGCGCTGGGCTACCTGCGCGTCATGTTCGCCGTGGAAGACCTCGACGGCACACTCGCCCGTCTGCAAAAGCGCGGGGCGACGATCGTCGACCAGGTGGTGCGGTACCAAGACCTCTATCGGCTCTGCTACATCCGTGGCCCCGAAGGCATTCTGATCGGGCTTGCGGAAGAACTCGGGCCGCCCCCTTCGCGCACGGATCGCTCGGCGGGGCCAACCTGACGGACCCGGATGACCGAGTTGAGCGTGCGGGCTCTTTATTTTTTCGCGGCGCCGAACACTTTGCGTAAAAGATCGCTGGCTTGGGCGGCGGGGTTGGCGCGTATGGCGCGTTCCTCGTCGGCAATCTTCAGATACAGCCCGTCCACGGCCTTGCGGGTCACGTAGGCGTCGAGGTTAAAATCGCCCACCAGCGCTTGGGCGAGAAATCCGCCGCGTTTAAGCAAATCCTTATAGGTCTGCGTCGCGCCGGCGGCGGCGGTGGCTTGCTGGACGAGCGGTAAAATTTTGGCTTGGAGCTGTTCGTCGCAGGTGCGCGCGAAGTATTGCGTGGCTTCGTCGGCCTTGCCGTCGAGGATCGCGCGGGCGTCGGTCCAGTTGAGTTGTGCGATGGCCGTCGCGAGCACCTCGGCGGTGGCGGGCGCGGCTTGTTCGGCGGCGCGGTTCATCTGCAGGACAAAATCGTCGGCCATGGCGCTCTTGCCCATCAGGCGCGCCATGCGGTCGAGATCCTTGAGCTTTTCGGGGAGCAGCACTTTGACCGCGGCATCCTTGAAATAACCGTCGGTGCGGCCGAGCTTGGCCAGGGCGCTCTTCATGCCGGACGCGAGGGCTTCCTGCAGGCCGGCGCGGATCTCCTTTTCGGCCAGCGTGACGACGGGGTTGGACGCGGGCGGCGTCGTCGAGGCCGGCGTGCTGGGAGCGGAGACGGGCACGGGCGGCTTGACGACTTCGGGCGGCGTGGCGCCGGGGACTTGGACGTTCGGGGGAGAGACGGGGGGGATGCTGGTGCTGCCGACGCGCTGAGAGGGCGTGCCGATGGGTGCTCCGGTTTTGGCGTCGATCTTCATGTAGCGCGCGGGGATGGGCTCGCCTTTTCCGAGCTTGGGCGAAGCGGCGTAAATCTGCATCGCGGTGCCCTGGTCGGCGGTGAGCCTGGCGATGCGGTCATCGTGCGCGGGGTGCGTGCTGAGGAAGCTGGGCGTGTCGGACTTGAGGACGGAGAAGCGCTGCCAGAAGGCGGGCGCTTCGCTAGGGTCGTAGCCGGCTTTGGCGAGGTAAACGAGGCCCTGCTGGTCGGATTGGGTCTCGTGGCTGCGGCTGTAGGGGAGCAAGATGCCGAGCTGCGCGCCGTAACCGTAGGCGCCGCGGGCGATGTCTCCGGTCATGCCTTCGACTTTGGCCGTCTTGAGGAAGACGTCTAGCCCGACGCCGACCATATCGACCATCATGCCCTGGGTCATGCGCTGGCCGCCGTGGCGGAGTATGGCGTGGGCGACTTCGTGGCCCATGACCGTAGCGAGTCCGGCTTCGTTTTCGCAGAAGGGGAGAATGGCGGTGTAGACGCACATTTTTCCGCCGGGCAGGCAGAAGGCGTTGATATTGGGAGATTCGAGGACCGCGACTTCATACTTGAAACCTTTGTCGGGCGCGGCCTTGGTGATTCGCTCGGTGACGCGCTTGACGTAGGCGACGATCTCGGGGTCGGTGCTGACCTTCTCTTTCTTTAGGATTTCCTGGTAAGTCTCTTCGCCGAGCTTGTTCTCTTGTTCCATGCTGGTGAGCGTGAAGGGTTCACCGGCGCGGAGGGCCGCGGGTCCGGCGCAAACGGCCAGCAGGACGGCGGCGCAAAGGAATCGGCTCATGATCGATCTCCCGGTATCTATACGGCTTGTGCAGGCCAGACGCCCGCGAGGACGGCGATCTTCAATCGAGACGGCCTATGCACCTTAAGGAATAGCGGGGCGCGTGTCCAGCATGAGGATCAGGCGCTGTCCCGAAACGCTTCTTCGCCGTCTGCTTGGGGGACCTGCGCAGCGCTTCGTCAGCCTCACTTGCTGTATCTACTGAAGAGATGCAGCGCGTTCGGCTTCCTCGCTCTGCATGGTCCGCGCGGCGCATCCGCCTTCGAAGCGTTTCGGGTCAGAGCCTAGTCAAGCAGGCCGAAGGCGGCCTGAAGGAGGGCTTCGACTTCGGCTCGGACACGGGCGATATCGGCCTCGCGTTCAGCGGATTCGGGCCGGGTATGGAGCGCGAGGATCTCTTCGCCGAGTGCGGCGAGCGGGGCGCCTTCGCGGAGCAGTCCGGGCAAGATGGGCAGGCGTTTGACGTCGGCGATGTGGACCTGCGGGAAGACGGCGCCGTCTTCGCCGGTGACGGCGAGGAAATAGCGCGTGTAGAAGGCGCTGTTTAGACAAGCGCAGAGCGCGGCAAGCGAGACCGCTCGGCTGGGCGCGGGAAAGCGGTCGCGTTCGGGCAGGGGCGGCAGGAGCGCGCCTTCCTTTACGTACGTCACGTGGACCGAGTTGCGGACGAAGAAGCGTTCGCGATCGACGGTGGCGACGAGGCCGCGGGCGGTCTGGCGCGTGAGCAGCTTTTCGGCTCGGTCGAAGATGGCTCGTTCGCGAAGCTGGCAGTTGAACGGGCGGCCGGGGTGCGGCGGTTCGTGCTCGTGGCGCTTGTCGTATTCGAACCAGCGACCGGCCCAGGCGACGGGCGCGAAGGGTCGGACTTCGGTGCCGTCGACGATGCGGACGTGGCGCGCGGGATCGAAGGTCACGGTGGTGGCGTCGTCGGCGACGAAGCGGGACGCTTGGAGCGTACCGAGGAGGCGCTTGGGGAAGGGCTGGAAGCCGGTGGAGATGCCGTCGCGGACTTCGAAGTAATCGCCGAGCGGGACGCCGTGGCGGTCCATGAGCTGGACTTGTTCGCGCAGGCCTGCGGCGGTGGCGTCGCAGAAGCGCAGCGACGGCCCGAGGGGCAACTGGCGCTGCTGGACGGTTCCGCCGGGCAGGTGGACGCGCCAGGAGCGCGCGGGCGGCTGTTTGCGCACGCGCAACAGGACAGGTTCGACGACGCGTCCTTCGAAGGCCTTGCCTTCGAGGGGCTCGATGGATTCGAGGGTGTGTTCGAGGAGCAGTTCGCGCAGCGCGCGGTAGCGTTCGTTGCGCTGAAAGGTGGACGGGAGGACGAAGCCGAGTACGCCGCCGGGGCGGAGCAGTTCGAGGCCGCGTTCGACGAAGACGGCGAAGAGGTTGACCTTGCCGCGCGAGGCGCAGCGGAAGCGTTTACGCAAGGCGGCGAGCTGTGCGTTGGTGAGGCCGCGGCCTTCGACGTAGGGCGGATTGCCGACGACGATATCGGCCTTGGCCTCGAGTTCGGGGAGCGGCTGGAGCGCGTCGGCGGCGTGGAGGGCGAGCGGGACGTCGTCGCTCAAGCCCGAGGCTGCGAAGGCGGCGAGGCGGAGTTCGAATTCGGCGAGTGCGACGGCGTGCGGGTCGAGATCGCAGCCGGCGAGTTCGTGTTCGAGGACGCGGCGCGCTGCTTCTTCGGCGGGCTGTCCGGTTTCTCGGCGGCGCGCGAAGGCGCGTTCGAAGGCGGCGAGGAGGAAGATGCCGGCTCCGCAGGCGGGATCGAGCGTGCGGCGCGGCCCGACGAGGAGCGATCCGATCATGCGGCGGGCGAGTTCGAAGGGCGTGTAGACGCAGGGTTCGCTTTGGCGTCCGGCGCGTCCGTCGCGCGACGACGCTTGCGCGGCTTCGCGGGCGGCGAGCAGGAGTTCGCCGAGCAGTTCGGGGGCGTTCCAGGCGGCGAGCGGGAGGCCGCGGGCGAGCGCGCCGGCGCAGCGCTGGCGTTCGTCGTCGTTTCCGGCCGGCGCGCCGAAGCGTTCGGCGAGGCGCAGGAGCCAGCGTTCGGGCGCGGGATCGGGGAGGGCATCGAGCCGCAGGCGCGCGGCGGCGAGCACCCAGGCGTGCGGCGCGGCCGGCGCGTTCGACGCAAGCAGCTCGCGCACCAGGCGGCCGGGGCGCAGCGGCCGGAACGCCGCGGTCAGGACCTTGGCGTGGCGGCGCGGAGCTGGCGCGGTGGCCGTGGCTGTTGCGGCGAGCGCGAGCGCAGGCTCGCGGCGGACGCGCGCGCTTACGCGCAGCGCGTTTCGAGACGTTCCCCCCATGTCTAGGGATTCGACCGGGGCGGGCGGGAAGCTTGAGGGAATCTACGCCGTGCATGACTTATGCTGTCAATAAGCCCAATCTGGAAATTTGGCTTCAGTTCGAGCGTTCAACGAGGGGAAAACAGATGCCATCCGTTCGAGCGTTGACGGTCGGGCCGCGCCATCATTTCTTCGGCTATTACGGGATCGATCCGTGGCTGGCGGGCGAGAACGAGCACCTGGCGCTGCAGACCGATTTCCACGATCGCCGGCCGACCGAGGCCGACGAGGCGCGCGTGGGGCTGGTGGACCGCGCGAGCGGACGCTTCACCGAACTGGACCGTACGCGCGCGTTCAACTTGCAGCAGGGCGCGATGCTGCATGTCATCGACGTGGGCTTCGGCGAAGAGGTCGTCTTCAACGTCTGGCGCGAAGGCCGTCTGGGCGTGCGTGCGGTGAATCCGAAGTCAGGCTTGAAGCGCGAACTGCACGGTTCGCTGGCGGCGGTGGCACGGCACGGCGCGGTGGCGCTGGGGCTGGACCGGGCGCGCTCGTACCACATCCGTTCGGTGACGGGTTACGCGTGCGGCGCGGCTTATTTTCGCGGGGCGTGTCCGGCGGATGACGGGATTTTCCGGCTCGACCTGAAGACGGGTTCGTCCGCGCTGGTGCTGCCTCTGCCGGAGCTGCTGGCCGCGGCGCCTCCGCCGCCCGGCGATTACGGCGCGGTATGGATCGACCATCTGCATCTCAATCCGTCGGGGACGCGGGCACTGCTGATCGGGCGGATCAAGCTGGCGGATAGCTGGCTGAGTTCGCTCTGGTCGGTGAGCCCGGACGGCGCGGGCTTGAAGGCGCTGATACCGTTCGGGCGAAAGGTGAGCCACTTCGACTGGTTCGACGACGAGACGATCTTGGTGAGCAGCAACGTACTGGGGCCGATGCAGTTCGTGCTGCTGAACGAGCGGACGGGCGCGGCTCGCGCGCTGGACCCCGAGGTGCTGCCGGCCGACGGGCACGCTTCGTACCGCGCGGACCGGCGCTGGCTCTTGTGCGACACGTACCCGCAAGGCACGCCGCCACGCGCGCAACTGTTCGTGTACGAATTGGCATCGCGCCGGCGGGTGGACTTGGGGCCGTTCGATTCTCCGGAGCCGTTCCGCGGGGACATCCGCTGCGATCTGCATCCGCGCTGGTCGGCGGACGGGCAGTCGTTCACGTTCGACTCGATCCACGAGGGTTCGCGGCAGATTTATCTGGCGAAGGTCGGGGATGTAGCGGAGTAGCTCGCTATTCGGATTTCCCGGCTTCGGCGGGCGGCTTCTTGATGGACATGGGCAGGGTGACGGTCAGTTCGCCGGTGCTGCGGAGTTCGACGAGGTAGACTTTATCCTTCTTGAGCTTGGCGTAGACGGCTTCGCCGTGGATGGCGCGGATGCCTTTCTCTTTAGCCAGGTCGGGGTTGTCGGCGAGTTCCCAGAATTTCAGCCAGAGTTCCTTCTCGAGATCGCCGGGCGCTTCTTTGGACGCGTAGATCTCGGGGGCCATTCCGCGCGGATCGAGGGCGTAGCCGTCGTCGGGCATCAGGCGGTTGGTGAAGACGCGGCGAAAGAGGAGCAGGGATTTGCCCTTCAGCGCGTCGCCTTGTTCGACGAACGCGTCCTCGAACTTGATGGCCAGCGCGTCGAAGTAGATCTCCTCGCCGGGAACTTCGATCTCGATCCCGTCCTTGATCGGGTTGCCGTCGGCGTCGATCTCGGTGAATCGAAAGCGTGTGTAGATCTGCCCGGCTTCGTCCTTGCGCTGGTCGAGGACGACGATCTGGGCGCGGCGTTCGGAATGCTTGAGGCGTCCGACGAAGGCTTCGAGTTCCTTTCGTCGCGCGTCGAGTTCGGCGATTTGCTTGGATTGGGCGGCGATTTTTTCCTGCATCTCGCGTTCGTACTGCTGGCGCGGCTTGACGACCAACTGATCGACCATGTAGACGCTGCCGGAGCCGACGCCGACGAAGAGCAGCGCGTATATGAGCAAGCGCCAAGGAATCGGGCGCGGCGGCGGGGGTTGCGTTTGAGCGGCCATGATCGATGGTCTCCGTAACCGACAGTCCACTTGTACAACAACCGGACGGCCACCTGCGACCTCAGATTCAGGTTCCGCGCGCGAGTCTTTCGCCGCTAGCGTTGCAGAAGCGGCGTGGTGCGTTAACGTGAGCCCCTTCGCGGGTTCGAGCCGAGCAACGGTTTTGGGAGCATTCTAACCGCCATGTCCTCCGTACTGCCGATGGTTCGAGCCGGAACGGCCGCCGCGCGCAAGGCGCTGGCGCGCCTGGACGGCCGACTGGCGGCGATGGAACGCCTGGACAGTGCGGCGTACCGCGCGCGCGTGAAGCAGCTTTTCGGGAAGGTGCTGGCGCCGGAAGCGGTGGTGGCGCGGATTCTGTCGGACGTGCGCGCGGACGGCGACGCGGCCATGAGGCATTACGCCAAGCGTATCGACGGGGTGGCGCTGACGCCGAAGCTGCTGAAGGTATCGGCGGCGGAGCGGCGCGCGGGCTACCGGCGCACGCCGGCGAAGCTGCGCAAGGCGCTGGAGCTGTCGGCGCGGCGGATCGCCGAGTACCAGCGGCGGCTGCTGCCGAAGGCCCTCGCGCCTCAGTCGAGCGCGGGCGGTCCGAAGGGCGTGACGGCGGGGCTGATGTGGAGTGCGCTGCGGCGCGTGGGCGTGTACGTGCCGGGCGGGACGGCGGCGTATCCGTCGAGCGTGCTGATGAACGTGATTCCGGCTCAGGAAGCGGGCGTGCAAGAGATCGCGGTTTGCACGCCTTGCGGGCCTAAAGGCGCGCTGAGCGACGGGGTGCTGTGCGCCTGCGAACTGTTGGGCGTGGAGGAAATTTACCGTCTGGGCGGGGCGCAGGCGATCGGGGCGCTGGCCTTCGGGACGCCGAGCGTTCCGCGCGTGGAGAAGATCGTCGGGCCGGGCAACCTGTTCGTGATGCTGGCCAAGCGCGCGGTTTTCGGGCACGTGGATATCGACATGCTGGCCGGTCCCAGCGAGGTGCTGGTGCTGGCCGAAGGCGCGGCGCGCCCGCGCGCGGACTGGATTGCGGCGGATCTGCTGGCGCAGGCGGAGCACGATCCGCTGTCGAGCTGCGTGCTGGTGACGGATTCGATGCGCGTGGCGCTGGCGGTGCAGTCCGAGTTGGCGAAGCAGCTCGCGACGCTGCCGCGGCGCGAGATCGCTGGATCGGCGCTGCGCGACTGGGGCCTGGCGGTGGTGGCGAAGGATTTGAGCGGGGCGATCGAAGCGGCCAATGCGCTGGCGCCGGAGCATCTGGAGCTGTTTGTGCGCAGTCCCAAGCCTGTGTCGCGGCGGCTGACGACGGCGGGCGCGATATTCCTGACGCCGTACGCCACGGAGTCTCTGGGGGATTACGTGGCCGGTCCGAGCCACACGCTGCCGACGGGGGGCACGGCGCGGGCGTTCAGCGGGGTGAGCGTGTATACTTTCCTGCGCCGGACGAGTCTGATCGGGGCGGACGCGGCGGGCTTGGGCGCGCTGAGCAGCGCGATCGAGACGCTGGCGGATGCCGAGGGGTTGGAAGCGCACCGGCGGGCGGTGGCGGTGCGACGCGGCGGGAAATCGCGATGAGCCTGTTTCGTCCCAACATCGAAGCGATGGAGGCCTACAAACCGGGCGAGCAGCCGCCGGCCGGGGCGAAGGTCGTCAAGCTGAACACGAACGAGAATCCGTATCCGCCGAGTCCGCGCGTGGTGGAAGCGATCCAGGCGGAACTGGGGTCGGGCAAGACGGCAGGCGAGCGGCTGCGGCGTTACAGCGATCCGATGGCGACGGAGCTTCGGCGCGCGGCGAGCGAGGCCACGGGCCTGCCGGTCGAGCAGATCCTGCACGGGAACGGGAGCGACGAACTGCTGGCGATGCTCCTGCGCGCGTTCGTGGCCGAAGGCGACGCGATCGCGTACCCGTATCCGACCTATGTGCTGTACGAGACGCTCGCGCATGCGCAGGGCGCCGAGATTCGGACGGTGGATTTCAACCGGGATTTCGAACTGCCGGCGGATCTGTACGGCTGTGGCGCGAAGCTGGTCTTCGTCGCGGCGCCGAATTCGCCTTCGGGGACGGTCTACGCGCTGAACGATCTGCGGCATCTGGCCGACAGCCTGATCGACGGCATCCTGGTGATCGACGAGGCGTACGTGGAGTTCGCGGAGCATCACGCGCTGGGGCTGGTGAGCGAGAAGCCGAACGTGGTGGTGACGCGCACGTTCTCGAAGAGCCACAGCCTGGCGGGGATGCGCCTGGGTTTGCTTTACGCGTCGCGGGAGATCGTAGCGGGTCTGGTGAAGGTGAAAGACAGCTACAACCTGGACCGGCTGGCGATCGCGGCGGGGGCCGCGGCGTTGCGCGATCCGGAGTGGACGGCGGCGAACACGCGCAAGGTGAAGGCGACGCGGGCGCGGCTGGTGAAGGCGTTGCACGAGCTGGGGCTGGAGGTGTTGCCGAGCCAGTCGAACTTCGTTTTTACGCGGCTGCCGGGTCCGAAGGCGGCGGAGCGCGCGGCGGGGGCGTACCGATTCCTTAAGGAGCGGGGCATTCTGATCCGATACTTCCCGGCAAGGCTCCTCGATGACGGCCTGCGCATCACCGTGGGCACGGACGGGGAGATCGATGCGTTTCTCGAGTGTTTCCGGGAGTATCTCCAGCGTGGCTAAAACGACGGGCGGCAAAAAGACGAGCGGCCGGCGCGCGGACGTGAAGCGCAAGACGCTCGAGACCGATATTCGCCTGACGCTGAACCTGGACGGTTCGGGCCAAGCCGACGCGGGGACCGGGATCGGGTTCTTCGACCACATGCTGGAGGCGCTGGCCAAGCACGGGGCGCTGGACCTCAAGGTGGCCTGCGCGGGCGACCGGCACGTCGACGATCACCACAGCGTGGAAGACGTGGGCATCGTGCTGGGCATGGCGGTGAAGGACGCGCTGGGCGACAAGGCCGGGATCCGGCGATTCGGGTTCGCGAGCGTGCCGCTGGACGAAGCCTTGGCGCAGGTGACGATCGACCTTTCCGGCCGCGCGCACCTCTCGTTCCGCGGGCGCAAGCGGCTGCAGAAGGGGAAGGTCGGAACCTTCGACGTGGAGCTGCTGGAGGATTTCCTCGGCGCGTTCGCATCGTCGAGCCTGAGCACGATGCATGTCGATCTGCGGGCGGGCCGGAATACGCATCACCTGATCGAAGCGACCTTCAAAGCCTTCGCCCGCGCGCTGCGGCAAGCCGTGGAACGCGACCCGCGCGTCTCCGGGGTGCCCAGCACCAAGGGCGTCCTGTAGAGCCTGCCGCCCGGTCGCTTCGCAAATAACCCAGACTTCTTCGTCCGCGCTTGGGGTGACTCAATTTGAGTCGGTTTCGTCGTCCAAGGTATGTTTCGACCTCGATACGCAGAATTCGGTAATCACTTAAGTATAGTATTTAGCGCTGGTTATGGTTGAATGTGGAGTTGCTAGGGATGGATTGAAGTTTGCATGGTGCATAAGTCGATGAACGGGTAAGATACACGAACCGATGTGCGTCCTTTGAGGCCGCACAGCCACCTACAACGGGGAACGGGCATGCAGGCGTTTAAGTACTCGGTCTTAGGTTTCGAGTCGGTGGGGATGCCGAAGGAGATTCAGGTTGTCGAGCGGATCCGCAAGGCGCTCGCGACGGGGGCTCACGGGCTGGACACGTTTTTTCCGATCGGGCAGACGCTGGAACATGCGGCGGCGCAGATCGACGATTTCAAAGCCAAGAACTGCGGCAGTGCGTTCAACTTCGCGGTGATCAACCTGAATCTTCTGACGAGCGCGCAGGAGTTGCGTTTCCTGCTGGACGCGAAGGTGCTGGGTAATCCGCGGACCATCTTCCTGGGCACGATGCGGGCGGTGGACGGCGAGATTTACGCGGCGGCGCGCATGAAGGTCGAATTGGAGTTGGACCGGATTCTGGCCGAGAAGCTCTTTGCCGCGCCGTCGTGCATCGAACCGTACACGGAGTTCAACCGCGACCAGGCGGTGGAGGAGATGGCGACGCTGCTGAATGCGTTTCTGGATGAGCAGGCGATGAAGGAACGCGCGCGTCAGACGGCGACGCTGGTGCCGGGGACGATCTCGCCGGCGCTGGATTTGATGTATCGTTCTCCGAGCCTCTTTTACGGCCGGCGCGGCAAGCCGGTTTCGGGGCGCTATCCGAGCGTGAACGTGCCGGATACCGGAGCCTATGTCCGTCCGCCCAAGTCTTCGCGGCGTTCGCCGCCGGTCTGAGCGCGTTCGCTTCGGCGGGGACCGCGCCAGATAAACAACCCCACGATCAGCGCCACCCAACAACTCGTCGGCAGCGCCAGTTGTTGCGGCGTCAGGTCCAGGTGGATCGCTTCGCTCACGTAATGCTGGATAAACGACCCTTCGTACGCTCCGCCTTCGGCGGCGCGGAGGTTTCGTTCGAGCGAGGTGAGCGGGCAGGGTTGGCCGGCCCATTCGAAGCCGATCACGGCAAGGCTTAAGAGCAGATGGGAGAGGCGAAACCAGGGCCGACGCACCCAGAGCCAGCCGCGCCATAGTCCGATCAGAATGAGGGGGACGCCGAGGAGGATGTAGAGGACGATCGCGGCGTGGATGAGCGCGACGAGATCGGCGCAGAGGCGGTGCGGCATGAAGGCATCATAGGCGGGAGGGGGGAGCGGTAAACGGTAAACGGTAAACGGTGTGGGGTACCTTCGAGTTCACTTGGTGCAGGATGAAGAAGTGCAGCTTTCGGGGCGTCCAAGGCGTCAACCGGGTGTCCGATCCGTCTGGCGGGGAAAGTCGTGCGTGCTAGACTGGGTGCGCTGCACCATCGAACTGTCCTTATATACAGGGAGCAACTCATGCACAGCCCCGTTGGCGGCGGACCCTCGCTCGTGATTCGAAGCGCCGTGGTGTTGGCGCTTTGCGCGTCGGGCGCGGTATGGGCGGGCGCGCCGGCGGCGGTGGAGTGGCCGCAGTGGCGCGGACCGGACCGGACGGGGATCACGACGGATACGTCGTGGACGACCCAATGGCCGGGCGGGAAGCCGAAGCAACTGTGGCAGAAAGATATCGGGCAGGGCTATTCGGCTTGGGTGGTGAGCGGGAACAAAGCCTACAACCTGGGGAATTCGGGCGGTCAGGACACGGTCTGGTGCGTGGACGCGGATTCGGGCCAAGAGGTCTGGAAGTACAGCTACCGCTGCGGGACGGACAATCAGTATCCGGGGCCGCGCGCGACGCCGGCGGTGGACAGCGGGAAGGTATACACGTACAGCCGCGAAGGCCTGCTGCTGTGCCTGGACGCGGCGAAGGGCGCGGTGGTGTGGCAGAAGGATACGCGGCAGGAACTGGGCGCGCGGATTCCGCGCTGGGGGCTTTCGAGTTCGCCGACGGTCCACGGCGAAGTGGTGATCGTGAACCCGGGCGCTCCGAACGCTTCGGTGGTGGCCTTTAACAAGACGACGGGGCAAGTGGTCTGGAAGAGCGGGAGCGACGGGGCGGGGTACAGTTCGGCGGTGCTCTTTCCGGCGGGCGCTCCTACGGCTGTGGCAATGTTCTCGGCGACCGGGCTGGTGGGGTTGAGCCTGCAGAACGGGCAGCAGATTTTCCAGAGCCCGTGGAAGACGAGCTACGAGGTGAACGCGTCGGACCCGATCGTGGTGGGCGACAAAATCTTCATCACTTCGGGCTACGGCACAGGGTGCGCGCTGGTTCAAGTGGGAGCGGGCGGCGCCAAGCAGCTCTGGACGAACAAAACGATCGCATCGCACACGACGGGCCCGGTGTATTACGAAGGACACATCTACGGCATGGACGGGCAGATGGGCAAGCAGTCGCTGAAGTGCCTGGATTTCGCGACCGGCCAGCAGAAGTGGGTGCAGCAGGGGCTGGGCGGATCGGTGATCGTGGTGAGCGGGAAGCTGGTGGTCTTCTCGGACAAGGGCGAGTTGGCGATCGCGGACGCGAGTCCGGCGAACTTCACTCCGGCGGCACGCGTGGCGATCCACTCGGGGACGTGCTGGACGAGCCCGGCGTTCAGCGGTGGACGCATCTTCGTGCGGAATAAAGAAGGGCAGGCCGCGGCGTACGATCTGCGCGGGAAGTAAGGCTGGTACAAGCAACGAACCAATATAAAGGATGGAATTCGGCATGAGCAAATCAGCGAGAATCGGCGTGTGGGTGGCCGGTGGTCTGGTGGCGTTGCTGACGGCGGGCGCGCAGGCCGAGACGGTGGGCTGGCGTTCGGACTGGACGGGGCGCTACCCCGACGCGAAGCCGCCGGTGAACTGGAGCAAAGAGCAGGGCGTGCTCTGGACGTGCAAGATGCCCAACAAGAGCAACGCGTCGCCGGTGATCGTGGGCGAGAAGATCTTCGTTTGCGGCGAGCCGGATATCCTGATTTGCGTGAACAAGGCCGACGGGAAGATCCTGTGGCAGCAGGCCAATCCTGTTTGGAAAACCGAACCGGAAGCGGAGCAGGCAGGGATTCAGGAAAAGATTAAAGCGGCTCAAGGGACGGTGGATGAAGTCAAGAAGTTGGAGGGCGAAGCCGGACGCTTGCGGCGGAAGGCGCGCGAAGACGCGGCTGCCAAAGCTCAGGTGGAAGCGCTGCAAAAGCAGATCGACGAGAAGAAGGCGACGCTGAAGCCAGTAGAGAAGTATCTGCCGCCGGCGACGCACGGCGACAATGGGTATGCGTCGCCGGTGCCGGTGAGCGACGGGAAGCTGGTGGCGACGGTCTTCGGAGTGGGGACGGTGGCGGTGTACGATCTGGACGGGAAGCTGCAATGGGTGAAGGCGCTGGGCGCTCCGAAGCAGGGTTGGGGGCATAGCGCGTCGCCGGTGCTGCACGGCGGGAAGCTGCTGATCCAATACAACGGCACGCTGCTGGCATTCGATCCGGCGACGGGCGCCGAAGCGTGGAAGACGCCGGCGCGGCAGACGTGGGGCACGCCGACGCCGCTCACGATCGGCGGAGTGGACCTGGTGGTGACGCCGGTGGGGGATTTCATCCGCATCTCGGACGGCAAGGCGCTGGCGCAGAATCTGGCGACGAACGAGTACAACGGGGCGGTGATCCAGGACGGCGTGGCGTACTTCGTGGACGAGAAGGGCGCGAAGGCGCTGAAGCTTCCGGCCAGCGCGGACGAGCCGTTCAAGCCCGAGGAGTTGTGGAAGGCCGCGCCGAAGAAAGAGCGTTATTACGCTTCGCCGCTGATTCACGATGGGCTGATCTACGCGGTCACGCGGTACGGCTTCATGACGGTACTGGACGCCAAGACGGGCGCGGAAGTGGCGACGAAGGATTTCAAGCCCGAGGGCGGTGGCGGGAATCAGCCTTTCTATCCGAGCATTGCGCTGGCGGGGCCGTATGTGGTCGTCGCGAGCGAGATGGGCAAGACGCTGGTGCTGGAGCCGGGCAAGGAACTGAAGATGCTGGCGAACAACACGTTGGAACCGACCAAGGCGACGCCGGTCTTCGAAGGTTCGCGCGTGTACATCCGCGGGGCCGAGCACCTGTACTGCCTGGGACAGTAGTTATTCGTATTCGGCCGGCGGACGTCGGATGCCAACGCGGGTTTCGCTGGGCGAGCGGTCGGCGGCGTCCTGGCAGGCTTTGCTGATGGTCTGCAAGGCGGTCAGGAAGCTCTCCAGTTCTTCCGGTTTGAGTCCGGCCAGGATCTCGGCCTGCAGGTCGAGGGCGATGGGCCGGGCTTTCTTGTAGGTCTTGCGGCCTGCTTCGGTCAGCCGCAGGCGGTGCGCGCGCCGATCGTTCTCGTGCGGCAGTCTTTCCAGGAGTTCGGCGGTTTCCATCCGTTGGACCAGCGCCGAGATGGTGTTGGGATCGCTGCCCATGCGCTGGGCCAATTCGCGCTGGGTCACGCCTTCGCTGCGGGCTTCCAAGAGCACTCTGAGGATGGTGAACTGATCGGGCGTGATGCCCAGCGGCGCGATTCGGCGTCGGAAGGCCTGGTTGAGCCCGTACCATGCGTGCCGCAGCAGCGGGGGCAGGCGCCGGCGCATCGGGCTGTCGATAGGTAATTCCGGCAAAATTCCCTTGGCCTCCCCAAGACCGGCGTATACAGTACGTGCCTATATTATACGTACAGGTATATTTGAGCAAGCGTGGAAGCACGGAAAGTGGAACGGATTCAGAGGCTCAGCGGACCAACGGATCGGGGCGCGGAACGGATGAAAGCGTGGATGGGGTTGACCTTGGCGGCGGCGCTGTTGGGCTTGGCGGGCTGCGATAAGGACCGTGACGAGCGCGCGGAGCCGCCTAAGCCGCCGAAGGCCGAAAAGAAGAAGGATGCGGCGAAAGGCGCCTTGGGCTGGACGAGTTGGCGCGGTCCGCATCAAAACGGCTACTGCGACGAGCAAGGGTTGCCCGATCGTTGGGACGGCACCGCGCAGCAGTCGCTCTGGACGCTGGAGCTTCCGGGACGCGGGACGCCGGTGATATTGGGCGACCGCGCGTACGTCTGGGGTTATCGTGGGCACGGTCCCGATCTGCGCGAAGTGCTGGATTGCGTGGAGACCAAGAGCGGGAAGGTGCTGTGGGAGCGCACCTTTCCCGACTTCACCAGCGACACGGCGTACGAGCGCTATGCGATCGGATCGCCGACGGTGGATCCTGAGACGGGCTACGTGTATTTGCTGACGACGGGCGGCGAATTCTTCGCGCTGGACAGTTCGGGCAAGGATGTATGGCACCAGTCGCATCAGGACGCCTTCGGGCGCCTGACCTTCCCCAACGGCCGCACTGGAGCTCCGGTGATCGACGGCGATTTGGTGATTGTGCGCGGGATCACGTCGTTCTGGGGCAATCAGGGTCCGGCGCGGGACCGGTTCTATGCGTTCGACAAACGCACCGGCGCTCATGTGTGGGCGTGCGAGCCCGGGGTCGCGCCGAAGGATTCGAGTTTCTCCACGGTCGTCTTGGATTGGTGGAACGGGCGGCGCGTGTTCTACGCGGGGACGGGCTGCGGCAACGTAATTTGCGGCGACGCTCGGACGGGCGAAGCGCTGTGGCGGGTGCAGTTCTCCTACGGCGGGGTGAATGCGGGCGTGGTGCGCTACAAGGATCTGGTGATCGCGATTCACGACAAGGAAAACCTGGACAGTTCGGAGAGCGGGCGGATGGCGGCCTTTCGCGTGCCCGCAACGCTGCCCGACGGAGCGCGTCCGGCGGTGCTGGGCAAGGAGTCGGAAGCTTGGCGCAACGATTTGAGCGCGTTCAGCAGTTCGCCCGTGCTGGTGGGCGACCGCGTTTACGTCACGACGATGACCGGGGAGTTGGCCAGCGTCGATGCGGGGACGGGGAAGATCGTATGGCGCAAAAAGCTCGGCAACGAACAGCTTCACGCCTCGCCTTTGTATGCCGACGGGAAGCTGTACGTGCCGATGGTGAGCGGGGAGTTCTTCATCGTGCGGCCGAGCGATGCGGGTCCGGACGTGTTGAGCGCCGTGAAGCTGGAAGGAAGCTGCCTGGGTTCTCCGGCGGTTTACGACGGCAAGGTTTACCTGCATACCACCAAACGGCTGTACTGCTTCGGGAGCAAGAAGGGCGCTCCGGTGGCAGCGGCGGCGGCGCCCGTGCCGGTCGAGCAGCATGCGCCGGTGCTGCAGGCGATTCCCTCCGAATTGCTGGCGCGTCCGGGCGAGAAAATAGCGCTGCGTTTCCGCTGGTCGGACGGCAAACCGTTCGATCCGGCCGGCGGAACGTGGGCCGGCTTTGTCCCACCCACGGCCAAGGTACAGGCGAAGCTGAACGGAACATTCACGAGCCCCACCGAGTTCGAGGCCGGTCCGGAGCAGGTACCGTCGGCGGGGATGTTCAAATTCACGGCGGCCGACGGGAAGACGACGGCTTTCGTGCGCGGGCGTGTGCTGCCGTACCTGCCGATCTCGGAAGATTTCGAATCGTTCAAGCTCGCGGCGAAGGACGACGCGGGCGAGGCGTTCGACTATCCGCCGCTGCCTTGGATCGGGGCGCGCTTCAAGTGGGACGTTCGCGACCTGAACGGGAACAAGGTGCTGGCCAAGACGCTGGATAACCTTCTGTTCCAGCGCGCGATCACGTTCATCGGCCATCCGGACATGAAGAACTATACGCTGCAGGCGGACGTGATGACCGACGGGAATCGGCGCTGGATGTCGAACGTAGGCGTGATCAACCAGCGTTACGTCGTGGCGCTGATCGGGAACGCGCAGGTGCTGGAGGTGAGCAGCAACCACGATCTGGTGAAGGTGTCGGTGCCGTTCAAGTGGCAGCCCTCGGCCTGGTACACGCTGAAGACGCGGGTGGATTTGGCGGCGGACGGATCGGGGACGATCCGCGCGAAGGCGTGGAAGAAGGGCGACGCGGAGCCGGCGGCGTGGACGATCGAGGTGCCGCATAAGGTGGCGCATACGCACGGATCGCCGGGGCTGTTCGGATTCTCTCCGCAGGCGCAGAAAAAAGTGTTCATGGACAACATCGTCATCACCAAGAACGAGTGAAGCCGGCGGGCCGCGTATCGCAAGGCCGGCCGGTTCCGGGAGAGGGTCGAGCATGACGCATCGCATGTGGAAGGCGGGATTGGCGAGCCTGGCGCTCTGGGTCTGCGCGGCTCAAGCGGGCGACTGGCCGGGCTGGGGCCGCGATGGCGGCCGCAATATGGTCAGCGACGAGAAGAATCTGCCTGCCGTAGCCGATCCGGGGAAGCTCAAGCCGGACAGCGAAGAAGTGGATGTTGCCACGACGAAGAACGTGAAGTGGGTGGCGAAGCTGGGCAGCCAGACCTACGGGAACCCCACGATATCCGGCGGCAAGGTATTCATCGGCACCAACAACGAAGGCCCGCGCGACCCCAAGCACAAGGGCGACCGCGGGATCGTGATGTGCTTCGAAGAAGCGACCGGCAAGTTCCTCTGGCAGCTCGTGGTACCGAAGCTGGGCGCGGGCAAGGTCAGTGATTGGGAGTTTTTGGGCATCTGCTCGGCGCCGGTGGTGGAAGGCAACCACGTCTACGTGGTGACGAACCGCTGCGAGGTCGTGTGCCTGGACGCCAATGGGCTGGCGGACGGCAACCAGGGCTATCAGGACGAGCAGGTATTCATGTCTCCGGAGGCGATGATCGCGCTGGAGCAGGCGTCGGACGACGAGGCGCGCGCGAAGGTCAAGGAGCGCATGAAGGATAAGTTCGTTCCGCCGGGTCCGACGGACGCGGATATCCTGTGGCGCTTCGACATGCGCACCGAACTGGGCGTCTTTCCGCACAACATCGCCTCGAGCAGCGTGCTGTTGCACGGCGACCATGTGTACGCGACGACTTCGAACGGCCAGGACTGGTCGCACGTGGAGATCCCGTCGCTGAACGCTCCGACGCTGGTGAAACTGGACAAGAAGACCGGGGCGCTGCTGGCCGAGGAAGCTTCGGGAATCAGCAAGCGGCTGTTTCATTGCAATTGGTCGAGCCCTGCCTTGGCGACGGTGGGCGGCAAGGATCTGATCATTTTTGGCGGCGGAGACGGATTTCTGTATGCCTTCGAGCCCGAGCCGGTGAAGGACGAAGAAGGCTTTAATGTGTTCAAGCAGGTCTGGAGCTTCGAGTGCAATCCGCCAGAACATAAGGTCAAAGACGGCCAGAAATTCAAAATGCCGGGCGAAGAAGGCGCGGCGGACGCTCCCTTTAAGTATCCGAACGCGGACGGTCCGAGCGAGATCATCGCCACGCCGGTGGTGCATAACGACCGGATCTACGTGGCGGTGGGTCAGGATCCCGAACACGGCGAGGGCGTGGGCTGCTTGAGCTGCGTCGACGCGGCGAAGGGCACGCCGGTATGGCAATACAAGGACGTGGGGCGGACGATCTCAACGGTCTCGATCGCCGAGGGTCTGCTGTTCCTGGCCGAGTACAGCGGCAAGGTGCACTGCCTGGACGTGGAGACCGGCAAACCGCATTGGGTCTTCGACACGGTGAGCCACGTGTGGGCGTCCACGCTGGTCGCGGACGGCAAGGTGTATCTGGGCACCGAGGACGGGGACCTGTGGGTTTTCGCGCTGGATAAGGAGTTGAAGGTTCACGATCCGGCGACGGACACGTTCGTGCCGGTGCCGGGCGGGAAGGGGAAGGCGACCGGGTTGAAGTTCCGGGCGCTTAACTTCTCGTCGCCCATCTACGGTTCACCCGTGGCGGCCAACGGCGTGCTGTACGTGCCGACGCAGACACAGTTGTGGGCATTGCAGAAGAAATAACTTCGCGCTCCTGGAAATCACTCGTATGCGCATGTTTCTTTTTATCGTGTTCGTCGCGGTCATGGTGACCTTGCATCACGATTTCTGGCTTTGGACGAACAAGCGGCTGGTCTTCGGCTTCCTGCCTGCCGGACTGGCCTATCATATCGGTTATTCGGTGCTTGCGGCCTGCGCCATGTTCGCGCTGGTGAAGCTGGCGTGGCCCAAGGACCTGGATGAGGACGAGCCGAACGCGTCTTCGAACGGCGGGGAGCGCGCATGATTCCCGCCTTGGTGGTGTTCGCGTATCTATCGATCGTCGTCTACATCGGGATCTTCGCCTTCCGCAAGGGTAAGGACTCGGGCGAGGACTTCTTCCTTGCGGGTCGCAAGCTGGGCCAGTTCGTGTTTCTCCTTTCGCTCTTCGGGACGAACATGACGGCCTTCGCGATCCTGGGCAGTTCGGGATTGGCCTACCGCGTGGGCATCGGCGTGTACGGCCTGATGGCTTCTTCGTCGGGCTTCGTGATTCCGCTGACCATATTTTTCATAGGCACGCGATTGTGGCGCCTGGGCAAGCGGTTCGGGCACATGACGCAAGTACAGTACTTCCGCGACCGCTGGGAGTGCAGCTTCATCGGCACGCTCATATTCGCGCTCACGGCGGCGATGCTGGTGCCTTACATCATCATCGGCGTCATGGGCGGCGGGACGACGCTGGAGGCGATCAGCCAGTACCCGTTGGCCGATGGAACCGTGGTTTCGTGGGTGAGTTACGAATTAGGCGGGGCGATCGTGGCGTTGGTGGTGATGAGCTACGTTTTCTTCGGCGGGATGCGCGGGACGGCTTGGGTCAACACGTTCCAGACGCTCCTGTTTTTGTGCTTCGGAACGGTGGCGTTCATCTTGATCAGCCGAAGCGTGGGTGGGTTCGACCAAGTGATGGAGCGGCTGGCGGCGAACCCCAAGACGGCATCGTTGCTGAGCCGCGAGCGGATCGCGAAGGAAGAGTTCTTCAGCTACATGTTCATCCCGCTCTCGGCAATCATGTTTCCGCATATCGCGATCATGTGCATGACGGCGGAGCGCGTGACGCATTTCAAGAAGACGGTGATCCTGTATCCGCTATGCATCGCGGCGATCTGGGTTCCCAGCGTATATCTGGGGGTGGTCTCGGCGGATCAGTTCCCGGGGCTGGGCAAGGGAGAGTCGGACGACGTGATCCTGCGCATGCTGACGTCGCATTCGGAGGTATGGGTGGCCGGTATCCTCGGCGCGGGGATCATGGCGTGCGTGATGGCCAGCGACAGCCAAATTCTGGCGCTGTGTACGATGTTCACCGAAGACATCTTCGCGTACTACGGCGGGAAGGAACGCTTCGGAGAGAAGGCTCAGGTGTGGACGGGCCGCGCGTTCGTGGTCGTGGTGACGGTGACGGCGTATCTGATCGCGCTGCAATTGAAGGACAAGGCGGGCATTTTCGAACTGGCGATCCGTTTCGCCTTCAGCGGCTTCGCGGCGCTGGCGCCGATCATGGTGGCGGCGCTTTTCTGGAAGCGCAGCACCAAGTGGGGCGCGCTGGCCGCGGTGATCTGGGTGGCCGCGACGCTGATCGCGACGTGGTTGATTTACAACGGCACCGAAGGAATCGCACCGAAGCCGGGGCAGCCGCCGGTGGCGATTTACCCCGAGCTGGGGAATTTCCTGCTGCGCACGCCGGGTAACGTGACGGTGTATGGCTTCCTGCCGGTGATGCCGATGTGCCTGGGTTCGGCGGTGCTGGTGGTGCTGGTATCGCTGCTGACGCCGCCGCCGAGCCGGGCGACGCTGGACCGCTATTTCCCGCCGAAGCCGGTAGCGGCGGGCGGAGGGATCGCCGCATGAGCGCCGCCGTGTTGGAACGTCCCATGAGTGAGGCGCAGGCGCGTTTGGAAGCGCATCTACGCGAGACGATCGAATGGCATTTTTCGCCCGAGACGGGCTGTCCGTTCTGGCTCGACTGGGCGAAGCAGGCGGGGTTCGATCCGCGCAAGGAGATCGGTTCGCTCGCGGACCTGAAGCGCTTCCCGCATTTCGACGACAACTGGCTGCGCGACGAACCCAACGAACGCTGGGTGCCGCGCGCGTACGCGGGGAGGCCGTATCACGTCTTCGAGACGGGCGGCACGACGGGGATGCCCAAGCAGCGCCTGAGCTGGGAAGATCACCGCATCGACTATTCGGAATTCAGCAAGACGCTGGACGACGCGTACTTCCCGCGCGGTGCGACGTGGC